>DFWZ01000032.1:93668-146096 GCA_002381565.1 Gallionella sp. UBA4121
GGACGCGGGCTATACAGATAACTGAAGCTGTTATCGAAACCCACTTCGTCGATCAGTTTGAGCGTCAGTTCAAAATCCTGCTCGGTCTCGCCGGGGAAGCCGACGATAAAATCCGAAGTGATGCAGATATCGGGACGTGCGGCGCGCACCCGGCGAATGATGGACTTGTATTCCAGCACGGTATGACCGCGCTTCATCGCCGCCAGAACACGATCAGAGCCTGCCTGCACCGGCAGATGCAAATGACTGACCAGCTTCGGGGTAGTTGCATACACATCGATCAGGCGTTGGCTCATGTCCTTTGGGTGCGAAGTCGTGTAGCGGATGCGAGCGATATCCGGCAGAGCGGCAATGGCTTGCAGAAGATAGGCGAAATCCACCGTATCGTCACCCTCAGCAGCGCCACAGTAGGCGTTCACGTTCTGACCGATCAGCGTCACTTCCTTCACACCCTGAGCTGCCAGCACCGCCACATCGTGCATCACATCGGCAAAGGGGCGCGATACCTCTTCGCCGCGCGTATAGGGCACCACGCAAAATGTGCAGTATTTACTGCACCCTTCCATGATGGCGACGAAGGCGGAAGCTGACGTTGTCTGAGGCGTTGGCAGATGATCGAATTTCTCGATTTCAGGAAAACTGATGTCTACCTGCGAGCGACCCGTATCACGACGCGCCTTGATCAGTTCAGGCAGACGGTGCAGGGTCTGCGGGCCAAACACCACATCCACATAAGGCGCGCGCTTGATGATCACGTCGCCCTCCTGACTGGCGACACAGCCGCCCACCCCGATCAGCAGGTCGGGATTGGCAGTTTTAAGCGTTCGCACGCGCCCCAGATCGGAAAACACCTTTTCTTCGGCCTTCTCGCGTATCGAACAGGTATTGAACAAAATGACATCAGCCTCTTCGATCTTGTCTGTCTGTACCATTCCGTCGCAGGCGCGCATCACATCCGCCATCTTTTCCGAGTCATACTCGTTCATCTGGCAGCCATAAGTCTTTATATAAAGTTTTTTCATTGCGGCGCGATGATACCCTCAAAAAACATTCATTCAAATCGGATTCAGCCTATGCCTTGTGGGTGCTTAAATCCACAGGCATCGGCTGCAAATAAAAAAACCAGCCTGGGCTGGTTTTTTGTGTGCATATCGCACTGTTATTTGGTGGGATAGGTGCAATTGAATCATAGCTGTAACCCATTGCCATATAAAGATTTAACATTTACAGCTTTTTCTATTTACCAACACTTTTACCAACATACATTTGCATCTTACCCCATTTCAGACACCATATACGCATCCAACTCAGGGGTTTTTAAAATATGCATACATCAATTACTGAGTGTGTACTTGGATAATTATACAGCAACCGTCCATTCTACAGATTCAGTCGTAATATTGTTGGCGGTTGAGTAAATCGGGTGCGATTCAAACTGATGTGGTCATTCAAGCTGCTTTCCTGAGTTTATTCCAATAGTCGCCCCATTGCTGGTTTGCCCTATTCAGGCGCAAGGCCAGCATATGGTCAGCGTTGGCGGCACACTACCATGATCTTGGGAGTTTAAGTCGTCGTTGCACGATGTAGCGATGCGCACTTTCGATTTCTCCTGAGCCAATCGGCAATTCGTTAGCCAAAGCGCCTAGGTAGATTGCACGAAAGCGGACTGTCGTCAAGGGCAACAATGTGCCATTGCAGTCCATCGCGGCTGGAATTCGCTGCCCGAAACCTGCAGCTCGTGGAAAGTAACAAGGTGCCATCAGCAGATACCGAATTTTGAAGATCCAATCTAAGTATTTGTAAGCACTCATCATTAGTTCTGTATCCAACATTGTGTCAACATTGTCCTGCTCTGTGCTAATCTCACACCCTATGAAATCAACCAACGAATATTTTTGCAGTATTGTCACCACAAGGACAACCATTCAAGCGTGGATGCTGTCTTCATCTCTGATTATGGAGGTTCGGCAGCGGGGAAAGAAGTTGGCATTTAAGCTCTACTGAAGTGAGCTATGTTTATGTCAACCGCACCTTTGAACCATCTTCTAAAAATGGCCGTTGTAGCTGGTGTGGAAACGGCAGTCCGACTGCATATCCGTCGAGGTGATGATCTAGATGCACGCGACGGTGCTGGTTTGACCCCGCTAATGTTGGCAGCTAGTCGTAATAAAGCTAATGTCTGTCGTCTTTTGTTGGCAGCTGGAGTCAACCCTGATTTAGTGGACCCTTCCGGTCGCAATGCTCTTGCCATTGCCCATGCTGCCAGCGCTTCCGAAACCGTCGCCGTTATTATCGAAGATGCCAGTACCAGAAAAGCTCCAGCACCGGATGAATCTATTGTCGAAAATTTCTCTGCTCAACCAAGCCGAGTAGACACGTTAGCGAAACCTAGCCCAATTATTGACGCCAATGAAACAGAGGGTACCGCTTGGGAATCATCTACTGAAGAACCAGAAGCCTACCTGAGTGATAGACCGGAAAATCCTCCCTTTTTAAATATCTCAACAGAGAACGATGGCGGTTTTCGGCAGAAAGTCGAGATATCCAGTCGAAACGCTATTACGTTGGATTATTCCGACGTGGAAGAAAGCTTCACTGATCTTTCTGCATGGGAAGCAGAGGAGGATAAACCACCTCCGGCAGGAGACGAAACCTTGGCCGATGCGGCTACAACGCTTCAGCAGGCTATTGACATGCATAAGCCAGTAGATACGGCAGAGGATTGGGTGGATTTCGCTCTTTTCCTTCCCGAGTTTGCGGTTCCATTGCTTCAAGCCGACGATGAGGAAGGACGTATTGGCCTGCGTCATCTCTTTTTAAGGGCGCTGAGGGAAGGAAGCGTGCCTGAAATAACAGTTCAGGTTCTTTGTGATAGCTCGAATGGTTCGCCAAACGAGGCTGTGGAAGACCTGCTAAATCTGGTTCTTCACGATATGGGTGGTGAAATTGATGAGCGGTTGGAGATTGAGGCTCCCTACTTCTCCCAGAATGTCAGCGCCGAAGAAGAGGATAACCTATCCGATGCGCTCGCATTTCTGGACGATGTTTCGTCGGGAAGGAACGAGCCGCTCAGGTTCTACCAACACGACATCAGAAATGTAAAATTGTTGACGCGGGAAAGTGAGATAGTGATCGCCAAGCGCATCGAAGAGGGTCTCAATCACATGATTCAGGCCATGTCCGCTTGCCCGGTGCTCATTGCTGAAATACTTGCTCTGGCAGATAAAGTTGCCCGTGATGAGTTGAGCATAGATGAGGTGATCGACGGTTTTATCGATGTTGAATCCGATGGTGTGAAGCCTGCCATCGAGAATGTGGTGGCTGAAAATGATGAAGATGACGAGGATGGGGCAGCTCTTGCTGCGGCAGATCTGGCAAAGCTCCAAGTGGACGCACTGGAGCATTTTGCCGTCATATCCAGTCTTTTTAGCCAGATGGGCAATGCTTATGAAAATTTCGGCCACAAGAGCCAGCAATACATCACACTGCAAGAACAGATTTCCAACGAGTTGATTCTGTTTCGCTTCACCACCAAGCAAGTTCACACTCTGTGCGGTACTATTCGAAATCTGGCTGAAGAAGCTCGTGAATATGAGCGTGAGATGATGGAGTTATGCGTTACAAAAGCGAATATGCCCCAAACGGACTTCATCAAGGCGATCGCACAGAACGATGAAAACCCAAATTGGGTAACGCAGGAAATTTTAGCGGGCTATCACTATAGTGAGTCGTTGGCTTTTTTTCAGGATGCTATCCTCGAACGGCAGGGAAAAATGCTGGATCTGCAACGGCGCATCGGAATACCCTTAAAAATCCTTGAAGAAATCGAAATGAAGCTGTCGGACGGCGAGGCCAAAGTTTTAAGGGCCAAACGTGACATGATCGAAGCCAACCTGCGCTTGGTTACTTCCATTGCCATGAAATACAATAACCGGGGCCTGCCGTTCCTCGATCTTATCCAAGATGGCAATATCGGACTGATGAAAGCAGTGGACAAGTTCGAGTATCGCCTTGGCTACAAATTCTCGACCTACGCCACTTGGTGGATACGTCAGGCTATTACCCGCTCCATAGCCGATCTGGCACGCACCATCCGCGTCCCCGTACATATGGTCGAAACCATCAACAAGTTGGAACGCATTTCGCGTCAGATAATGCAACGCACAGGTGCGGAGGCGGATGTTGCGGCACTTGCGGTTGAGATGGAAATGTCCGAGGAAAGGATCCTCAAGATATTGAATGTCGCCAAAGAGCAGATATCGCTGGAGGCACTGTTGGAGGATGGCGATGACCAATGTTTTAACGAGTTCTTCGAAGAAGATGAGCTGATGTCGCAGGTTGATGCTGTGTCGCAAACTCATCTGGCAAAAGTCGTGAAGGAAATTCTCAATTCGATAGGACCGCGAGAAGCAGAAGTGTTGCGTATGCGTTTCGGCATCGATATGGACGATGATCACACGCTGGAGGAAGTGGGTCAGCAATACGACGTAACCCGCGAGCGCATCCGCCAGATCGAAGCCAAGGCGTTGCGAAAGTTGAAGCATCCTGCCCATTCGGAAAAGTTGGAAACCTTCCTGACGGAAAAAACTAGGGAAGCCATACGCTTGAAAAAGTTGAATAGTCTGTTGACGGCAGAAACGGGCGAATCGCTGGAATGCCCTCAATGAATCAAAATACGAATTTCAGAAACGCCCCTCCCCGCGCCGGAGCGATGCTGGAGGCATTGAGAGGACTCGGCTATACGACTGCCGCAGCTCTGGCCGATATTGTCGATAACAGTATATCGGCTGGAGCCACAGAGGTCAGGATAAACTTTAACTGGAATGGCACCTCAAGCTGGGTTGCAGTGATGGATGACGGTCGCGGCATGGATGACGCAACCTTGGAAAGTGCAATGAGGCTGGGGGACAGAAACCCTCTGGAAAAACGCGATTCGATGGATCTCGGACGCTTCGGTATGGGGCTGAAAACTGCTTCATTCTCGCAATGCAGAAGGCTTACCGTGGCTTCCGTTAAAGACGGTGCAACTTCCTGCCTGCGTTGGGATCTGGATGCGCTTGCGAACCAGACGGGCGGTGATTGGCTGCTGTTCGAGGGGCCTGCTTCTGGCTCAGAAAAATTATTAGAGCCTGTAACTTGGGTGAGCTCTGGCACCCTGGTTCTCTGGGAGACGCTGGATCGCATCGTTACAAACGGCTTTGTTGCCGACGACTTCAACGACCTGATAGACCGTGTTGAATCGCATTTTGCCATGGTGTTCCACCGTCTCCTCGAAGGCCCACGCGAGAGACTGAAAATCCTTCTGAATGGTAAACGGGTGAAGCCTTGGGATCCTTTCATGTATGGACACGCCTCGAAAACGTGGGAATCACCCATCGAAAAGAAAAGGACTGATTCTGGCGTTATCAAGGTTGCATGCCATGTATTGCCCCATCGTGACAAGCTTTCCCCTTCCGAATTTGAGACTGGTGGTGGCCCCGAAGGGTGGACCGCTCAACAGGGATTTTACGTCTATCGCAATGAGCGTCTTCTGGTGGCGGGCGGTTGGCTCGGTCTGGGGCAGGGGCGTGCCTGGAATCGTGAAGAGGCCTATCGTCTGGCACGAATCCGTCTTGATATTCCGAACACTGCCGACGCCGAATGGAAGATAGATATCCGGAAATCTACTGCCAGACCTCCCGTATCACTTCGCCCTTGGTTGACACTGATGGCGGAGGATACCCGCGAACGTGCGAGGAGGGTTTTTGCCTACCGTGGTAGCCAGACACCAGGTATTGGTGGCGGCCCCGTCGAACAAGCTTGGCGTTTGGAACGTTCCAGAACCGGGGTGCGATACAGGATAGATGATAAACATCCCGTAATATCTTCCGTGCTCGATGCGGCGGGGCCGTTGCTTCCCATGGTGAAGGCCATGTTGCGAGTGGTCGAGGAGACTGTTCCGGTTCAGAGAGTCTGGCTGGATACTGCCGAGAACAAGGAAACGCCGTTGACGGGATTTTCGGGGGAGGCCCCAGAGAAGGTGGTTTCGGTATTAAATACTATCTACGCGGATATGGTTGGCCGCAGAGGCATGTCATCCGCCAGCGCCAAGAAGATGCTCACAGCTACAGAACCTTTCCAGAACTATCCAGGACTTGTGGCGGGATTACCCGACGAAGAACTGAGCTGAAGTGGGCGATAAAATAAGGAAAGCAGATGTCAGATACCCAGAAAACTTTCACTAAAGTCGTCAGCATCGCCCAGACACTCCTTCACGGGGAGAAGGACAGCGCAGCCATCACGCCCACTCTCATTGCGGAAAAGGTCGAAGTGGCGCTGGGACTGATGCCAGCTTCCGAATCGGAAGGCTTCGATAAGCAGGCAGCCATAGGTGAGCTCATCCGCAGGTTTAGTCTCTGGATAGGGCAGGACTCGACCCTGCACGATGAGGAAGGGCACGTTCATTGGCTTGTCTCAGCGAGAAAGAAGGACTGGCGCTACTGGCAGCGATATCAAGAATTCCTGGAAAGAAAGATGTCGGCACGGGCAGTAGATGCTCTGGATAAATCCACCGACAGGATATTGGCCCTGCTTGAAGACCCCAGCCGGGAAGGAGCATGGGACAGGCGTGGCCTAGTTGTAGGTCACGTACAGTCGGGCAAGACTGGCAACTACTCCGGGCTCGTATGTAAGGCAGCCGATGCGGGTTACAAAATCATTATCGTGCTGGCGGGGCTTCATAACAACCTGCGTTCCCAGACACAGATACGGCTGGAGGAGAGCTTCCTCGGCTACGAGACTTCCTCGGTGGGTGAGTTTGGTATACCCGTCGGTGTGGGCGAGATAGACAGTGACTCGAAAATACAGCCCAACTGCGCAACGACTCGCGCCGATAAGGGAGACTTTACCACCAAGGTCGCAAAGCATCTGGCCATCTCGCCCGAGGAAAGGCCTTGGCTGTTCGTCGTGAAGAAGAACAAGACGGTCCTCGAACGGTTGCTAAAATGGATACGCAGTCACGTAGCAGATGCGACCGATACTAATACGGGGCGCAAGTTCGTATCGAATCTCCCGCTTCTCCTGATAGACGACGAAGCCGATCACGCGTCGGTCGACACGGGAGAACAGCTATTCAACCCCGACGGCACGCCCGACGATGAACATCAGCCGAAGGCCATAAACAGCCGCATCCGCAAGATTCTGCATTCATTTGCGAAATCGGCCTATGTCGGATATACGGCCACACCTTTCGCCAACATCTTCATCCACCGCCGTAACGAGACGACAGAAGAAGGGCCCGACCTCTTTCCGAAATCCTTCATCATCAATCTCGCAGCGCCGTCGACCTACGTGGGACCGGCGCGCGTCTTTGGTCTTAACGCTCCGAACGGACGCACAGGGGGATTGCCCTTGGTGCGCGATATATCCGACCACGTAAGCGGAGACGGTTCGGGAGGCTGGATGCCACCTAAACACAACAAGGAACACGTTCCCCTTTACGCGGGGTTGGACTCGGTGCCCCCATCGCTGATGGAAGCTATACAGGCGTTTGTTCTGGCCTGTGCAGCCCGCAACTGTCGTGGTCAGGGCTCGGAACATTCCTCGATGCTCATTCACGTAACCCGCTTGAACTTGGTCCAGAATGAGGTCTATCGACAGGTTGGCGAGATCGTGAAACGTATGCGGCAACGGATAACTAGGAATGTCGACCACGAGGCTCTGCTCTATGACCTTCACGCCCTGTGGAAAAACGACTTCCTGCCGACCAGCGAGGAAATATTATCACTTCTTCCAGAGGAGGAGTGTCATACCGTAACACCTTCATGGGAGGCTATCTTAGCCGCTCTACCTGATGTGTTATCTGATATCGATGTCAGGATGATCAACGGCACAGCCAAGGATGCGCTCGACTACGCCGAACATCAGGGCAAGGGATTGAAACTCATCGCTATCGGTGGCGACAAACTTTCACGTGGACTCACCTTGGAAGGCTTGTGTGTAAGCTATTTTGTCAGGACATCCAAGATGTATGACACGCTGATGCAGATGGGGCGCTGGTTTGGATATCGTTCTGGCTACATTGACCTTTGCAGACTCTACACGACCGCAGAACTTGCCGATTGGTTCGGCCACATTGCCGATGCGTCGGAGGAGTTGCGCGAGGAGTTTGATGCCATGGTCGAAAGCGGTGGAACCCCGAAAGATTACGGGCTCAAGGTCCAGTCTCATCCAATTCTGATGGTAACATCACCACTCAAGATGCGCACAGCGGAAACCCTGTGGCTCTCATATAGCGGAAGCCTCGTCCAGACAGTCGCCATGTATTGCGAGCCGCCCGTTCTTCGCCGCAATCTGGATGCCACCAACCGGCTACTGAACGCTATGGGCGAACCAACGGAGCGCGGACCAATCAGGGAGCGCGACGAAAAACCCGATGAATGGAAGCGCTCATTTTTGTGGAACGGGATTGATGCGAACCTGATTATCGATTTCCTTTCATCGTATTCGACACATCCAAAGGCATCCAGGGCGAACAGCAACGTTCTCGTCGAGTTTGTGGGAAAAATGATCGCAGCTGGAGAGCTTACATCCTGGACCGTCGCCCTTCTGGGAGAGGGAAAGGCAACGACGCCATATGTTTTCGAAAACGGACTGGAAATCGTTGCAATGCCGTCGAGAAGCGACACCAAAGTGGAGGGCAGCTACTCGATCGGAGTATTGACGGAGCCTGGCGACGAAGCCATCGACATGGATTATCCCGCTTGGAAAAAAGCGTTGGACTGGACGTTGTTGGAATGGAAGCAGGATCAAGCACGAAATAGGGTTACACCGCCATCGCGCCCGAGCGGGAAGAAAGTACGCGACGTGCGTGGTTTAGGTAGGGATGAAATCAAACCTACACCAGAGCGAGGGGTTCTGCTTCTCTACCCACTGAATCCAGAAGGTGCAGGCGGGGCAGTATCCGGCTCTTGGAGCGAGCCGATTATGGCCTTCGCCATCAGTTTTCCTTCAAGTAACTCGGATGTGAAGGCAGCATATAAAGTTGATCATCTAACATGGGAAGAATATGGCCCGGCCGACTGAAGAGTTTGTTCTTGCTTGGGATTCACTTGCCGGCGAGTCAATAGAAGATGGATGGAGAAGCATTTCCGTCGCACGTTCTGGATCCTGCGAGTTGCTAGCGGCCAGACGGTTTCCGGGAAATTGCGAATCTCTGCTCGCGCATTTTCCAACTGCAAGGATTCCCCTCGCAGAAAAGTTGCCCGAAGGGGGAGGGTTCACCATCGAACGGGTGGAGCCTCACGATGATGGGAAAACCTGGCTGGCGTTGACCAGAAAAGAGTCAGGAAGCATCGAACTATTTATTGCGATGATGGGCGATGTGGTGGGTGTGCTTGACCAAAATGCTACTATGGAAAATGAGCGGCAGCTTGCGATTTTTCTCGGCAGGGTCAGGGCTTGGCAGGAGTTCATGCGCCGTGGTGCTCATGGACTGGAACCCGAGGCCGAAATCGGCCTTATCGGTGAGCTGTCGTTCCTGACTTCCATGATTGATGCAGGGATTCCTGCATCGTTGGCCGTGGAATCATGGGTTGGCCCGCTCGATGCCATTCAGGATTTCGAGGTAGGCACTGGTGCCGTGGAAGTAAAGGCAACGGTATCAACTGCTGGTTTCCCGGCCAAGATAGGATCACTCGAACAGTTAGATGATTCCATCCGCCAGCCGCTTTTCTTAGCTGGGGTCCGTCTTTCCCAAGTCCAATCGGGGCGGAATCTGCCGGAGTTCGTCGGACACGTCCGTGATCTATTGAATGGCAACACTGAAGCGCAACGGCTGTTTGCCGACAAGATTCTGATTGCAGGCTTTTTCGATGCACACGTCGACATATATGCGAGACGATTTTCCATCTCGGACACAAGGGTTGTAGAAGTTGGAGAGGGTTTTCCGCGCCTCACCCATGGAACTGTTCCGAACGGAATCAGAAGAGCAAAGTACGAGATAGATTTCGACAGAGCAACTGGGGGAAATCTGGAGCCTGAAGCTGCATTAAAAAAACTAGGAGTGCTTTAATAATGGATTTATCCGAATTCCTGCTGGAAACGCAGACTGAAGTCAGAACTCAGATGAGCGATGGCAGTCCCTTTGCAGAAATGGTATTTTCCGAAGTGGTCATGCAGCACATGGCAGAAATCGGAATGACGTTCGAGCCAGTGGTATGCCACTTCAACGGCAAGATCGGTAATGCCATCCTGCGTTTGAGCGGTTACGCGATGTCTGACGAGGTTGACCAACTGGATCTTTTTGTGAGCCTGTACGAAGGAGTCGACGAGCTCACCCCCGTTCCCGATGCGGATACCAAGATGGCGGTCGAGCAGTGTATACGTTTTCTCAGTCTCTGTGCCGAAGGAAAGATGGCAACGAAGCTGGATCCGTCGAGTGACGTCCTTTCGTTAGCAATCACCATTCAGGAAATCTACAACGGTCTCGAACAGGTCAGAGTTTTTGTCCTGACCGATAAAGTGGCCAAAGCCAAGAGCTTCAAGACAAGGGAAATTGCTGGAAAATCCGTCCGTCTTGAAGTCATGGACATCGAACGTTTGTACCGCCACTGGTCCGAGGGTAAGCCGCGCGACGAACTGGTTATCGATTTTATCGAGGTTTCGGGTTCTCCACTGCCCTGTGTATTCGTGCCGGGAGAACCCAACGAATACGACTACGCATTAACGGCGATTCCTGGCGAAGCGCTGCGGTTCGTCTACGAGAGGTTCGGTGCCAGGCTGCTCGAGGCCAACGTGCGCTCGTTTCTGAGTGTTAAGGGTAAAGGTGTTAATGCCGGGATACAGAACACCCTGCGAACCACTCCAGGACACTTCATGGCATACAACAACGGGATCGTGCTCGTGGTCGACGAAATGAGGCTCGAAAAAACCGTTGATGGGGCCGCAGGCATTGCCTGGTTGAAAGGCATGCAGATAGTAAACGGCGGGCAGACGACGGCCTCGCTTTTTTTCGCCAAGAAGAAATTTCCCGATATGGATCTGAGCAGAGTAAGGGTGTCTGCAAAAATCATCGTCATGCGCGCGCAGGATCCCGCTAAGGAAGAGGCATTAGTCTCTGATATCTCGCGTTTCGCCAACAGCCAGAACGCGGTCAGGCAGTCCGATCTTTCTGCCAACAAGCCCTTCCATGTCGCAGTCGAGAAACTCTCGCTGACCGTCTATTGTCCAGACGGCATTGGTCGCTGGTTTTACGAACGCGCTGCAGGCAGCTATAACACGCTTCTGAGTCGTGAGGGAACAACTCCTGCCAAGCTGAAAGTTCTGAAGGAGGCTATTCCACCGTCCAGAAAAATTACCAAGACGGATCTGGCCAAATACATCAATGCTTGGGATATAAAACCCGATGTGGTGAGCTTAGGCTCACAGAAAAACTTCGACCGTTTCATGGCATCGCTTTCGGGGGAGGATGGCGAGGAAATTCCACTGCCGGGAGTTGCTGAATACAAGGCAATGATTGCGAAGACAAAGATTTTCAGAGACACGCAGAAGCTCGTACGTCCCATGTTTCAGGCATTTCAGGCGAACGTGGCAGCCTACGTCGTTTCCGTTCTTGCCGACAGGCTGGGGGATAGGATCGATCTGAATCGTATTTGGATTCGTCAGGGTGTTTCGCAGGAGTTGCTCTCGCAGATAGGCATCTGGGCAAAAGAAGTTAACGATGTTCTTCACAGAACTGCGGGGGGACGCATGGTTTCAGAGTGGGCCAAGAAGCCCGAGTGCAGGGATGCCGTGATCAGTGCGACCTATTCCGAACCTGCCGATAATATTCCCGAGGTGCGTTGATGCTGCGTATTTTCAGACAGATAGTTTTTCAGGCGGCGCTATAGAACTTTGGATGCTCTGACAAGTGTTGTGATGGCGCCGTGTTTGATTTCGCATTCCCAGACGACGATAGGTGAGCCGATGAGTCGCTAAGCAGCTGTTTAACTATCACAGCAATTTGCTTTGCCAACAATGGGGGTACAGCATTGCCAACCTGATGAAACTGCTGGGTACGGTTCCCTTGGAAAAAATAGTTGTCGGGGAACGTTTGAAGCCGTGCAGCTTCGCGAACAGTCAGGCTGCGGCATTGTGACGGGTCCGGGTGGATGAAGTAGTGCCCATCTTTTGAAATATGGCTGGTAATGGTGCTGGCAGGTTTATCCTTCAGTTGCACTCTGAAGCGATCCGAAAATTTCCCTGTTTCCCAATTTACATGATTTGGACGGAGTCCAGCTAATTCAAATTCCCCATGCCCCTTTGGGGAGTGTTTGAATGTCTCAGCGAATGCGGCGGCATAAACATACCGACGTAAATCCCCGGTCATATGTCCGCGAGTCTCATGGTTTAACCAGACCTTAAGTTTGCTGTCTGCATACCATTCATCAAGAATCATTTTTTTCTTGTTTGTTAAAGAACGCATTGGCTCCCTGATGCTGCCAGAGCCAAGTTCTGAAGAGATTTCCACCTCATATTTTTTAAGCGTGTTGGTTAATTTCTCTAAGGTGTTCTCTTTTGATGATTCCCGTACGAGTTCCATAAGGTGCTGCTGTACGATGTTCGTCCATTTTTCTGGGCTATCTGTTTCTTTGCTCAGTTTACTGCGTAACTTGGGCAGGTCATGCGTTACGTCATCGAAAGATTGAATTGCCAGTTTCTTGAGCTGCTTTGGGGTGGCATCAATATCATCCCTGATGCCCAGCAGGATTACTCGATGACGTGCCTGCGGTATGCCATATTCCTCGGAACGAATTATGAAGTCTCTGGGGTCGATATTTTCAATTTTCGAATCACTATTAAATACTGTATCACTGACAAGAGAATGAATTCTGTATCTCTGCCCAGTTTCATTTCCAAAAACCTGGTCAGGATTTTCCAGATCTTTGAGTATGGTATGAAAAATACCTTTCCCGTTGATTTTGGCAGAAAGAATGCCTTTAACATTTTCCATGACAAAGACAGCCGGTTTATAGCGATGAATGATGCGCAGATATTCTTTATACAGGTAGTGGCGGTGATCTTCCTCTGCCACATAGTTTGCTTTTCCTCTGTTTCGTGCGCGACCGACAAGCGAGTAGGCTTGGCATGGTGGGCCGCCAATTAAGACCCATGGCTGTGACAGGTCGGTGGCAGTTTTATCTAGGATCGCATTGAGTTCCTCATTGCCTGTTTCAGTACCTAGCGTTATTTGTCTGGCTTCTCGCCCGGCTTCTTCCCAATCTGATAATGTGTCGTCATCATACGGGACGGAAGTTTCACCATTGCAATAATGGTAGTAGCCCGCCAGTGCATTACCACCTTTCCCTCGCAGAATTCTGTAAAACGAGCGTAATCTTAAAGTGTTATGTGCAGATGCTTCCATCTCGGCAGAGACGATAGTCTTGAACATTCTACCGTTGTCAATGGATGAGAATCCTTCCCCAAGCCCGCCGGGGCCAGCAAACAGATCAACTATGGGGACAGGGGCAAAGTGGGGCATGAGTTTTTTCAGGTAAGTGTTGCAGTAAAATACAGAGATTACCAGGAATGATGGATATAGTCGATAAACAAACGCGATCCCGCATGATGTCCGGGATCAAAGCTAAGGATACGAAGCCTGAGATGAAGGTGCGACATTTCCTTTATAGTAAAGGTTTTCGGTATCGCCTGCATGTTCGCACTTTACCTGGTGTGCCAGATATTTGCCTGCCCCGTTATCGCGTGGTGATATTTGTGCAAGGCTGTTTCTGGCACAGACATGACGGATGTGGGCTAAGCTATATTCCGGCGAGCAATAAAGGCCGCTGGCTGGCAAAATTTCAGCAGAATGTTGAACGTGATCGCAGAAATATTGATTTACTTTTAAGTGCGGGCTGGCGGGTGTTTGTTTTGTGGGAGTGTGGCTTGCGACGCCATGAACCGACGCTGCTGGATTGGTTGCCAGATGAAATCAGGTGCGAAAATGGCAAGGCCAAGGTTGAGTGGCCATAAAGGCAACGTTAGGCAATCTGCTTAATGCTACCTTCTTTAATCCAGCGGTCTATCGCATTTTGAGCGTCGTTCAGGTAGTCCATCAGAGCGTCAGGCATACCTTCATCCTCATCCCGCCCACCGAAGTGTTCTATTAAGGCTTGCAACTTGTTATCCTCACAAAATCCTCCATAGCAATTAGCATCCACGTAATCATGAAGGGCTGAAAATGAGGGGCAATCCGCTGGCACTCGTCCGGCTTTAATGTCCTTAACAATTTCTTGTTTCATTCGCTCGATGGATTCAACAAGTGTTGGCGTGGTGGTAGTTGATGGCCGATGAGGTGATTTAATAAAGCCTGCCTCTCGTGTGCGTTGGATTAGGCTCGACCATTCAGTATTGTTGCGTATCTCTGCGCCGTACACCTTCTCATCGAAGGGCTTTTCGCTGTGCAGCCAGTCAAGGAACTCACGCTTGCTAATAGTGACTTTCCCGCCCTCTTTCCCGCGAGAATAATGGCGGTCACGTCCTGGATAGCCAATGATTTTATTCCCGTCCTCGTTTAGCTCAGAATCGTTCCAGTTAAGCAGGACTTCGCCAAGATCGTCGCGGCCAATCTTTTTGACGATAGCATCGAATGCCTTTCCAACATTAGCATTGCTCATTGAGGCAACATTATTTTTCATTTCATCGCTCTATTAATACATTTTGCCGTTTAACATGGCGCAATCGTATATGCACACGTGCATATTGTCAAGAGATTAATTTAAGATGTTTTAATCTAGCTTCTAGATTAGAAACTGCCCAGTCTGGGCAGTTTCTAGCACTGGGTAATGATGGGTCTGTCAGCCAAGACTGAACCGCTCTCCAGCTACATGGTCGTTTGGTTTCATCTGATATATACTGCGCTGCCACGGCACGGGTGATTCCTGCGCGTTCAATGAGTGTGGTTAGATTTTCTTGATTCGTTTTCATATTACTTTAAATACAATGCACACGTGCATAGTCTACCGTTTTTTACTTAAGCTGTCACTATCGGAAGGCGTTCCGCGATTATGCAATTTTCTACTTGAAACAGATTGATTTAATCTGAATCAGTCAGGCTGGATTTGGTTTGAGTCGTTCTATTCATAATGCTGCTCCTTGTCGAAAAATGAGGCGGATTGCCTCACTTCCCAACTTAAGGAACAGTGGGTACATGGCTGAAGAATTGTGCCGAAAAAGCTCATGGAAGAACATCAAACAGCGCACAATTGATGTCTGCAAAGCCAATGGGGAAGAGGAAGCTAATGCCGCGCCAGTTACCTCCGATCGCAAGCGGCACCTTCTGCCTGTGACGGCTATCGAAATCCGCGTAAATATGGCGTAGTTTGAATGATGGGTTGGCTAGGCTTGGCCACCAGTTGCAGCGCGATTTTAAGAAGTCGATTTTCGCATCGATCCGGCACAAACAAATCATGCCTAATCTGGAAGTAATGCGCCTTGCCAAGCGGTTGTCGAAACTGTTTGGTGATGTCGAGCGCCCCCTCAGGAATCGTTGCACCTCTTCTACGCGTGGCATTTACGCTTCGCAAATCAACAAGCGACGGCGATGATGTTATTGGTTTGTCATCAACTGTAGCGGTACTTCTCTATTGATTCCAGCCAATGCATTAGCTGCACTATCGAGATAATGTTCAAAAATTCCAAGCCAAGATACACAACGGCAAATAGACTTCCCACAATGAACCAAATAAGTAACAGCATAAGGATCGGCTTTATAATGTACCTAAAAATAAATCGATCCCCCTTCGTCATATTACCCCTTCTATCCAAAGATTTTGTTATAGAGCCAAATGACCGCAAAAATGATCAAGATAAAACCGATTATTTCAAACATGTAATCCCCCTTTTGGCAGACAAAGAAAATAAGAAGCCGTCAAGTTGATCCTCAGCAGAAAAGACAATACCGTTGACCCCATTTTAACGGTAACAGATGGTATCGAGCTCCACAGATACTTTGGTCTTGACAACCACGTGGATATTTTGCGCCAAGTTCTGGGATATTGCAAACTGCTGCTGCAAGGCGCGGCTCAAGGTCTGTCTTCTCGCTCCGCTCTTCTATCTAAGCGATATTTGATGCCGGCTATCTAGGTCAACAGACTTCGAATATACTCAAATCGACATCAATGACTCTCTGGGTCTGCCCAACCGTATGCCTGGGACATCAGGCATCTCACCTCGTGAAAATATCCTAGCATTTCCCAGCGATAACCGGGCTATCCCATCCGGCTTAGTCATGTATTTAATGGCCAAATCCAAGCCAAAGCGCTTCTCCACATCGTCATAACTCACCATCCCAAGACCGTTGTAGTAATATTTCGGCTCTAAATTACAGTTAAAATGCAAGCCACTTCCCTTGGTAATATGATTTTTCCAGAAATCTCCAATCATGGTTGCCCTGGAGATGTCTTCTCGAACTTTACTTCCGTCGAACAAGAACAGGCAATGGCAGTGAAAACCCTTTTCCCGTCCATGTTCCAGCTTGATCACATATCCCCTCAGATACTCAAAAATCGGGTTTCTCTGTATGCTCTCAAGCAATTGCCGTCTATGCATTAAAAACTGTTCGATGGATACGACAGGATGATAATGCTGCTGCTGAATGTTGGTGTATTTGCGATATGACAGATCTACGCGGACCACCAACAATCTAGAGTGAACCGCAAACAGGCTTTCCACATACTTGGTCGCACTGGAATAATTATCATTGGAAGCGCGTATAAACTTTTTTACGGCTTCGCTTACCTGGCTGTTTTGTTCGATTTGTCGAATAGATTTGACCAACTCATTCAATCGGGCACACATCATTGTCGTCTGATCACCTTGCCCATACAGAATGTACTCAAATTCAACAGGTGGTATCTGCAAGCCAAGGCGTTGAGCTTCTGAAAAAAAGAACGTCACCAACGGATTCAGGTCATGCAGTGGTAAATGATACGTCACATTTTGATGCCATGATTTCAGATGAAATAGAATTTCATGGTGCAACCTGAAATTTTTATGCAGAGCATGATACGGGGAAATGATTTTACCCACCCATTCCGCGTCATAACCTTGATCGTTTATATCTGCAATCCTGAATAGTTGACCTCTGGTTTTTTGCAAATCGCCGATCAGGTGCATCAACGAGATAATTTCGTTCGCCGCCTTCAATGCGTTGTAATCAGGCTGCATCGCTGAGATATCTTCAGTCGATTGACGGAATGCGTACTCAGCATCACTATTGTGAGTGCTGTTTTGTAGGTAACTATTCATTTTGTTGTTTTCCTTAGTTGAGTCAGGCTTGGATAAGATTTTTACAGGCCATTTGGCAGTTTTCTGTATATATAGGAGCTGATTTATTGTGTATACTCTTTTTAAAGCTTAAGGCTATACTTGGCTATGGAGCCTCTATAAGGAGCATCTATAGTATTGTTTAATATGAAAGTAATCAGATAGCTCAGATAGCTCCGACATCATGTAGCTAGATATAGAGATTAATAATTGATTAGTAATAATTAGCTAAGTATCTGATATAAATAACATTAAATCCAATAATCAATAATTTTGTGAAGCGCTAGTTTTCCAGCAGTGGTTTTTTAATATTCCCTTTCCCTTCTAAGGTAAAAACTCTTCACAGAATATGCAGAGTTAACGTTTTTCATTCAGTATTGGAAATGAGTTCAACTATTTCATCCACACTCCTTGCCGTAACGCTCAAACCATTCATCCCGGTCATTATTTTTTTACCACGCTCGTCACACACATCGTCCTGTCCTCGTCAGTTAAGCAAACGCCCTAGATACAACATCAAAACACCTTGATTGGAAAAAAATACAGTCACATATCACCTCGATGTAGCAGGGCAACCGCTCAGCCACATACCCCAATTGGGACACGCTCCTTGCATTTGGGTGGCGTCCTTTCATCGTCGAGGAGATATAAAATGAATATCCAGAACTGCAGCACACCTGAACTGCTATGAATGAGCCGACGGCGAACAGCAATATCGAGAAGTTTTTCGGGCTGCTCAACGCTGCCGATGCAGTCACGATTAACGATGGCGCCATGCTGACTGAATTTGAGAACGCTCATATCACCGGCGATCCGGATAATCAGGTCGTGATTTTCACCTGGACGGATGGCGAATGTGACTACTCAGATTGTTTGACCGAAGCCGGTATTGCCGCAGGCGTATTTGAAAACGATGGTCAATTCATTGCTGACAACAGCGAGGGTGATAAAACCGTCGTTCGCTTTTTCACTATCGAAGCGGTAAACCTGGCATCAGGCAAACAAGCTGCAAGCACGTTCTTCAAGGAATTGTTGGATTCTGTAGAAAGTTTGACCCGTATTGCGGATATGTACGGATCACGGACGCTGGCAGATTTAATGTACCTGCAAAACGCGATCCTGAACGGTGGCTTTATCGATCACTATCCTGACGAATCCAAGGTGCAGGAAGTCGTTAGCTGCCTACCGTCCGGCAAACAGTGGTCAGCCGCTATCAACATAGCATCGTAGTCCTCACCAGTAACCAGTCCAGTAAGCCAAGCGACTAGCAGCACCCCACAATCACACCATAAACCATTTCAAATCCACGCGCCGCTGCTCCGGTCGTGGATTTTTTAATGCCGTTTTTTATCAGGAGAATCCCATGAATGCAATCGCACAAACCAGCCTTTACTATGCGGAAGGCAGCAGCAACAAGGAGTATCACGCTGAAATAATTCAAGTTGCAGGCGGCAACGTCGTCAATTTTCGTTATGGCCGACGTGGTGGCGCACTGACTACCGGTACTAAAACGAGCTCGCCCGTCGATTTCACGGAAGCCAAACGGATATACGAAAAACTCGTCAAAGAAAAAACCGCCAAGGGATATACCCCCGACGTGTCTGGCACAGCTTATCAAGGCACGTCCCAAGCAGGCATAAAGTCTGACTTTATGCCGCAATTGCTCAATCCCATTTCAGAGCATGAGGCCATGGGATTGATCACCGACAGCAACTGGGCTGCTCAGGAAAAGATGGACGGCGAACGGCGCGCAGCCCATGCAGAAAACGGCAATGTCACCGGCATCAACCGCAAGGGGCTGATCGTACCCTTACCCCAAGCCATCGCAGACGAGTTGCAAGCCATATCCAATCAAACCGGTGCGCTTTGTGTTGACGGTGAAATTATCGGTGATGTGCTGCACGTATTCGATCTACACATCCACAAGGGAGAGCGCATTCACACATTACCCTGGCTGAAACGGATGCGGCTGGCCGAATCACTCCTTGCCGGATGCCGACAAATAAAGCCTGTGCCAGTTGCTGTCACGACGGAACAGAAGCAGGAACTGTGGAATCAGGTGCTGTTTGAGAATGGCGAAGGCGTGGTGTTCAAACGAACAAACTGCCCTGTCACTGCCGGTCGTCCCAATTCTGGCGGTGACTGGCTGAAATTCAAGTTTACCGAGACTGCCAGCTGCTGTGTCATGGAAATCAACTCGGGTCGGCGTAGCGTGAAGATCGGATTGATTGAGTTCAATGTCCATCCTAAGGCAAACCAACACCAGATGCTGATTCTAGTCGGCAATGTCACGATTCCACCCAACCATGACGTCCCTGCTGCCGGGGATATCGTGGAGATCGAATACCTGTATGCATACCGGGGCGGCAGTCTTTACCAGCCAGTGTATCGCGGTAAGCGAGTGGATATGACGCTCAGTGCCTGCACTATCGCTCAATTGAAATTTAAACCGGAAGGAGAAGACGATGAAGACGCCCAATAATTCAGTCAGCCTGAAACCATAATCCGTCATGCATATCGTCAGTGACCTCACCAACATGTGACCTGGCAATAGCCAAATCACGCATCGTTCAAGTTATTCACAAAAAAACCAATCCATCCAATCTTATTCAAAGGAGTTTAATCATGGAAAATAATCAAGCTGAAAATAACATCTCCAACGCATCAAACCGTCTGAAATGCCCAAGCTGCAATTCGCTCAATATTGAAGAAATCCACTATGGAAAAGTGATGGGACGTAATGTCGGCACAATGGTCGGCGGTGTGACCGGTGTCACTGGTGTGCTGAGTGGCGCTGAAATCGGTGCAGGCGTGGGTGCTATTGCAGGGCCGGCAGGAATTGCCCTCGGTGGACTTATGGGCGCTCTGTTCGGTGGCATTGTCGGTGCCGCTGCAGGACGCACAATCGGGGAAAATATCGGGGAAGTTGTTGATGATAATTTTCTGGATAACTTGCATTGCCTAAAGTGCGACCATACCTTCAGAAAAGAATAACCGTTTCATAGTTCATCGTAGCTACCACACAGCAATACCTCAGCACACCCCGCAACACTCATTATCAAAACTCACGCACGTCCTGTTTCTGCTGACTTTATCGGCGGTGGCATTGTCACGTGCATACAAAACGAAAGGAATTACCATGGCACACGAACTCGAAAACTCCTCCGACATGGCCTACATCGGCTCCACACCTTGGCATGGTCTTGGCAACCAGTTACCGGAGAATCAACCCATCGAAGTCTGGCAGAAAGCTGCTGGAATGGACTGGGAGATCAAGCAAACCGATGTCCTGTTTAACGCCGCTCATGACAACGGCAGCATGCTCAACCTGCGCAGTAACAAGGATGCAACCGTGCTGTATCGCTCTGACACGATGGAAGCACTGTCGGTTGTTTCCAAACGCTACAAAGTCGTCCAGCCTCACGACGTACTGGGTTTTTATCGTGATCTGGTTTCAATCAGCGGCTTTGAGCTGGAAACGGCGGGCGTATTGAAGGGCGGCAAGAAACTCTGGGCACTGGCCAGAACCGGCGACGAAATGATGTTATCCGGTATGGACAAGGTGAAAGGATATTTGCTGCTGGCAACCAGCTGTGACGGGAGCCTTGCCACGACGGCGCAATTTACCAGTATTCGTGTGGTGTGCAATAACACCCTACAAATGGCTGTCGGCGACAATTTGGGTGCCGTGCGCGTACCGCATTCGACTACGTTTGATCCGGTGGCAGTCAAGCAGTCTCTGGGTCTGGGTGTGACGGCATGGGATGAGTTCAGCCGTTCCATCAAGGCAATGAGCAATCGCCCGGTGAACAAGTTCGAGGTGATGTCCTACCTTGTAAATGTCCTCGGAGATTTTGAGTTACCACTTCAGGATCAGCCCAACCAGAAAGCCATTCAGACGGTTTACAACCTGTACGCCGGTGAAGGCAAGGGAAGTCAGCTGTCCTCATCCGCTGGCACTGCATGGGGCTTGGTCAACGGTGTGACGGAATATGTCGATAGTTTCCGCCGTGCCCGCAATCAGGATTACCGGCTTGAGAGTGCGTGGTTCGGCGTTGGTGCACAAATCAAGCAGAAAGGGTTTGAAGCAGCCCTTGCCTTGGCTGCGTAATCGCTTTCACCGGCAGTTCAATTCACATGCAGTTTTACAACACGCCCAGGGCATTGTCTTGGGCGTTTTATCGTCTATCAGGAGAATTCTAATGAAACGAGGAAACGCGGTAAGACTTGTCTCAACCAAAAACATGAGCCGTGAGGAATGGTTGTCGGTTCGCGGTCAGGGTATAGGCAGCAGCGATGCGGCCTGTGCAGTTGGTATATCGCCCTATAAAAGTCCGCTGGAACTATGGCTGGAGAAAACTGAACGTCAGGCGGCACCGGATCTGGCTTCCAACGATGCCGTATTCTGGGGTACGACGCTGGAACACATTATCGCCAATGTCTATGCGCATCGGACTGGCAGCAAGGTGAGAAGGCTCAATGCGGTACTGCAACATCCTGATCATCCGTTCATGCTGGCGAATCTGGATCGTGTCGTACAGCATCCCACCGATGGCAATGGCATTCTGGAGGTTAAGACGGCTGGCGTGAACTCTGCCAAATTCTGGGATGAAGGGGTGCCGGATAGCTATCAATGCCAAGTACTGCATCAGCTCGCGGTGACGGGCAAGCCATGGTGTGATGTCGCGGTGCTGATTGGCGGACAGGATTTCAGGGTTTATCGCATTGTGCCTGATCTGGACAAGATGGCTGATCTGATTAAACGCGAGGTGCAGTTCTGGCAATGTGTTGTGGATGACATTCCGCCACCAGTGGACGGTAGTGAATCCAGCGGTCGTGCTTTGGCCAGCATGTACCCATCTGATCGGGGGGATACGCTGGATTGCAGCGAGGACACCAACATGAACAAGCTGTTTGGTGAATATTGGCATTATCGTCAACAACGTGAATCGGCAACCGAGCAGGAAGAATTGCTCAAGCAGCAGTTGCAGGAACGACTGGGTTTTGCCAGCGGCGCTGTTTTGAGTGACGGCAAAATCAGCTGGCGCAAATCCAAGGATTCCACCACCACGGATTTTAAGCGCTTGGCTGAGGATCATCCTGACTGGGTGCTGCCGTATGAGATTCCAAAACTGGGTTCTCGCCGGTTTCTGGTGCAGGTCGGCAAATAGTGTTTTCTGGCAGCTCCTATATATAGGTATCCAGCAGCACGTTTTACAAAACAGCGGCATATCGCCCTCATCAGAAGTTTTGGTGAGGGCATTTTATTTTTTGCATTCAAAAACAAGGAGAAAAATCATGATCAAGGGACTCGCAATCACACCGCCGGTTATCGGGCGGATTTCCATTGGCAAGGTGGTGGAGCGTAACGGCAAACGCCTGCCTGAAAAGGATGACTGTTTTACAATCACCACGCAGGTGCAAAATCGAGACGGATGGTTGCTGCATCCGTTACACGCAAAACTGACTGAAGGATCGGCCAACGCCAAGATTCGTGCAATACCGGTCAAAGTGCTGTTCAACAGTAGCGACTTGAATCTCAGGGCCGAATACAGCCTGTTTGACCGCACCACTGGCAGGCCAATGTGCGTGGGCAATGGCGAAGCTGCGAAACGTGTTACGGAGGATGGAATTGTTGATGTGGCGTGTACATCACCTGATGGCTGTGCGATGGCAAAGGCAGGTGGCTGTAAGCCGTATGGCAGGTTGAATGTCGCGATTGATGGGCAGGAGGAAGAATTGTCGTCATTTGTATTCAGAACGACAGGTTTCAACTCGATCCGCACCTTGACGGCACGGCTGCAGTATTTTGAGGCAGCCAGTGCCGGCAATACGCGCTATCTGCCATTGCAGCTGAAACTCAGGGCAAAATCCACTACGCAATCACATCGAGCACCGGTCTATTATGTTGATCTCTGTTTGCGTGATGGTGTCAGCCTGGAGGATGCTGTCAGTCAGGCGGTCGCTGACGGCATTAAGTCTGAGCAGGCTGGTGTGAGTATCAAAGCCCTTGAGCAAGCCGCCAGACTAGGCTTAAGCAACGGCGCCTTTGAGGATAGTGAGGATGAGGCAACGGCTGTAGTGGAGGAATTTTATCCAGATGCGACAGCCGGTGCGGTATCCAGTCAGACTATCGTACCTATGCCGACCACGCTGACAAACAAATTGGCTGGGAACGAGCAGGAGGCTGCGTGAGTTTGAAACTACTGCGACTGCTATCCTGTGTCTGATTGCTGTGAATTTACAGGAATCGCCTGCGAGAAAGAACTTCGCGATGCCGGAGTTCTTTTTTTGGCTATATGCAATCTAGGGTTGGATGAGCCAATTTTTTATGCCCAAACTGTTTAACCAACAATTGTTGCCTTGGTTGAACCAAGCGCAGTTGGCAGAACTTTTTACCACCTCTGTACCCAATGTCAGCACCCACATATCCAACATATTGAAAGAAAAGGAATTGGATAAGAATTCAGTTGTTAAGGATTATTTAACAACTACCGCCGATGGCAAAGATTACTAGGTCGTTTTTTATGCGCTGGACATGATCTTGGCAATAGATTTTAGAGTGCGCAGTCCACGCGGCACTGAATTCAGAAAATGGGCGAATACGCCTCTATCCCATCCGCTGCACCAATTAATCCACCGACAATGCAGGCATTGGTGTCAGTATCGCCACCACCCTTGAGAACTTCGCGCATGGCGGCCATATAATCTTCACCTTGGATCAATAGTCTAAAGGCATGAGTGAAAGCAATCCGCACATAGCCTGCTTGAGGATGATATGGATAGTTGAAATTGGCCTCCGCATCATCCAGCCAACCTCGCACTTCAGTAATGGCTTGAGTATCAGCCCAAGTTCGTGTTGCCTGAAAAGCCGCGTGGCGATTGCCGGTTAAGATTCAATCCAGCATGCATATTGGCGCGCAACACGTTCGATTTCAAAACTGGGCTGTCCAGCAAGTGCCTGAGCAAGACAAAGCGTTAACTCGCCATCATCTGTAATCTGTCTTGGAGCAACATTCCACACCCCACCACCCGGCATACTCAACGCGTTTTCAACTTCAATCAGACTTGGCTTTCTTCCGATAAACTCGAGCGTTGCCCCCGTCGCATCACTGGCACATGCGCCGAGCAAACAACCCTTGGCTGCAATTTGAGAGTTCAATTTCAATCTTCCCTTTATAATCTGATCTGGATAATACAAACTCCGCCAGCAACCAGTTGAGATTTTTTCTCAAAAATCTTACTACAAAAATTGAGGAAACATCACAATTGGCCATCATCATAGATACTGCTATTTCTGCTATTTCTGCCACTCGTAGCAGAAATAGCAGAAATAGCGTCACACTTGGCAGAAAACTTTCGATGCGACACAAGTTTTTAAAGTATGCGCGAACATCCATCAACTGATGGCACGGTGCACCCCTAAACGACAAAGGAGCCTTTACAGGCCCCCTTCGCGTTTGCTACATAACTTACCAATTACGAGTTTAATGAGGCGGCAAAACGTGCTGTTGGTATTGACCATACTGTGGTTGAGGGATCGGAAAGAAAACAGGGTTTAACAGCACCAATTTCGTCTTACCACGTTGCACCTGCCTAATTTTATCCTGGGTCGAAAGAACATATAGCGCAGCCTCACGGCGTAACTTGTTAGCACGCAGTTGGTTTGGGCCCAGTTGGGCGATGACATTTTTGCGGATTTCGCCACCCCAAGGATAACGCCGGATAAAATTAACCAGCCACGTCTCCAATGTCTCCGCATCGAGTATCTCGATCGGCACCTCTGGAGCTGAAGCAAAAAGCCGCTTAAATTCGTGCAAGTACCACTCGCAGATTGCAACCGCACGGTTCATTGTCGCCAGTGATATGTCGCCCTCATTCCCTTCGAAATAGTGCAATAACGCAGCTATACGAGCAAGGTTATCCCCTATTTTTGAGGCGCCATCCTTTACATCCTCTAGATAACCACCTGTGATCAAGTCAGCTTCAACCCTATTATAAAAATTCATCCATCTTAATTGAGCCTCCGGCAAAAATTTTAACATTGCACGATCCGGTGGGCTTTGCGATGCGTCGAGTTTGGTGCTATTCAGAATTTCGGATAACCGATTCTGGAAAGCGATTAAATTTAGCCATGATGGATTGGTATTTTGGATGAAACGTGTGCCCTGCGTGGAGTAAGGTTGCGAAACCAAAAAACGCGCCTGATTGCCATTATCCCGTGCCAAGCTTCCTTGTTTACACAAATAGTTATCGAATGTTTTTGGTTGCACCATTATAGAAATGGTCAGCCTGGCATCCTTCACGATAAAACTTTCTGCAGTCTTCCGCTTAACATGCAACGGATCGCCGTCCCATAATTTGTTCAACATCCCGAGGTTATGCGTTGCGCGACCACCGAATACAACAGCGCCCTCGTCTGACATGATGCCTGCGCTGGGCCACTTTTTGTAGAGGTCATATGCAATCGCTTCTGGTGTGGCATCTGTAATTATCATCAGTGGAACTTTTGGTTCAATAGGCTCGTTGGTTTCGAGTTCCTTTAGTGCTTGCTCAAGATCATTGTTCATCTGCTTTTTCTCCTTGCTTGGCATTTGCGCGGATTGCCAGCAAGATGCCCTTGCGTTTCTCAATCCATGCGGCTTTTTCCGCACGATATTTTTCCAGCTCAGGCTTCATTGCAATCGCCTGACTTGCCTCAAAATCACGAATCGGTTTCGTGAATAGTTTGTCAATCGTTGTTTTTCTTTCGCCCGACTCGGCAATTGTCAGCACAAATAGGCTGCATGGCCCAGTGAGGCCATCCATGCGACAAACGTCAACTTTGGACTGGATTGCTAGAGAAAGCGCACCCAGCATTGACGATGCAATCATCGGGAATGGGGTTTGGGTATTTCGCTGTACTTCCATTATCGCGTTGTATGCAATTGGGGGAAAAGCATCAACTGGGAAAGGTTGTTGATCTACGGGGTTATTCATAAAATTGTTGGGGCTCATTATTTGCCACTCCCCAACAACGCCTGGCGGAGCTGCCCAACATTCCATCTTGTTGTGCGAAGCCCTAACTTGTGTGGTGCCACCAGTTGCCCAGATTTCACACGGCGCCAAGCCGTAGCTTTGGAACAAGAAAAAAGAGAACAAACCACTGGAAGAGGGACAAATGAAGAGTCTGGAAGTAAATCAAAGCCCTGAAGAGAGGGATGAAGCAGAGGGTAAAGCCGCTTGGCCGATATTACGACAGCTTGAGTTTGCAAAGACATTTTATGCTCCATATTGATACCGCTGGCCGGAATTGGCTGCGGCGGAGCTAAATGTAATCGCTTTTTTTCAGCTGAATTTCTAGTCTCCCTAGATTCTTTAGGCGCGGTCTAGGCGCGGTTTTTGTACCAGACTGTCAGTGTTTTTCGACATGCTTCAATGTCATATAATTTTTCTTTTCCTGCGTATGACCACGTAACCCCATTTTTGACACTCTCATTCAAAACGTCATATGTTTTTAAATTTGCCCACTCCTGCAGCCTCTTAATAACTTTGTCAGCACTTGCCTTTCGACCTTGCTCACATTCAATTTTCCATGCAGCTGTAATAGCTAATTTAGTGATAGATATCATACCCTTGGTAATTCCTGGTGGTTTATTACCGGTATGGCTACTTGTATTTGAGGCCGGTGCACCTGGTACATTGGGTCCGCTTGGCATATCTAAATCAATTGCTGGTTTCTGCTCCGGCTCTATTGGAGTCGGTTTTGTTAATGCCATATCTGATTCACTGCAGCCTATCCGTGCTGTTTGATCCACATCATCATCAAATAAGACGCGGATTCTTTCGCCACTACAAAATTTGACAACATCAGATTTAAATATTGTGGCTGTCGTTGCCCACGTTAAGATTTCAATATCATCCGGAATATCCATGACATTTTCCGCAAACATATCCCATACTTCGAGTTTATTTTCTAATATTTTTCCTGCTAACCTTTTGATTAATTTTCTCTTAGATTTTATTCTGGAGTCAGCGCATAACTTGCAAATCTCATTTTTTTTATGCCCTACTGTGCTCCCCTCAATTATTTTGTTATTTATATCATTCCATTTAGGGGAAAAAAATGTACTTTGTACGGAAAGATCATGATTGCATGGGTACATAGCGGCTAAGATAGAATTTAATACGTAATCCACCCCATAGACTTTTGCCAATGGGAATTTAAGCGTGTAACGCCATTCAAGTTCATCATTTCTCTGCATGTCTATTCCACCATATCCTGAAATTGTTGCAGCAAAAAATACGCCTTATTGCCAATCATTAAGGCTACTGCCCCCAATTGCCAGATTTTAATCCGCGATCCGTAGCGGCATTACTTTTCGCTACTTTTGATTTTATCAAGGTAATCGGCCCATGCCTGCATCATAGCAACGCGCTCCGGGAGGTACATACGCCATTGTTCGCGCTTGTAAGCCGCCTTAATTTTGTTGGGCTCTTCATGTGCTAACTGACGCTCTAGCCATTCCTGCTTATAGCCCATGTTATCAAGGATCGTTGATGCCATGGCACGAAAACCGTGCGGTGTCATTTCGTCATTCGCCCAACCCATACGCCGTAAAGCTGATCTGATAGCGTTATCGCTCATTGGCCTGTCATGGTCGCGCTCACCGTGAAAGACATACTTCCCATGCCCTGTGAGTGGTTGAATCTCACGCAGTACTTCGACAGCCTGACGAGCAAGTGGCACGATATGCGTAACGCCCTTCTTCATTTTCTCAGCAGGAATAATCCATTCGAACTTATCGAGGTCAAGCTCTGACCATTCCATCCGGCGCAATTCGCCAGGACGGACAAACAATAGCGGTGAAAGTTTAAAGGCACTTTTCACAATATACGAGCCTTGATAGCCATCAATATCGCGCAATAATTCTCCGACTTTTTTAGGATCAGTGATCGCAGCAAAGTGTTTATCTTTTCGGACTGGTGGTAACGCACCACGAAGATCGCCCGTAGGATCACGCTCAGCACGCCCAGTAGCCACTGCATAGCGAAACACCTGTCCGCAACACGCAAGAGCGCGGTGCGCGGTCTCCAGAGCGCCGCGTGCCTCAATACGCCGTACTACTGAAACCAATGTTGGTGCCGCAATCTCAGAGATGGGAATATTGCCTATCCATGGAAAAACATCTTTTTCCAACCGAGCAATAATTTTACTTGAATGATTTTCTTTCCAGTTAGGTGCATGACGAATAAACCATTCACGCGCAACGATTTCAAAGCTGTTTTCAGATAATAGGATGCCTGATGCCTTTTTCGCCTGCTTCACAGCACCTGGGTCAATCTCGTTTGCCAGCAACTTGCGTGCTTCGTCGCGACGATCACGTGCTTGAGCAAGACCAACTTCAGGATAAATTCCCAATGACAGCGTTTTTTGCTTACCTTCAAAGCGGTAGGCCATCTGCCAATACTTGCCACCATTGGGGTGAATCAGCAAATACAAACCACCGCCATCTGATATTTTTTGCTGTTTTTCTAATGGCTTAGCCTTCTTAACTGCCATCTCTGTAAGTGCCATTTTCGCCCCTTTGTTGGTAAACGATATTGCAGACTAGCATTTACCAACAAAATTACCAACAAAAAACAGAGACACAGTGAGACGACTTGATACCGTACGGACAATAAAAAACCCGCAAAGCTATTAACTATGCGGGTTTTCGATGCTTCTTGAGACTATCTGAAACAGTATTTTGGTGGTGATAGGTGGATTTGAACCACCGACCTCAGCGTTATGAGTGCTGCGCTCTAACCACCTGAGCTATATCACCAAAGAGGACGGCATTGTCCGGATTTCACCCCGCCCTGTCAATGGCAAGAAACACGCTTTAGCTCACTTCCGGCAAAATCTTTCTGCAAAACAGTCAACTTATCGCTCATTTGCACATCCAGCCCCTTAACCATCAACACGACAGCACGGTTTTTGCCGGATTTTTCACCAATCTGCGCTGTGCGAATACCTTTGGCGCGCAATCCATCCAGAAAGTTTTGTGCTGATTCCCGCGTCTTGAATACACCGAGTGAAATGGCATTCAGCCAATCCCCCGCCTCCTGCACCACAAAATAGTCTGTCACACCGAGCGCCTTGATTTGGGCTACCTTTTGATTTCTCGCTGCCTTGTCCTTGAGCGGAGCGATATACACCCAGTAGCCGATCGCCCGGTCAACTTCACGCTGACTCAGCTTGTCGCCCAGCTGCAATTTTTTCAAATCCTTCATAACCCGATCGAGATCCTGGCCCGAAAATTCGCCCCATTCAAAACAGGCGCTGTCCACCGCGGTCGCTGCCGCTGGTGCGGATGCAGGCAAAGCGGGTGCCGAGGCAGCCGGCTTCCTCGCATTCAGCAGTGTGATTTTCTCTTCGTGCAGCGGGAGTGGCGCGGGTGTAGACGGCCCGTCATCCAGCATGCCTGACTTCATCACCGTTAAAAAAATCACATTCACCACGACCAGCAGCCAAAAAAATATTTTCATCATTTATCAATTTCCCGCGCGATTAACAACAACCCCTGCAACACCAGATTATCCATCTTCTCTACCTGCAAAGTCAGGTGCGGCATCAACAGGTGCGCAGCCCCCCCGCTCAGCAACACGGGGGCTGCGGCATCGAGCAGCGCGTGCTGACGCTCAACGGCGCCGCAACTGGCCTGTATCGCACCGCTAAACAGGGCGTCTGACGTATTGTGCGGGAAAGCCACGTAATCACCGCGCTGCGCCTCCAACAAAGCGGTCGCATCCATTAAACTCGACCGCATCAGCGCTATCCCCGGCAGAATCAGTCCGCCTATGAAGTCGCCGCTGTCAGAGAGTGCATCTATCGTGGTGGCCGTACCGCTGTTAACCACCAGACAGGCCGCTCCGACATGATGCCATGCGGCGATAAGGGCTGCCCAGCGATCACTGCCCAATTGTTCAGGCAGCTCATAACCGTTGTGCACCCCGCACTGGCGCGTTGCTGCCCCGATGAATTGCAAAGACCAATGCCGCACAGCGCAAGCATCGCTGATCTGCCGCGCGACTTCAGCGCCTGCCACATTGCTGACCCAGACTTGCTGCACAGGGCCGCCGCAGTATTCAGAAAAATAGCCGCCCAGCTCGCAGGCGTGATTGCTCGGCAAGCTGACAACCGGCGACCAGTTATCATCGTTCACCCATGCCAGTTTGATGTTGGTATTACCCGCATCGATCAACAATCTCGTCATGACCTGATCCCCACTTCACCGGAATTGAATTGCCTGACTCCTTCTGCCGTTTCAAGACGCAGTTCGCCAATCTCGCTGACACCGCGCGCGACACCGCTGATCATCGCACCATCCGGCATTTGCAAGCGGATGGGCAAATCCTGCTGAGCGTGACATTGCTCCCATTCGGCGCGAAATGAAGCGAATCCGGTGCGCGCAAATTCATCCAACACCTGCGCCAGCTCCTGCAACAGTGCTGCCAGCAACTGATTGCGCGTGGGCGGTGTTGCACACACCTGATCCAGTGCTGCGGCAGGCTGTGTGATTGCCTGTTCTATCATCAGCGGCAGGCTGCAATTGATCCCTATGCCGATGACCACCGCACTTGGACCGTACATATCGCCCTGCGCTTCGATCAGCACGCCGCCCAGCTTGCCTTGAGGCGCCTGGATGTCGTTCGGCCACTTCAGCCCAACGCCGACAGCGTTATACTTTTGCAGTGCGCGAAAAATAGCCACGCCCACCGCCAGACTCAGTCCCGACAATGCGTTCAGGCCGCAGTCGAGGCGCCACAACAATGAAAAAGTCAGCGCATTGCCCAGGCCTGAATGCCAGGCACGGCCGATACGACCCCTTCCGGCAGTCTGCAACTCAACCGCCAGCACGCCTCCAGAGGGCAAACCCTGCGCGGCACGTCGCAACAATTCTGTGTTGCTCGATGCGGCCTGTTGCAATATGTCGATCTGAAAATGCGCTGCCGCAGCACCGAGGTGACGTTCAATTGCAACGCTATCCAGACGGTCCCAGCCCCCATTCAGGCGGTAACCTCGTCCTCGTATGCGCTGGAGCAGCACGCCAGAATCTGCAACAGACGCCAAAGCATTACACACCGTTGCGCGCGAGATGCCCAGCTGGCGGCCCAGTGCCGTGCCCGAATGAAACTCGCCATCGGCCATCAGGCTCAACAATTGCCAGGTACGCGAATTCATGAAAAGAACAATTGATAATTGATAATTGAAAATGGACAGTTAACAATCGGCAACCACATGGCGTCTTGCATCATGCATCCTCATTCGAGGATTTAATGATTAAAGATTTCTCCCTGACAATATTCTTTTTCATTGCTTAACAATTCATAATTATCAATTGTTAATTATCCATTGCCTTGTTTACACGTTGAACAGGAAATTCAATACATCGCCATCCTGCACCACGTAATCCTTGCCTTCGACGCGCATCTTGCCCTTTTCCTTCGCGCCTGCCTCACCGCCACAGGCAATAAAATCGTTGAAGGCGATGGTCTGGGCACGAATGAAACCGCGCTCGAAATCGGTGTGGATCACGCCGGCAGCCTGCGGCGCAGTATCGCCCTTGTGTATGGTCCAGGCGCGCACTTCCTTCACACCGGCAGTGAAGTAGGTTTGCAATCCGAGCAACTGGTAGCCGGTGCGGATCAGGCGGTCAAGACCTGGCTCTTCAAGACCCAGGTCGGCCAGAAATTCCTGCTTGTCAGCCTCATCGAGATCAGCCAGTTCGGCTTCGATCTTTGCACATAGCGCCACGACCGGCGCGCCTTCCTTCGCCGCATGTTCACGCAGACGGTCAAGGTGCGGGTTGTTCTCGAAGCCGTCTTCCAGCACGTTGCCGACGTACATCGCAGGCTTGATGGTCAACAGACACAGGGGTTGAATGATCTTTTTTTCATCGTCGCTCAAACCGAAAGTGCGCGCCGGATTGCCTTGGTTCAGGTGCGGCAGCAGCTTTTCCAGCACCGCCACCAATTGCTGCGCATCCTTGTCGCCGGACTTGGCCTTCTTGCTGTCGCGATGCATGGTGCGTTCGACGACAGCCAGATCGGCGAGCGCCAGCTCGGTGATGATGGTCTCGATGTCGGAGATCGGGTCGACCCGGCCGGTCACATGAATCACATTCGGGTCGTCAAAACAGCGCACCACATTGACGATGGCATCGGTCTCGCGGATATTGGCGAGAAACTGGTTACCCAGGCCTTCGCCCTTGGATGCACCCGCCACGAGACCTGCGATATCCACGAATTCGACAATGGCAGGTTGCATGCGCTGGGGTTTGACGATCTTGGCCAACTCATTCATGCGCGGGTCCGGCACTTCGACGATGCCAACGTTAGGCTCGATGGTACAAAAAGGATAATTTTCCGCCGCAATGCCCGCCTTGGTCAGCGCATTGAACAGGGTGGATTTACCAACATTCGGCAGGCCTACGATTCCGCATTTCAAACTCATGTTTATTCTCTCTATAAAATTCAGGATTATGGATTGAGGATTGAGTTAAAAACGGAACAGAGGTTTTCCTCGAGCCCCGCCCCTCGCTCCCCGATGCTCACCTGCTATGCAGCTTCAACATCGCCGCTTCGGTTTTTCCTTCAATGACAAGCGGCGCGACATGCAGCGATTGTTGCATGGCATCCATTATCAATTCACGCTCGTCCGTGCGCGGATCATTCAAAACGTAGTTGACGACCTCGGCGCGCTCGCCCGGATGCCCTATCCCCAGCCGCAACCGCCAGAAATCTTTCGTGCCGAGTTGCGCGATGATGTCTTTCAGGCCATTGTGTCCGCCATGTCCGCCGCCCATTTTCAGGCGGGCAATACCGGGCTGCAAATCCAGCTCATCATGCACCACCAGAATTTCTGTGGGCAGAACTTTGTAGAATTGCGCCATAGCACCAACGGCCCGTCCGGAGAGGTTCATGAAGGTCTGCGGCTTGAGCAGAAAAACCTCGTGCGCTCTCAGCTGACCGCGCGCCACCAGTCCGTGAAACTTGGATTCGCTTCTGAAACCGAGACTTTCGGTTCGGGCAAGCTCATCCACCCACCAGAATCCAACATTGTGGCGGGTCGTTTCATATTCGCGCCCCGGATTCCCCAGGCCGACAATCAGGCGTATTGAGTTCATGATTTAAAAACAAAAACCCGCCATGCCGATATCAGCAATGGCGGGTTTAAAAGGGTATCCCCTGTTACTTCTTGGCAGCAGGCGCCGCTTCAACTTCTTCGGTTGAAGCCGCTTCAACCGCACCGCGCGGCACGTGTACTGTCGCGACTACAGCCTCGGCAGTATGCGAACCATGTGCAGCAAGTTCCACGCCCTTAGGCAGAATCAGGTCTGACAAGTGGATGGAATGGCCCAGCTCCAGACCGGCCAGATCAACTTCGATGTGAGTTGGCAGATCTGCCGGCAGACAAGTGACATCCACGTCGATCATGACGTGACTGATCTTGCCGCCGCCGGTCTTGACACCCGGTGCAATGTCAGCGTTTGTAAAATGCAGCGGCACCTTAATATGGATCTTCTTACTCAAATCCACACGCTGAAAGTCAAGGTGCTGAACCTGCTGACGGAACGGATGATTTACGAAAGCGCGCAATTGCACGGCCTCTTCCTTGCCATCCAGATTCATGGTCAGCACGGATGCATGGAATGATTCTGCGCGCAACTTGTAATACAGTTCGTTGTGGTTCAATTCGATCATGACCGCATCGCCAGAACCGTAAACTACGCCTGGGATGAAACCGGCTTTACGCAGACGGCGGCTCGCACCCGTACCTTGCGTTTTGCGTGTTGTTGCGTTGAATGTAGTTGTCATTTTTTACTTCTCCAAAAATAGAGCCGTCCGCGACCAGACGACTCACACATGCAGCAACCAACATGGCTGCCGCTAAACTTTACTCGGTAAACAGAGAGCTGACTGACTCTTCGTTATTGATGCGCCGTATCGTTTCCGCCATCAGCTCTGCGGTGCTGAGCTGGCGGATGCGACGGCAATTCTTCGCCACTTCGGACAAAGGAATGGTATCGGTCACAACCAGCTCATCAATCGCAGAATTTTCGATGCGCTCAACGGCAGAACCTGACAACACAGGATGGGTACAGTAAGCCAGTACACGCACTGCACCTTTTTCCTTCAACGCCTTGGCCGCTTCGCACAGGGTGTTCGCGGTATCCACCATGTCATCCATGATGAGGCAGGTGCGTCCGGACACTTCGCCGATGATGTTCATCACCTTGGACACGTTAGGCTTGGGGCGACGCTTGTCGATAATGGCAAGATCCGCATCCAGCTGCTTGGCCAGCGCACGGGCACGTACCACGCCACCCACGTCCGGAGATACCACAATCAGATTGGGGTAGTTTTGACGCCATACGTCCGCCAGCAAGATCGGGCTGGCGTAGATATTGTCCACAGGAATATCGAAGAAGCCCTGAATCTGATCAGAATGCAAATCCATGGTCAGCAATCTGTTCACGCCGGCACTGGTGAGCATGTCAGCAACCAGTTTGGCTGTAATCGCGACGCGCGCCGAACGAGGACGCCTGTCCTGACGCGCGTAACCAAAATACGGCATCGCTGCGGTGATACGCCCGGCGGATGCGCGTTTCAACGCATCGGCCATCACCATGACTTCCATTAAATTATCATTGGTCGGTGCGCAGGAGGATTGCAGTATGAACACATCCTTGCCGCGTACATTCTCGAGAAGTTCTACCATCACTTCGCCGTCTGAGAAACGAGCGACCGTCGCACGACCCAGCTTGATATCCAGGTGCTGTGCCACCGATTCGGCAAGCTTAGGATTGGCATTACCAGTGAACACCATCAAGCTATCGTAGGACACGTGAACCCCTTAATGAATAAAACCAGAAGGGCAACGCCCTAATTTTATTTTGGCTGAGGAGGTAGGGATCGAACCTACGAATGACGGGATCAAAACCCGTTGCCTTACCACTTGGCGACTCCCCAAAAAACTCAACTCAGCACCCAATCCTGCAACGGATGCTTTGATAAACCTTGTACCACTATCCCTCTCATCGCCTGCGGCATCTGCCGCAAAACCGCATCGGCTTTTTCCTGATTCTCAAATTCGGCGAATACACATGCGCCTGAACCTGTCATCATCGCATGGCCATATCTCCCCAGCTCGGCAAGATAATTTGCCACTTCCGGGTAGAGGCTGCACACCACGGCTTGCAGGTCATTTCGCAATGGCTGCGTTGAGAGGGCGCGAATTATTATCGAAACTGAGTCGCGTGTCAATTCAGGATGTGAAAATATTTTTGCTGTCGGTACATGTACGGGTGGAAACAGCACCACATACCACGCTTCTGGCAGCGCATATGCCTGCAATTTTTCGCCGACCCCTTCCGCGAACGCATTCTCGCCAAATACAAAAACCGGCACGTCCGCACCCAGCTGCAGGCCCAACTCCATCAGGCGAGGACGAGACAGCGCCAGCGACCACAGCCGGTTCAGCGCGATCAGCGTGGTTGCCGCATCCGAACTGCCGCCGCCTAAGCCACCGCCCATCGGAATGCGTTTTTCCACCGTGATATCCACCCCCAGTGTGCACCCGGTCTCTTTTTGCAACAAACGCGCGGCACGCACGCACAAGTCCTGTTCTTCAGGCACCCCTTCGATATCGTTGGTGCGATGAACCACGCCGTCCGCACGCAGACTAAAATGCAGGGTATCGTGCAGATCGATAAAGCGAAACAGGGTTTGCAACGTATGGTAACCGTCCGCACGACGGCCGGTGACATGCAGGAACAGATTCAGCTTGGCGGGTGCGGGACAAGTTAACCGGCGGGATTCACCTGTCTGCGCGCAACGCACAGACAGGTCCTGACCTGCGCCTGAATCCTGAATCCCGCATCCTGCATCCTTCATTTTATGTTCCATTCCCATTCGTCTATCAGTAACGTGAGTTGCAAGTCTTCTCGGGACAATTGCATACGCTTAGGTAAACTGTCCGCTTTATTGTCCGCATAACGCAGATAGCGCACCTCCCAGCCGTCCTGACGCAACACGCTGATACGCCCCAATTCATCGCGCTCGACCAGCGCCCCCCCCTCCGCTTCCAGTCCCAGCACCCAATGATGCAGGCCATCCAGCTGTAAACGCCAACCCAGCACCTGCATCATCAGTGCTTCTACATCCTGATCCTGATAGTGTTTGTCGCCTTCATCGAGCGTCGCCTCCTTGTCATCGCGATAAATGCGTGCCGCCGTCTGTCCCAACGGCGTGAGCAACAGAATCTCGTCGGTTGACAGTTGATGCGTCCAGCGCAAGCCGGCTGAATCCCGCTTGCCACCATGGCTGATCGAAATACGGCCATTCATCGCGAAGCTTGCGTCTGCCACGTGCATCGGGTGAAGGGCGGCGGGCTGTGATGCACAACCGCCCAGCAACAGAAAAACCAGCAACCAGCGGATCAAGGGATGAACCGCTTCATCACCGCCCTGAGCGGTTCGTTATCGGGATGTTCTTTAAGACTGTCCTGCCAGAGCCTTGCAGCTTCCTCCTTATCGCCACGCACCCACAACACTTCGCCCAGATGCGCTGCGATTTCAGGATCCGGATTGCCGTCATACGCCCGCCGCAACATCGCCACACTCTCGTTCAGGCGTCCGGCGCGATAGTAAGCCCAGCCCACACTGTCCATGATGGCATGATCACCGGGGGCCAGTTGCAGCGCTTTTTCCACCAGCGTCAGCGCCTCATTAGTACGCACATTGCGTTCGAGAAAACCATAACCCAGCGCATTGTAGGCATGGGCGTGATCCGGCTTGATCTTGATCAGCCGGCGCAACAACTGCTCGGACTCATCGTAACGACCGAGCAGACCGGCCTGCATCCCGGCCTCATACAGCAATTCCGGATTATCAGGCAGTTTCACCAATCCCAGCTGCAATACCTGAAAAGCGGCTTCTGATTGCTGCGCCTCGCGCAGCAATTGTGCCTCGACGATCACCAGCTCCGCACGCCGCGCGGGCGTGTCGACCTGCGCCTGCTGCAAGACTCGCCGCGCTTCATCCAGCTTGCCTTGCCGGCTCAACAAATAGGCCACACGCAATTGCGCCGCATACTGGTATTCCCCGGCATGCACCCCGCGATAATGAAGCAGCGCTTCTGCCGCGTCTTCTTTCGCCTCATTCAGCTGCCCCAGAAAATACTCCACGGCATCCTGATTTTTCCCATTTTTGTCCAGTGCAGCCTTAAGTTCGGCTTCCGCGCCTGGCAAATCATTCAGCTGCAATGAGATCAATGCAACTGCAAATGCCAGCTCGACGTTATCGGGACTTTCATGAGCCAGATACTGAAATTCATCATGCGCGGCCTGGTATTTTTTTTGTTCCAGCAACTCGCGCGCGTATTGCAGCCGGAGTTCATTCGCCTGCGGATAATCAGACAAATAGCGGGCAAGCAGCGTCAGACTTTGCTCAGGCGCAGTCCTGCTCAATAACTGTGCCTCCAGCGACACGGGCGCATCCCAGCTTGGCCGCTGTTTGTGCGCCAAGCGCGCCTCATCCAGCGCCAGCATCTCATTGCCTGCGGCCTGCGCCAGTTGCGCCACCACCCAATGCGCCTCACTCACTTCAGGATAGGGCGCGGCCAGATCGCGCATCAGTTTCAATGCCGCTGCCTTGTCAGGATAAGGCGCCATCAGAGGATAAAGCTGCAAAAAGGTAATGCCCACGTTAGGCCCGTCAGCCTTAAGCACTGTGACCAGATAGGGCCGCGCCTCCTCCAGATACCCCCCGCGCAGCAGCAGGGACGACAGCATGCGTGTCGCCATGAGGGAAGTGGGCTCAATTTCGTGCCAGAGCTTGAACGCGGCGACTGCCCTGTTCATATCGCCCGATTCCAGTGCCAGTTGTGCAGCACGTTTGGCCAGACGCGGGTCCCGGGTTTTCTGCGCGAGATCCGCACTACCCTCCACAGCCAGCGCCTTCTGGCCGCGCTGATTGGCGAATTCGGTCAGCAGCATTTCATACAGCAGGTCATTGCTCAATTCGACGTCAGGCAATGCCACCTCCTGGACGGACTCTGGCGCGGCCTGCACCGGCTGTTCCAGCTGTTCCAGCTGTTCCGGCTTAGCCGATATGACCGGTTTGGGCACTTCTGCGCATCCGGTAATCAGCAAACTGGCGAGAATTAAGTGTCTGAATTTGTTCATGGCAATACAGCTTTTGATACGGGCGTACATATTAGGTTATATTTAGGGCTGTCCACAACTACAGACACTACTTACTTTGTCGAACGCAACTCCCCAAATTACGCTTTCCGCACGCAATTTGACACGCCGCTTCGGTAATCGGCTGATCATCCATGACGTTACGCTGGAATTGAAGCGCGGCGAAGTGCTGGGTTTGCTGGGCCACAACGGCGCAGGCAAGAGCACCACGCTGCAAATGCTGACCGGCTGCCTGTTGCCCAACAGTGGCGAGATCGAAATCTGCGGCATCAGCTTACAAAAAAATCCCACGCTCGCCAAGGCGCATATCGGCTATCTGCCGGAAACCCCGCCGTTGTACCGGGAGCTTTGCGTGGACGAGTACCTGACGTTTGCGGCGCGTCTGCGCGGCATGAAACAGGGCGATGTCACCGATGCGCTGACCAGGGTCAGACAACGCTGCGGCCTGGAGTCCGTCAGAAAAAAAATAATATCGACCTTGTCAAAAGGCTATCAACAACGCGTCGGCATCGCGCAAGCCATCATTCACAGCCCCGCCGTGATCATACTGGATGAACCCACCGTCGGCCTCGACCCCACGCAAATACGCGACATCCGCCGCCTGATCCGGGAGCTGGGCGACACCAGCAGCGTGATTCTGTCCACGCATCTGCTGGGTGAAGTCGAGAGCGTGTGCGACCGCGTGGAAATCATGCAGCACGGTCGCCTGATCTATAGCGACTCCAGTTTGCGCATGCAGCACTATGGCGAAGCTTCCGGTTTCACCATCAGCCTGGGTCATCCACCCGCCCTGAGCGAACTTGCAAACATACCCGGAATCACCAGTGTCGAACAGCTGTCTGCTACAGAGTTCCGCGTATTGCACACGCCAGACGACAACCCCGGCAGCCTGCTTCTGAGCACCGCTGCCGAACGAGGCTGGCAGCTTACGCAACTCACCCCGCTGCACGCCACGCTGGAAGACATTTTCGCCAAAATCACCGGCGATGAAACCGTTGCATCCAGCACACAGGTAACTACAGCCATAGAGGGTACGCCCGCTCGTTCTTCAGACGATACTGGCGCAGTCCCGCTGCCTTTCAGCGACCCTGACAAAGGAGAAAAACCATGATCCGCCTGATCGCGATGCGCGAGATGCGCAGTCTCATTGCCATACCCTCGACCTGGTTTGTGCTCGCCGCACTGCAATTCATTTTTGCCTGGTTCTTTCTGGCAAGGCTTGAAGCTTTCCTGCAGGTTCAGCCCCAACTGGCGCAACTGGCCAATCCGCCCGGCGTTACCATCACCGTTGCCGCGCCCCTGTTCAATACCGCAGCCCTGTTGCTGATGATGCTGGTGCCGATGTTCACGATGCGCCTGATTGCCGAAGAGCGGCACAACCGGACCTTAACGCTGCTGCTGTCCGCGCCGCTGTCAGGTGCCCACATGGTGCTGGGAAAATTTGCAGGCTTGCTGATCTTTCTGCTGATGTTGATCACCATGCTGCCACTGATGGTCTACACGCTCTCCCTCGGCACGCATCTCGATCATGGGCTGCTGATTGCCAATTACATCGGACTGATTCTGCTCACCGCAAGTTATATCGCGCTGGGGCTGTATATTTCTTCGCTTACCGCACAGCCTGTCATCGCCGCCATCGGCGCACTGGCAGTGCTGGTTGGGCTGTGGCTGGCAGATATCGGCTCGCCTGCCGCCGACTCACCCTGGCACCAGTTCTCGCCGCTTTATCATTTTCAGAACTTCAACTCAGGCCTGCTCGACAGCACGGACGCCGCCTTCTTCGTGCTGTTCACAGCCGTTTTCCTGTTGCTGACCATGAAGCGGCTGCACAACAACCGCATATACGGATAAACCATGCTGCGTAAATTTTTCACCTCACACTCATTGCGCAATCTGCTGTATGTCTTGCTGCTGCTCGGCATCGCGCTGGGGCTGGGCTACCTGGCGTCCCGCCATCACGTGCAACGGGATATCACCTTCAACGCCAGCAACAGCCTGGAACCCGCCAGTGTGACTGTCCTCAGCCAGCTTGCAGGGCCTGTCAACATCACCGTCTACGCCACCTTGCAAGATGCACGTCTGGGCGACATACGCAAAATCATTCGCGAATTCGTGTCGCTGTATCAGCGCTACAAACCCGACCTGAAACTGGTATTCATCGATCCCGAAAAGGAACCTGAAAAAACCCGTGCCGCACGCGTCCAGCTCAACGGCGAGATGATCATCGAATACGCCGGGCGCAGCGAACACCTCACCCAGATCAACGAACAGACAGTCACCAGCACCCTGCTGCGTCTGGCGCACACCACGAACCAGACCCTGATGTATCTGGACGGGCACGGCGAGCGCAAACTCGACGGGGGTGCAAATCATGATCTCGGTCTGCTATTCGGCGCTAAACTCAAAAAAAATGGATTTAAAATCAGCAGTCTGAATCTGGCAATCGCGCAGGATGTGCCGGACAATACCCGCGTACTGGTGATCACCCAGCCGCAAGTCGACCTGATGCCCGGCGAAGTGGACAAACTGCTGCGTTATGTCGAGCGTGGCGGCAACCTGCTCTGGCTGATTGATGCAGAACCCTTGCATGGACTGGAACGGCTGGCTGAAAAACTCGAGCTGCAACTGCCGCCCGGCATCGTAATTGATCCGTCCGCTATTGAGATGAACGCACCCGCCACCTGGTCGCTGGGAACGAGCTACCCGCCGCACGCCATCACCAATGGTTTCAACCTGATAACGGCGTATCCCGTAGCGCGACCGCTGGCCTGGAACGAGAACCCGAACTGGCAGCATCATGTGCTGGTGGATGCCGCAGCAAATGGCTGGGTAAGCCAGACGCAGGGTGATAAGCTTGTCGACGGAAACCATTTGTCCGGGCACACGTTCGACAAACAGCGCGACGTCAAAGGGCCTGTCGTTATCGCGTTAGCCCTCAACCGTAACATCAACGATGTGGAGCAGCGCATCGTGGTGGTCGGCAACGGGGCATTCCTCGCCAACAGCTTTGCCGGCAACGGCGGCAACGTGGACCTGGGTGTCAACATGGTGAACTGGCTGGCCCGCGATGAGCAGCTCATCACCTTGCAGCCGCGCGCAGCCAAAGACAGCAATATCGTACTCTCCAAAACACAGTTAACCGTCATCAGTGCCACATTTCTGTTCGGTTTGCCGCTGTTGCTGGCCGGGTTTGGCGGATATATCTGGTGGGCACGCCGGCGTGCCTGAACTGCCAGAAGTAGAAACAACGCGGCGCGGGCTGGCGCCTTATCTCGAAGGTGCTGACATTACCGGCATCGTGATCCGAAACGCCCGCCTGCGCTGGCCTATTCCTGAAAACTTGCCGCTGTGCGGCCAGTCCATCCACAAACTCGAGCGCCGCGCCAAATACCTGCTGCTGAGGTGTGGCAATGGCACGCTGATCCTGCATCTGGGCATGTCCGGCAGTCTGCGTATCCTGCCTGTCGGCACGCCGGCGGAGAAGCACGATCATTTCGAGCTGATTCTCGATAACGGCAAATTGATGCGCCTGCGCGACCCGCGCCGCTTCGGTGCAGTGCTCTGGTGTGATGGCGATGTGCACACGCATCCACTGCTGGCCGGACTCGGCCCCGAACCTTTGCAGGACACTGGTGGGATATATCGTTTTGATGCGCGCTACCTCTATCAGGCCACGCGAGGCCGCAACGTCACCATCAAGCAATTCATCATGGATAATCACGTGGTGGTCGGCGTGGGCAACATTTACGCCAGTGAAGCGCTGTTTAGCGCCGGAATCAAACCGCAACTCAAGGCAGGAGCGCTCAGCCTGGCACGCTGCACGAAACTGGTTGCAGCCATCCGTGCAACCCTGAGTGACGCCATTATTGCGGGCGGCAGTACCTTGCGCGACTTCGTCAATGCCTCAGGAAATCCCGGCTATTTCCAGCAACAGTTGCAGGTATATGGGCGCGCCGGGGAACCCTGCCGCCGCTGCGCCGCACCGATAAAGCAAATAAAGCAGGGGCAGCGGTCAAGTTTTTACTGTGAATGCTGTCAAAAGTAGAGCGCACCATTTATTGACAAGCGGTTGCCCACGAACTGGGGCATGCGAGGCAGCGCGCTTTCGAAGAAAAAATCGGTGAGTTTTACGAAGAGCTGCATGCCAACCCTTTTGTCGCACGATTCGATGTGCTTACCTATCTGCGCGACTGGCTGATATCGGCCAGCTACCCCTTGGCCGCCATCAGCTTGTCGTACTTGGCCTGCAACTGCGCACGGGTCTCCACGTGCCCCGGGTCTTTGGGGATACAATCCACCGGACACACTTCCACGCATTGCGGGGTATCATAGTGACCGACGCACTCGGTGCATTTGTTCGGATCAATCACATAGATGGTATCGCCTTGCGAAATGGCGTCGTTCGGGCATTCCGGCTCACATACGTCGCAGTTGATGCATTCATCGGTAATTAGCAGTGACATTTTTACTCCTTTAAAATCAATTCAAATTTCGCCCTGAAAACTTTAGGGACATTCCTGGTTTTTTTGCTTCAAGCGTGCCGCAACCGCCGGAGAAACGAACTTGCCCACATCCCCGCCGAAGCGCGCCACTTCACGCACCATGGTGGCTGAAATAAAAGTGTATTGTTCAGCCGGCGTCAGAAACAAGGTTTCCATTTCCGGATACAAGTTGCGATTCATGCCCGCCAGCTGAAATTCATATTCAAAATCCGATGCGGCACGCAAACCGCGCAACACCACGCGTGACTGCTGCGACTGAACGAAGTTCATCAGCAAACCATCAAAGCCTTCCACGCGCACGTTGGCATAGCATGAAAACACCTCGCGCGCCATTTCCACCCGTTCATCCAGCGTGAACAGGGTATTCGCGCGGCTTTTCGCCACTGCCACAATCACTTCGCCAAACAATCCCGTCGCACGCCGCACCACGTCTTCATGGCCGCTGGTGATCGGATCGAATGTTCCCGGATAAACCACTTTAATCATTGAATCAGCCCTACCAGTTGATAAAAAACTTGCCCGGCACGGCCGGATTTCAAAACCTGCCAGGGCGATGAAACTTCAATCGCAGCACCCGACTCCACATAGACCACGCCATTGTCGGACAGGTGTTGCGGCAACATCTCCAGCAATCTGGGTAAATAATCGCTTTGAAAGGGTGGGTCCAGAAAAATCACGTCAAAGCGCTGTGCATCGCGACGGACGAATTCTAGCCCATCCTGATGACGCACGGAGACATTGGCGCATCCTAATTTACCGGCGTTATCCTTCAGTGAGCGAAACACCGGCAGGCTTTTCTCCACCATCAGCACGCGCAGGGCGCCACGGGATGCGGCCTCAAAACCCAGTGCGCCGCTGCCGGCGAACAGATCCAGACAGCTTCGCCCGTACAGGGTTTGCCCCAGCCAGTTGAACAACGTCTCGCGCACCCGGTCCGAAGTCGGGCGCAGCCCTTCTGCATCGGGGAAAGTGATGATGCGACTGCGCAGCTCGCCGCCCCCTATCCTGACTTTATTTATTTTCAGCTCCAACTGGCGCTGTTGATTCCGCACCCCGCAGACTGGCCGGTGCGCCGACAATCACCGTGGCCATATGATCAGGATGAATGTGACGGGCAAAGGCATCTTTAATTTGCGCGGTAGTGACCCGCTCAACACGACCTGTAAAGTCGTCCAGATAACTCAGCGGCAAATCATAAAAACCGATCACACTCAGGTACTCCAATATCTTGCGGTTGCTGTCGATGCGCAACGGAAATCCGCCGATGATATTCTGCTTGGCTGCCTGCAATTCCTTTTCGGTCGGGCCATTGGCCACGAATTCCGCCAGCGTCTTGCGCACCAGCGTCAATGCCTCATCAGCCTGCTCCTTCTTGGTTTGCAGGCCAATCTGAAAAGCGCCCGGCTGCCCCATAGGCATGAAATAGCTGTACACGCTGTAAGCTAAGCCGCGCTTTTCGCGCACTTCATTCATCAGTCGCGAGACGAAGCCGCCCCCGCCCAGGATGTAATTGCCCACATACAGCGGGAAATAGTCAGGATCGCTGCGCGACATGCCAGGCGCGCCGATCAGAATGTGGCTCTGACTGGCCGGATGAACAATGCGCTGTTCGGATGCCTGAATTTGCATCGTAACGGCGGGCAGCTTAAGCAGCTCGGTCGACGCGGGCATCTCGCCGGTCAATTGCTGCGCAATCGCTTCGGCCTCTTTACGCGTCACATCACCCATGATGGCGACCACCGCACGACTCGCGTTATAGTGAGTACGATAAAAGTCCTGCAAATCCTGAACGGTGATTGTTTCCACACTGGCAACATCGCCGGAAACAGGTAAAGCATAGGGATGCTGTCCAAACACGGCTTTCTGAAAGGCGCGGCTGGCGATGAACTCCGGCTTGGTCTCAGCTTCTTTCAAGGCAGCAATCACGCGCGTTTTTTCCCGAGCCAGAATTGCATCCAAAAACGCAGGGTGTTGCAGCACCCGCGCCATGATGCTCAATGCCCCATCCCGTTCCGCCGCATGGCTCAGCGTACGCAATGACACGCTCGCCATATCAGGATCAAGCCCGCCGCCCAGCTGCGCGCCTATATCTGCCATACCGCTGGAAATGGCATCTTCGCTCAAACCTTCCGCCCCCAGATCAAGCAGGTCATGCGTCATGCTGGCCACGCCGGATTTGATGTCATAACGACTGCCTGCCGGCACGCTCACCGCCACATCCAGCATGGGGATATCGTGATCTTCCACAAACAACACCTTCGCGCCGCTGGCGCTCTGCCAGTGCTGAATATTGGGCGTGGCGAAAGCGAGACTGGCGACACAGCACAGCACAGCAGCGGATAGCAATTTAGACGCGGATGTTTTAACGGACATGGCTTGAATCTCCTGACTGATGCTTAGGCTTACCTGACAACGGTTGCGGATCGAGCACCGCAATGGTCAGGTTGTCATCTACCAAAAATGCTTCCGCGACCTCGCGCACCTGATCTGCCGTCACCGCCTGCAATTTTTCCAGCATCAGCGGAATGGCCTTGTGGCCGAGCCCTATGCTCTCCATCTGACCGATCTGCATCGCCTGGTAGAACACCGAGTCGAGCTTGTACACTTCACCTGCCATCACCTGTGCCTTGACACGCGCTAACTCCTGCTCATTCACTCCATCTTTGACTATCAGTGCGATTTCATGACGCAGCGCCGCCTCCGCGTCACCGACGGTCTTGCCCTCGCTTGGCGTGACCTCCAGCGTAAACAGGGTAGGCCCGCGCGATGTCGAGTCATATCCCACACTCACATCGCTGGCAACTTGCTGCTCGCGCACCAGATGCTTGTTTAAACGCGCCGACTCATTGCCACCCAGCACACCGGCGAGCATTTCCAGCGCATAAGGCTTCCACTCCCGCAACGGATCTTTGATGTTTGGCGCGTGATAACTCATCACCAGCAGCGGCAACTCGGCAGGTGCTTTAACCACCATCCGCTTGACACCAATCTGAGCCGGTTCAGTAAATTTTCTGCGCGCGGGCTGTATATGTTTTGGGATGCTGCCGTAGTAGCGTTGTGCCAGCGCAAACACCTCGGCTGCCTTGACATCGCCCGCGATGACCAGCGTGGCGTTATTTGGCGCGTACCATTTTTGATACCATGTTCTGGCATCGTTCACATCCAGCTGTTCCAGGTCGCTCATCCAGCCGATCACCGGATGCTGATAGGGATGTTCCTCATAAACCACCGCCATCATTTTTTCCTGCAACAGGGCATGCGGATCGTCATCGGCACGCATGCGTCGCTCTTCCATCACCACCTTAATCTCTTTCGAAAATTCAGCCTCGGACAGATTGAGGTTGTGCATCCGGTCGGATTCCAGCTTCATGGCCAACGGCAACTTCGATTTGTGCAGTTGCTGAAAATACGCGGTGTAATCATTGCTGGTGAACGCATTCTCGCGTCCGCCTGCTGCTGCAATCAACCGGGAAAACTCACCCGCCGGAACGCTTTTCGTGCCCTTGAACATCATGTGCTCCAGCACATGTGCGACCCCCGTCTTGCCGGTGCGCTCATCCATGCTGCCAGCCTTGTACCAGATCTGCTGCACCACGACGGGCGCGCGATGATCTTCCTTGACGATGACCTTCAGCCCGTTCGACAGCGTGCGTTCAAACACGTCTGCCTGAGCCGCCGGTTGTGCCCCGAACATCAGCAGTGCAACACAAAACAGATATATCCGCATAATCCCTAACCTCAGAACGCCTAATCGGCATAAAATAACGACAATGGCCACAAGAAGTGGCCATGCGTATTATGCCCCAACTCTTGCCACCGGAACGCATCCCAAATGTTTAGTTTTCTAAAAAAGAATACGCCCGATAAAATTACCGACGTTGCCGTTGAAAAACTCAGCTGGGTCGAGCGGCTCAAGTCGGGTCTTGCGCGCACCGGCAACCAGCTGAGCGATCTGTTTGGCCGTGGCGGCAAGATCGATGACGAACTCTATGAAGAACTGGAAACCATTCTGATCACGAGCGATGTCGGCATGGATGCAACCAGCGCACTGTTAGCCGATCTGCGCCGCCATGTCAGGGAGCACAGATTATCCGAGGCCGCCGAACTCAAAGCGGGTCTCGCACACTGCCTGCTCAAACTGCTAAAGCCGCTGGCCGTACCACTGCACGCTGACACCCACAAGCCCTTCGTCATCATGATGGTCGGCGTGAATGGCGCCGGCAAGACCACATCCATCGGCAAACTGGCTAAATATCTGCAATCGCAGGGCTTGTCTGTGTTGCTCGCTGCAGGAGACACCTTCCGCGCGGCCGCCCGCGAACAATTGATGACCTGGGGCGAGCGCAACAACGTAACGGTAATTGCGCAACAAAGCGGCGATGCCGCCGCCGTGATTTACGATGCGGTGCAGGCAGCCGGGGCCAGAAAAATTGACGTGGTACTGGCTGATACGGCAGGACGGCTGACTACGCAAGCGCATTTGATGGAAGAAATAAAAAAAGTAAAACGCGTCATTACCAAGGTACTGCCCGATGCGCCGCATGAAGTGCTGCTGGTGCTCGACGCCAACACCGGGCAGAACGCATTGAGCCAGGTGAGGGCCTTCGATCAGGCGCTCGGCGTGACCGGCCTGATTTTAACCAAACTGGACGGAACGGCTAAAGGCGGGGTCATCGCCGCAATTGCAAAAGCGCATCCGATACCGGTACGCTTCATCGGAGTGGGCGAAGGACTGGATGACCTGCGCCCGTTCAATGCTGAAGAATTTATCGCAGCTTTGCTGGGAGAGTCGGCATGATTTCATTCAATCAGGTCAGCAAGCGCTATCCGGGCGGCTTTGACGCCTTAAAAAATGTAAGCTTCGAACTGGCGAAGGGTGAAATGGCCTTTCTTGCCGGTCATTCAGGTGCGGGCAAGAGCACCCTGCTCCGGCTCATCGCCGCAATCGAACGCCCCAACTCAGGCTCGGTACTGGTAAACAATCAGAATGTCAGCGTACTCAAGAGCGGTGCCCTGCCCTATCTGCGCCGAAATCTCGGCATTATCTTTCAGGATCACAAACTTCTTTTTGACCGCAGCGTGTTCGACAATGTTCAGTTGCCACTGCAAATTTGCGGTTTCGACCATAAAGAGACCGGCAAACGCGTGCGTGCGGCGCTGGACAAGGTAGGACTTCTGGGTCGCGAGAAGGCCAATCCCATCGCGCTATCCGGCGGCGAACAGCAGCGTCTGTGCATCGCGCGTGCAATCGTCAACCGCCCTTCCATTTTGCTCGCAGATGAACCCACCGGCAATCTGGATGCGGAGTATGCAAAGGAAATCATGAGTATCTTCAATTCATTCCATCAGGTTGGTGTCACCTTGCTGATCTCTACCCACGATGCCGGGATGCTGCTGAACAGCCATGTCCGTGTAATCTCGCTCAGGCAGGGCGAGATTCATACTGCGGCCACCCCGGAGGGGTCGGGACAGGCCGCTTCGACAGGCTCAGGACAGGCATGATGAGCGCACTCAGCCAGCATATACGCGTGGCGCAAACCGCCTTGCGTCGCGTGTTCGCATCCCCGGTGTCAGGGTTTCTCAACGTAGTCGTGATAGGGATAGCGCTCAGCTTGCCTGCCGGCATGTACGTGTTGCTGCAAAACGCTCAAGGTCTGGTCGCCCAGGTGTCCGGGCCACCCCAAATCAGCCTGTTCCTGGCACTGGATGCAACGTCTGATGATGTAGCTCAAATACGCAGCCAGCTGACGCAACATAATGCCATTAACAAAGTTGTATTTGTTTCTCGCGCTGATGCGCTGGAAAAACTCGGCCAAAGCAACGGACTCGGTGATGTTATCGCAGGATTGGAGAGCAATCCGTTACCGGATGCATTTGTGATTACACCAAAAATAACGAATGCACGTGCGCTAGATGATTTGCGCAACGAGCTTCAGAAAATACCCGAAGTTGAGCTTGCACAACTCGATTCAGCCTGGGCTTACAAACTGGAGGCGATACTTGAATTCACCCGCATCATGGTACTTATTCTGGCCAGCCTGCTCAGTCTGGCGCTGATCGCGATCACATTCAATACGATACGCCTGCAAATCATGACTCAACGTGATGAAATCCAGGTCGCCAAACTGATAGGTGCAACGGACGCATTCATACGCCAACCCTTTTTGTATTTCGGTGCGATGCAAGGCTTGCTCGGCGGCATCACTGCATGGCTCATCATCACCCTGAGCCTTCATCTGCTCAAACAACCGCTGGCTACGTTGTCGCAACTCTACGCCAGCAATTTCAGCCTGCACCCGCTCACCGTAAGCGACAGTGTTACGCTGATGCTGTTTTCGCTGTTTCTCGGCTGGATGGGTGCATGGCTGTCGGTTGCGCGTCACTTGTCAGAGATTGAACCGCGCTGATTATTTCCTGTCTATATATCGCATGAAATATGATTGACACGCAGATATTTTTTCAAAACAATGGCATAATTCAAACGTGTCAGTTGAATGCTTTACCACTTACCGAGGAGAAATTGATGGAAAAGTCAGATTGCAAATCACTCGTACTACCGATCCTGTTTGCCGTTGCTTTATGGGTGGTTGGCGGGTTCTTTCTGAGCAAGGAACTTGGCATTATTTGCGTCATTCTCAGCATAATCATTGCTGGCATCGGCGCCGGAAAAGTGATGAATTCCGAGTGCCCGATACCCAAGGACTAAACGCTGTTTAGCAGTCTGCGGGCCAGTGCAAGCAGGCAGTTTCTGTTTCAAGCGCCGTAAAAAAAAACTGATCTGCGATTACAATACCTGCCAGATGTGCATTGTGGCGTATTGCGCTGGAATGCAGCTCGCGCCGACTTCTGCCTTGCAGCATCACAGCTCGATGACTTATACAAGATGAACCTAATTCAATTTTGAAACTCTTAGAACATCAGTATTAAAATTCCTAGGAGACAATGACTATGAATTACAGCCTAGCCCTTCCCTCTGCCGTTGGCAGCCTGGATAGCTATATCAGCCTGGTTAAGCGCTATGCCCTGCTTACACAAGAAGAAGAGCTTGCACTTGCAACCCGTTTCCGCAATGAAAATGACCTGGATGCAGCGCGTCAATTGGTATTGTCGCACCTGCGTGTGGTTGTCAGCGTGGCGCGAGGCTACGCCGGGTACGGTCTGCCTCAGGCAGACCTGATTCAGGAAGGCAACATAGGCCTGATGAAGGCAGTAAAGCATTACGATCCTGATTTCGGGGTCCGACTGGTTTCATTCGCATTGCATTGGATACGCGCAGAAATCAACGAGTTTGTTGTGCGAAACTGGCGCATGGTGAAAATTGCGACCACAAAGTCGCAACGCAAATTATTCTTCAACCTTCGCAGCCTGAAACGGGACCTGGGATCGCTCAAACCCCAGCAGGTCAGTGAAATTGCCAGCCAGCTCAATGTCAGCGAACACGATGTTGTAGAAATGGAAGCGCGCTTCGCAGGACACGAGGTCAGTCTGGAACCTACAGGCTCCGACGACGAAGACAGCTACTCACCGATCCAGTATCTCGCAGACAGCATTGATCACGAACCTTCGAACATTCTGGAAACTTCAGAACGCGATCACCTGCGCACGGCAGGCCTGGCTGAAGCTTTATCCTGCCTGGACGAACGCAGTCGCCGTATCGTGGAAGCGCGCTGGCTGAACGAGGAGAGCAGCACCACACTGCACGAACTGGCTGCTGAATTTAACGTGTCAGCCGAGCGCATCCGGCAAATAGAGCAAAAAGCCATGAGTAAAATGCATGCCGCGTTATCTGCGGCGTAAATGTGACACGCAATAAAAAAACCGCCTGGGCGGTTTTTTTATTGCCTTAAACTGACAGGATGATCATTTAACTATGGTCAACTTCGGTTTGCTCGGCGGAGATTTTGATTCGCCCCCTGCTGAAGGCGGCGGAGCACCAGCCTCACCAGCCTGAAAAACGAGGCCCTGGCCCGTCTCCTTTGCAAAAACACCAATTACAGCATTCACCGGAACCATCAGGTCAAATGAAGCGCCGCCAAAACGACCGCTGCAGGTGATTATCTCGTTACCCAACTCCAGATTTCGCACTGCACCGGAACTCAGGTTCAGTACGATTTCACCATCCTTGACGTACGCCGGCGGCACCACTGTCTGCTCGTTGACACGAACTGCAAGGTAAGGTGTCAGACCGCTATCGACGCACCAATCATGGATAGCACGTATCAGATAAGGGCGCGTGGACAAGTCATTCACTTTCGCATTGCTCTTTCTGCAGGGGTCAGTGAATCAATGAACCCCTGACGCGAAAACAAGCGTTCTGAATATTTCATCAGCGGAGCCGCCTCCTTACCCATCTGAATACCATAATAATCAAGACGCCAAAGCAGAGGCGCAACCGCCACATCCAGCATTGAAAATTCGTTGCCCAGCAGAAATTTTTGCTTGGTCAGAATTTGTGCCAGCTGCGTCAGGTTGTCACGGATGATCGCACGCGCTTTCTCCGCGGGCTTGCCGCCTTGCTGGATAATGCCCACGTTGCTGTACAACTCCTGTTCGAAGCGATGCAGGAACAACCGCGCGCGTCCTCGCATCACAGGATCGGCCGGCATCAGTTGCGGATGCGGAAAGCGTTCATCAATATATTCGTTGATGATGTTAGCTTCGGTCAAAATCAAGTCGCGCTCAACCAGCACGGGCACTTTATTGTAAGGATTGATTGCGGCAAGATCTTCGGACTTGTCCATCTGATCTACATCAATCACCTCAAAATCCATGCCCTTTTCGTATAAAACTATACGACAACGATGGCTGTAGGGGCAAACCGTCCCCGAATACAATCTCATCATTACTCTATTACCCCTTAATTAAACTTCTGCTCTGCATGAAGCCGCGCACCAGCAAGAATCCCGCAAGCGCAACGACTCCACAGACCACGATAGCGGCTACAATCGGATAGCTTCCTGTTCCATTCACACCGGCAATCCATACAAAACGTTCCAGAATCGTGCCAGTGATAATACAAGAAGCGACTGCAATGATAGCAGAAACATGATGTCTTGTTGCAGGAAAGCATAAAGACGCAAACGGGATAACAAATTTCAGGGCCAGTACCGCCCACCAGATAAAGGCATAATCACCGAACATCATGCCGAACACACGGTCTGTTTCATCAGGAATGTTACCGTACCAGATGGTCAGATATTGTGCGTAGTAGGTATATATGTACAACAGGGTAAACGCCAGCAGCATCTGCGCCAGGTAGTTGTAAACCCTCTCCGGCACCGGGGATACAAGCTTATTGCCGGAATTTAACGCATAGATCCAGATCACCAGGAAAGCCAGGAACATGCCGAAGTTGCTGACAAACTGTTGCATACCATAGATAGCGCTGTGCCAATGCGGAACCAGGGTCATTTC
>DFWZ01000032.1:146374-167342 GCA_002381565.1 Gallionella sp. UBA4121
TGGATGAATACCCAGTACAAGGCCATCATGAACATCATGCCCACCACTTCACGGGACATTAACCAGTATGGCTGATACCAGCCCGGCATATGCGCGTCAGCACCGATCGGTGTGTTCCACCACGGAAAGGTATGCGATCCGCCTGCAAGGAGTATCACCAGCAACACAAAAGCCAGCGGGAACAGGGCGGAAAGGGATACCGCCAGATGACGAACATTGAAACGCCATTTCGCACCCACCAGATGCAACACCGAACAAAATGCCACGCCACTCAAAGCCAGTGACAGCACCACCACGAAACTTACCGTCAAAACAGCCCAATTACTGTATGCCAACATTTTATAGCCTCCTATTTCGACTGCGCCGCAGTTAAACCAGCCTGATCCTTCTGCAACACACGGCGGACGTAGTTAACCACGTGCCAACGCTCGGTTGGAGAGAGATCATTGGCGTAACTTGGCATCACCGCACCACCCAATGTCATGTAACCGAAGATGTATCCGTCAGGATAATCCGGCGACTTCCAGCTATGCATGGTATTGGATGAGGTGAGATTAAACGGCTGCATGATCAGCTTGGCGCCCACCAGACCGTCACCGGTACCTGAAAATCCATGGCAGGGTGTACAGTAAATCTGGAACAAGTGTTTACCCGTTGCAACCGACTTTTCGGTAGCTTCAACGGGGTTAATCATGGCTTTGGCCGCGTCGATATCCTTGACCAGAACCGTAGTCCCGGCTACCGGCACTGAACGCGCCGGAAATGGCGTCATGCCGGGATTCGCCGGATCAGGGCTTTCCTGAGGCTTGACACTGATCTGATTTGCCATGTCCTTGGACCACGGCCATGCCTGCGCCAGGCAAGGAACCAACATTAATGACACTGCTAAGGATAACTTTCTCATTTCCCTGCCTCTTCCTGAATTTCCAATGCCTTGTGCTTGGTGAAAATTGCCTTTAATACGCCGATAGCAGCCTCTTCTGCCTTGACCAGAATAGCAATGTTGTCCACCGAAACCTTGGCGTTATACAAGGGCGAACGTTTTGCAGGCAATCTGGCGCAAATCAGAAAGCCCAAAATTGTAATGTACACACCGCCCAGAATGAACATTTCGTAAGTCAGCACGAAATTGGGTGGCAACGGCACGATAGGCTTGCCTCCTTTCATCTGCATGAAGAAATTGGCCTGTGCGCTTGAAATCCCGAGGAATCCCAATGAGCCACCCAGCAGCGCACCGATCAGCGTGAACCACTGCACATAGACAGGTTTTTCGCCCAGAAATTTTTCAACTTCCGGATGTTCGATCGGTGATTTGACGATCATGTCGTCATTGACATCAAAGCCCTTGATCTGTGTGTCACGCAGTTCCCTGACGACCGCTTCCGCATCATCAAAGTTGCCATACAACGCAAGTAAATGACGTTTACTCATGATTAGTGCGCTCCCTGTTCAGCGGTTTCATTGTTTTTCAGGTGCAGGGTGCGGTGATAAACCATTTCCTTCACCTCATACATGGAGACGGATGGGAACACCTTGCAGAAAACCATGAACAGCAGGGTAAACCAGCCAAAACTGCCGAATACAATGCCCCATTGAATCATGGAAGGCCACTGGTCGTGGTCCCAGGTCCATGGATAGTAACCATGCGAAAAGGTTGGCGCTACAATCATCCAGCGCTCCAGCCACATGCCCAAATTCAACAGCAGCGAGGTCGCAAACAGCACCGGAATGTTGGTCTGGAAGCGTTTGATAGCAAACACAAACGGCACAACCGATCCGCAGAAGATCATCGCCCACCAGAACGGCGCATAGGGGCCTGTCATCTTCTGAATCAATAAATCTTTCGAAACCCCATCGTGGCTGTACCAGACCGAGGCAAACTCAACGCAGTTCAGGTAAGTCCACACCATGGCAATCGCAAAAGTCAGACGCACGATCTTTTTCAGGATAGGCAAGGTCATGTATTCTTCAAATTTGAACACGTAGCGCAAGATGATGAACAGCGTGATGATCGCCGCACAGCCGGAATAGAGCGCACCCGCCACGAAGTAAGGAGGGAAGGAAGTCACATGCCAACCGGGTTGTTGCGACATACCAAAGTCACTGGCAACAATCGAGTGCACCGACACAGCTAATGGAATCAGGAAACAGGCGATCGTCAGGTAGGTCACGCGAAAATTGCGCCACTGCCTGTCCGTACCTTCCCAGCCCAGCGACAGCAAGGTGTACAACTTCTTGCGCCAACCTGACGGCAGGTTATCGCGAGCAATCGCCAGATCCGGAATCATCCCGACAAACAGGAACAACACGGAAGAACTGAGGTATGTAAAGATGGCCATCGCGTCCCAGAGCAACGGGGACTGGAAGTTCGGCCATATCCACCTTTCATTCGGGTAGGGTACGGCGTAATAAAATTGCCATACCCGGCCCAGATGGACCATCACGAACAAACCGGCGGTCATCAGAGAAAACGTGGTCATCGCTTCGGCAAAACGGTAGATCGGTTTACGCCAGTCGGCATGCATCAGATGCAGAATCGCTGACAGCAGCGTACCCGAGTGGCTCATGCCGATCCAGAAGATGAAGGTAGCAATATATAACCCCCACACATGCGGATTGTTCATGTTAGCCACGCCCATCCCCATCTGGTACTGGTAAATCTCGCACCCTACGGCAACTGCAATCATCGCAATCGCAAAAAACAGGATCACCCAGTACATTTTTCTCGGGTTTTCCAGACTCGTCATCACATCCTGGTTAATCTTTGCCCAGGCGATGTCTTCGCGGATATCTTTCATTGTTATTCCTTAAAGTAGTTCCGTTAGCTCAACCGACTAAACAGCGCTTTCACGCACGCGTTCCAGATACATCACCGAAGGATAGGGACGCAATTCTTCCAGAATACGGTAGCCGCGCAAATCAGATCCGCCCTCCTTCTCATCCTTGGCTTGCTTATCCTTATCCAGTTCAACCTGCTGCGCCAGCCATTGCTTGTGCACCCGAGATTCCGGATCCACCAGATTGCCGAAGGAAATCGCCCCGGGAGGACATGCCTGCTGGCAAGCCGTCTGCACTTCCCCTTCGCGAACGATGCGCCCCTCACTCTTGGCAGTCACTTCAGCCGCACGCAAACGCTGCACACAGAACGTGCATTTCTCCATCACGCCCTTGCCACGCACCGACACGTCGGGATTCAATTGGCGGTTCATCTCGGCAGGCCAGACATTTTCGGTGGTCGGATAGTCGTACCAGTTGAAGTAACGAACCTTGAACGGGCAGTTTGCCGAGCAGTAACGCGAACCGATGCAGCGGTTGTAAATCTGCGAGTTCAAACCGTCTTGCGTATGATTGGTCGCGCCCACCGGACACACTGTCTCACACGGCGCAGCTTCACACTGCTGGCACATCATGGGCAGGAACTGGAATCCCTGATCGGGAAACTCGCGACCATCTTCTTCCCAGTAGCGCTCGATGCGCATCCAGTGCATGGTCTGCCCGTGCAGGAATTTTTCCCGACCCACTACCGGCAGATTGTTTTCTGCATAACAGGCCACACTGCACGCGTTGCAACCGGTACAGGCATCCAGATCGATCGCCATCGCCCATTTATATGGATCGTGCGGCTTGTCATCGATGGGATGAAAATGGCGTACTGATGACCAATTATCTAATAAATTAGTTACTGACATAACTCAGACCTCCTTCGACAAATCTACTTGATCGGTGGACACGCGCACTGCAATTTTTCTGCCCATTTGCATCCCGCCTGCCGCACCCTCATCCTTGACCACGATCACGCGCTGACCCGTCTTGCTGATCTTGACACGCGTCTCATGCATAGCCAATTCGCCGGTGCCGGCATCAAACACCGCATCCATAATCTGGAACGGGTTCACACCGTAACCCTTGGCATAACGCCCCATCGCATCATGACCGCGACCGATTGGTATGGAAATCGCCTCCGGATGTATGCCCGGGAACAGATACACCTGCGCCTTGACCGAACCCGTTTTGGAAGCCACTTCAACGATATCCCCCTCGACGATGCCCAGTGCCGCCGCCTTCCTGGGATGAATCTCGACCCACGAATCCCACACGATGGTGGTCAGCGGATCAGGCGACTCCTGCAGCCAGGGCTGGTTGGTATGACGACCATCGCGCAGATGGGAGGTCACACTGGGAATCAGATGCAGCGGATATTGCGCATCGGCTTCCGCGGGAGCCGGCAGTTGTAAACCTGTCGTCGTCATACTTGCGCTCAACGCAGCGGACGGGCCTGCCAGCTTGACAATGCCATGGGTCAGGGTATCGTTCCAGAAAACGTCATCGTCGGCGCCGCCGCCGCCCAATGCGCCCTTGTTTTGCAACACGGCGCCGCGCAGGTAAGCGTAGTAATCATCGAAACCCTTGTATTCTTCTGCACGGCGCTGCTTGATCAAAGCCAGCACAATATCGCCCATGCCGCGGGTATTGGGATATAACCGCTCCATCAATGGCTGCTGGATATTGATTTGTGCGACATCCGTCAGGTATTCGGGAACATGCGTACCCCAGTCTTCCAGCGCGGAATCCAGCGGCAAGACCAGATCGGCCTGCAACGCAGTTTCATCAAGGTAGTGCGCGAACGCAACCTTGAAGCCGGCTTTAGCCATGTTGTCCCGGAACTTGTACGCTCCGGGAGCCGTGAAGACCGGATTGGCTGCAAAATTGAACAGCACTTTGTACTTGCCGGCAGCCAGACCATCGTTCAGCGCCTTGAGTGAGGCAGTACTCCCCTTACTCGGCGTCATTTGCGGGAATGGCACAGAAACTGGCGCTTCGATAGTCTTGCCTACGTTGCCCAGCACCTGATTGAGCAGATTGATTGCGGCGGCATTTTGCGAGCCGTGTGCATAGCCTTCAGCAGCACTGCCAGCGATCACCAGACTCGGGCTGCGCAACTTCAGCAGCGCGGCGATCTTGTCTATCTGACTTGGTTCCACGCCGGTTTCACGAGCAACGCGCGCCCTGTCATAACCCTTTACCAGCTCGGCCACATCGCCAGTCGCCGTGCCCAGCGCATTGATGATACCCAGCGCCAGAATACCTTCCGTACCAGGACGCACCGCGAGCCAGCGATCGGCATTCGCACCGGTCAGGGTCATTTTTGATTCGGCCTGAATCAACACACCGCGCTGACCGTCAACCCCCTTGCGGAACTGCGCATACTGCTGGGAAAAATGCACCGGAGACACCCAGGCACCCAGAAAGTCCGCACCGAACGACAGCACCACTTTGGCCTTGTCGATACGGTAGCGCGGCATATCCACGCCATAGGACTTGATATTGGCTGCACGCACCACGGCTGGCGCTACCGCTTCATAAACGAAGTGGTTTTTAGTGCCCAGGCTGTCCAGATAATTGCCCAGCAACACCTTCAGATGACCGCTCACGCCACCTGAGAGGAAAGCAATCTCTTCACCCTTCACACCATTGAGCTTTTCAGCGATCAGTGCGTAAGCCTTCTCCCAGGTGATGGTCTCTCCCTTGTCGCCATTACGCAACAGAGGTTCACGCACCCGGTCAGGATTGTAGTGATGCTGCACGCTCGCCTGCCCCAGTCCGCACATCTTGCCTTTGTTGATTGCTGAATCCGGGTTGCCCTCCAGCTTCAGCACACGGCCTTCACGCACCCGCCCGTTGATACTGCAACCCGCGTCGCACTGCGCGCAAGTTGAGTTGAAGTAAACCGCTACGCCGGGAATCACATAATCTTTAGCTTCAACGTAGGAAACAACCGTTTCCTTGCCGTCCTCGATGGAAGTATTGCCGCAACCTGAGAGCGCCACCGCTGTGCCGCTCCAGCCCAATACTTTCAGAAAATCACGCCGATCAAAACCACTGTCTATCATCACAGCCTCTCTGGTAAATTTTTTCATGGCATTACTTGTGGCACAGCCAGCAATCATTCGGACCCTTGGCAGTCACTTCACCCGCAGCATTTTTGGTCTCCGCCGGCTTCTGGAAGGTATACCAGTAAGCCTGCTTGCCTATCGGTGTGCCGCCCTCCGGGATGTCGCCTTTCGCTACCACGACGTGCTCCTTCATATGGCAGCTGACGCACCAGCCCATGGTGATAGGCTTCTGGCGACGCGCAACCGTCATTTCCTTCACCTGTCCATGGCAATATCCGCAGACCTCCTGAACCGGACGGCCCTGCTGCTCAATAAAACGCTTGATGTGACGCTCGTGATTGAATCGCACGAAATCAGGCAAATCATGGACTTTTTTCCATGGAATCGCCTTCTTGGCATCCCAGTACTTGAACAGCTCGACAATGCGAGGCTTGTCGCGCACGGACGGGATACTCTGGTGACAGCCTATGCATTTTTGCAGCGGTGGAATCCCTGCCGTCAAACTGCGTCTGGCGTAGGTATGACAATACTGACAGTTGATCTCCATACCGCCCTTGGCAGGGTCGCTGTTGGTAGGGTCGCTGGCATTGCGATTACCTGCATGGCGATAATGGGGAAACTCGATGGGCTGTGCAACTTGCGGACCTAAATCGTCCTCGGTCGTAAGCGTAGGTTGCGGATCATTGGCTGCATAACTGCTGACAGCCATAAACAAACCTACCAGCAAGATAGGTAAACGTAAGAAACGATGCATCGTAGGAACTCCCCCAGCAAACAAATGATCCCATGCCGGCTTTTTTGCCGGCATGAACGAACCGTCTAATCGGATTATTTTTGGTGCGATGCGTCACGAAACCTATTACGATCTGCTATTGTTTTTTATCTCTGCAAATTCAAGTTACCGCGAGCACCGCCGAATCATGTCTGGTTTATTTTTCAATGTCAACAATGTTTCTTGACGCTGATTGTTGTTTCTTAAAAACTTATTTATATATCGCGGTTTTACATTATTTGCTTATATTACTTAAAGACTTAACATAATTGTTTGCTAATATTCTTTAACCAGTTAAATTACTCGGATTTACCCTCATGAACGAAGAACAAGCCGTACTCGATTTTTTTTCCAAACCGGAAAACCTGCCACTTGGATTATCGGTCGCAGGACAAATGGATGTCATTCGTGAGCAGATGAACTCGCGCTTCTGGCAAGATTTACAGCATCGAATCGACACGCTGTCAGTTCAGCACGCGCCAGAATGGCAGACCCAGGTCACTGAAGACCGCAACGCAGCCGATATGCTGGTGGGCCTGCAATGCAAGTTGTGCGAGCCGCATTCGCATTGCCTTTTCCCCATGCTGGAGCAGCAATATCTAGGCGGCAGCTGGCGCATTTTTTTCGGGCTGATGTGGCAGAGCCCGCCGACGAAGGAGCAACTTGCCTTGCCTGCCATCACCGCACTCAAACAAAATTTGAGTGGCGCCGGATTCAAACACAACGAGAATTTTATCGCCTGGCAGTGGACGAATTTCCACCCCAGGCGCAGTGAATTTCTGCTGCGCTATTCGCAGCAGCCGGAAAAATTGCTGTGTGAGGTTGAATCCATTTTCAGCGCTTTACTGATTGAACACCGTGATCACATCACATCGGCCAATGCCGCACTGCAAGCCGTGCCGCCATCCATGACAGTTTCACTTGATCAGTTACGACGCAAACGAGAGGATTAAGCGGCGTGCGCCACGCAATGCCGGTCAGCCGGTGGCAGACCGGGTCGCCTTCATTTTGCACCCTCTGCAAGCCGTCACAATGCAGTGGACACACCTGCCAAACGCTTATACCGGATTATCCTGATCGAAGAACCGATGTTCAAGGCCGAATTTCCCGGCCAGATGCGCGCCCAGCGCCTGAACCCCCAGGCGCTCGGTGGCATGGTGGCCTGCCGCGATGAAGGCGACCCCCGTTTCATTTGAGAGGTGGAAATTCTGCTCTGAAATTTCGCCCGTCAGATAGGCATCCACGCCTTGCGCGATGGCCTGCTCAAAATAGCCTTGCGCGCCGCCGCTGCACCACGCAACGTTACGTATGATCCGGTCAGGCGCACCGATGACTTGCGGCGTACGCTGCAAACTTGCAGCTATCTTCTGCGCGAACTGCGACAGCGTCATGGCAGCGTCCAGCACGCCTGAACTCACGATGTCCTGTTCGCCGAACCGCCCCCGCTCTTCCAGCCCCAGCAATTTACCCAGCTGCGCATTGTTGCCAAGTTCCGCATGTGCATCGAGCGGCAGATGATAGGCCAGCAGACTCACGTCATGCTTTAAAAGTTGTGCGATGCGCCGTTTCTTGATCCCGACGATACAGGCATCCTCATTGCGCCAGAAGTAGCCGTGATGCACCAGTATCGCATCCGCCCCCCAGGCTATCGCCTCATCGAGCACCTGTTGCGATGCGGTCACCGCCGTGGCAATGCGAAACACCTGCGTCCGGCCTTCCACCTGCACGCCATTCGGGCAGTAATCCTTGAATTGAGCGGTTTGCAACAGGCTTGCGTTATAATTGGACAGCTCTGCGAGATTCATCTTATTTCCTGAGGTCATTAACAACGAACGAATCATCTTACCATGCGTAAACACTGGCTGTTATTCACCCAAACCGTAACCATTGCACTGGCTTTGCTGTTCATCATTCATACGCTCAAACCCGAGCTGTTACCGAATGCGGCACACAACGGCGTAGTTACCCTGCATGAAAGTGCAGCGCCGGCAGGCGCCTTGCCCATCACCGGTTTAAGCGTCGCAGCAAAAAAGGCCATGCCGTCCGTGGTCAATATTTTCACCCGCACAACCATCAGAACGCCTGTCAACCCCCTGCTGGACGATCCTCGCTTCCGTTTCTTCTTCGGCGACCGGGACAACACGCCACAGCAAAGATCCAGTCTGGGCTCAGGGGTCATCGTCAGTTCCGATGGATTCATCCTCACCAACCATCACGTCGTGGAGGCCGCTGACCAGATTGAAGTCGCCCTGGCCGATGGTCGCAAAGCCCGCGCACATGTGATCGGCTCAGACCCGGAAACAGATCTGGCCGTGATTAAAATTGACCTTCCCGGCAGTATTCCCGCCATCACGTTCGGCCACCCCGAAACGGCGCATGTCGGCGACATCGTGCTGGCCATCGGCAACCCGTTCGGCGTCGGTCAGACTGTCACGATGGGCATCATCAGCGCGCTCAAACGCGACCATCTGGGCCTCAATACCTTTGAGAATTTCATTCAGACCGATGCCGCAATCAACCCAGGCAATTCCGGCGGCGCACTGGTGGATACGAACGGCAACCTGATCGGCATCAACAGCGCGATTTATTCGCCCAATGGCGGCTCACTGGGTATCGGCTTCGCAATACCTGCCAGCACGGCCAAAAATACCATGGAACAAATCATGCAGTACGGCTCGGTGACGCGAGGCTGGATCGGTGCAGGAATACAGGAACTCACGCCAGAGCTCGCCGGCTCGTTCAATGTTGACCATCCGAATGGTGTGCTGATCACGGAAATCGTACGCAACAGCCCCGCAGAACAGGCCGGCATGAAAACAGGCGACATTCTGACTGCAATTGACAGCATATCGATCAACGACTGGAGCGCGATGCTGGACACCATCGCCAACCTGCCACCGGGCAAGGCCGTCGCGATCAAGCTGGTGCGCAACGGCACAGAAATCTCCCTGCCGGTGAAGATCGGCAAGCGTCCGAAACCCAGAGATCAATAATTATACGCGGAGGCGCGGGCCAGGACGAGACTGTTTACCTTCAGTTAAACAGTCCTTGAGCGTGAAATCTAAAGATGCAAATTGAGGCAAGTGGTTACTGTTTATTTTTGCATCGTCTGTTTGGCGATGGTTTGTTTCCCGATGAGATACTCGTTTTACTCCGCGTTCTCCGCGCCTCCGCGCAAGGGGGGCGGCTCCAACGGAACCTCGGCTTTCACGATGCGCACTTCGCGCTGCGGAAATGGAATCTCGATTCCCGCGCGTTGAAACTCGCGCCAGATTGCCAGATTGATTTCCGTTCGCAATGACACCTGGGATAATGCAGGATCATCTATCCAGACCGACAATTCCAGCAAGATGCCGTTGTCGGCAAATTCGAGCAGGTTGACCGCAGGCGGTGGATCGCTGATTACGCGGCTATGCGCAATGGCTGCCTCCAGCATGATCTTCATCGCGGTATCCAGCGGGCTGCTGTAAGCGATTTGCAGGCCAATCTTGATACGAACGTTGCGGTTGGAGAACGAGTGATTGACCAGCGTCGAGGTAATCGCCGTCTCATTCGGTATCAGCGACTCCGCGCCATCCTGCCCGTTCAACACCATATAACGCCCGGTCAGGCGAGTGACTGTACCGTAACGGTTATCCAGAGTAATAACATCACCCAAACGTATCGACTTATCCAGCAGCAGGATGAATCCGCAAATGTAATTGCTGGCGATGCGCTGCAGGCCGAAGCCCAGCCCCACGCCCAGCGCGCCACCGAAAACAGACAATAGCCGGATATCTATGCCAACGAGTGACAAGGCCACCAATACCGAGACGACCACCAGCGCGCCACGGAGAACCTTGGTCAGCAACACGCGTGAACTGGTATCCATCTCCTCCATGCGCATGATGTGAACTTCCAGGAACCGCCCCAGCCAAAGCGCTGCCAGCACAGTTGCGGCAATCGAAATCAGGCCTTGCAGGATGACCAGCAGGGAGACGTGCTGATGGCCCAGGTTAAAGTTCATATCCTGCATGCCAGTCAGCACCGCATTGAGCAGGCCCGTGACGTGAAGCGCGACCACTATCCACGCCAGTCCGGCAATACTCAGCTCCCATGATTTGAGCTTGGAGGAGTTCGGAAATACCTTGTGCAACACGTAAACCAGCAGGCGTATGAACACCAGCGACAATAGCAGCGGGATCGCCAGCTTGAGCAGGCTGACGGGCATGTCTACATGTTTGAATACGATGCGCGCCAGCAACACCCCCAGCAACGTAAAAATGGGGAAGGTGATGCGTTTTACGCTTTTGATTGCTACGTTCTGAGGTGTCTGCGTGGCAAGCAGTTTTTTCTGGATAAGACTGTCAAACCACCAGGCAAGCAGCATGACCAGAACGATCACACCGACCTGCCAGATCAGACTGGCAGTATCGGCGTGAACGATAAGTTCAACCAGCAGATTGGGCGTTTCCGAAGCGCTGGTCATTGCTAGTTGCTGTTTTGTGGCAAAGATTTTTCAACCGGTTTTGTCCAGCTTGCCACCACAATGCCCGCTTCATACAGCAGCCAAAGCGGCACCGCCAGCATCAGTTGCGAAACCACATCCGGCGGGGTAAAAATCGCGCCAACCACGAAGGCACCGACCACGACATAAGGACGTATTTCGCGCAATTTTGCGACGCTTACCACGCCCATGCGCACCAGCAATACCACGGCAACAGGCACCTGAAAGGTTACGCCAAATGCCATGAACATGGTTAACACAAAGCTCAAGTACTTATCGATGTCGGTCATTACCGCCACTCCGATAGGTGCGGAAGCGGTGATGAATCCGAATACCACCGGAAACACCACGAAATAGGCGAATGCCATGCCGCAAAAAAACAGCAAGGTGCTGGCGAATATCAGCGGCACGACCAGGCGTTTCTCATGTGCGTACAAACCCGGGGCGATGAAGCGCCAGACCTGATACAGAATAAAGGGCAGTGCGATCAGGAAGGCCGCCATCAGCGCTACCTTGAGTGGCACGAAAAACGGCGTAGTGACATCGGTTGCGATCATCTGCCCGCCTTTTGGCAACTTGGCCAACAGCGGTTGCGCCAGCAAGGCGTACAGTTTGGATGACCAGGGAAACAGGCAAATGAACGCCAGCAGCAGCACGATGACCGAGCGCACCAGGCGTTTGCGCAGTTCGATCAGATGTGCAATGAAACTTTCGCTGGTACTCATCAGGATTTAACGGGTGATTGTGCGCCCATCTGCTCTTCTTGTCCCGCCGGGGTCGCGGCGTCGAAGAGGGAACCTTGCGGGGATGCGGAATGTCCGGCGACTTTCTCACTGACAAGCGCGGTCGAATGAATATCTGCCGTGCCAGCATCGACTGACAAGCGATCCGCCCCTGCATGCAGCTGCACATCTTGCACCTGCTCGGCAATTACCTGATTGATCTGCTGCATCTGTTGGCTCACCGTTTGTGCGGTTTGCTGAACCGAGTCCTGCAGGCTGGACGCTTCTGCCTGTACTTTTTGCTGCAACTGGCGGTACTCATCTATCGCCATGTCGCGCGCGATGTCGGATTTAACTCCGTTCACATAACGCTGAGCGCGGCCATACAGGTGACCCATGGTACGCGCCACTTTTGGCAGTCGCTCAGGCCCGATGACGACCAGCGCCACAACCATGACCACCATCAGCTCGCCCATACTGAAATCAAACATAAATATTCTTCAATTAATCCTAAAAAGCAATCAGTCACGCGGAGACAAGGATAACGACTAAAAATCGAAATCCTGCTCACGCGGAGTCGCGGAGAACACGAAGAAAAACCAAAACAAAATTATAAAATCGAATCAATCTCAAACTTGGACAACAGCTTTATTTCTGAAATTTTTTGTTTTGTTATAGGTTTTTAGTTCAAATTTTTGATTCTCTCCGCGTGAGATGCAGTTTAAATCCGCGTGAGATGAAGCTCAAATATTGCTGTGCGTCTTGCTTTTGACTTCGCCTTCGATGGTGTGCCCATCTTCCCTGACCTGTTTTGCAGGCTCTTCCGCAGCAGGCGTTCCCATGCCCTCCTTGAAGCCCTTGACTGCGCCGCCCAGATCGCTGCCGATATTGCGCAGCTTCTTGGTGCCAAAAATCAACATCACCACGACCAGTACGATCAACCAATGCCAAATGCTCAATGAACCCATGATTTTCTCCCTGAATTAACTTCGGCGCACCATAGGCGGAATATTGCCGCCGCCTATGACATGAATGTGCAAATGAAAAACTTCCTGTCCACCGCCCCGCCCCGTGTTGATTACCGTGCGAAATCCCGCATCGAGCCCCTGCTCTTTCGCCAGCTTCGGCGCCAGCAGCAACATCCTGCCTAGCAAGGTCGAATGACTGTTTTCAGCGTCGGCCAGAGAAGCCAGATGCAACTTCGGAATCAACATGAAATGCACCGGCGCTACCGGATTGATGTCATGAAACGCCAGTACTTCATCGTCTTCATACACCTTGGTACATGGGATTTCACCCCGCACAATTTTGCAAAACACACAGTCGTTCATTTTTCGGTCCGGCTATTCTTTTCTACGATACCCGACAAACCTTCTCGACGCACCAACTCTGCGAGCACATCGTCCACCGACAGACCGTGGTGAGAGAGCAGCACCATGCAATGAAACCACAAATCAGCCGTCTCGTACACGATATGTGCATGGTCGCGCTCCTTGCTGGCCAGAATGACTTCCGTCGCTTCCTCGCCGATCTTCTTCAGGATGGCATCTTCACCCCTGGCGAACAGCTTTGCAACGTATGATTTCTCTGCGGAAGCCAGCTTGCGCGCTTCTATCGTCTCGGTGAGTGTCTGTAATATCGTCATTCTTATCCTAGATACGCCACTAACCACCAGCTACCAGCTACCAGCTACCAGCTGTTTTATTATATATTTCGTCAGGCGATTTTAGCACTTCATCTACCACCTGCCACTGTCCGTGTTCCAGTCGTGTGAAAAAACAGCTTTGACGCCCGGTGTGACAGGCGATGCCGCCCTGCTGCTCAATTTGCAGGAGAATTACGTCAGAATCGCAATCCAGCCTGATTTCCAGCACTTTTTGAATATGACCGGACTCCTCGCCCTTGTGCCAAAGTTTTTTGCGCGAACGTGACCAGTACACGGCTTCGCTCTTTTGCCAGGTCAGCATCAATGCCTCGCGGTTCATCCACGCCACCATCAGCACCCGACCCGTCACGGCATCCTGAGCGATAGCAGGTACGAGACCGTCATCCGACCAGTTCACCTTGTTCAGCCAGGTTTCTTTTGTGAATCCTGCATCCTGCGTCCTCAATGCTGGCATCACAGCCGCACCTCGATGCCCTGTTGCGCCATGAATTGTTTCGCCTGCTGTACGGTGTATTCGCCGAAATGAAAAATGCTTGCGGCCAGCACGGCGTCAGCACCTCCCTGCAACACGCCGTCTGCCAGGTGCTGCAAATTACCCACCCCGCCGCTGGCGATCACGGGAATCTCCAGCGTATCGGTCACCCGCCGGGTCAACGCCAGATCGAAACCGTTTTTCTGCCCGTCCCGATCCATGCTGGTCAGCAATATCTCGCCCGCACCCAGACTCTGCATTTTTTTAGCCCATTCCACCACATCAAGGCCCGTCGCTTTGCGCCCGCCGTGGGTAAACACTTCCCAGCGATCTATCGCGACCTGCTTGGCGTCAATCGCCACCACGATGCACTGCGAGCCGTAACGGCTTGCCGCATCCGCCACCAGTTGCGGGTTGAGCACCGCCTGCGTGTTGATACTGACCTTGTCAGCGCCCGCATTGAGCAGATTGCGCACGTCGATCACCTCGCGCACCCCGCCGCCGACCGTCAGAGGAATGAATACCTGGGAGGCGACCTGTTCGATGATGCGAAAGATGATACCCCTGTCGTCGGAGCTTGCGGTGATATCGAGGAAAGTCAGCTCGTCCGCGCCCTGCTCATCGTAGCGGCGTGCGATTTCTACCGGATCTCCTGCATCCCGCAGTTCGACGAAGCTCACGCCCTTGACCACACGGCCATGCGTCACGTCCAGACAGGGAATGATGCGTTTTGCCAGCATAGTTATCCTAAAAACAGCAATTGCCCACGAAAGGCACAAAAAAACACGAATATATTCATATTGTTATACAAAATTGGCAGGCTACCAATTTTATGAGAAATTGAAAATACATAATATGTTATTTATTTCGTGAATTTCGTGGAAAAGAATCTTTACAGCTTGGGCGACAGTTCGTCCGCCAGCGCCTGCGCCGCAGCAAAGTCCAGCGTGCCTTCGTAAATGGCGCGGCCGGTGATCGCACCGGTGATGCCTTCACCCTGCACAGCGCAAAGACGACGCACATCATCCAGATTGGTAATGCCGCCGCTGGCGATGACCGGCACATGCAAAGGACGCGCGAGTTCGACCGTTGCCTCTATGTTCACGCCGTTCAACATGCCGTCGCGGCCGATGTCGGTGTAGATGATCGCTTCCACGCCATAATCTTCAAAGCGTTTCGCAAGATCCGCCACATCGTGCCCGGTGAGTTTCGACCAGCCATTGACCGCGACCTTGCCGCCCTTGGCATCCAGACCCACCATGATGTGCCCCGGAAATGCATCGCAGGCCTCATGCAGAAAACCGGGCACCTTCACCGCAGCCGTACCGACGATGATGTAAGTCACGCCCAGATCGAGATAACGCTCGATGGTTTCCAGATCGCGGATACCGCCACCCAGCTGCACCGGTACATCGGTGCCTACGGCATTGATGATGCTGCGCACGGCGGCTTCATTCTTGGGCTTGCCGGCAAATGCGCCGTTCAGATCCACCAGATGCAGGCGGCGCGCGCCCTGAGCCAGCCAGTGCTGCGCAGTTGCGGCAGGGTCTTCAGAGAACACGGTTGAATCTTCCATCACGCCTTGTTTGAGGCGAACACAATGACCGTCTTTTAAATCAATCGCAGGAATTATTAGCATGGCGAGTAGTAAATTAAGGATTCCAATGAACAAAGTTTTGCAGCAGTTTCAGCCCTGCTGCCTGGCTTTTTTCCGGGTGGAACTGCACCCCAAAAAGATTAGCCCGCGCAACGGCGCACACAAAGGGTGCCGGATAATCGCTGGTCGCCTGAATCAGTGTGGCGTCACCAGGCTTGACGTAATAGCTGTGTACAAAATAAAAACGCGCATCCTGAGCGATATCGTTCCACAAGGGGTGATCAGTTGCATGATGCACCTGATTCCAGCCCATATGCGGCACCTTGAGCCTGTTGCCTTGTGCGTCCTGCATATTACTGGCAAAACGCGCCACCTCGCCCTTTAACACGCCAAGGCCCGCCACATCACCCTCCGCACTATGCTCGAACAGCATTTGCATGCCGATGCAGATACCCAGGAAAGGCTTGGTTTTTGCGGCTTGCACGACCGCACTGCGCAAGCTGCGGGAATCCAGTTCGCGCATGCAGTCAGGCATCGCACCCTGCCCTGGAAACACCACGCGATCCGCACGCTCAATCACGCCGGCATCATCGGTGACGACAATGTCCAGATCAGGTGCGACATGGCACAAGGCCTGCTCGACCGAGCGCAGGTTGCCCATGCCGTAATCAATTATGGCAACATCAACCATTTACAACACGCCCTTGGTGGAAGGCATCATGCCTGCCATGCGCACATCGACCTCCAGCGCCATGCGCAACGCACGACCGAACGCCTTGAAAATCGTCTCGGCCTGATGGTGCGCATTTCCGCCTGCCAGATTATCAATATGCAAGGTCACCAGCGCGTGGTTGACGAAGCCCTGAAAGAATTCATGGAACAGGTCCACATCAAAATCGCCGATGCTCGCTCGCACGAATTCACAGTTAAATACCAGGCCGGGGCGACCGGATAAATCCAGCACGACGCGCGACAACGCTTCATCCAGCGGCACATAGGCGTGACCATAACGTGTCAGGCCCTTCTTGTCGCCGATCGCCTGATTGAATGCCTGACCGAAGGTAATGCCGAGATCTTCCACGGTGTGATGCGCATCGATGTGCAGATCGCCGCGAGCGATTACGCTGATATCCAGCAGGCCGTGGCGCGCGATCTGGTCGAGCATGTGATCGAGAAACGGCAAGCCGGTTTCAAAACTTGCACTGCCGGTGCCATCCAGATTCAACTCAACGCTGATCTGCGTTTCCAGAGTATTGCGTGTGACTTTAGCGCTGCGCATTTTTTCCTTACCAATCATATAATTACACCTGCAAGCTCAGGCCATGCTTTCCTGCAATGCCTCAATAAATTTCTGACACTCAAGCGGCGTACCGACCGTCACGCGCAGACAATCGGTGAGCATCGGATGTCCGCCGTCCAGATTTTTGATCAGCATGCCGCGCCGCTTCAACTCATTGAAAATCGATGTTGCATTGCGCACCCTGAACAACAGGAAATTAGCCTCGGATGGATAGACCTGCACCATTTTTCCCAGCTGCCGGTACAGCGTTGCGCGATCAGCCTTGATCTGCTCCGCCTGCTGCAACAACACGGCATGGTTTTCAAGCAATTTACCCGCGACCAGTTGCGGCAGTACGCCGACATTATACGGCAAACGCAGCTTTTCCAGCTGTTCCAGCCAGTATGCGCTGCCTGCCAGAAAACCCAGCCGCAAGCCTGCCATGCCCAGCTTGGAAAAGGTGCGCATCACCAGCAGGTTGGGGTAGTCGGTCAGGTGCGGGATGAAACTGTCGCTGGCAAAGGCATAATAGGCCTCATCAATCACCACCAGCCCCGGCGAGGCCGCGATGATCTGTTTAACGTCGTCCGCTGAAAAGAGATTGCCGGTCGGATTATTGGGGTACGCCAGAAACACCAGCGCGGGCCGCTCGCGGCGAATCGCATCGAGCGTTGCCGCCAGATCCAGAGAAAAATCAGCGCTAAGGGGCACCCCCACATAGCGCATGCCGATGAAGGTCGCGATCATCCTGAACATGACGAACGACGGCTCCACGGAGAGCAATACAGCGCCCGGCTTGTTCACCGCCAGCGCCAGTAACTGGATCAGCTCATCCGAACCATTGCCCAGCAATACTTCCATACCGTCAGGCAATGCCAGCAACTGGCGGATTTTCTCCTTCAGCGCATACGGATCAGGATCGGGATAACGGTTAATTTCGGCGTGCGCCACGGTGGATGCGATTTCATCGCGCAGGAATTGCGGGACATGATAAGGGTTTTCCATCGCATCCAGCTTGATCATGCCTGCGCTATCGGACACATGATAGGCGTTCAGCGCGAGTATCTCGGGGCGAATCAGATTATTGACCAACTGGGAAGCAGAAGACATGGAAGGCGGCTAAACACAGAGTATAAAGACTATGGCTAGCTTACCACAGCTCATCGGGCATTGGGCAGAATGACGACGCAAAAAAACAGGGGAGACCGAAGTCTCCCCTGTTTTTAACTGCTAGCTTTATCCAACTGGTGTCCTCCGCTTGGCGGAGGACAAGTCGAATTAGAACAATACGTACATGTTCAGCATAGTTGTCTTGCTGCCAACAACATTGGCGTTAGTAGTGGTTGCAGCAAGGGCGCCAGCTGCAGGCGCACTCCAGTAACCGCCGGTCTGAGAAACGTAGGACAGACGCGCCAGCATGTTTTGTGCAAGCTTGTAAGTTGCAGTCAGCATGATCGCATTGTCGGTCAAGTTAGTACCTGGTGCAGCAACAGTACCAACACCGCTCTTACCTTGACGAACCGCAGCGCCAAGAGTTGCGATACCAGGAACAACACCCACTTCAGCATCGATATTGAACGAGCTGCGAGTCATCGTACCAGCGTTGTAGGTATTTGTCATACCACCAACAGCGTTACCGGGAGCACGTGCATAGCTTGCGTAGAAGCCGACCGGCAGACCGCCGATATCACCCTGCAACTGACCGTCGATAGCTGTGGCCTTGGTTTGCTGCATGAGACCTGCATTGGCAGCTGTGGCAGGCATAAGAGTTGTTGCTGCAACGGCAGCAGCTGTAAACGTCGACGCACCGCTCCAGTTCTGGATACCCACGCCTGCATCCCAGCCTGCCAGGTCAAACGTACCGGCCAGACGAGCGTAAGTAGAACCCAGAGCAGCAGGAACGCCTGCTGAAATACCAGTTGACTGGTACTTGGTGATGTTGACAAAACCCATGTCGTTGGTTGCTACGAACGCCATACCAACCGCATTACCTGCAGTACCGATATATTGCTGAGCAGACATCGCATTGGCAAATTCGTTATTGAAGCCGACGGTGTTGCTCATCATGTGCACAGCATTCGCACCGGTGTTCAATGTTTCCATACCGTAGGAAGCACCTTGTGCATCAGTTGCAAAAGGAACGAAACCTACACGTGAACCTGCAACGTCAAACAGCACTGGCAGCTTGGTTGAACCCAGCACTGCAGACGCGCCGCCCAGACCCAACTCGGACAGGAAACCTGCGTAGTCGCTCACATGACCGCCGAAGAACAACGACGCTTCATTCATACCGCCGGCAGCGCCTGCACCAATTCCACCCCATACGCCGTTGCCCGCATTCTTGGTAACGCCTGTTGTATCAGCAGTCTGATTGTTCTTGCCGTAGCCGAAGCTGGCCAAAACAGCCATGTTCAGCGTAGCCGGGATAGACAGATCGTCGCCTTCAACCTTGGCTTGAGCGCCCATCATGGTGAAGCCGCCGGCCTTGAATGCGCGACCGAAGCCGTTCAGCAACGGGAAATGCTGGAAGTGACAAGCTGAACAAGCCATGCCGGTTTGACGTGCAAATACTGGCAATGCAGACGCTTCTGGAGCGAATGCAGCGATGGCCATTACGCCAGCGATCGATAGAACGATTTTCTTCATGATTTATCCTCAGAATTTATTTTATATAAGTGACGCCAAGACCTCCCTGCCGCCACTGCCACGAACTCTATAGAAACCCCATGAATACTGTCAAAGAAATATCTTCATACTGTTGTTTTTTTGCAACACGGAAAAACAGGATTGAGGATTGATGCCGCAAGGGCATTCCCCGCACAACTAAGTGGCTATGCCACAAGTTGTTGCGTGAAGGATTGGGGAGCGAGGGGTGGAGAGTGCGGAACGTCATTCCCGCGAAGGCCGGAATCCAGATGCAAAAAAATACCTGCAAAGCAGGACAACACTTTGGTTTTGTTCGCACGCGGGATATTTGATCTTACTGGATTCCCGCCTTCGCGGTAATGACGACAAAACCACACCTACTACGCCATTTTTAACCTCTCCTCATTCCTAAGGAGACGCTGGTTTATTCGTCATTCCCGCGCAAAGGGTTCAGCAGGCAAGCTGCGAAGCGGCTGCTCGCAAAGCGGGAATCCATTGCCTTTATTTAACTGGGTTCCCGCCGCAGCCTGCCCTCGTTGGGTTGGTCGGGGCGGGAACGACAAAACCGAATAAATCAGCATTTTCCTAAACAAGGTACGCCGCGCCGGTCATGATTTTGCCGTTCAGTTTCATCGCCATTTTTGCAGCTTCCGGCAATGCGACCCCGCCCAGCCCGATCGCCATATCAGCATGCGCCACCTCGTCGGTGTACATCTGCGTCACGATCGCGCGGCTTTTCTCATCCTGCGGCGGCAGCTTAGCCAGATGGCTTTGCAGATGCTGCCCCACCTGCTGCTCGGTTTCAGCCAGAAAACCCAGATTCCATTTATCGCCCAGCAAACCTGCAAATGCGCCCATCGCCAAGGACCCCGTGTACCAAACTGGATTCAACACACTCAAGTGTCCGCCCAGCTCATGCACACGATGAGCCGTCCAGGCCAGATGTTCGGTCTCTTCCTCTGCCGCCTGTTGCAGTTTCTGCTGTACAGCAGGGTCGCGCGCCGTCATGGCCTGGCCCTGATACAGGGCTTGCGCGCAAATCTCGCCGCTGTGATTGACGCGCATCAGCGCGGCAGCACGGGTTTTTTCAGCCTCGCTCAACGGCGCTTCTGCCACCTGATCATCGGGATAGGGCCGCACGCTGTGCGCCTGACTTAACAGAGTGCGCAGCCCCTTGTCGAATTCGACGATAAAACGATCCAGATTTAACATGGTGAACTCCTGAAAAGATGGTGCAGGTTGCGCGCTATGCATCGCTGCTGCACTTAGATGAAAACAGATCGATTTAAAACAACATGCAATGTAGTGAATTCACAGGCTACCGTCAATAAAAAACGGGCGCCCGAAGGCGCCCGTCAAGGTATCAGACCGCCGTCACTGCGCGGCAAGCCGGGTCTGCTCCCATCCGCCGCCCAGCGCACGGATCAGATTGAC
>DFWZ01000056.1:0-66441 GCA_002381565.1 Gallionella sp. UBA4121
GCCTGGCGGCGATCGGTGATGTCACGAATAGCGCTAATCACCAGGGTGCCTTCGTTTGTCTCCAGCGGACTCAAGCTGATTTCTACCGGGAATTCGGTGCCGTCCCGGCGCAGCCCAAACAGATCCTGGCCCGCGCCCATCGCCCGTGCATGCGGTCGCGCGAGAAAGCCGTTCCGGTTTTCCGAGTGCGTGCTGCGGAAGCGTTCCGGAACGAGTATCTCGATCTTCTGCCCCAGTAGTTCCTCGCGGCGCCAACCGAACAGATTGACCGCTTGGGCGTTGACCAGCACCATTTCTGCTTCACGGTTGATAATCACCATCGCGTCGGGCGCGGACTCCAGCAGATCCTTGAACTTCTGCTCGGACTCCGCAATCGCCTGTGCAGCCCGCTTGCTCTCGGTGATATCGCGAAAATACCAGACGCGCCCGTAGTATTTGCCGTCTGCTGCGGTTATTGGAGCGGAATACCTGTCGACTATCCTGCCATCTTTAAACAATATTTCTTCGCGACTCTTGTCTTCGCGGTGCTCGTTCAAATATTGGACCCGGGCGACAAATACCTCTGGATTCTCGACTTGACCAACAACTGATTGGAGTATGGGTGCATCCGACCCCTCCCTCGCGAACTGCGGAGGGATTCGCCACAGTTCAATGAATTGTTGATTGTAGAACATGATGTGTCCGTTCTCGCCGACCGTCAGGATGGCATCGAGCGAAGTTTTCTGCTGAGTCTGGAGGATCGTGTTCTTAAATTTTATTTCCTCTTCCGCCCGCTTTATTTCAGTGATGTCGCGGAAATACACCGCAAGCCCCTGCTCGGATGGATAGGCGCGGACGCCGAAAAATGTGTTGAGTGGAGGGTAAAACTCCTCGAAACTCACGTCTTTGTTGTCCGCCATCGCTCGTCGGTATTCGCGTTCGAAGGTGGAGCCGATGGTGCCGGGGAACTCCTTCCAGAATTCCTGGCCAGTCAACTCCGCGCGAGTCCGCCCGAGCAGCCGCTCGGCCTCGCGGTTGAGGAAGGTGAACCGCCACTCCTGATCCACGGTGAAAAACGCATCCGTGATGCTCTCAAGCGTCGTCGTGAGCCGCTCGGCCAGTCGGTGTATCTGCTCATCCGCCCGTTTGTGCTGAGATTCGCGGGCAAAATTGTCGAGCGCAAAGCTGATATCTGCCGCCATTTCAACCAGCAGGTTGCGCGCCGGCTCGTCGAAAGCGTTGGTCTCAACGGAATACAGGTTGAAAATGCCGATAACAACACCTTGGCGGTGCAACGGCAACGCGGCCAAGGCAGCCCAGCCAGCACGCGTGAGGTGCTCACGCCAGGGGACGGTTAGCGGGTCATTTAGCAAATCCTGGCACCAGTACGGCTGATTCTCTCGGATAGCAATACCGGTCGGACTGCGACCGAACGGGCTATCGGCATCCGCAGAAATATTGATGTCTTTCAGGTACTCGGCGATATCACCGAAACTGGCGGTCGTCCGCACCATGCGGCTGTCGGGGTCGATGAGGCCGACCCACGCCATTTTCATGCCGCCGTACTGTACTGCGACGCGGCAAATTTGCAGGAATAGCTCTTCTTCGTTGACGCAGTGCACGATGGCCTTACTGCATCGGCTTAATGCGGCGTAAAACCGGGTCAGTCGCCGGTTGTTTTCCTCAGCCTGACGGCGCTCGGTGATGTCGTTCAATACGATGCGTAATTCCAGTGTATCGGCGTCGCCCTGTCCTGATCCTTCGGCAAGCTCAGGACAGCCTCCTTCGACTGCGCTCAGAACTAAAGGCGAAGAAGCCTGCGCGGCAGTCATCGTCAGATGCGCCCAGAATTGCGTGCCATCCGGCCTTACCATCTGCAATTCACACGACTGCAGCTTCCTAGTATTAACGAGTTGCTTGCATCGTAAGTAGTAGATATCCTGATCCGTTTTGGCGACGAAGCGGGTGATTGACTGTTTGGCTAATTCCACCCGTGTCACGCCCAGCAAGCTGGCAGCGGTCAAGTTGGCTTGCAGGATATGCCCGGCATCACTTACGGTGCAATAGCCTACCGGCGCCAGGTCGTAGAGATCGAAATAGCGCGCCCGGGAGACGTCCAACTCCAGCTGCGCCCGGCGCAACTCCTCGTTCTGCATCTCCAGCTCGATCTGATGCACACCCAACTCGTGCAGCATCTGCCGTGTAGCGTCAGGCGACAGCGTCTCTAGCTGCTCCGGCGAGAACGCCTTGTTTTCTCGGAAGGCCGATTCGGCCCGCTGACGCAATTCGTCATTTATTGCCATAAGAAAACCTCATTCATTTCATCGCAAAGCGGTACAAAATCAAGGTGACGAATGTCACAATTGAATTGCCGCCTCAATAGCAATAGTCTTTTCGTGCATCACGTGGACAGCGCTATACCTTCTTTACGGGTGGGTAGCTGGCTGGCTTGCGTGTGTGTCCGTTCGGTAGTGGCAATCGCATACATCTGTCCGGCCTCATCCAGCAACGCGGTAGCGGTCAACCAGACTTCAACGATCTCGCCTTGTTTGGTAATCCGTTTGGTGCGATACGGCTTCAGAATTTCAGCCAGACTAAGTTGATGTACTCTGGCCAACGCTTTTTCGCGCATCCTTTTAGGAATCCGCTCGCGGACGTTCATTTTCAGTGCCTCAGCTTCACTCCAGCCATACATCCTCACCGCGCCCGGGTTCCAGGCCAGGATGCGTCCCTCCAGGTCCTGCACGGTGATGGCGTCAAACGCATCGCGCACTACCACCGCCAGACGGAGCACCTCATTCGCTTTTTGCAGCGACGCCCGCACCAGCACCATCTCGGTGATATCAACAAAGGTAATCACCGCGCCTTCGATTACGTTGTCGAGCGTGCGGTAGGGCAGGATGCGCATGGTGTACCACATGCCCTTCTTGGTTTGCACATCCACATCTTTAGGAACCAGGGTGTCCAGCACCGCCTGCACATCTGCCACCAGATTGTCATAGCCTGCCAGGTTGGAGACAATATGAGCCACCGGCCTTCCCATGTCACTGGGAATCAGGTTGATGATAGTGCGGGCTTCGGGGGTAAAGCGCATGATGCGAAGTTGATGATCGACAAACACGGTGCCGACGCCGGTGCCCGCCAGCAGATTATTCATATCGTTGTTAGCACGTGACAAATCCGCCATCTTGGTTTGCAGCTCGGTGTTGACCGTGGACAGTTCCTCGTTGACGGAATGCAATTCTTCACTGGAGGTTTCCAGCTCCTCGTTGGAGGATTGCAATTCTTCATTCATGGTCTGCATTTCCTCGTTCGAGGATTTGAGCTTGGCGTTGGAGGTCTCCAATTCCTCGTTAGCGGTCTGCAGATATTCCTCTTTGGCCCGCAATTCCAGCATCAGCGTTGCGATGCGCGGGCCAGCATCTGCTGCGGACTCGAGTGCATCTGCGCTGACTGGCAAGGAGGTTTGCTGTTCGGGCGCTTCCTCCAGGATAACCAGGAACAGAGGCGCGGCCAGGTCAGCCGTCACCGGGAGAACAGTCAGGTTGACCACCGTATAATGACCGTTAGTTTTAACGCGTAAACCATACGATTTCACGACCTGATGGGTGCTCACCGCTTTACGCAGGGTCGTGGCAAGCTCGAGCCGCAGTCCTTCGCGGGCCATTTTCAGGATATTGTTGATGCCCGCCTCACCTGCTGGCAGTTCCAGGTACATCCCGGTACGGCCATGCAAATAGAGAATATCGCCCCGGGCGTTGATCAGCGCGCCCGCCGAAATAATCTGCTGTAACAACGCCTGTTCAGTCAACTCGCGCAGCGGCAGCTTGGCAGGAAAGGTCGGTGCGGCCTGCGGTAACGCCATCGCCTTGATCGGCGAGAGATGTCTACCCAGGGCCGTGCGCTGCCTGCCATGAATATCCTCCTTGCGCTGATACAGCTTGGATTTCATATCCAGCACGGCAAACAGATCGTCAGTCCCATTAACGCCTTCGGAGGTGCCCAAAAACAGCATGCCGCCCGGGTTGAGCGCATAGTGCAGCAACGGAATAAGCTTTCGCTGCAACCCCTCGTTCATATAGATCAGCAGGTTGCGGCAACTGATGAGATCGAGTTTTGAAAAAGGCGGATCTTTGATCACGTCCTGCTCGGAAAAGACCAGCATACTGCGTATGCCTTTGTGAATCTGGTAGCCACGACCGTCCGGCAGAGGCGTAAAAAAACGCGTCAGACGTGCCGGCGAAATATCGGCGGCGATGCTGGCCGGATAGCAACCTGCACGTGCAGTGGCAATCGCCCGACTGTCAATATCGGTGGCGAATATCTGCACCGCGTAGCGCAGCTTCAGTGCCTCCATGCGCTCTTGCAGCAGGATGGCGATAGAATAAGCCTCCTCGCCGGTGGAGCAACCCGCCGACCAGACGCGAATGAGCGCGCCCTCGGGCTTGTCATCAAATAGTTGGGGGATGACACGCTCCTCCAGCACCCCAAAAGCTTCCGGATCGCGGAAGAAACTGGTCACACCGATCAAAAGGTCGCGAAACAGCGCCTCCACTTCGACCGGGTTCTGTTGCAAATACTGGACGTATCCGGCTATCGCTTTGATCTGCTGGACGGCCATGCGCCGTTCGATGCGGCGGTAGACGGTGCTGGGCTTGTACTGGGAAAAATCGTGGCTGGTCTGGGCGCGCAGCAGGATAAAAATTTTATCCAGTGCGTTACCCGTCTTGGGTGTCGGGGGGGTGTCAAGTCCGGTAGGCTTATGGAGGGCGTGAGCTGCGTAAGCGATAAGCTGGTCGGGCATCCTGGCTGGCGGCATTTCATAATCCACCAGGCCCGTGGCGATGGCGCTGCGCGGCATGCCATCGAACTCGGCGGAATCCGGACTCTGCGCCATGACCATGCCACCCTCGCCCTTGATGGCCCGCACCCCTTGCGTGCCGTCGCTGCCGGTGCCGGAGAGCACGATGCAGATGGCCCGCTCGCGCTGATCTTGGGCCAGCTGGCGAAAGAAGAAGTCTATCGGCAGTCGATGACCATGAGGAGTTGCGGGTTCCAACAATTGCAATGTGCCGTTCAAAAACGCCAGATCGCGATTGGGCGGGATGATGTAGACGCTGTTGGACTGCACCTGCATACCGTCCTCGATCTCGAAGACCTGCATGCGGGTGCAGCGCCGGATGAGTGCGGAGAGTAAGCTATCGTGATCCGGGGCCATGTGCTGCACCAGCACAAAGGCCATACCCGGATCGGTGTCGGTGGGCATGCCGGAGAAGAACGCCTCAAATGCCGCCAGCCCCCCGGCCGAGGCACCGATGCCGACAATCGCGAAAGATCTGTCCGCAGAGCTTTCTGCAGGAGCCACGGAGCTGATCTGAGACGGCAAAGATTTCGGTTTGACTTTCCTGATTGCTTTATTTGCAGTCATACTATCTTTTCGGCGCCATGGTGTCACATTAGGTGGACATTATAGCCCTGCTACCTAAACGACGGGTTGTTGGCTAGAAATACCCATTCAGAGGACAAACTGAATCTAAATTTGAATTGCAGCTAATGGCACATTGCAGATGACCGGCTTCGATAATACACCGCCTGTAAGTGGGCCTTAGTGCTTTTTTCAGGTCAATTATTTGGCCTGCTCCGAACCAGTCGTTCACGAATGCCGGCAAGCGAGACAAACCAGAAATACAATGTTGATATTTCGCAGCCCCAAAGCGGAGCCTCACTCAGGACAGTGCTGGATTTACGCGCCCACGGAAAGCTGGTTTAATCGTTAAAAAAATTAGCGGGTACTCGCACAATCGGCATTCTCAGTAGTGGTCCAACCAAGTCGCAAGCCAGGCAGCTTGCAATCGTGACCTTTGGTGGCGAGGCTCGAAAGGCCTTAGATTTTTTTGCAATCAATCGCCAAGAAGTCCCGAAATTGTATGCGGATGGAATAACTCCGATGGGGGCCGCTTTGGATCTCGCGCTCAATCTTCTTGAAGCTAGAAAAACGGAATACAGTAATGTCGGCGTTGATTATTACCAGCCTTGGATGGTAATAATGACTGATGGTGCTCCCACAGATAGTATTGATTCCGCTGCTAATAAAATTAACGAACTGGTCAGAACGAAGAAGCCGACAGTTTTTCCCATAGCCAACTGTCGCCTAGGGACAACTTGTTGGTCACCCACATCTCTTGCCTGCTAGATTCATTGTTACAAAACCGACCTGGCGTAAAACTTTCCGTTTTGTAGCCCTTAATACGGAAAGTCCAAGTTTTATGCCTCGCATTGGCGCGGATTCAGAGCGATCTGGTGAGGATCACCAAACATCATAAATCGGAAAGATTTATATTTATTCCCAATATTGTTCATATGAAAATAACTACACATATGGCACGGCTTCCCTTCTTTATCACTCACAATCAGATACCTTCACTGCCATTACTAAAATCGTCTTCGGGGGGAAGTTGGCCAGACGGCACCACAGATAATTTAGTTACGCGACGGCTGCCGTAGTAAGCAGAACCAATCGTTACCCGCGTGTGCCCTGCCCGCTCCATCAGCTTTTGACTTGCGACGTGCAGAGCGTCTTTGTCCACCAGGCTCAGATCACCCCCCCTTACCGGCGCCTCTATTCCCGTCAACCGCTTGAAGCTTTCCAGCATGTACTGATGCCTCAATCCATGGGCAGTGATATCGCTGTCTTTCAAGGTGATGCCAAGCTTTTCCATCACGTAATAAAAGCGTCGGCGCTTTTGTTGATACGTGTCGCCCCGCTCGCCCAAAAAACCCGTCTTTTTATCCGACAGCAACTTCGCCCGATGGATGACATCCCGCTGAACATCGTTCTCAATCGGCACCACCCTAGACCGATCACCCTTCGTGCCTTCCCGCACCAATACAAAAGCGCCTTCATGGGCCGCAGCCGACCTAAGCATCAATGCCTCCCTTACGCGAAGACCAAACGCCCAACACAATTCCAATTCCAAGGCCACCGTCTTATCTTCCTCGGCAATTTCGTTTAGCTTGGTCATCACATCAAACCCTTTGCCCTCCCACGACTTGTCTTCCTTCACGACCATCGATCTTCTCACCGATGACTTGTCTTTCACGTACTGGGTCGAATCCCGCACCATTCCGTTCTTACCAATCCACTCGCAAAATACCCTCATGATCGATATCTTGTTCTGGATAGTCGAGGGAGATTGCTTCTCATCCTCAAGAAAGTTAAATACCGCCACCAGATGCTTTTCCCTCAAATTATGGATGCTGTCGATCTTGTATCCCAATTGGAATAGGTCACTGAAAAAACCATTAATCACCGTCGCGCGCTTATCCTGAGTGCCCTGCCCTACTGTTTTTTCCTTGTGTGCAGCTTTGTCACGATGATCTTGCAGCACCAGCTCGATCTCGTGTTTTAATTTCTTTGGGAGGAAGCCTTTACCAGAATGATGAGCACTATTTTTTCCTCCAGTACGTCCAGGCTTGTTTTCACCTGCGACGGACTTTTCAATAATTCCTTCTACTGGCTTGTCATCTTTCTTGCTTGTCTCGTTTATCATTTGAGCAACCTCCGTGTCTTTGCGGTGCGCTGAACAGTAAAATCGTTCATGTTGCGCACCACAGCCTGTGTATTAACCCGAAGGATAGTCACCTCAAACGCCTATTCAGTTTCAATAAGTGCATCTGAGTGCGTGGCTATCCTCTGATTCCTTGTACTACTCCGATCCAGTCAAATCGGGATCTGCGATTTAGCCGTCGCACGGCACTGAATTTCCCGTCAGTTCGGTGAGCGTGTATTCGGCTTGCGCCTGGTAGTACGTAAGTCTCATCGGGTGGGTAAAATAACAGCGGCATTTCTGCCAGCTGATATTCCGCGACTGACGTCGCTCTGTTCAAAACTTCTGAACAGTCCTTGTGTCGCTTCCGCGACCTTCCCAAATCTTTGAATCTTTCTCGATCACACATCAGGTCTACTCTTTTAGCCCCTACCACCAGGACCTCAGCCTCTCGGCACCGTCTTTTCCCCTGTACCCAAACTCGCGGAGCGCCGCAGTCATTTGAGCCACAACACGTCCTTTCAGACGGAGGGGTATATGTAATGCAGGTGGTTCTTATCTTGATGGACATCCTTGCAATTTCCTCTTTCCACTTTCAATACCGCCCCCCCCTACGTCTGTTACTCCAAGGCATAGCCTTGGCAGAACGACGAACAACACGACATCACGCATCACAACACCACCAGCCAACTGCGGAAAAGCCTGGTCGGCCTCGTGCGTTGAATTCTGGATGTGCGTGCGCCCGCATCAGGGGTACTAGCGACTTTACTTGCTTCAGATTATTTGCAACTTGAATGTCCTGCCCAGACAGGGCGGACGATGAAGCAATAGACAAAGTCCATTACTGCCATCTAAGAAGTCCCGAACTACGGACGATTTGAGCGCGCAAGTGTGCGTTACTCGATTCACAGGGTGACTAACCCCTTATTTACTGCGCTTTAAATTCTTACACATCTCCCATTTCTGGGGCATCAGTAAGCCAATGCAGTGCCTTTGCCGGACACCAGTCGTACATCACCAGAGGTGAAAGTGCTGCCATTGAATCATACATAAACCAGCGGTGTCAATTTTTTTGGAATGGCATTATCTCCATAGTCACTTTACGTAATCACAAGTGAGGCATAGAGCTGTATGGATTTCAGTATCACTCTCTAGCCGGATATATAACTGATTGGACAGATTTGCTCACTTTTAACCCTCCTTCCTGAGCATGAGGTCTCCCCAGTTTTTATTTTTCCAAGGGACTGTGTTCATGCCACCAGTTTTTCCTTCTGCTGAGTAATGAGCCAGTTATTCAGAAACTGAATCGGTAATGGTCAACTTTTTACTTTTTCTGAAAAAATCAATGGCATTTTGTATTGCGGAACAATGTTATTGGCTGATTGCATGAATAATCAAAATTCGTCCCTTTTTCGTCTCTTTTTTTAAAGAGCTGCAAATTTAATCTCGAAAATTCGCACTCAAAGTAATTTTGAATTCAAAATTCGTCTCTTTTTCGTCTCTTTTTTAAATTAAAAAATCCGCATGATGGGTCATTTGGCGAACGTTACCTGACCGTCTGGTCCTCGGCCTTATGTGAAACTTCAGTGCGACCTGAAAAGTCGCTTTTATTTCTGTTTCACAGGAGAAAGGAACTATGAACTGATGAAACCGGTTGTTCCATCAAACATTTCCTACCGATTCCAAAGCCCCTCGTAAGCCATATGTATCAGCGGCTTTACGAGGTCCAGGTCGGCCGCACTAGAGATTGCCAGTTCAAGATCACCCGTTCCCCAATGGCCGCTCTGGCGACAGAAAAGCGCGATATCTTAAAAAAGGCCGCCGCGTACTTTGCCAGACTGCCCGAGTAAAGTACGCGTTTATTGATCAGCACCGTGATGAATCACCTGAACTGCCCTTTCCTTTGTCGCTTGCCGTCTTGGCAAGCTTGCTTGTCTTTACACTGCCGATTAGCAAACTACCGCACCAATCTTCGTTTGCCCTCTTGATAGGTAATCCGATGCTGAGTTTCTAAGTCGATCTTTAATTCACTATTTAGCCACTGCATGTCCTGTTCACTTGTTTTAAACATATACAGCCTGTTTAAAACCATAAGTCGCAAAAGTCTTGCCGCCAATACATCTTTCTCAACTTCTTTGTAGAGATGCTTTAGCTTGGACCTGGGTAATGGCTTGGGAGAATCTAAATCAATACCAATTTCAATAAGCCTCAAGGCTGAAGTGCCCTCCCTTTCTACGAGTCCGGAGACATCCTCAGCTAAACTCTCAGAGCTCGCGGCCTGCACTGCCCTCATAACAAAGCCAAAAGTAACGAGTTGAATAACTCCAGAAACCACATTTTTGGCAAGTTTTTTTCTGTCGTCCTCTTGCTCTACACCGCCTTTACGTTCCATCGCAGCTTCGATTTCAGCCGCTAATCCTTCTGGATTTTCTTCAAAAAAATCATAGAAATATCGAAGAGCACGCAGTGGGCCATTAAACATATCTCCCAGCAACTCTGCTTTACGCCCCCTCTTAATCCTGGAGTATTGATTCTTTAATACCTGGCCAAGTATTTCGGTTGTTTTAAACAACATCGTCATTTTGGCAATAAGACTTAAATCAACTGATTCCTCCTCTAGCTCTGCCAGTCCATCAGCGCCATCATCAATCCGGTCTTTAATTTCGTTTCGTTTTTTTCTGTGTTCAGATGGACTCTCACCAGAATAAATGAGCTTTGGTGCATCATTAATTAGCATCGTCACACTTCCAGTATCGCCCTCAAAGGAAACTGGTTTTCGGTCACCAAACAAACCGTGCAAAGAACCAGCGATATTGGAAATTACGAAATCATCATTGGTATGATGCGCCAAAAATAGGACTGTATTTGCGTAATCGCGAACATATAAGTGTTTGCAGCAATGTTCTATATAAGCACGAATATCCAGGTCAGAGAGTTCGTCACTCAAATACATCCCTTTTAAATAGTAATAAATATATGGGTAACGAAATGAAAATTCTTCCCCCTTACGGCATAGCACCTTGGCTTCAATTAGGAGTTCAAGCCGCGTTCCAAAATCAACAGTATGCCAATTGGCGCAAAAACGATTATTAAAGGACCGCAGTTCAATTTCGGAAAGCTCATGTTTATTTTTGCAATGAAATTCCCAGGCCAGATGTGAGACATACTGAAACTGCTCAGTCAGCTTGTCAGCTTTCACTCCTGATTGTTGGAATGCCTCTACAAGGAGGTATTGGTAATAGTAACCAAGCGAACTGTCTTTAAAATCACCACTACGTCCTGCTTCCATGCTTTGCAATAAGGTCAGCAGGTACAGAGGCAAAGGTGGAATAACCATTTTGGTCATCACAACGTCCATCAGTCTTTCAGCCTGATCACATTGAGCAATGAACTTTGCTTCGTCGACCGTCCCATCATTACCCAATGAATACCAGCGCTCAATTAACTCTGAACGAAGTGTGTAATTAAACGGCTGAATTTTGTAATGCTCAAGGGACATTAATTGGCGGGACGCATCACCATCCAGCATTTCCGACATCTCAAACATCTCGCTGACACTCACTACAATGTGTTTGAATCTTTTTCGAAGTTCACACAGCAGTCCAGCCCGTGCGCTTGCCGCCCTCATTGGCCCTTCGTCAAAGTCATCAAGTAACAATACCTTTTGTGATGATGGCGTGTTATTGAATTGAACAAGCAAACTTTTGCCATACTGCGCTTCAACAGCGTGACGTATACATACCTCAATTTCAGCCGATGTATCTCTTCTTAAATCCTTTCCCTTGATTAACAAAGGGACAAATCCCCGATCATGATATTGCCGATACAACTTAAACAACAGACTTGAGCATCCTGCCTTCTCATCACCTTCAATTAGCACACCGTCAGCCGTAACCTCTGGTGCATTTAGACGTCTTGAACTTATGTATCCCCTTGCTTTGTCTCGGACATTGTTTACCTTCATCAAATCGGGGTACACGTAAATATCTGACAATGTGACATTGACTCCAGCGGGGTGTTTTAAAAAAGCGCCTGGGTCATCCAATACCTCTTGAAAATCTGGGCGCAATGGGAAAAGACTGCTTTGTTTTGCAGGCAGGTGGTGATAATCGGACCAGGAACCCTCATCAACAGTTGCATAAAGCTTTCCATTCCAGGCATATTGGGTCGAAGAAAACTGTGATTTTTCAAGATCAATAGCGATAATATTGAACGATGAGTCGTGCAGGTTTTTAGCTTCCTGTAAGACACAACCCTCTACGAATGCGCTTTCTTCAGCCTCAGCATCATGCACCACGCCCACATTCCCTTGATGTTCGTGCCCGGAGATAACGACATTGGCCAAGTTTCGAACAAATTTTCGGAACTTCCGATACATTGTCTGACTAAACCAGTTAAGTGGATGGTGAATAACGACAAGTCTGATATCCACATTGTCATCTTTTTTGTCTGTATATCGATCTACTGGAAAGAACAGTTGACCAACTTCCTCCTCAATTTTAGAAACCCAAGAAATATTCAGGCATTCGAACCCAAGGATTTTTCCATCGACGTGAAATTTACTTGACCGCCATAAGCGATCATCCGCAGCATCAGTATTGTTCTCAAGTTGCTCTCTGAATTGAAAAAATGGGGTTTGAATAGCCGTACACGTTTCAATGACAGAGGCGTCAATTGACTCCAGCTCATTCCCATCAATACTTTTAATCAATATTTTTCTGGTGCCAGAGTCCAAACCAAAATCACAGTCATGATTGCCCGGTGCCACAATAAAGGTGACCGGAGCAGATGTTTCTTTGTTAATTGCACCCTTTATTTTATTAAAGAATATGCTTGCCAATTCGTATTGTTCTGCCTTCCCAGAAAAGGCAACATCACCTGAAACAACAATAAAAACGTGTGTAGCTAAAGGTAGCAAGGAAAATGTAGATGAAGCTATTTCCTGTGATTTGGACAGAATTGGATCCAGTGATGACTGAATATGTATATCGCTAAGATGAAGAATTATTGCCGTCATGATTTTCACCGTTTCCAATTGAAAATAAATATTAAGTCGCACTCATACACAAATATCTTGATACCAGAACTATAGGAGATTCAAGTTACCCCGCCAACTTGCGGCCACATTTGGGTTTGGCTGTTGTCTGTTCATCCCGCTGAGCGCTGATGCGGTCCAGCAGCACACTGGCCGGTTCGTCGTTAGGGTCTTGCGGCACGAGTTCGCCGCGAAAGGCTTTGGCGAGCGTGGCTGGGGTGAGTTTATCGACCTGCGCGCGGGCGGCTTTGTAGCGGGCTTCGAGACGGTCGGCAAAGGCGAACAGCGCTTCGACGCGGCGGACGATTTCGGTTTGTTCTTCAATGCTCGGCAAGGACAGAGGGAACTCCTTGATCTTGGGGAGGTTTAGGTTGGGCTGATTGCCCCCTTCCGCCAATTCCCTCATCTCGAAATAATTTGCTTGGAGCGCCAGCTTTACGTAATTCTTGAGCGCCTTTTCTTCGTTGACAATAATGGCCGCGCAAGCCTGATTGATGGTGGCGGAAATACCTAACTCCGTGACTTGTCCGCGCGTTTTCCCTTCACCATACATGGCGACTAGCAGAGTTCCGATTGGATATGTTTTCAAACGATGGGCCGTGATAGCCGCTTGCGTGACAAATTCCCTGGCATCAGTGACGAGTGCTTGCGAAGTGGCGGCGCTAGTAATCCAAGGAGTACCCGTTGAAGCAAAGTATGTCGAATGGGATCGCAACGGCGTGGAGCCTGTTCCAACATGGGCGACCGATTGCACATCTGTTTGTCTCCAATCCACTGCTTTTGTTTCTGCGCGCCAACCCTCCGTGAGCACGCCCGAGGTAGCAGCGTCGAGGACAGACTGGCGGAAGCGTTTGAGGATGACAGGAATACGATCGAGACGGTCGCGGCAGGCATCCACCCGCGCCAGCACCGCGTCGAGTTTGTCGGCGATGCGTTTTTGCTCGGGGAGTGGTGCAAGAGGAATTTCAGTTGCTGAGATAGCCGACCTGCTCAGCTCAATCTGATTAGTTGTTCCATCGCACATATCCACAATCTTGTTCTGAACCACTGTTCCCTTAATCCAATTGAAGACATAACGTGAATCTATCAATAGATTGGAGCGAACAATTGTCACATGAGAATCCACTACTTTTGGTGGTGAGCAATCCGCCTCCTGCACGAGATAAGCTCTGCCAACCGTACCGGTTCCCGTACTGTTCCATAGGATATCTCCGGGTGTCACAAATCTAGCCTTATCCCAACTCGAGAATTGATCAGGATGTATGTACTTAAGGTGCTGCACTTCCAATCCATTCCAGCGAATACACTTTTGATTAATAACGGGCAATTCGCTATGTTCGGTGTATTTTGGCGACTTTCCACGTTGGATATAGTCAGCTAAATCGCCAAGTGATGAAGAAACCCATCCGTTCGGCAGCACGCTCACGCCTCCACCTCTTCTACATCCTCGCCCAACTCTTCCAGAATGCCGCGCAATTCGTCCAAAGCGGCTTCCAGTTCGCTCATCGCCTCCTGCGCCAGTACTGCCGGTTCCGGCAATTCATCCGCGCTGGTGTCGCTGTCATCCTTGAGCCAGGCGATGTCGAGGCTATCGCCGCGTACGGCGATTTGTTCGCGGGTATATTTGCGGAAGCGCCCCTGTTCGCCGGTATCTTTGCGCTTGCTCAGCGCCTTGGCACCGCCCAACGGATCGTCACCGAACGCGGCCTCGAACTCAGCAAAGTGTTCGCGAGTCAGTTGAGTACGTTTGCCGAACTGCGGCATATTGGCGCGCAGATCGTAGATCCATACTTCTTTGGTGTTGCCCTTATCCTTCTCGCCGCGCGTGAAGAACAGCACGTTGGTCTTCACCCCTTGCGCATAAAAAATGCCGGTTGGCAGGCGCAGGATGGTGTGCAGGTTGCACTTGTCCATCAGGTCGCGGCGAATATCGCTTCCGACGTTGCTCTCGAACAGAACGTTGTCAGGCAACACTACGGCTGCGCGTCCACCTGGTTTTAGCCCACGGTAAATATGCTGCAAAAAGGCGAACTGCTTGTTGCTGGTGGGAAAGGTAAAGTCGGTACGGCTCGGCAGGCCGCCACCTTTCTTGGTGCCGAATGGAGGATTGGTAAGCATGAGTGTTGCACCTTGCTTGCACAACCTTGCTCCATCCTCGCCGAGCGTATCGCCGTAACTGATGCCGCCGTCAATGCCATGCAGCATCAGATTCATCATTGCCAGACGATGCGTATCCTGCACATGTTCCATGCCATAGAAAGTGCTGCTGTGGTATTTCTTTTGCTGCGCTTCTGTCCAGCTATCCGGGTCGGTATGTTCGCGCAGGTAGTGGTTGGCCGCAATCAAAAATCCGCCAGTGCCCGCCGCCGGATCTTGAATGATGTCCTGTAAGGTGGGCTTCATCACCGCCACCATGCTGTCGATCAGCACACGCGGGGTGAAGTATTGGCCTGCACCGGATTTCTTTTCGTTGGCATTTTTCTCCAGCAAGCCTTCGTAGAGGTCACCCAAACCTTCGCGATGCACGCTGTACCAGTCGAGTTTGTCGATCTCGGCAACCAGCGTGGAGAGCGTGGCGGGTTTCTTGATGAAGCTGCTGGCGTTTGCAAATATTTCCTGCACCAGAGTCGATCCGTGGCTGCCCAGATGGATCAGCAGTATCTTGTAGAACTCCAGCCTGTCAGGCGCGGCACGCGCTTCGAGATCTGCCCAACGATGGCCTTCTGGTAGTTGATCTTCGGTGCCGGTCTCGCGTGCCATCTTGAGAAACAGCAGATAGGTCAGTTCGGTGACGTACTGGTGGTAGGTGATGCCGTCGTCCTTGAGGACGTTGCAGAGGTTCCAGAGTTTGCTGACGATGTCGTTGGTGGTCATGTATTTCAGTTTTCGTATACGTCAGGCCGCATTGGCCTCGCCATCTTTCCAGATGGATTCGTTGAAGGTTTCCAGCACCTGCTGGAGTTGCCCATTAAACATTTTATCGAGCCGAACGAATCCACCACCTTCGCGCTTGAAGATAAGGTCTGGATCATCCAGAGCGGCATGATCCACCAGCAAGTTAGCTTTGGTTTGTGCTGCGATTCGCTTCAGCCAATCGCGCTGCGGCCCTGTCCATGTGTGTGATGACAGCAGTTTTTGCAGCGCATGATCGACACGCTCATTATAGGGCATGAGAGCATCACCAATGGCCGCTTGGCGAATGTAGCCGACAATGCGCGCTGCAATGTCCTGATTGGTCATCTCGCGCCATGCGGTGGCCAAATTTGTTTCAGTAAATCCTGCCTTATCCAGCTCCAGTACCAATTCGCGCAGCTGCTTGCGGGTGAGTTCACGCGGCCGCGTAAGCACGGTCATCAGCGCCGGAATGTCATTGCTGTGGCTCTTGATGAAGGCAGAAAATTCCTGGATGTAATCTTCCGGCTTTTTCGCATTTCCATAGCCGCGTTCGAAAGGAATCAGCTTGTCCGCGTGCTCGGAAACCAGAATGGGCTGCGTGTTTCCATCACTCTTACGATCCAGTATCTCCCCGAGATCGGGGTTTTGTGTAAACCAGGCCGCCACATCATTGATGGGCATTGCCTTTAGCTTTTTAATGAAGTCATCCGCAGTCATCCCGGCTTTGGTTTCAAAATCGCGGGAAGATTTTTCGGAGAGGTGGCGCTTTTTTCTTTGCAATTTGGCGAGAAACTGGTCACGCACGAACTGGCGGGCTGTTTCGTCACCTACCAATATCAGCTCTTGGGCCAATTGAGAGAAGCTGATTTTTGGATCAACCACGACTGGCCGCATGGCGGTCATTTCGCCCAGCGCTTCAAAAATATTTACTGCATCGAAGACGCGGAAGGCCTCTTTTTCGATCTCGTCACATAGGCGCGTGGCGCGGCCCAGCATCTGGTCAAACAGAATGCGACTATTTACCCGCCGAAGGAAGACGAGATTGCAGATTTCCGGCACATCGATACCTGTAGTAAGTAAATCGACAGTTACCGCCACACTGGGATTGCGTTCGTTCTTGTAACGGCGAATGAGTTGCAGTGGCTTATCGGCAGCTCCGGTGATCTTGATGACAGCATCATCGTCAACACAACCATACTGGGTCTTGAATGCGTCCTTGAGCAAAGCTACGACCATATCAGCATGCGCATCCGTCGCGCAGAAGATGAGTGTTTTACGGCGTGAAGCCGGATCTAATTCTTGAGCAAGGTATTCGCACACAACGCGATTGAATGGCTCAGTAATTACCTTGCGGTTGAAGCCATCAACGTCTATTTTTATTTCGTCTGGCGTATTGAACAGATCGACTTGATTGCGTCGCACATCGTAGACTTTTACCTCTTCGCCTGCCTTCCACTTGATACCATTAGTGGACAGCTCGGTTTTGATAGGGAATGGTGGCTCGTAGTCCATCAGATATCCGTCGATAACCGCTTCCCGATAGCTGTAAGTATAGATAGGCGCACCAAAAATCTGCGTGGTGTGTAGCGCTGGCGTGGCTGTCAGGCCAACCTTGTAGGCATCGAAGCAATCCAGCACACGACGGTATTTTGAGATGTAGTCTTCATAACCCCGGAAGCTCATTTCCGTATCGGACAACTCACGATCCAGCAGATAACCACGATGGCATTCATCCACCACAATGCAGTCGTATTGATCTACGGCAGGCGTGACGGCACCTTCTGCTGCATAGAGCAGGCGCTGCACCATGCCCTGAATGGTGGCAATGTGTACCGCAGTTTCGGTATCCGGTGCTTGCTCTTCCAGTTCCTTGATGCCAAAGGTGTCGGCAAAAGTCTGGAGATTTTCCATACGCGTATCTTTGAAGGCATTGGCGGCTTGCTCACCCAATGCAGATCGATCCACGAGAAACAGGATACGGCGGAAGCGCTTGGCTTTCAGCAAACGGTAAATCAGCGCGATACAGGTCTTGGTTTTACCTGTACCTGTCGCCATAGCCAGCAACATCTCGCGCTGACCTGCTTCAATAGCCAACTCAGCAGCGCGAATGGCATCCTGCTGGTATGGCCGTAACGGAAAGCCGTAGTTAAATGGTGCGTTAGCAAGGTCTTCGTGCGCTTTCGCTTCATCCCGTTTGAGCAGCGTGGTCAGCCCTTCCGGCGTGTACCAGCCATCCAGGACGTGACCCAGATAATCAGCACGGCGCAAATCGCAGAACCAGATACCACTCTTGGTGGAAAGCTGGCGGAGGAAGGGACGACCATTGGCTGAAAAAGCGAAGGGCACGCGATAAGCGGCAGCACCCTCGCCCCAACATTCACCATGCAGCACTGTTTCATGTGATGGAGTGAAAGTGCGGCTGTAGCGCTTGGCTTGTTGCAGCGAGCCAGAAACATCAACGTTTTTGCGTTTGGCTTCTACGACGGCAATCGGCAACAGACCCGCGAACAACACATAGTCGGCCGGGCCGCTCTCAGTGGGCCATTCGGCGATGGCCAGATTTTTCCCCTTGGTGGGGCGAGTACCTTTGTTGTATCTGAGAATCTGAGAATCCGCCTCCCAGCCAGATTGCCTGAGTTGCTGGTCGATCAATTTCCGGGTGTCGGCTTCATCCAGCTGAACCGCGCTGGCGGCTGCATTGGCAGATGAGACCAGCTTTACCAATACGCTCTTGGGCTGGGCGACCGACTCGGCTTGTTGCTCGGCCAGTCGTTTTTCCAATGCGCTCTTGGCTTTATCAGTTTCTGCCGCCATTCCCTCCCAGAAAGCCTGCTCACTCTTGGCTTCACTAAGCTTAGCCTCAGTCGCATCAAGTTGCTCGGCAGTCTGGTGATGGATTGCCTGATACTCCATGAGCGCTTTGCTCAATGCCGCCATTTCGGCGCGCAGCTCATCACTCTCATCTTTAGGCGGCGTTGGTGGTGCAAAGGGGCCAGATTTGTACGACGGGTCTTTGAAAGTACGATGGAACCACAGGCTTAACTGCCAAGTCATCTTCAGGACACTTAGCGCCCCCTGATGGTCGCCTTCTAGCGCATGGTTGGCAGCATTGCCCGTGCGACGAACCTCACCAAACAACTGTGCAATTTCGCGCGGAACGATTCCACTATCCTGAAGGCGACGCAATAATTCATACTGCGTTTCCTCCGGTGCAACAAGCTGACCAGTTCTCGCCGCAATGATCTGAGCCAATAACTCGGAAAGCTGGCGCAACTTGAGTAAACAGGTATTCGGGTCGTCCGCAAAATACTTTTCCGCCAACATGCCCAAACGCAGCAACTGTTCATCGTGCTGAGCCAAATGCGCGAAATTTGTCAGGGGTAGTTTAGCCATTACGGATGGTCGCGTTTATTATCGGGCGAAGGCTATCATATAAGCTTGAGTATTACGATATGCTGTGAGGCTTATGCTGTGAGGCTTACCGGCTTTAAAGATGTGAGATCGGCATCAATGTGACAGGATGCAACAGTTCCACGCTCCCTATAAGCAGACGCTCATAATCAACGGATCGGATAATCTACGACCATCCGCAAGCCGAGGAGCCGACAGTCTTGCTCCTCGCTCTGACTGGCTGTTCATGCCACCTATGTATAGTTCACGCTTTTATAATAAAGCTTTTTGAAAGCTGCCCAGAAAAAACAGGCGGTTTTGTCCCTACCCCCTCCATGCGCTGCTTTGCGTGGCGGGGCTAGAATTACTCCAGCAGGATTTGATATGCCCGAGGGCGGCTTGAAGTGCTGTAAGTCTTTAAGGTGGGTCAGCTGACCACCTGCCCAAATATACCTAAACAAAAAATTATATCAGCTTTAATTAAGCGTTTATTCAAGTATTATTAAAATGTTTTATAAATGTTTATTATAAGAAATACAGGCTGGCTGACGCCAGCTACAAAAGCGAAACACTAGGGCTTTGAAGATGAAAATCAAGCCGCTCAGCCTTTCTTTATTCTCAAGGCCTTGCCAGTTTTGCTTTTGTAGCTGGCGTCAGCCAGCAAACTTTTTCCCTGGGCTGACCAGAAGGGAAACCCAGGTGGTTTCCTGAAGAAACCTGATAAACCTGCTAAACAACTAAAATCGGTGGCGGCTGCGGCCACTTTCATTAAAATCGGTGGCGGCTGCGGCCGGTGACGTGGCGGCTGCGACCATTTTTACTCGCCCACTATTAAAATCAAAAGTTATTCCCATCTGCCCAAGCAGCTCAGAGTTATCCAACATTTCCTTCCTAACTTTGTCAAAGCGTCTTTCTACCCCCACAGCCATCATCAACCCATCCAGCTTCCACCCCCCTCCTGGCATGTGTTGGTGTGTCAAAACATGCCTAGCGAGAGCTGCCACTGCCCCCTCTTTCATCAAACAAAGAGGTAGTGGATTATAGAATCTGCCAATGTCATTTTTTATCAATTCAGTCCATTCAACTGAAAGAACCCAGACCTCAAGTGCTCTTTCACCATAATTCCCCCACTTTCTTTTATCTTCTTTCTTAAACCTAGACTTCATTGTTTTTTCAAGTATCCTCCCTGTAATTTCAAACCGCGAATTTTCAGTTATCAACTCTGCATTTTTTAGGTCAGTCACAAGCCCATCTCTCCCTGAAGCTGAGTAAATGCTTTTCCCTCCCCCCATACTCTTCCTTATTCTGTATGGATCAACCGCCACGTGCAACCTTCTTTCTATAATCTTAAAATCCTCCCTAAAGAACATGACACAATCCAGCAAATCAGCGTGGGACTGTCCAAGCCTACCGTTCACAACAGAAGAGCCAAACTTAGTTTGCTTCAGCGTCATTTTAAGGTGCTGAGGACGCCTGGTAGACTGAAAAATGTTGAGGCGTGACTGAAGTGCAGTCGCAGTTGGAAGCTTATCAATACTAGTACTTCCATTCATTCTCATCTCCACCTGTGCTTTCAACTGCATAAGCATTAATCTTGATCTTCTGCGCCTCCTCCTCACGCAAAGTTATGTCAGCCTTAATTAATACCCCGCCTTCAACCCTTTTTAATATTATGTCAGGCATGGGGGCTGAATAACTTAATTTAGGCCAGCTACAGCGAATATAAGACCTCCTATCCTCAACCTTGATGCCCAATTTTCCACATTCTTTATCAGTAATATTTGATAAAGCCATGCAATATCTGGAGTTATCAATCAAAACCGTTGCTCCGCGCGCGCTTGTAGCCTCACCCGCGTTGCCGCCTGTGATTGCCGCCTTACCCTGGTGGTGGACGAACAGAACCGCTGCACCGCTTGCCTTGGCAACTCGCTCCATCAGTGCAAGCACCCCCGCCATTTCCCGTGTATCATTTTCATCTAGATCATGAGCCCGGCGCAGCGTGTCGATGACGATTAAACGGCAACCTTGTGCCAATGCCTTTGTGATGGCGCCCTGCATACTCATAATATTTAGCGTGACTGGATAGATGTGAAGATTCTTAGCTGCATTCAGCCGCTGCAACTCAGTGAGATGCTGAGCAATAGAGTGCAGGCGGTGGTGAAGCACCTCGGCATCATCTTCGAGCGCTAATATTGCCACCGCACCCACATTGACGTTCCCAGTCCCAAGCAAATCACGGCCAGAGGCAATATGGACGCCCTCAATCACCGCCATCATCGACTTTGAAACTCCGCCTGTTCCTATCAAAGCGCCTACAGTTCCAGCCTTGAGGCCAGTAAGAACAAAATCAATTAGCTCAGGCTTAGCACTAAAACAATGATTTAAATCAAGTTTACAAGCTTTTAACTTACTGATTGTATCTGCCAGATAATCAGCCTCAGGTAGTAAATCCGCACAATTTGGCCGGTCAAGAAAATTGGTTGAAATCAGAGTTGAATCTCTCATCTCACACCCCCAACTAATGCAGCAATTTTTGCAGCATTAGTTGGCCTGCCTCTCTTCTTTTTAGCTGCAACTGGAGGCGACACATCATCATTCCTCACATTGAAATCAAGGATAACCCCTTGATCCTCAATCATTTTCATCAGCCAGGTATCAACATTAATAAATAAAAGCTTGCTGCTCCCAGGAATCTTTAAAAGTGGTGGCAGTGAACCTGGATTTCGGTTTAAATCACTGTAAATAGTTGATTTTGCGCGCTTAATTTTTTCAGCTGTCTCTGAAATGGTGGACAAAATAATAGGAAATGCTGGTGAAAAAGCCATGATGAACCCCTTTATAGTTTGGCTATAAAGTGTTTTTGCGATACGCAATCGACTTGTTTCCTTGCTGCACACACACTTTTTTAAGCAGTGCAGCAAGATGATACCTATAGTTTTGAGTTTTGATTGAAGAGAGAATTAAAGACGTTTTTGTCCTTATCCCCCTCAATCATATGTTTTTGATTGTTGGCGTTTCAGCCAGGTTCAACTTTTTTGATGCCCGAAGGCGGTTTGATGCCCGAAGGCGGATTGAAGTGCTGTAAGTCTTTTAAGTGGCCAGCTACCACTGTAAATTAGCAAGATACTCTTTTTTTTATTTTTTGCAAGCTACTTTTTGTTTTTTACGTAAAAAATACCTTTTACACTTTTTCGATTACATCACAATTCCATCACAGCACTAAAACAACAATAAGCAAAACAAAGCAAAACTCTGCAAAGCGATTTTGAAAAGTGTTTTTTTATCGCAATTCCCATCACAATCTCATCACACTGAATTATTCAAAATAGCAAAGAATAGCAAAACAAAGCAAAGATCTGCACAAGAAAAAAGCCGCTAACTCATTGAATTGGCGGCTTTTATTTGGGGTGGCTGATGGGGCTCGAACCCACGACAACAGGAATCACAATCCTGGACTCTACCAACTGAGCTACAGCCACCATTAAACTTGCGGGACTAAACGTCCTGGCACCCGACAGACACTGGTGTGCCCGACAGGAATCGAACCTGTAACCCCCAGCTTAGAAGGCTGGTGCTCTATCCGGTTGAGCTACGGGCACAAATTCTTATCACAGTCGAATTGAATCTCGGCTGGAAAATGCTCGTTACGACTTAAAACTTGGTCGGGGTGGAGAGATTCGAACTCCCGACATCCTGCTCCCAAAGCAGGCGCGCTACCAGGCTACGCTACACCCCGAGGCAATACATTATACAAAGACCACTCAACCAAATCGCGGCTGAAAAAACCACCTGAAACCTGGTCGGGGTGGAGAGATTCGAACTCCCGACATCCTGCTCCCAAAGCAGGCGCGCTACCAGGCTACGCTACACCCCGAAGGCTGCGCATTATACAGATGCAGCCCGATAAAGCAACGCCGATTCACGCCTTGAATTCATATTTCTTTCAATCTCTGCATCGCCATCATCAAATAATAGCCCATAGACCACAAGGTAAGCAGCGCCGCCATATAGAGCAGCAGCGAACCGATTGTCTGGAAATCCAACCCCGCCAACCGTTCGTGATAAAGCAGCAACGCGATTGCACTCATCTGAAAAGTCGTCTTTATTTTCCCCAGCATGGAAACCGCGGTGCTCTTGCTTTCGCCAACCTTGGCCATCCATTCGCGCAGCGCCGAAATGGTGATTTCCCGACCGATGATGACAAAAGCGATCACTGCATCTGCACGACCCAGCTCGACCAGCAGTATCAAGGCTGCGGCCACCATCAGCTTATCTGCGACCGGATCCAAAAAAGCGCCGAATGCCGAAGATTGATTTAATTTGCGCGCGAGATAACCGTCCAGCCAGTCGGTCACCGCGGCCAGCAGGAATACACCCGTCGCAATCAAATTTTTCAGATGCGGGTTCAGCGTGCTGTCGGACAGGTAAAAGACCGTGACGAACACCGGGATGAGCAAAATCCTTAACCAGGTGAGCAGATTTGGAATGTTTATTTTCATGGTCGTCAGTGTAGCTGCTGATAAACCGCTTCAGCAACATCTTTTCAATTTCCTTAATGTAGTCGCCGGCAAACCGCTACAGCAAGTCATTTATCAGGTCCTTAGTGTAGTTGCTGGTAGATCGCCTCAGCAAGCGACTTGCTGATCCCTTCCACCTGACAAAGCTGCTCGACGCTCGCTTGCATGACTTCGCGCAGCCCGCCGAAGTGGGTCAGCAGACTGCGCCGACGCTTATCCCCTATCCCGGCAATCTCCTCCAGTCTGGATGCGGTGCGCGCCTTGCCGCGTCGGGCTCTGTGCCCGGTAATGGCGAAGCGGTGCGCCTCATCCCGGATCACCTGTATCAAATGCAGCGCGGGATCGTCGGCGTTCAGCCTGCGCGCACTGCCATCAGGGAAAATCAGCTGCTCCAACCCCGCACGGCGCTCTTCCCCCTTGGCCACACCCACCAGCGCCATATCGAGGCCCAATTCCTGCATGACCTGCATCGCAATATGCAACTGCCCCAGGCCGCCGTCTATCAGGATCAGATCGGGCCGCGCGCCCTCTCCCCCTGCCTTCACAGCAGGTTCAGAACCGACTGCCAGCTTCTGATAGCGGCGTGTCAGCGCCTGACGCATCGCCGCGTAGTCATCCCCAGGCGTAATGCCGCTGATATTGTAGCGCCGGTATTGCGCGGAGCGCATGTCGAGATTGTCGTACACCACGCAGGACGCCACCGTCGCCTCCCCCATGGTATGACTGATATCGAAACACTCGATGCGCTGCAATTGCGGCATACCCAGCCAGGCGCGCAGCCGTTCCAGACGCACAGACTGACCGCCTTGCTGCATGACGCGTTGCCCCAGGGCGAGCTCGGCGTTGCGCTGGGCCATTTCCAGCCACTGGCGGCGCTCGCCGACTGTCGCCGTACTGATCCGCACCGGGTGTCCGGCCTGCTCGCTTAACAGTTGCGGCAGCGTTTCATCCGGGTGCCCGCCCGTAAGCTTTTTGGGCCCGCATTCCGCCGCCAGTATCAGCCAGGGCGGCACGGCACGACTAAGGTAGTGCTGCGCGATAAAGGCCTGCACGATTTCATCTGCCGACATATCTTCGGCATGTTCCGGGAAAAAGCTCTTGTCGCCCAGATGCCGGCCACCGCGCACCATCGCAAGATTCACACAGACCAGCCCGTCATGCTGAGCCAGCGCGATGATATCGGCATCCGTCGTCCCTCCCGTGGATTCGACGAATTGTTTCTGTTGTACGGTATGCAGCGCACGCAACTGGTCGCGCAACACGGCCGCCTGTTCATAGTGCTGCTGCTCCGCGGCCACTTCCATCGCCGCATGCAACGTGGACTCGACTTCCCTGTGCCGGCCTTGCAGCAGCAGCACGGCACAGCGGATATCGGTCTGATAATCCGGCTCAGAAATCAGATTGACGCAGGGCGCGGTACAGCGATTGATCTGGTGCAACAGACAGGGGCGCGTGCGGTTTTTGAACACGCTGTCCTCGCAGGTGCGTATGCGAAAAACTCGTTGCAACAGCCCGATGGACTCCTTTGCAGCATAGGAATTCGGATAAGGGCCGAAGTATTGATGCTGTTTATTGGGTGTGCCGCGATAATAAGTCAGTCGAGGAAATTTCTCCCCGGTCAGCACGATATATGGATAGGACTTATCGTCTCTGAACAATATGTTATAGCGCGGCTTCAGGGATTTTATCAGGTTGTTTTCGAGCAGCAGCGCCTCGGCTTCCGAGCGCGTCACGGTGGTCTCGATGCGCGCGATGTGAGACACCATCAGGCGGATGCGCGGCGAAACATTGGTCTTCTGGAAATAGGACGAGACGCGCTTTTTCAGCTGATTGGCCTTGCCGACATACAGCACCGCACCACGACTGTCGTAATAGCGATACACGCCCGGCAGCAACGGCAGGCTGTCCAGTATCGGTTTCGGATCGAATTTTTCAGTTTCCAAGATGTCGGGCTATGTCGGCGATGACGGATTCGAACATGGCCGTCGTCAGGCGGCGGGTTTGCGTGTTGTAGCGGCTGCAATGGTAGCTGTCGAACAACGTTATCCCGCCCGGCAACACATGCTGCGCGCCATGGGCAAAGGAGTGACTGCTTTTACGCAACTGCCGTGCCATCAGCACCGCCTGATGTGCAATCGTGCCCAGCGCCAGCACCGCGCCCCCTCTGGGCAGCATCGCCAGCTCATCGATCAAGTAGCTATTGCAGGTGTTAATTTCGCCGGGCAACGGCTTGTTTTGCGGTGGCAAACAGCGCACCGCGTTGGTGATGCGGCATCCGACGAGATGCAATTTTTGATTGGCATATCCGGCTGCATCCAGCGGGTCAGACTGACTGGCGAAGCCGTATTTGTGCAACGAGCCGTACAGCAGGTTGCCCGCAAAATCGCCGGTGAACGGCCTGCCGGTACGATTCGCACCGTGCATCCCGGGTGCCAGGCCTACGATTAACAAGGGGCATCCCGCCTCGCCGAACGAACTCACCGGCAGTGCATAATAATCCGGGTGCGCCACCCTGACCTGATCGAGAAAGTCAGCCAGGCGAGGACAGCGGCGGCAATCCGGCGTAAATGTCATTGTCTAGTGACGCCCGAAAAATCCGACATACCACAAGCCTGCCAGCGAACAGATTCCCGCCGCTATCAGCACGTAATAGGGCCACAGTGTGTTTTTATCGGCAAATGGATCAACCAGCGAACGGTGCGCGCCTGCCGGCAGACTGGCCAGCCCTGTCAGGGAGGTGCCGAACGGAATGTTGATGCGGGCGCGCGCATTGACCGCCCATCCATTGGCATCGAGGATAGGAGCAAGATTACGCCGTTTCAGCTTGAACCAGGCCAATACCATGGAAGGGCACGAGACCAGCAGCATGAGACCTGCCAGCGCCAGCGGGATTTGCCAGAATTTCAAACTCAACATGCCGCCTACGACAGACGCGAGTATGCCGCCGATGGCGCCGATGGCAAGACCGATCGCTGCGAAAATTCCGGCGAACTTGCCCACATCAAAAGCAGGCTTTGGCGGTTCGGCGTGCGCACCCGTCACAACCTTGCCGGCATCCACCACAGCCTTGAACATGTTGCCCCCGGCCGTGCCGGCACGGGATGCAGCCAGCTTCTGCAGGCCCTCGCTGATCGCACGGGACAGCTTCTTGTAGGGTGACCAGAATGCCTGGCGGATGCTGATCGGCTGATCGATGATGTGCACAATTGCGGCATCCCAGTCACGGCCCTGCCGGTCATAAAAAATACCGTTACGCCCTACCATCAGATAGTCCGAATCGCCCGCCGTAAAGGCCGCTGCGATGTTCATCTTATCGGAGCCGCGCACGCACTCGCAGTACGCCAGGCACACACCACTCATCGCAGCAAAAGCGGCGTGTTTGACTACATCAGCCACCTTGACCGTCAACTGGCAGCTGCGCCCGTCCAGGTAGAGGGTACCGACCTGGAATATGCCTTTTTCACGGCCGGTATAAAAATTACGGAAAGAAACAAAGTTATTGACCAGCACGAATAAATCGCGCTTGTAACGCAACAGACGCTCGACCGAATGGATGGCCTTGACCTCGGTTTCAACCGCCTTGTCGCAAGCGATCAACTCATCGACAAGCGCCTTGTGATTGCCGTCCAGAATTTCGCGAATGCGCGTTATACCGAGTCCGCCGACACGGCCTTGAGGCATCTGATCCTGCCAGGCCTCGAATGCGGCAAATTTTACGCACAACGCGTCCCACTGAGCCGCATCCAGCGTTTCATTTTTACCCAAAACCGGCGTGACTACCTTCGCATGCAGCGCATCAAGCCTGGACTGCCAGGCAGGATTGACGCCCGTCGTGAATGAAAGCGGCTTATTGGCGGCAATGCCGGCCAGCGGAAAATTCGCAACCTCCACGCTTTGCGCAGACAGGTTTTGTGCTGCCAGCTGCTGATAATCCTCTGTCGAGCGGCTCAGTGGCAAGGCGGCACGAGGATCAAAAGCGGCCAGCTGGCAACGGGTGAAATAGTCGCTGACCTTGTCCTTGATCGCATCAAACGCATCGGCGGCATGCTGAGTCTGGTCACCTAGAACAAGAATCACAGCATCCGATTCACCCTGTGCGTACCAGTCAGAAAAGGCGGCCGCCTGCTCAAAGAACTGGTCAGCGATCTCCTGACTGACACCCTGTTCACCGCTCAAGTCGGCGACCGAACCTGCACACTTGATGATGTCATCGACCGTGCTGCGCAAACCTGCCTCGGCGACCTGCTGCGGGCTGATTACGCCGTCACCGTTGAATTGCAATCCGGTCACAAATTTCTCGATGTCGCTCATGTCAGACATGGAAATTTGCGCGGCTTCCGACTTGCCCAGACTTTTCAGGATATGACGGGCGGACAGCAACAGGTTCTTGCCTTCATCAAAACTGTCGTCGATATCCGATAAAACCAGCCGGTCTGCCCCTTCGACCAACAGATCAGCATTTTTCAGCAGCGCCCCCGCCCAGGCGATGGCAGCCAGCACCTCGTTGGCGCGCACACGCCCATCCGCATCGCTGTCGATCAAATCCAGCGTCCGGGTATCAAACTCGATGCCGCGCGTCGGACAACTCAGCGCCACCCACAGCTTTTGATCCAGATCCTTGAGTGCCAGTAAATCGGCGCCCGTATCGATCTGAACCTGATCAAAGCCGCCTGCGCGGAAAAAATTCCATGTATGGGGGGGAGTCATGCTCTCTTCGTCCTCAATTAAAATCCGCCGGCATCAACCAGGCTGCGGGTTCTGCTCCAGCGTGAATGAAGCGTGTGCATCCTGCCCCAGATGTCTGACCAGATAGGGCATTACCTGCTGCAAAACGCCATGCAGGTTCCACGGCGGATTGAGTATGAACATGCCGCTGCCATGCATGCCGAAACCGTCCATGCTCAACCCCTGCACGCTGAGCGCCACATTAAGCCAGCTTTTCACCGGCAACTGCTTGAGTTGTTCCGGCAACTGCCGCGCGTCGCTGCGTTGCAACTGTGGATACCACACCGCATAGACGCCGCTCGGAAAACGCTTCAGGCCTTCTTTCAGCGCCGACACCACGCGCTGGTAATCCTGTTTGTCTTCATAAGGGGGATCTATCAGCACCAGCGCGCGGCGCGGCGGTGGCGGCAGCAAGGATTTCAGCGCCCCGAAACCGTCGGCGGTCTGAACCAACACCCCCTGACCTGAAAAATTCTGTTGCAGGATTTCGCTGTCGGAAGGATGCAACTCGAACAGTCGCATCCTGTCCCCGTCCCGCAACAGCGCCTGTGCCACCAGAGGCGAACCGGGATACAGCTTCATCTGCCCGTCCGGATTGATGTGTTTTACCAGCGCCACATAGTCGGCCAGCGATTCAGGCAGATCATCGCGATCCCACAGGCGCGCAATGCCGCTCTCATACTCGGCATTCTGCGCGGCATAGCCGCTATCGAGCGCATAGCACCCCGCGCCCGCATGAGTATCGATATACCAGAATGGCTTGTCCTTTTGCGCCAGATAGCGCAGCAGTTGCACCTCGATGAAGTGCTTCAGCACATCGGCATGATTGCCGGCGTGAAAGGCGTGGCGATAACTCAGCATAGGATAGAACAGGGTCGTGTGCGGAGCGCAATTGTGCCACGCGCATGGCGAATTCACCAAGCTATCCGGCCTTGCGTGATCGTGGGTGGGTTGCGGCGATACCAGGCAGGGGCGTTTCGCTTTACTCGCAGTTAAATTTCAGATTTCCGCGCCAGCCGCAAGATCCACACTGGTAGCGCCTGACAGCAAACACCAGACTGATGATCCGGTCAATGAAACGACGTGGCACCCGGTCCAGATATGAAGAGTTGCATAGCGGGCAAGTTCTATTGGCAGTTTGAACATTAGCGCCCGGATAAGAAAATTTAAACATGACAGACACCCCTCGGTGAACAATTTTTGACGCTACGTCAGAAATACGACTGTCAGATTAAATGGCCTGTGTTTGCCACGACGTTTTCATTATAAAAGCAGAAAAAAACAATACCTATATGCCAAAGTATCTATGCATTCTGCTCTATCAACGCGGCCAGCTCAAGATCACTGAAGCCCGCGGCCCGCCGGGCCGACAAATTGAACGGGCCGCGCGGCACGGGAGCCGCATATTCCGTTGCCAGCCTGGCGTAAGTGCTTACCGGATCACAAGCACGCTGCTCGCACAGGTAACCGTACCATCGATTGCCGATAGCAACATGGCCAATTTCATCGCGGAGAATAATATCCAGAATGCCGGCAGCTTTCATATCCCCGGCCTGAGCCAATTTATCGCGTAACGCGGGCACGGCATCCAGCCCGCGCGCTTCCATGGTTCGCGGCACCAGCGCCATCCGGGCCAGCACGTCGTGCCGTGTTTTGTCGACCATCTCCCATAAACTGTTGTGGGCGGGGAAGTCGCCATAGGCATAGCCCATACTTTGCAGATGTTCAGCCAGCAGGGAAAAATGCAATGCTTCCTCATCCGCCACTTGCAGCCAGTCTGCGTAAAACGCGTGCGGCATGTCAGCAAACCGCCAGATCGCATCCAGCGCCAGATTGATGGCGTTAAATTCAATATGAACCAGCGCATGAATCAGGACGGCGCGCCCCTCAGTCGTGATCATCGAACGGCGCTTGACAAAGCGGGGGGCTACCAGTTCAGGTTTGGCGGGGTAACCGGGGAGAGTCTGTGTTGCACTCAATGCGGACTGGCTATCCAGCGCCATGCCCGACAGCCAGATTTCTGCAAGGTTGCGCACGCCAGCCGCCTTGCGTGCAGCCTCCCGCTCGGCAAGCCAGAACAGCGCAGCGCGGCGCAACTCCGCAGGTTGAGAGGCATCGTTAGCAGTTGATAAGGTTTTCAATTTTCGTCCGGCCAGCGAATTTATCGTTTGTTCAGTTTTGTCTTCGGCAACCAGAATTTATTATCCTGACCGGCTTCAGCGCTGACATAGATACTGCTGCCATTTTTCGGGTTATAAAGCACGGTGACTTTTAAGTTGCCAACCCCTCTGTAGCATTTGGATAAGGCTTCGTCAAACGAGGAGACCCCGGCATTCGCCCTGTATTTATCAAAAAGCAATTGTTCATTTTCCGGCACTACCGGCTCACCGGTTTGACTGGTTATTTTGGGAGAGAGCCCTGTAAAACTGACTTGTACCAGCATCACGCTCAGCACATAGTTGGCATAATCCGAAAGCTCACCACTTTTACAGGTGTAGTAGGGTGCCTGTTGCGAGGATGAAGTCACAGCCTTCGTTCCACCCGGACATGCTGAAATCTGACAGGTTTGTGAGGGGATTTCATCTACGCTTGCCTCCTTTTTCCCGGCATTGCTCAGGATCAGGATCGCAGTCATTAAAACCAGCAAGAGAAAGCCAATGACTGCATTCCTGAAATCCATTGCACTGAAACCGACCTGAGCATCCTGCGATATCGCAGCACCGCAATAGGGGCAGGACTTAACGCCTGAGGAGATAATCTTGTTGCATTTTTTGCAGACTGTTAATGGCATTTAATCCACCCGAAATCGTCAGCGCATTAGAGATCTTCCGCATAAGGCCGGCTCGGATATTGAAAAGCGACCGGACCATCCGGTTCGGCATGGATAAACTGATGAACGAATGGATCTTTTGATTCCAGCATTTCCGCTGCCCCGCCTTCAGCCACCACCACCCCGTCATGGATAAAATACACATAATCGGCGATTTTAAGTGACTCGGACATGTCATAGGTGACCACCACCGAGGTTACGCCCAACGCATCGTTCAATTTCCGGATCAGATTGGCGATGATATTCAGCGATATCGGGTCGAGTCCTGCGAAGGGCTCATCGTAGATGATCAGCGTGGGATCGATCGCGATCGCCCTTGCCAGTGCCACACGGCGCTCCATGCCCCCCGACAGATCTTTGGGCATCAGGCCATGTGCATTGCGCAAGCCGACCGCCTGAAGCTTCATCAGCACCAGATCGCGTATCATCTCCTCCGACAGATCGGTGTGTTCACGCATCGGAAACGCCAGATTGTCATATACAGTCAAATCGCTGAACAGCCCGCTCACCTGAAACATCATGCCCATTTCCCGGCGCATCGCGTACAGTTCGTCGTTATTCAGTTCGTGTATCACTTTTCCCAGCACTTTGACGCTGCCGCTTGACGGCTTGAGCTGCCCGCCAAAATGATGCAGCAAGGTACTTTTGCCACATCCGCTGACGCCCAGTATCGCCACCACTTTGCCGCGCGGGATGGTGAGATTGATACCCTTGAGGACCTGACGTTTGCCATAGGCAAAATGCAGATCGCTGACCTCGACCAGATTTTCCGTTGATTGCTTCAATATCTTTCCTTCTTCAGAGCTAAATGCAGCATGCAGCGTTGGATGTTATCATTTTTGCGTACCGCTCACAGAACCACGCAAACTTCCACGACATCAGCCGCACAAAAAATCCTCAATGACGTTTTCGGCTACGCCACTTTTCGCGGCGAGCAGCAGGCCATCGTCGAACAAATCGCAGGCGGTGGCGATGCACTGGTGTTAATGCCGACAGGCGGAGGTAAATCGTTATGCTACCAGATCCCCGCACTGCTGCGACCGGGCGTGGGGATAGTGGTATCGCCACTGATCGCACTGATGCAGGATCAGGTCGATGCACTGCGCCAATTGGGCGTAAAGGCGGCCTACTTGAATTCCAGCCTGACAACCGATGCCACACGAGCGGTGCAAGGTCACCAATTGCGCCGCCCTGAGCAGCGCCGCCTTTCATAAATTTATTTCATAGCAACCGCCCGCCAATCAGTGCGCCGCCAATAGCCAGCACCGATTCCTTCTTGTTATCTAACGCCCACAACTTGGCGCTTTCAAACCAATCAGTGCCTGTAGTAGCTGATTTGCCTATTCCTTCCAAAACGCAGCGATTAATGTTCATTTTTTCCATACAATTGCAACGCAATGAAGACATCCAGTGGGGGATTATGATCGATTGCTCGATGAAGTTTGAATGCTACGAGCGGATGAAGGATAATGGCGTCAATAGTTTTCCATTTGCGCCCTCTCATCCTCTCTAGAACATCTCCCCGATACGGGGCAGGAAACCCACAAAGGATGTCTAACATCACCCCTAGTCAAATATTACGCGATGTATTCGGCTACCCAAAATTCCGAGGCAATCAAGAAAGCGTTATTGAGCATGTAACACGCGGGGGCGATGCGTTGGTGTTGATGCCGACCGGAGGTGGCAAATCACTTTGCTACCAAATCCCGGCACTTTGCCGCAACGGACTTGGCATTGTCATTTCACCGTTGATAGCGCTGATGCAGGATCAGGTGGATGCGCTGAAACAACTCGGTGTTTCGGCTGCATTTATGAATTCCAGTCTTGATGCTGAAGCCGCGCGCGAAGTATCCCGGCAATTGCAACGCAACGAGTTAAAACTATTGTATGTCGCGCCCGAGCGACTGATGACAGAAGGTTTTCTTAATCTGCTGGAGCGCTTGCAGCAGGATAACGGCATAGCCCTGTTTGCCATAGACGAAGCTCATTGTGTATCACAATGGGGCCATGATTTCCGCCCGGAGTACCGTGCTTTGACTGTGTTGCACGAGCGATTTCCCAATGTGCCGCGCATCGCACTCACCGCTACAGCTGATGCACCGACACGACGTGAGATCGTCGAGCGACTTGCATTGGAACACGCACAGCAATTCGTTTCCAGCTTCGACCGTCCCAACATCCGTTACCGCGTCACGCTGAAAGCCAATGCGCGCCAGCAGTTATTGTCTTTCCTTGAAACAGAACATCAAAACGACGCCGGCATCGTGTATTGCCTGTCACGCAAGAAGGTAGAAGAAACCGCCGCATGGCTTAAGGAACAGGGATGGGATGCCCTGCCCTACCACGCTGGACTCGATGCTGCCATGCGCCTCGAATACCAGCGCCGCTTCATACGCGAAGAGGGCGTTATCATGGTCGCCACCGTCGCCTTCGGCATGGGTATAGACAAGCCCAACGTGCGCTTCGTAGCGCATCTGGATTTGCCAAAAAGTCTCGAGTCTTATTATCAAGAAACAGGCAGGGCTGGTCGTGATGGCTTGCCCGCAAATGCATGGATGGCTTACGGCCTGGGCGATGTAGTGTCGATGCGACAGATGCTGATGTCAGGCGAAGCGCCGGAGGAGCGCAAACGAGTGGAGTTGCAAAAGCTCGATGCACTACTGGGTTACTGCGAAGCTACTGAGTGTCGCCACCAAACTGTACTGCGCTACTTCGGCGAAGCACATCCCGGCAACTGTGGGCAGTGCGACAACTGCCTCGAACCGGTTGATACCTGGGACGCAACCCAAGCTGCGCAGATGGCTCTGTCCTGCGTGTATCGCACCGGGCAACGCTTCGGTGTCGGACATCTGGTTGACGTGTTGCTGGGAAAAGAGACCGAGCGCATTACAAAATTCGGCCACAAGCAACTGTCCACGTTCGGCATCGGCGTTGAGCACACGGCCCAGCAATGGAGCAGCATATACCGCCAGCTGATCGCGGGCGGATATCTGGAGGCGGACATCGAAGTCTATGGCGGCCTGATGCTGACCGCAACGGCTCGTCCTGTACTTAAGGGCGAAGTGAGCTTGTGGATGCGGCGCGATGTAGCACCAGTCAAACGCACACGCACCGAACGTGAAGGCAAGACACGAGAACCGTTTTCAGGTGCCACCAGCGACAAACTATGGCTGGCACTCAAGGCCAAACGCATGGAGCTGGCACGCGAACAGGGCGTGCCGCCCTATGTCATTTTTCACGACAGCACCCTACTGGAAATGCGCGAACAAAAACCCGGCAGCCTTACCGAAATGGCGCGAATCAGCGGCGTCGGTCAAGGTAAACTGACTCGCTACGGCGATGATTTCCTCAAAGTCATTGAAGAGGTGGCAAACCGTTGATCATCTCAACGGATATGGCGACCGAAGGAACTTACAGGCGACTCGGGCGGGAAATACCAAACCCCTGAGCAAAATCGATACCGATTTCGCTCAGCTTGGCGACGATCTCGTCACTCTCAACGAGCTCTGCAACAGTTTTGACACCGATTTTTTTAGCGGTACGATCGATGGATATCACCTTGGCAAGATCTACCGGATTGCTGAGCATATTGAGTATGGTACCGCCATCGATTTTCAGGAACTCTACCTGAAAACCCCGTATCTGTTCGAACGAGACACCATGTCTGCCAAAACCGCTCAGCGCAACACGGCAACCGCATTGCCTGACCTCGCGAATAAATGCTGCAACGCTGTCGTTCCGCGCAGTCAGATCCAATTCAGACACTTCAAAGCACAGAATTGAACCTGGCATTTTCTGATCATCCAGCATGTTTTTCAGGAAACAGGGGAACTCCGGGTCGCCTATCGTTGCAGATGCCACGTTAATGAAAAATATCGAATCACTGTCGCGGCCTGAATTCTGCTGATTTGCTGCCCATTCCAGTACATGCCCTACCACCCAGCGATCCAGATACGGCATCAGGCCATTTTTTTCAGCCAATGGAAAGAATGCGCCAGGTGGGGTCGTGCTGTTTTCTTCTTCCCTCAGGCGAATCAGAATCTCATAATGCGCAGTCTTGCCGGAATTTATGGGCAAAGGGGAAATCAGCTGGCAATACAGGCTAAACTGGCCTTCCTGGATAGCCGCAATGAACTGTTTTCCCGCGTCACGCCGCCCGCTCACCTGCTCGGAAAAAGCTTCAAGGAACATTTCCTGGTCGGCATGTTCCTTCGTTCCGGCATTTATTGGAGCACCCGAGCTTGTTGCAGATTCAGGCGTTGCAGAGATGGGCAAATCGTCGCGTTGAGTGATGTCCTGAGCCAGAAAATAAAACCCGGTCACTCGTCCGGCAGCATCGAATTGCGGGACATGCTCCACCGACAGCCGATAGACTGCACCGCCGGGCATTTCCTGCAAATACTCATAACGCAAGGGCTGTCCATCCAGGGATTGCTGAACCGCCGTGGCAATGCCCGCATAAGCCTTGGAACCAAAAAGTTCCCGTACAGGTCGTCCGTTAATGAGTTCTGCTTTCAAGTGCAACCAGTCGCGAAAGGCCCGGTTGTGATATCGGCAATGACCATCGGTATCGATCAGCACGATCATCGTCAACAATGTCTCGTCGATTAACCGCAAACGCACCTGCGCATCTGCTATTTTTTCCTCGGCGCTTTTGCGCAAGCTCTTCTCAAGTTCAAGTTTGTCTTTGAGGGCTGATAATTGCGCCGTACGACGCATCAACACCCATTCCGAGCGCGATGCACGGGCCGCTTCGGCAAGCACGGACGCCACAAGAATTCCTGTCAGAAACGCCGTCCAGGGCAGGTTATCCTGGGTGAAAAAAATTGTTGAAACCAGCGCTGCGACTATGCCAACAACAGCCACCGCCACAATGTACGCCCTGACACCACGAAAAATTCCGCCACGCATATCCACCTCACCACGCATTTGTAAAGTCTGCCTCTGAAAATATCGGCTCCAAAACACCGCTCGGGAATTGTTGCAGGCTGCATGAAACTTTTTCCAGGTAACTTATGCCCCTGAAACGTCAACTGATAACGATGGATCTGACAAACACAGTTTTGCTGCCAGGATGCGCTGATCGCAGCTTCTGAGTCTTTGCGCCATGACGCGCATCACATCAATAGCAAAGCGAGGCGCTTCATCCACCAAAAAATGAAAACGTTTGCTGTCAACCACGACAAATTTACAATCATCCAGCGCGGTTACTGTCGCGTAGCGTGCAGAACCATCAATGACAGCCAGTTCACCCACAAAGGTTCCCGGCACGCACTTCTCAAACAACACCCCGCCAATGGAAACTTCAGCTTCACCCTCAATCAGGATATACATCGCATCACCGGTGTCACCCTCCCGGAACAATATCTCCCCGCCTTTAATTTCAATGAACGTCGGGTCGTGTCGAAACATGTCAAAAAAAAGCATGGGAACCTCAGCGATAGGGAAATTGCATTGATTATGACTGTTCGCCAATCAATTTACAATTACGCAACAGGCATCGTTTTTCAGCCCGCAGGGTCAATCCTGAGTGCAGGCATTATCAGCGACCGGACGCCTGCCGGAACGAAAATACGCAGTGTTGTCATAATACGCCGCACTTTCGTTGTCCACCGTCCATCCCGGCACACCCAGCAACGGCACGGGAACCAGTTCGCGGGTACTGCGGCAGTGCTCAGCTTCAGCCAGATAGTCCGCGACCCGACTATCCAGATGCGCCAGCTGCTGCGCTTGCGGCCAGGTGAAGAACGCCCGCTCCACCGCCAGCAGCAACCCCTGCCCTGTCATGCCGATATAGGGTTGCCGCGCCTTCTCATACAGGCCGTGACCAAACAGGTAGAAGCCCATCTCGGATCGCACCTGTTCGCGCCGCTGCCAGAACAATTCCCGCCAGCAAAAATTGCGCAGCAGTTCCGCCAGAGACTCATCGGCATAGACCACAATGACACCGGATTCATCCAGCAAGGTATTGGTATCGCGCGCAGCACCCCGCTCACTGCCGGCATCCGCCACCGCAACATCTGTCAGCGCGTGATAATGCCGCGCATTGATGGCCGCCTTGGCCCTGGGATAGGTCAACCATACCAGTGCATTGAACAGGTCATGCCAGTTATCCTGTCGCGTCTGCACTTCTCCTGTGAGATAACAGCGCGGCTCGTATTGTTGCTCGAATACCAGCCGGCCAGCCCCCTGTTCGACAAAGCGCAGTTCACAGCCAGACTGCACGACAATGGGGTGAGCAACTAACAGCGCATTTAATTCTTCGAGTGTGGGAAATCCCGCAGTTTTAAGCGCGGATATGACTGAATGCAGCGGCGCGAACAGCATTGATTGCAGCAGGCTGTTCCATTCGGGTGTTTGTTTCATGCAGGGTATCCGACTCCGGCCTGATGTTTAAAAGACTAGACGCTTATCTTGACGGGCAAGCCAAGACTTGCGATGCGGTCGGCGAAATCCTGCAACACAGATGCGGGCAAGGCGGATAGGCGCGGCGCTTCCCTTTGCTGAGAGGGGCGCGCCAGACCATATAGCAAAACCCCTTGCAAGGCATGACCTTCGCGCAAAAAGCTGTCCACGAACGTCAGATAGTCATCCTCGTCCTGATGGGACGGCGGCTCATTATCCAGTGCAAACCAGCAGGTTTGCAGCCAGGTCGGACAGGCGGCTGTCGCCGCGACAAGATTCTCGCGCACCTTGTCCATACGGGCATGGGTATCGTTGATTTTCAGCATACCGGCCTCGCTTGCGCGATCGAGCTTAAACCACACTTCGCCGCTGATTTTGGCCATGTCGCGCAAACCCAGTTGTACCTCAGGGCGGTGCAGCAGACTGCCGTTGGTAATCAGCACGGTTTTTACGGTTTCCGGTAAAGCCAGTTCAGTGCGGACTCGGGCGATGAGTGCGATGACCTGTGAGAATTCAGCTGCGCTGGTGGGTTCGCCGTTGCCGGACAGCGCGATGTCGTTGATTCGCCGCGCGCCTTCGGGAACACGGTTTTGCATGAAATCGCCTTGCAACAGCTCGGTTAAAAAACCACGCAGTTCGGATTCCAGCAGCACCAGGTCCACAGGCGGCGCCGTGCCGCGCACAAGGTCAGGCACCTGACAATAGATGCAGCGCCAGTTGCAGGCATTATTGGGATTGAGATTGATACCGACCGAAACGCCGCCTGCGCGGCGCGACACCACCGGATAAACATAGCGCAGCGCCGCGCTGTTACGGTCATGATCGACTGTATTGAGAATCACGACTGCCCCAGGTTCAGTCAATGGATTGCTCAAGGCTTGCCAAGCGACAAATAATTCGCCGGATCAACAGGTTTTCCCAGGCGGCGCACCTCAAAGTGCAGCTTGACCTGATCACTGTCGGTGTTACCCATTTCGGCGATTTTCTGACCCCGGGTGACAGTTTCACCCTCTTTCACCAGCAACTGATCATTGTGTGCATAGGCGCTCAGATATGTTTTATTATGCTTTATAATCAGTAGTTTGCCATAGCCACGCAGGCCGCTTCCGCTATACACCACCTTACCGGGTGCGCTGGCGAAAATCGGCTGTCCCAGCTTGCCGGCGATATCGATGCCCTTGCGATTGTCCGCCTCGGAGAAACTGCCAATCAATTTGCCCTGTGTCGGCATACTCCATTCCAGCGCATCCTCTGCGGCAGCCTGAATTGCCGGCTGAGCTTCGGGCTTAGCCTCAGGTTTGGCTTCAATCCTGGCTATTACCGGAACACGGGGGCTATCGCCCTGCTGCGCTTCGGCTTTCGCAACGGCAGCTTCGCTATAAGGATACTTCACCACCTTGGGTTGATCTTTCACTGAAGACTGAGCCGAAGTCTGAGCCTGACGGCTCTCAGTGACAGCTGAAGCAGTACCGGGGAACAGCTTAATCTGCTGCCCGACTTGAATCAGATTGGGATCCTGTATGCCATTCAATTCGGCCAGCTCGCGAGGATCGAGTCCATAATTGAACGCGATGGCAAACAGCGTGTCACCCTTTTGCACCACATGAACCCTGGGGCGCCAGTCCTTATCCATTGATTTTGCAGATGATTTGTCGGAACTTTTTTTAGATACAGCACCGTGCTCAACAACCGGCGCACGATGTCCGCTCGATGCACAACCGGCCATCATGGCAGCTACGATCAGCCCAGTAACGATCCTTTTCATGCTTTCCCCATCAAGAGTGGTACAAAGTTCACCGGCTCAAGCCTGGACTCGCGAAACCCCGACTCGGTACGCTCAACCAGATATAAACACTGCTCCAGACGCCCCATCGGCAGCACCATACGACCGCCTGTCGCCAACTGCTCGCGCAATGCCGCCGACATCACGGGGGCTGCCGCTGCCATGATAATACCGTCAAAGGGGGCCGCTTCCGGCAAGCCGTCACTTCCATCCGCATAGCAAAAGTGAACATTATCGACTTTAAGGTCGGCCAGTTGTTTTTTGGCACGTTGATACAGCGGGGCGATGCGCTCCATGGTATAGACTTCGGGAAACACATGCGCTAAAACTGCCGCCTGATATCCGCAGCCCGTGCCGATTTCCAGCACGCGTTTGACAGACCGGATACCCTCAGCGCGCAACACTTCAATCATGCGCGCAACGATGTATGGCTGGGAGATGGTTTGGTCAAAATTGATCGGCAGCGACACATCATCATATGCACGGGAAGCCAGCGCCTCGTCGACGAATAAATGTCGCGGCACCTCGTACATCGCTGCGAGCACCGCCTCGTCCTTAATACCCTTATCGCGCAGACGGTCTATCATACGCAAGCGGGTACGCGACGAAGTCATGCCGATACCATGGTGCCGCAGCGTCATCTCTGACCCAGCCATGTGCCCAGCGCATCGAGCTGGCTGTATTGAGTCAGATCAATCTGCAACGGGGTCAACGAGACGCGCAGCTGATTGAGCGCATTAAAATCCGTGCCCTCCCCCGCGTCCTGCGCAGCTCCGGCCGCACCGACCCAGTAAACTGTTTCGCCGTTCGGGGTCAGCGCCTTGATTACCGGTTCGGCCTTGTGACGTTTGCCCAGGCGTGTAACATCCAGTCCTTGCAGTTGTTCATAAGGGATATCCGGCACATTCACATTGAGCAACCAGGGCTGCTGGTGCGTCTGACAAGCGAAGCGTTGCACCAGATCACTGGCGACCCTGGCTGCCGTATCAAAATACCTCCATTCCCTGCCAACCAGCGAGATGGCGATAGCCGGAATGCCCAGCAAATAACCTTCGGTCGCGGCAGCCACTGTCCCGGAGTAAATCGTGTCATCGCCCATGTTTGCACCGGCATTGATGCCTGACACCACCATATCCGGCTGGTAATCAAGCATGCCGGTCACGGCCAGATGCACACAATCGGTCGGTGTTCCATTGACGTAATAGAAACCACTGGCAGCGCGTCTCAACTTGAGCGGCCGGTCGAGTGTCAGGGAGTTACTGGCACCACTGCGATCACGCTCAGGCGCCACAACCACGACTTCGGCAACTTTGGACAGATGCTCAGCCAGACAGGCCAGGCCGGGAGCGAAATAACCATCGTCATTGCTGATCAGGATGCGCATCGGCAGAAAGATAAATAACAGGGAGTCTGTAAGTTGAAAAAAATCTGGTCAGCGTGAGAGGATTTGAACCTCCGGCCCCTACCACCCCAAGGTAGTGCGCTACCAGGCTGCGCTACACGCTGAAGCCGCAGATTATAACAGAGCAAGTTATAAAACGGAGGATTTTTACGCCTCCAGCAGTGCGATGATGTCACGAATTTCACGTTTTAGCGCCATTACATCCAGTCCAGATGCTGCACCTGCGTGATCTTTCCCCTCTACCGGCACAACCGAATTACCGGACTCACGCGCACCATCGAGCCGGTTACGCGCCCCGCTGATGGTAAAACCCTGCTCATACAGCAATTCGCGTATGCGCCGTATCAACACCACTTCATGATGCTGATAATATCTGCGATTGCCGCTTCGTTTGACCGGGTTAAGCTGGGTAAACTCCTGCTCCCAGTAGCGCAACACATGCGCTTTGACCCCGCACAACTCGCTGACCTCACCGATGGTGAAGTAACGTTTGGCCGGAATTGCAGGAAGTTCTGAATTAGGCTTGTGGGGTTCCATGATACGACTTTTCCACCATCGTCTTTAGCTTCTGACTGGGGTGAAATGTCACCACGCGGCGTGCTGAAATAGGAATCTCGATGCCCGTCTTGGGATTTCGCCCGGGACGTTGCGGTTTGTCACGCAATTGAAAATTGCCGAAACCGGATAACTTTACGCTCTCCCCCAACTCCAACTGTACACGAATTTCTTCGAAAAAAGCTTCCACCATATCTTTGGCTTCGCGCTTATTCAGGCCGACCTTGGCAAAGAGCAAATCCGCCAGTTCAGCTTTTGTTAATGTTGTTATCATATTCTCCCCTTACATGCGCAACTGCGCGCCTTGCCTGTTCAATACATCCACCAATACCGCAATGACAGGTTCTATTTCCGCATCTGTGAGCGTCTTTTGAGTATCTTGTAACCAAACACGGAATGCAAGACTTTTTTTGCCCGGCTCGACACCCGCCCCTCGATATACATCAAATAAAACAACTTCCTGCACATGCGGCGCGCAAGCTTGCAGCATGGCATCCGTCAAACTTTGCACGCTGACGGACTCATCTACCAATACGGCCAGATCACGGCGTACCGGCAAAAATTTCGAGATGTCGCTCATACCTGGCACCTGCACTTGCATTAACGCATCCATTTCAACTTCGAACCATATGCCCGCCTGCGCCATGTCATACTGCTGCTGCCAATGCGGATGCAACTCGCCTATCCAGCCCACGACTTTATCGGCACAGTAAATCTGCGCCGAGCGTCCCGGATGCAACGCCGGATGGCTGGCTGCAGCAAAACGCAACACATTAGGCGCGAACAGTGCTTCGACATCCGCCTTTACATCGTAAAAATCAACCGGTCTGGCGGCGGCACCCCATTGCTCCGGCAAACTGCTGCCGTAAGCCATTCCTGACAGGCGCTGGGTTTGCACGTACTCATTTCCAGATTTCGCAAAACAGGCCCCCGCTTCAAACAGACGCACGCGCGCTTGTTTGCGGTTCAGATTGAAGCGCAAGGCACCCACCAGTCCGGCTATCAGAGAACTGCGCATCACTGCCAGATTGCTGGCAATCGGATTTTGCAACGCTACCGGGTTGTCGTTGCCGCACAGATCACGCTCTAACTGCTCTTCGACGAAGGCGTAGCTGACGATTTCCTGATAGTCGCGCGCGACCAGCGTTTGCTGAATACGTGCCAATGGGCGCTGCAATTCGCTGTACGGCAGCATAGTCAACGCAGCGTGCGGGGCTAACGCCGGAATATTGTCGTAACCATACAGACGTGCTACTTCCTCAATCAGATCAGACTCGATGGCCAGATCGAACCTAAAGCTCGGCGGTTTTACGGTAAAGCCTTCACCGTTCATCACAAAATCAAGTTGCAGACGCGTGAGCAACTCGGCAATTTTACTAAATTCCAGCGAGATGCCCAGCACCCGCGCCACACGCGATACACGTAAACTGATCGCCGGACGCACTGGTATCTCGCTGCGAATTTCGGTAATTTCACCTGCCTGACCGCCGCAGATTTGCAGTATCAATTGCGTGGCGCGTTCCAGCGCCTCAACTGTTGCGGAAAAATCCACGCCTCGCTCGAAGCGGAACGAAGAGTCGGTTGCCAGACCGAAGCGGCGCGCACGACCGGCTATCGCATCGGGGTGAAAGAAGGCCGCTTCCAGAAGCACGTTTTGCGAACCTGTTTCAACACCGCTGCCCTGCCCGCCCATGATGCCTGCCAGTGCCAGCACCCGCGCATCATCCGCGATTACCAATACTTCTTCATCTAAAACAACCGCCTGATCGTTAAGCAGGGTCAGGGACTCATCTTTTTTGGCGCGGCGCACCGTGATGCTGCCGGAAAGTTTATCCGAATCAAAGGCGTGCATGGGCTGACCGAGCTCCATCATCACATAGTTGGTGATGTCTACCACGGCATTGATCAATCTCAACCCGCTACGCTCCAGGCGGCGCCGTATCCAGACAGGCGTCGCAGCAGCAGTATTCACGCCCGCTACCCTACGACCGCAATACAACGGACACGCCTCTTTATCTTCAACCACTACCTTCAACTGCCCGGCATGGGTCACAGGCTGCGTTGCTATCGCTACCGGCTGCAATTGACTGCCGGTCAGCGCCGCGACTTCGCGGGCGATTCCCTTCATTCCGGAGCAATCGCTGCGGTTCGGTGTCAGCTTCAAGGTGAATAGCTTGTCGTCCAGATCGAGGTACTCGCGCAGCGTCTGGCCGACGGGCGCATCTTCCGGCAATATCCATAATCCCGCACTCTCCGTTGCCAGCCCCAGTTCGACGTCCGAACACAGCATGCCGGACGAACTGACGCCGCGCACCTTTGCCTGCTTGATATTGAAGTCACCGGGCAGCACAGCGCCAATACGCGCGCAAGGCACTTTGATGCCGACCGCCACGTTAGCTGCGCCGCACACGATAGTCAGCGGCTCGGCCTCGCCCACATTCACCTGACAGACATTCAGGCGATCCGCATCGGGATGTTTTTCAACCGCCATTACTTCGGCGACCACTACGTTATTAAAAGCAGGTGCGACCGCGTCCATAGCCTCGACTTCGAGCCCTGCCATCGTCAAAACATGGCCCAGCTCTACGCTTGTCAGATCAGGATCAACCCAGGTTCTTAACCAATTCTCAGAAAATTTCATCGCTTTAATTCTTAATTAAATTGCTTGAGGAAGCGCAAATCGCTCTCATAGAACTGGCGCAAATCGTTCACGCCGTAACGCAACATCGCCAGTCGCTCCACGCCCAGGCCGAATGCGAAGCCGAGATACTTCTCGCTGTCGATGTTCACATGCTTGAGCACGTTAGGATGCACCATGCCGCAACCGCCGATTTCCAGCCAGCCGCCACGCCAGCTCATGTCCATTTCAGCCGACGGTTCAGTGAACGGAAAGAAGGAAGGTCTGAAACGCACCTGCAAGTCATCCTGTTCGAAAAAACGCTGCAAGAAATCCTGCACCACGCCCTTGAGATTGGCAAAGCTCACATGTTCATCGACCCACAAGCCTTCGACCTGATGAAACATCGGTGAATGGGTGGCATCGGAATCGACGCGATACACGCGTCCCGGCGAGATGATCTTCAGCGGCGGCTGATTGGTCTCCATATAACGTACCTGAACGGGTGACGTGTGCGTGCGCAAGACATGCTCAGGATCGATGTAAAACGTGTCGTGCATCGCGCGGGCAGGATGATTTTCCGGGATATTCAGCGCGGTGAAGTTGTAAAAGTCGTGCTCGATTTCGGGGCCGGAAGAGACGGCAAAACCCAAGCTGTGAAACAGATGTTCGATACGTGCCAAGGTTCTTGTAACAGGATGCAAGCCGCCGCAACTGCATCCGCGCCCGGGCAGTGTTACATCCAGCGATTCAGCGGCCAGCTTTACCGCCAGCTTCGCGTGCGCAATCACATCCCGGCGCTGTTGCAGGGCGGTTTCGATCGCCTGCTTGACTACATTGATGCGCGCGCCGGCAGCAGGACGCTCATCGCTCGATAGCTTACCCAATCCTTTGAGCAACGCAGTCAGACTGCCCTCTTTGCCCAGATATTTTGCTTTGACCTGCTCTAATTCAGCCTCATCGCTGATGAGGGCGAACTGCTGTAGAGCCTGATCATGAATTTGTTGAAGTTGTTCCATAAACCTGAAAACCTTTTTTTATCCACGAAATGGTTTTCGCAAGGATGCTGCCAAAGGCAGCAACTCGCAAAAGCACGTTAGTGGACGAATGCTTTTTATAGGATAAAACCACCATTACACAACAAAAAAAGGGAGCGAATCGCCCCCTCTTTAATTACGCGGTCACATGCAGACTGCGAGGCTCAACTATACAGCTAAACTTGCTTTCGCTTGCTCAACGAAATGAGCAAATGCGGGCTTGTCAAAAATAGCGATGTCAGACAAGACCTTGCGATCGACCTGAATGTCGGCTTTTTTCAGGCCATTCATGAATACGCTGTATGGCATTCCGAATTCACGCGCGGCTGCATTGATACGCGCAATCCACAGAGTGCGGAACTGACGTTTCTTCTGGCGACGATCGCGATAGGCATATTGCCCGGCTTTCATCACCGCCTGCTTGGCTACACGGTATACATTCTTGCGGCGACCACGATAACCCTTAGCCTTGGCTAACAGTTTTTTGTGCGTTGCACGGGCTACGACTCCACGTTTTACTCTTGGCATGGTCTACTCCTTACGCGTAAGGCAGCATGCGGCGAACCGATGCTGTATTTGTTGAGTGAACTTCTGCCGTACCACGCAGTTGACGTTTGCACTTGGTTGTCTTCTTGGTCAGGATGTGACGCTTGAACGCTTGTGAGCGCTTGATACTGCCGCCAGCACGAACGACGAAGCGTTTTTTTGCTCCGCTTTTGGTTTTCATCTTAGGCATAACTACTCCTTAAGTTATGGTGCGAGGTGTTTTCCGACTGGAAAAACTTGTTAACCCATACACCACTTATTTTTCGGGGATCTGACAACGACATCTCTCTGATCGGCCCCTGCTATCAGAAAAACAATTCTTTTCGATTATTAACTATTTCTTTGCTGCCTTGGGTGACAGCACCATCACCATCTGACGACCTTCCATCTTGGGGAATTGCTCGACAATGGCAAATTCTTCCAGGTCATTTCTGACACGCTCAATCAGGCGCATGCCAATTTCCTGGTGAGCCATTTCACGACCGCGAAAACGCAGCGTTATTTTAGTCTTGTCCCCGTCATTCAGGAATTTGATCAAATTGCGCAACTTGATGTTGTAATCGCCTTCATCCGTTCCCGGACGAAACTTGATTTCCTTGATCTGAACCTGCTTCTGCTTGAGCTTGGCTTCGTGCTGCTTCTTGCTTTCGGCATATTTAAACTTGCCAAAATCCATGATGCGGCAAACAGGCGGGTCGGCCATAGGCGAAATTTCCACCAGATCCAACTCTGCCTCACCAGCCAGACGCAATGCCTCCGTGCTGGATACGATCCCCAGGGGTTCTTTATCTGCTCCAATGAGTCGCACCTGTGGTGCGGTAATCATCTCATTGAGGCGCTGTAATTTATTCTGTGCTATTGGAATGTCTCCGTATTGGCAAAATTAAACCGTGCTGCCCGATTTGATCTCCGCCTTGAAACGCTCGATTAAATCTTTCAGCGTCATTTGTCCGAGATCCTCACCACTGCGGGTACGCACGGCTATCAATCTTCCAGCCACTTCCTTATCGCCGACAATCAGCTGATAAGGTAATTTCTGCAAGCTATGTTCGCGGATTTTATAGGTAATCTTCTCATTGCGCAAATCCAATTGCACACGCATGCCCGCGTCGAGCAGTAATTTCCCGATTTCACGAGCATATTCCTCCTGGCCCGCTGAGATATTCATCAGTACGAACTGCACCGGCGACAGCCACAACGGGAAGGCGCCGGCGTGATGTTCAATCAGGATACCGATGAAACGCTCCATGGAACCCAAAATAGCGCGATGCAGCATCACAGGCGGGCGTCGGCTGTTATCCTCATCTACAAACTCAGCGCCCAGGCGGGTTGGCAGGTTAAAGTCGAGTTGAATCGTGCCGCACTGCCACAAACGATCCAGACTGTCCTTGAGCGTGAATTCGACCTTGGGGCCATAAAAAGCGCCTTCCCCGGGCTGAAGCTCATAAGCCAGCGAATTTTGCTGCAAAGCCGCTGCCAGACCTGCCTCCGCCTTGTCCCAGGTCTCATCGGAACCGACGCGTTTTTCAGGGCGGGTCGACAATTTAACGATCACTTCATTGAAACCGAAATCGCGATAAACCTCATTCAGCATCACGATGAAACCGGATACTTCTGTCTGCACCTGCGCTTCAGTACAGAAAATATGCGCATCGTCCTGAGTAAAACCGCGCACTCGCATCAGACCGTGCAAGGAACCTGACGACTCATTGCGGTGACAGGAACCGAACTCCGCCAGACGCAGCGGCAAGTCACGGTAACTGTGCAGGCCATGGTTATAAATCTGCACATGCGCAGGACAATTCATCGGCTTCACCGCGTAATCGCGATTCTCCGATGAAGTGGTGAACATATTGTCACGGTAATTCTCCCAGTGCCCCGACTTCTCCCAAAGAGTCTTGTCCATGATGGTCGGGGTGCGAACTTCCTGGTAATCATGTTCGCGAAACTTCGCACGCATGTATTGCTCGACTTCCTGCCACAACGTCCAGCCTTTTGGGTGCCAGAACACCATACCCGGCATGGTATCCTGCATATGGAACAAATCCAGTTGTTTGGCCAGCTTGCGATGATCGCGTTTTTCAGCCTCTTCAAGCCGGTGCAGGTAACTTTCAAGCTCCTCCTTCTTTGCCCAGGCCGTACCATAAATGCGCTGCAGCATTTCATTCTTGGAGTCACCGCGCCAGTAGGCGCCGGCCAGCTTCATCAACTTAAAAACCTTGAGCTTTCCGGTGGATGGTACATGAGGGCCGCGACACAGATCGGTAAAGTCACCTTCGGTATAAAGCGATACATCCTGATCAGCCGGGATGGACTCAATGATTTCGGCCTTGTAGTTCTCGTTAATACCCTTGAAATAGCTCACAGCCTCGTCGCGCAGCAGTACGCTGCGCGTAACCTTCAAATCGCGACGGGCGATTTCCGCCATCCGCTTCTCAATCGTCAACAAATCTTCCGGGGTAAATGGACGGTGATAGGAAAAGTCGTAGAAAAATCCATTCTCAATCACCGGACCGATGGTCACCTGCGCATCGGGAAACAGCTCTTTCACCGCGTGCGCCAGCAAATGCGCCGTAGAGTGACGAATGATCTCCACGCCAGCCGCATCTTTGTCGGTAATGATGGCAAGCTGCACATCCCGCTCGATCAGGTGCGAGGCATCCACTTCCCTGCCATCCACCAGGCCTGCCAGCGTGGCACGCGCCAGGCCGGCACCGATGCTCCCCGCCACATCGAATACCGTAACCGGTGCATCAAAACTGCGCTGTGAACCATCCGGCAAAGTAATAATAGGCATTCTTTTTCTTCCAATAAAATAAACAGGACACACTCAACTCGTGCGACGGCCTGATTGTAACGGATGAATTATAAAACAAATCGAGGATCGAGAATTGAGGATCGCTCCCCACTCAGCACTCGCCACTTACCACTCGCCGATTTTTATCGCCTGCATGCTGATTCCTGATTCCTGCATGCTGAAATATATAGTAAGCTCAACTATTCCTAACTCAATAGTCAGCCTAACAATGTCGGGAACCGCATTAGTCTTGCATATCGAACCGGGCACGGATTTCACTCGCGAGGTGGCAGAGCAACTCTCGCCGCATTTATCCAAAGTATCACACCGCTCCGTTACCGATGCGACGTCACTTGCCGCCACACTGCATGAGCAGGCGTGGGGAGCTGTTTTATGCGCCCCGAACATCTCAGACCTGCATGATCAGGACTCGCTGCGCGAAATTCATGCCAACAATAGCAATGCACCCTACTCATTCCTCGACAGCCTGCCCGGCATGGCGTGTCAAATAAGACTGGACAAGCACAACAACCTGCACTTCCCCTATGTCAGCGAAGGCTGTTTTGATTTACTTGGCATCACACCATTCCAGTTGACGCAACACCCGCAATTACTGGTCAATTACCTGCATCCTGATGATGCGAAATCCTTCCACCAGAGCATGCTGCTGTCGTTTGAACACGCCATCCCCTGGAATTGGGAAGGGCGCATCATTTTGCCCCGGTGCGGGCTTGCCCACCCCCTATCCCCAAACCTCCCCCGCGCTGCAGGCAAGGGGGCAGACGACTCAAAAAACGAGTCTCACGATGACGAAATCAAATGGGTCAATTTGCGTGCGAAGCATCACAACACCGATTCCGATGGCACATATTGGAAGGGGTTCATGGTTAATATCACTCAAAACAAACAGGCCGAAATTGAACTAAAACACTCACGGCAGCGGTTGCGCGAACTCTCTTCGCACATAGAGCACATCAAGGAAGAAGAGCGCACGCGCATCGCGCGGGAAATCCACGATGAAATAGGCGTACTGCTGACTGCCCTGAAAATGGATCTGGCCTGGCTGGCACATCGACTGCCAGTTGGCAGCAATGCGTTACTGGAAAAAACGCAGGACATGTCCAATCTGCTGGACACAGCCGGACGCGCGGCGAATGATCTGGTACACAGTCTGCGCCCCGGCTCCCTCGACTGTTTTGGTATCGTCGCGACGATTGAAATCGAAGCCCGTGAATTTACCAAACGCACCGGAATACCCTGCAAAATAATCAAATCAAGCGATCACTTTGAAGTCTCGGACGAACAGTCCATCACCCTGTTCCGGGTCTTTCAGGAAACCTTGAACAACATCATGAAACACGCATCGGCACGACACATACAAGTTCAGATTCTTAAAGCCGATGCCGTGTGTGCCAACAAGTGCATTGAGCTTATTGTGTCAGATGACGGATGCGGATTTGACGAGACGGCGCCCAACAAACCCCGCTCGTTCGGTTTGCGCGGCATACAAGAACGCATCCGCCAGCTTGGCGGCATGGTCACAATCACCAGCAAACCGGGAAAAGGCACAAAAATTGCAGTAAGCCTGCCGCTGGAAACAAATGGTTAACTGATATTCGCTGCGCGCATCATCGAGTCAAACGAAAATAGGATTTCTCTTCAGTCGAATACTGAAATCCCCACCCTTTCAAAACCGACCAGACCTCCGGCCCATATTGCCCGGGATGGGATGGACGTATCCACTGGCTGCCGCAGCTCAGATCCACATACACGCACTGATACTTGGCACAAAACGCCGCAATGGCATTTGCAGTCACACCCAGCTCCTGCGCGAACTTCCCTTCCCAGGCAAGCAGGCTGCCATCCCGATGTCGTATCGGCATTGAAACGCGCGACACATCAGCGCCTGGTGCAATGTCCTGAACACCGATTGCGCCGATATCAACCCAGCCTTTACCAAAGTAGAAAGAAGGGATTCCCTGCCGGGTATCGTAGAAATAGGCCGGGCTTTTTTCGTGATTAAATTCCACCACGTGATGATGCTTGAACTGCATAATGCAGGTGTGCACGCCATGCTTTTCTTCAGGCAGTTTGACAATCAGACCTTTTGCATGTCTGCGGAATTTGTACAAAGGCAGATTCCCTATCGCATAGGCGTCCCGCCCCAGTGCGAAGTACATGCCGGTCAGGTCTGCGCTGTAGATATCCCAAAAATTCAAACGCCGCGCCTTATCATCATCGGACAAGAGAGCAAAAAACTCATCCAGCAATTGGCGCTTGAGCCAGAGTGACAGCATTTCGCGCGCCAACTCGCCGCATTGCCATTGTTGAGCAGCCAGCCATGGATTACCCCAAAGATCGATGGCAAAATCCCTGAGCGCGGCATGAACCTCATGGTCTGCGCAACTGGCATAGCGATCCAGCAAAATTTTCAATCCCGCCCCGGCGTGCAAGGGATATTCATGCAACAGCAATAACAGGCTGTGCAGATGCTCCTTGAATGTCGAATCATCCATGCGCTGTGCAGCCATGACAGGCGCCATAACCAATTGCCGCACCAGCCAGGATCCGCCATCGAGTTCAAATCGTTCACGAATCTCGTTAAACACTGACCAGTCGCCCTGCAATATGGCAATATCCAGCGACTGACCGGGGTGTTCGCCCAGCAGATCAGGGTACTTGGCCAATGCACAGAGCCAATCCGGAGAAAATTCACTCATCGGGAACGAATCCAGATAAGCGGCCAAAAATTTTCTCAGTTTTTCCCAGTTACTGCGCCCAGTCAAGCTGCTACCCGCAGCATCGGGATCATAAGTGAAGTAACTGCCAAGCAGGGCTCGATAAAGCTTGCGAAAGGTTCGTCCCCTATCTTTATAGCGTTCGACATATCCGAGCAATTGCTCGAAAGATTCACGACTTTCAATCACGGCATCACTACCCTGGGTGCAACCATGGCAAACCAGTCGTATCTGACGCAATCCTTGAAGATATTTATTCTGCCGGTAGTCCCTGAGCGCGTCGTCTATGGTGGCAAGAGGAACATCTTCAAGCCTGGATGCCCCACGCACCTGTTCTTGCAGCCGGGAACGCTCGGTGTACATCTGCAGCGAATCACCGGGACGAACTCTGGAGAGCGCCACCTTATTGACGGCATGCAGGGTACGTTGCAACTTTTCAAGCACATCCATCCGTCTATCCTAATTGGTATGGCAAAAGTGCCGCACCTGAGAACAAAACCCGCCACACCAGCTACCCTCCCCCGCTTCGCTTGCGAGGGGGCGAACGAATCGCTGCGCGAATTTCATGTTATATGCGACAAGTGCCAAAATTTCCGCGTGGAATGTCGTTCAGCGCAGGGTGCGCCTCATCCAGGCCAAAAAATTCCAGACGTAACTCAATACGCCGGCTTTCCTCCAGCGATTTCTTGGCAGAATTGAACGAGTAGCCGCCCACCAGAAAATAATCGCGAACCAGCTCTTTTTCGTCGGCGGTCAACATATAAGTTTGGGCAGGAGGGGGCGCCAGCAGCGCGCATAGCACGCGCTGGCTGCGCTGCAGACTCAGGTTCAGATTCAGCAGATAATCACCGCGCTGGTCGGCGTACCCCTCAACAACAATATGCTTGAGCCATGTACTCCCCAGCGTATCCTGTGCAATCATCAGCATCTCGGATACAAATTCACTCAGATATTGAGCCTGCTCATTGGAAAGCGTTGAGCTACCCGTCTCGAAGCGTGCGCGCTCACCAAAATCAATCACCTTACGATTCTTGTCGACGACAATTCCCGGATGCTTTTTGGCTGCCTGTTCGATTTTTTCCAATAGCTGATCAATTTCCTGTTCGCGTTCCTGTTCGCGTTGCGCACGACTACTGTCAACCTCCGACACCTCATCGGTGATAGACAGCAGCGCCACGCTCATGACCAGCAAAAACATCACCATCAGTGCCGTCATCAGATCGGCAAATGAAATCCAGAAAGGTTTTTCGCCTTCGTCCTTGCTGCGTCGGCCCGGAATCAGAAATTTATTCAACATGCGAGTATTGGCTTATATGCTGGTGGCCGCATCGAGTGTACTCTCCAGCTCATGTATCCCCTCGCGCAACAGTTTCACGGAATCCGATAATGCCAGGTGGAATTCACGATTCGCCTCGCCCACCGCGCGGGTCATCCCCTCGCTGAACGATTGGTGCGCCACAGCAATCACGTCGGATATTCTTGACAGATAATCATCAGCATCTTTTTGTGCGGCGATGAGTTTGCCCGTAGCAGACTCTATTCGTGCCAACACCTCGCCAGACATGGATGCATCACGACGCACCTGCTCGGCCAGCAATTGCAAGGAACGCACCTGCTCAACCATGGCCTCGCGCGCGGCTTTGTAATCACCAAACATTTCGCCCAGCCCTGAAGATGCGGTGACTACTGAGCCGGCTGCCTGAACGAGCTGGTCTGCCACAAGCGCTGATTTATCCAGCGTGGCGCTGACACTCTGCCCCGCCTGTGCAAAATCACGACTCGCCAGATGTAGTGTCTCTGCGCTCGTATTGAACGCAGACATCGCTTCAGTGGTTGTGGCGTGCATCACTGCAACAGCCGAATTTATTTGGGCAACGCTCTGGCTGACGCCCTCGATCATCAGCGCGATTTGATCGCTTAATTGTCCAACCGCATTCTGGCTCTGCGATTCCATCTCCTGCTGATGACGCCGGCTGACATCGGTAGCCGAGAGCACCTGAGCACTCAGGCTGTCGACCACCGAACCCATGCGTGCTGACATCTCGTTTAACGCACCCTGCAACTGCGCCTGCCCATCTGTCTGAGTCTGACTAGCCGCCAGACTCATTTGCTCAACAAATTCGACCAGTTTTTCAAGCATCAAGGCCTCGCGGGATTCTGCCGCCGCGTTTGATTTTGCAATCTGCGCCACGAGCGTATCCATGCTGCTCGGCCCTGCGGCCATACTCTCCAGCTTCACAACAGTCGCCTCCAGCGCCGCGATGATTTGCTGCTGCAAACTGCCTTGCCCACCGAACAGCGATTTCATCTGGCCGCCGAAGTCATCAAGTACGGCCTTCAGCATGATTTGTAGCGCAGCCCCCTGATCACTTTGTTTATTCTTCAATGAATCATTGATTGCTGCCAGAGGTGCTTTCATGCCCTCTTCGATACTGGCCGCAATCCGCTCGCCCAGCGCCGTGGAACCGGCGTTCATTGCCAAGATTTGCTTATCGATCAGTTCGTCAAGTATCTGCTTGAGTTCACCCTTGAGCAGCCCGGCGGCCTGCACGGACGACGACTCGGTTGCCTGCACCAGTCGTGCCAGATACTCTTCGCCGGCGCCCCCTTCGAACAAACCATCCAGCAACTGCACCAGCTTCTCCACTTTAGCGTTCAAGCGTGAAGCCACCAGCTTTTCAATGAAGGTGACGATCATCGCCAGCGAAATCGCGGACGCCGAAATGAGGAATGCCTCGGACACACCATGCAGCAAGCGAGTCAGACTTTCGCGGACAACAATCGAATTATCGGAAACAACGAAGGACTTCATCCCGATCAACAAGCCATAGAACGTGCCGATGATACCGACACCGGTAAACAAGCCCGGAAGGTGCTTGAAAAAATCCGCACGCAATGGAATGTCCACCAGAATATCCGGCCTGAAGACCACGCCGGCCGGCATGGTGGAGCGCAACCGTATGGACAGCCCCTCTGTCTGCTTGTGCAATGAGTCTGCATATTCCTGCCACAGATGTTCAAGCACACCCTTATTCGAAAAAATCGCGGCCAGACTGTCATCCGGCTTTCCATTGAGCAAGATCAGTTTTTTGATCACCGCAGACAATTGCCGCGACACGGCAAAGGACGGGATCAGCGAAAAAGTCACGAACGATAACAACAACACCGCAAGGATGGCGGCGAATATATAAACATGCTGTGGCAGATCAGTGAGTATCATCATAGGTTTTTAGGTTGAAACAACGCCCCAACTGCCGGGCAAAGCGATTAGAATTATCGCTCAAGTTCGATCATCAAAGTTGGCGATCTGGTTAAGCGCCACTCCCGAAAGGGACATAACACCCTTTATAATGCTGACCTGAACCCAATTGGAATGCAATAGTGAACGATCCGGCGCCTGACAATACACAACAAGCAGTGCTGTTTGCCGATGTGAGCGGCAGCACACACCTGTATGAAATACTGGGTGATGAACGCGCCTTCGCCACCATCAATGGTTGCCTCGATATTTTGCGGCGTCTGACAGCCGCGCATTCGGGTCAGGTCGTCAAAACCATAGGTGACGAAATCATGTCCGTTTTCCCGGATGCTGTCGCTGCGGTGCAGGCCGCGTGTGAAATGCAGGTGATGGTCAACGCCATGCCAACGATAGATGGCATACAGGTCGGTATTCGCATCGGTTTGCATGCCGGTCCGGTAATCGCGTGTGATGGCGATGTATTCGGTGACACGGTCAACATTGCCGCGCGCATGACGGATATTGCAAAGGCGCAGCAGATCACCACCACCCGCGCCACGGTGGCGATGTTGCCGCCCATCATGCGCACCAGCACTCGCGTGTTGAGCAGCCTGTCAATCAAGGGAAAATCGGACGACATCGAGGTGCGCGAGGTCATCTGGCAGGAAAGCGAGGAAATGACCATGATGGTCGGCAACACCTTCTCGCCCAGCAGCGCCGAACCCAGCCTGCGGCTCGTTCATCAGGGTGATATTTTTATCGTGAATTCGGCGCGTCCTTCCATCACGATCGGCCGTGACGAACAGGCAGATATCGTGATTGAGGATCGACATGCATCGCGCATGCACGCCAGAATCGAGCTGCGGCGCGACAAATTCATGCTGGTTGATTTGAGTTCCAACGGCAGCTATGTGATCCCCAACGGTGAAACCGAGATTCAGCTACGGCGCGAAGAAATGGTATTGCGCGATAGCGGCACAATCAGCATGGGACATTCCTACAAAAAAGACCCCACTGAAATCATCGAGTTTTCCATACAGTCATAGCCGACGTCTATTTTGATGGAGGAAGCAGGCCGAACACGATCCCTATCAACAACAGCACCAGAAAAATTCCGATTCCCAGCATCTTGTTATGGGTTTTCCTCTGTTCACGCGCGGCCCTCTCCTCCGCCTCCCGCCTCATGAGATCAGCCATTTTGGCCTGTGCCTTTGCTGCGGCAATTTCCTCGTCACGGGCAGCCAGTTCTGCCGCTTCACGCTGACGTTTGGCTGCCGCAACGGCAGCCGCCCGCGCCTCAACCGATTCTCTTGCTGAGAGCAACTGCATCTTCGCCTGTTTCTTGCGCTGAACCTCTTCTTCCAACAGGCGCTTCGCCTCCATTCTCATTCTGCGCTCGGCGTCCTGTGCAGCCGCTCTTTCAGAGACAATCTCGGCGAATTTATTGGCGCATTCAGACAGGGTGACCCTAAGGGCTTTCGCCCGCAGTGCCTGCTCAGCAGCCTCCTGCTCACGCCTGGCCGCATCGATGGCCCTGACGTCTTCAGCTTCGCTTTTAATTTGGGCAAGCTTGCGTGTCCAGAGCGCCCGCTCCTCCGCCTCTCGCATCATTCGGGCAGCGAGCTCTGCCTGAGTCTGGATTTGCTGTTGTTCCTTGAGCGCCTGAGCCTGCTGTTTGGCAATGTTCGCCTGTACGGCGGTCTGTTCCAGAGACTGAAGACGCAATCGCGCCGACTGGGCAAAACCGCCATCCGGAAATTTTTGTAAATAATGGATGAAATCTGCCGGGTTCTGACTATAGGAGACATTCTGCCATGCCTCGATATCGTCCTCACGCCAGGCGCCTGTGGAATTTGCACGGACAGGCAGCTCAAGTGTCTCGTCAAAGGGATGCGTTTCATCAGCACGGAGCATGGTGACGCCCGGATGGTCGGCAGCAGGCAAGGTCTGAGCCGCCGCTTTAAGCGCCCTCAAAAACTTTTTCGCGCTCTGATAACGATCCTCCGGACGTTTGGCCATCGCCTTTTTAACCACCGCGTCAAGCTCGGCAGTGACAACAGAATTCAGCCCGGAGGGCGGCGTCGCATCCCGATGAACAGCCTGATGCATGATGGCAATCACACTGCCGACGAAGGGGCGCTGGCCAGTCAGAATCAGATACAAAATGACACCGGCGGCATAAAGATCCGCTCTGCGATCGACTTCATGCCCCATAAATTGCTCCGGCGCCATATAAGTCGGCGTGCCCAGAACCACGCCCACCTGGGTATGCCCTGACGAGTCGATCTTGGCAATGCCAAAATCTGCGAGCTTGACCTGCACATCCTCTGTCAGCATGATGTTGGCCGGCTTGATGTCACGGTGTACGATGCCATGCGCATGCAAATAATCGAGCGCATCGAGCAACTGCGTCACGATACGCAGCCCCTCGCCGATGGACATACGCCTGCCGTGATCGAAGTATTCAGTCAGTTCCTTGCCTCGCACCAGTTCCATCACGATGTAGGCCATTTCATCGTTCTCGCCATACTCATAGATGCCGATGATCTTGGGATGGCTAAGCCTGCCCGCCGCGCGCGCCTCACTGCGGAATCGGCTAAAAATCTCATCCGATTCGTTCGAGTTAACGGACGACTTCAGGATCGTCTTGATGGCGACAGTGCGTTCAATCAGAGTATCAAATGCCTCATACACGATCCCCATCGCGCCCCGGCCCAATTCTCCGATGATTCTGTATTTACCCAACATTCCCAGATTATGCATATCAATCAATCGAAATCCACCCTGCCAGCCAGCACAAAGCGCGTAATGTAGCTGGCGAGGCGAGAATCCGCAATTAAGCTGACTGACGAAAATTGTTTTAAAGTAAAATTGGACAAATAGCGGGTAGCAAAACCCATATCTACAGTTCAGAGTTAAAATGACGGCAGACATATCAAATTGATACAGTATCATTCACCCGGCTTCAGGAAAATTCAGACAGGCAGGCTGGCAGGTTGTCAGCCGGCCCTGCTCCCCTCATAATCCAACGAGTACTTTTCCGGTTAACTTATGATCAACATTCTTGTCGTCGACGATCACGCCTTGATCCGCAAAGGATTAAAGCAACTGCTCGAAGACAGCCCGGATCTGCAAATCACCGGGGAAGCCGCCAGCGGCATCCAGGCTGTCACGATGCTGCGTGCCCAGCACTTCGACCTCATGCTGCTGGACATCAACTTGCCGGACAAACATGGCATCGAGGTGCTCAAACAATTCAAGTCGGAACAACCCGGCCTCAAGATCATCGTGCTGAGCATGTACCCTGAAGATCATTATGGCGTGCGCGCACTCAAGGCAGGGGCCATGGGCTATATCAACAAGCAGAGCGCATCGGATGTGCTCATCAAGGCGATCCGTCAGGTTGTCAGCGGCAAAAAATACATCAGCGAAACGCTGGCCGAACAACTGCTGAACAATCTGATCGGCGAATCGCAGGAATTGATGCATCAAAACCTCTCCAACCGCGAATATCAGACCCTGTGCCTGATGGCTTCAGGCAAATCCCTGAGCGACATTTCCGCGATCATGACCTTGAGCCCCAAGACAGTAAGCGTCTACCGCAGCCGCATGCTGGCAAAAATGGGCTTCACCAACAATGCCGAGGCGATCCACTACGCCATCACCCATCATCTGGTCGACTCTCAGGATTGAAATAGTGCAAATTTACAATGCTATTTGCCGCATCACATGATTCATACAAGCCGGATAATCGCCGCAATCAATTCACCAGAGATTGACCATATATATGCAAAACCCATCAGAGCTCGCCCGTGAAACCCTGAAAACGCTGGCGCAGCGCAAACTCCTGCCAACGCCGGACAACTACGCGAAGATTTATACTGAAATCAGCGGCACGCCTGCGGCGGATAACGACGGCGCGGAAAAAGTATTGCGCAACATGGCCGAGTATTTGATTTCATCGGACAAATCTGCCGCCACAGGCCTCGCCATCAAGAAGATGCTGGGTGAAGAAAAGTGGGATCTATGCTTCAAGGAAATTGAAAAGATGCTGCCCGGCGCAGCAACTGCGGGTGCCGAGATTCAAAGCTGGCCTGTGCTGATCCGCGATTTGCTGCGCCAGCTCGACCTCCCCCACAAAGGACTGACCGTATCGCGCAAAAAGGAAGGCCTGGAAACCGTACTGGCGCGATTCTCTGCCAAGCCTGAAATCCTGTTTGAAAAACTGGGCAATCTGATTCGCTCGTGGTCCGAGTCGCCCACCACCGCCAATCTCGTCGATGAAGCCCGCGCTACATCGGACACCCTCACTGCTGCCGCCCCAACCGCGCCTTTAGCCATAAACGACGGCTACGCAACACAGATGCTCAGCAAACTTACCGAGTTACTGGCGCAAACGCTGGAGTCCACCATCAGCGCCCAGCCGGAATTGAGCGATGAAATGCACCGCCTCACCGCACAAGTCAGAGCAATCAGGACTCACGACGAGGTCACTGAGCTTGCCCGCCAGCTGCGTCACTTCTGGATCAAGGTTGAATTGCGCGGCATCGATAAAACCCGGATACAGGAAGGCCTGGTGCGTCTGTTGCGTCTGCTGGTGGAGAACGTGGGCGAAATGGTCGAGGATGAAGAATGGCTGCACGGGCAAATCCACACCTTGCACGACATCATCGACAACCCGCTTGATAAACACATCATTGCGGATGCTGAACGCAGCCTGCGCGAGGTAATCATCAAGCAAAGTTTAATCAAGAAGAGTCTCGTTGACACCAAGTCAACCCTGAAGAACTTGATGACCACCTTCATCGATCGCCTTGCCAGCATCACCGCCAGCACCGGTGACTATCACCAGAAAATCGAGGGCTACAGCCAGAAAATCGCCCAGTCAAACAACCTTAATGAACTGGGAAATCTGCTCAATGACATCATGCAGGACACGCGCGTCATTCAAGCCAGCGCACAGCGTTCTCACGATGAGTTGCTCGATTCACGCAAACAGGTTGAAAGTGCGGAGGCTAAAATTTCACAACTGGAAAAAGAATTGTCCGAAGTGAGCGAGCTGGTACATCAGGATCAATTGACCGGATCATTGAACCGGCGCGGCCTGGATGCGGCGTTTGACCGGGAGGCCACCCGTGTTGATCGCAGCCACGCGCCCCTTTGCGTCGCCCTGCTCGACATCGACGATTTCAAACGCATGAACGACACCATGGGGCATCATGTAGGCGACCAGGCGCTCATCCACCTTTGCAACATTATCAGAGAAGCGCTACGCCCCTCTGACTCCGTCGCCCGCTACGGCGGCGAGGAATTCGTCATCATCCTGCCCGATGTTGCGCTGGAAGAAGCTGCAAACACGGTGGAACGCCTGCAACGCGAACTCACCAAACAATTTTTCATGCATGAAAATGACCGCGTACTGGTGACCTTCAGCGCTGGCGTGGCTCAGCGCGAAGAGGCGGAACCACAGGAAGAAGTCATCGCACGCGCCGACAAGGCGATGTATCAGGCCAAACGCACCGGCAAAAACCGCGTGTGTATTGCAAAATAAGCGCAACATATCCACTGGATTAAAGACGCTGAATGACAGAGTGGTGCCTTATCCCAACCTGTCATTCCGAGTGAACACACTGTCATTCCGTGTCTTTAGTCCTGAGCGCAGCCGAAGGAGCTTAGGGTGTCATCCCGAGCGAAGTCGAGGGATCTTGCCGAAGAACTCTGGATCCCTCCACTGCGGTCGGGATGACAAGCATGGGGACGGGCGACAGTAATACTGTCATTCCGAGTAACACGAGGAATCTTGGGGTGCCACCCTCCATTGTCATTCCGAGTCTTTAGCCCTGAGCGCAGCCGAAGGAGCTTAGCGAGGAATCTTAGGGTGTCATCCAGCCCCACTCTGCCTCTCTGAACTCAAGTCTGCTCATGCGGGATTCATCTGCGTCACCAACTGGTTCTTTTTTTCACGCCGCCATTTTTTGATCTGCTTTTCCCGCTCAAGCGCAGCCATCACGTCGTTCGTGGTTTCATAGTAAACCAGCTTATCAACGTTGTACTTTTGAGTAAAACCTTCCACCAGTTTGTTTTTATGTTCGTAGATCCTGCGTTCAAGATTGCCGGTGACACCAACATACATCACCTTGTTGTTCCAGTTAGTCAACAAATATACATAATAGGTCTTGTCCACTGGCGTTCCCCCCTGCCGGCAATCATAAACGAATCCCTCCACTGTCATTCCGAGTCTTTAGTCCTGAGCGCAGCCGAAGGAGCTTATCGAGAAATCCCGGATCCCTCGACTTCGCTCGGGATGACACTATGCGGGCTCAGGATGACAGTAATACGTGTCGCAGGTCTCCATGCTTGTCATCCCGAGCCCTTCGACAGGCTCAGGGCAAGCTCTTTCGAAGGGGTCTGAACCAGACCCCTCCACTGGCTCCTTCGACTGCGCTCAGAACTAAAGGCTCGGGATGACACTATGCGGGTTCGGGATGACAGTAAACCGGGCGGGATGACAAACGGAAGGTGTCATCTCGAACGAATGTGAGAGATCTTAATAAGATCCTTCGACAGGCTCCTTCAACTGCGCTCAGGACTAAAGGCTCGGGATGACAGATCAGACACTATTTTTTCGTGGCACTATTTCACGACCGGCAGCAAACTTAAAAATAATCCTAAAGTTTTTACAACCCACACCGATAACTGGAATAACGGCGGTTGATTAAGCCTGCAGCAACGGGCAAACCAACGTGAACTGCAATCAAGCCCAACTGAGACACTATTAAAGGAGTTTTAAAATGCCTACATTTATCAATACCAACTTGAATTCGATGAATGTTCAGATGGCTCTGAACGCATCGCAATCACAGCAAACAACCGCGATGCAGCGCCTGGCAACCGGCCTGCGCATCAACAGCGCCGCAGACAATGCTGCCGGATATGCGATTGCCACCCGGATGAGTGCGCAAATCGCCGGCGACACACAAGCCGCGGCTAACGCCAACGACGCCATTTCTCTGACACAGACAGCGGGCGGCGATCTGACACAGATCACCAACAACCTGCAAACCATGCGCAATCTGGCGGTGCAGGCATCGAACGCCACCAACAGCGCATCTGACCGCGCAGCCCTGAACAACCAGCTGCAAGCGCTGTCTTCAGAAATCGACCGCGTCGCGCAAAACTCCTCATTCAACGGCGTGAATCTGCTGGACGGCTCATTCACTGCACAAAATTTCCAGATCGGTGCCAATTCGGGTGCATCCAACCAGATCCAGATCTCTTCGATCGCCAGTGCAAGAACCACACAACTGGGCGCGGCGGGCGGCTCTAACTATTCGGCAACAGTTACAGGCGCTACAACAGTAAGCGCGCTGGCAGCAGGTTCGCTGACGCTGAACGGCGTTTCAGTCGGCGCGTCAGTGGTAGGTGTAGGCGGTGGTGAAAATGCTGCCAGCGCCATCTCCATCGCCAATGCAATCAATGCGACGACAGGGACTTCAGGCGTTACAGCCAGTGCATCTGCGACCAACGCAGCGGGTGTAGTACCGACTGCATCCACTGCCATTGCGGCCAATTCGTTTTCCATCAACGGCATTGCCGTGGGCGCAGTTGCTGCCGGCGGCGCTGCCGTAGGCCAGGGCGCTAACGTCGCCGCTGCGATCAATCTGGTTTCAGCGCAATCGGGCGTGACCGCCACAGCCAACGCGACCACCGGCGCTGTTACCCTGACTGCAACAGATGGCAGAAATATCAATGTCACCGCTAATACCAACAACATCGGCGGTACCATTACCGGCTACACGACCGCCAACCTGCTCGCTCAAACAGGCTTCAATGCCACTTTAAGCGATACAGCAGTAGGTGTGGCTGCTGCCACATTCGCGGCAACTACGCCAGCGACTTTGACTGTTAACGGCATCACTGTGACAGGCGTGACGGGCACCACTGCACTTTCATCGGCCCAGAATTTCGTTGCCGCGTTCAACAGTGCAGCCACTGCGGCCACCTTCGGGCAGGGGATTTCCGGCATCACCGCCTCAGTCGATTCGAACGCCGTCATTACACTGACTTCCAATGGTTCAGTAAAGAGCATGGCTATTACTGCTGGAGATACAACGACCGGATTTACCCAGGCAGCAGCTACCTACACCTCACAACATGGCTCGGTCAACCTGTCCAGCAGCAACGTCAACGGCCTGGTGATCAGCGGCGGCGTAGGTAATGGCACCGCGGGTGTTGATGGTATGACCAGAACCACCACAGCGGCCACAACATCGACCTCGGGCATGACGACCCTCGCGAGTGTCAATATCTCGACTGCGGCCGGCGCATCGGCAGCGCTGGCAACCATAGACGGCGCACTGGCGATGGTCACTGCCACGCAAGCCGCTCTTGGCGCTGTGCAGAACCGCTTTACCTCGGTGGTCACCAGCCTGCAAACCACGTCGTCCAACCTGACTGCGGCACAAAGCCGGATTCAGAGCACCGACTATGCCGCAGAAACCGCCAACCTGTCCCGCACGCAGATTCTGCAACAGGCAGGCAATGCGATGCTGGCGCAGGCGAATCAGCAGCCCAACCAGGTGATGACTCTGTTGCGTTAAGCGTAAATCAACCCACTCTTCCGGCCGGTTTTTATATAAAATACCGGCCGGAAGTTTACAATTGAAAGGAGAGGTAAAATGCTCATCCAGAATGCAAACAGTGCAACACCCCAGGCGGCCACACCCGCAGGTATTCCTGTTGCCAGCAGCCCTGATATTCAGACGGTCGCTGCACCACAGGCAGCACAGGCACCACAAGCAGCGCCTTCGACTGCCCAGTTGCAAAGCGCGGTACAAAGCAGCAATCAGGCCATCTCCGGTAAAGGCCTGGAGTTCAGCGTGGATACTTCGACCAATCAGACTGTGGTCAAACTGATGGACACCCAAAGTGACACTGTGATTGGTCAGTTCCCCTCACAGCAGATGATCGATATCTCAAAATCCATCGGACTCATGCAGGAACAACTGCAACAAGCCTCGCTGTCAAGAACACCCGTACAAGCTTCACCAGGATTACTGATCAAGCAGCAAGCCTAGGCCGGGGAGAACCGACATGTCAACGACGTCAAGTGTCAGCAGCACGCCCACGATAGGCACCAGCGTCATCAACGTGCCCTCTCTCGTCAGCCAGCTGATGACCACAGAACAGTATCCGATCACGGCGCTCCAGAATGTGACAACCAGTTATCAGGCAAAACTGACGGCCCTGGGCAAGGTGCAAAGTGCGGTTTCCACTTTCCAGACCGCGCTCTCGACGCTTAACAGCGCCAGCAGTTTCCAGTCAGTGAACGCGACGGCATCCGACCCTGCGGTGCTTTCGGCTACCGCACTGACCAGCGCTGCGCCGGGCAGCTACTCCCTCACGGTCGGCAACCTGGCGCAATCACAAACCCTGGTCGCTGCCGGACAAACCAGCCTGTCTTCCCCGATAGGGACAGGAGTTGCCACCACCCTGTCGTTTGACTTCGGCACCATTACCGGCAACACCCTGAACGCCGCAACCGGCAAATATGGCACGGCGCTCACCGCATCGACGACGACCGGCGGCACTACCGTCACCGCGCCCACCGGCAGTCTTGCCGTAGGCGCGACTATTACGGGCGCAGGCATCCCGGCCGGCGCCACCATAGTCTCCATTACCGATGCAAATAATTTCGTCATTTCCGCCGCCGCGACAGCGACCGGTGCGGGCGTTGCACTGCAAGCGAGTCCCACCTATACCTCGGCCGGAAGCGGCGTCAAGACGCTCACCATAGACAGCACCAACAACTCGCTGCAAGGCATACGCGATGCGATCAATGCCGCCAAGATGGGCGTGACCGCCAGCATCATCAATGACGGCAGCGCCACGCCTTACCGTCTGGTGATCACGTCTGGCAGCACCGGCGCCGCCAACAGCATGAAAATTTCAGCGTCAGGTGACGCCACCGTGAGCGCGCTGCTGGCAAACGATCCGACAGCCGGGTCTGCCACCGGTGCGCTGGGACAGAATATGTCCGAGACCGTCACCGCGCTCAATGCGAACCTGAGCGTCAACGGCATTGCTGTCAGCAAGGCTTCAAACACCGTGTCGGATATCATTCCCGGCGTGACAGTCAATCTCAGCAAGCCTTCCGCAACACCAGTCACACTGACTGTCGCCCCGGACACCGCCACTGTCACCAAGAACGTGAACAGCTTTGTGACCGCCTACAACGCACTGAAAACAACGCTGACATCGCTGACTGCCTACAATGCATCGACAAAGACAGCAGCCATATTGCAGGGCAACCTCGCCATCCTCAATATGCAATCCGATTTAAACGGCCTGTTGAACACGCCGGCAGCAGGTGCTGGCTCATTGAACAGCCTGTCGCAGATTGGCGTCACTTTTCAGCGGGATGGCACGCTGGCTGTCAACAGCAGCATGCTCTCCACTGCCCTGAAGAATAGTTTTTCCAGCGTCGCCGGCCTGTTTGCCTCCACAGGCAACGCAACGGACAGCCTGATCACTTACAACAGCAACACCAGCAGCACGCAGCCCGGCACTTATCCTGTCAACATTACGCAACTGGCTACGCAGGGCAATGAGACGGGTTCGGCAGCACCGAGTTTGACCATCACCGCCGGGATTAACGACAGCCTGAGCATGAATATCGACGGCGTCAACACGACCATCACGCTGACGCCAAAAACCTACGCCAGCGCGCAGGCGCTTGCCACCGAGTTGCAAACCAGAATCAACAGTTCCAGCGCCTTGTCGAGTGCAGGCATCGCCGTTTCAGCAACGATCAATGCCGGCAATATCAGCATGACTTCCAATGCCTATGGCGCCACCTCCAGCGTGATCGCGACCGGCGGCAACGGCCTGAGCAATATTTTCGGTACCGCAATTTCCACGACCGGCGTGAATGTAGCCGGCACCATAAACGGCACGCCTGCTAACGGCAGCGGACAGTCGCTCACCGCGGTCAGCGGCAATGCGCAGGGCTTGTCAATGCAGGTGACGGGCGGGCCGCTGGGCGCTCGCGGCACCGTCAGCTATTCGCAGGGTTACGCCTATACGCTGAGCAATTACAGCACCTCGTTGCTGTCCAGCAGCGGCGCGCTCACGTCGAGCACGAATGAAATCAACACGAATATCTCGCAGGTCGCGAAACAAATCACAGCCCTGCAACAGGGGCTGATCACCAAACAGGCGCTCTACACGGCGCAATATACGGCGCTCAATAATATGATGACCACCATGAACAGCACCAGCACCTTTTTAACCCAGCAACTCTCCAAGCTATAAGGATTTCATCATGAGTTCAGCTATCGCAATTAATGCATACAAGAATGTCGGGATTGATTCCGGCGTCACATCGGCCGACCCGCACAAGCTGATTTCCATGCTTTATCAGGGCGCGCTGCTGGCCATCGCCAACGCGAAAAACAGCATCCTGCGCCGCGACATCCCCGCCCGCGGCAAAGCCATCTCTCATGCGATCAAGATCATCAATGACGGGTTGAGTCTCAGCCTGGACAAGGAAGTCGGCGGCGATCTGGCGCTCAACCTGTCGGCGCTGTATGAGTACATGACTCATCGACTGCTGTTCGCCAATATCAACAGCGACATGGCAGCGCTGGACGAAGTCGCTCGTTTGCTGGGTGAATTGAAAGAAGCATGGGAGAGCATACGCCAGCCTGCCCTCATGACGACCGCGCCTGCCGCGCGCGCCGTCCAGCCTGAGCAACTGGTTTACGCCAGAGCTTAACGAACATGAACGCCCCCCTCTACGATTACGAATCTCTCGCCATCCTGACAGCTCAGATGCGCAGCGCCTCGGATACGGGAGAATGGGACAGGCTGATCAGCCTTGAGTCGCAGTTAAATCAGCGTATTGCCGACATCAAATCGGCCGATGAACAGCCGGACGAAACAGCCCGGTTGCGCATCGTGCAACTGTTGCGAAAAACGCTTGCGGACGATGCCGAAATACGCAGCAACACGCAAAACCGGATGGCGCAGCTGAAAGACATCATGCAGAGCAATCAACAGGAACAACGTCTGAACAGGGTATATCACGGCGCTAAGTGAGGATTGAGGACTGAGGACTGAGGATTGAGGATTGAGGAGTGAGGATTTGAAGATCCCTCGACAAGATCCTTCAACTACGCTCAGGACTAAAGGCTCGAGATGACACTATGCGGGCTCGGGATGACAGTAAGCGGGCTCGGGATGACAGTAAGCGGGCTCGGGATGACAGTAAACGGGGCGAGATGACAGTAAACGGGTTGGGATGACAAACGGAAGGTGTCATTCCGAGTGGAATCGAGGAATCTTAGGCTGTCATTCCAACCCCCTCGACAAGCTCCTTCGACTGCGCTCAGGACTAAAGGCTCG
>DFWZ01000056.1:66657-141765 GCA_002381565.1 Gallionella sp. UBA4121
GGCTCGGGATGACAAGCGTTGCAGGGATAAACTATTCATGTATTTTGCACCTTACGAATTAAAACGACCTGAAACCTTATGCTGCCCGTCACCCTGATCAACAGCCTGCAGGCACTTGCACGATCGGCCACGCCGCTGATCGTGGCGGACAATACCCCGCCTCCTGCCGGGAAGGCGGCATTAGCCGCTGCGACTCAGGAACCGCCTCTGGCAGCAGGTCAGCAGGTACAGGCAACCATACAGGAACAGCTAAGCCCGGGATTATTCAAAGTACTGATCGCAGGACAAACTGTGCAAATGCAATTGCCAGCTCAGTTAAAGGTCGGCAATGTCATCACGCTGAAGGTTGAATCAACAAGTCCGCGCCTGACATTGAGTTTTTTAGCATCGACCACACCGCTCGCCAGCCAGGAACAAATCAGCTCCACCTCGCGCCTGCTCGCCAATCTGGCCGATCTGCCTCTGGCCAGAACACTCATCGAGTCCTCATCAGGCCGAGCCGTCTGGCAGACAGCGGGTTCCCCCCCGGACAGCAAACTGCTGGCTGCCGGATTGCGCTATGCACTGGCAAACAGCGGCCTGTTTTATGAGTCCCATCAGGCGCAATGGGTGGCAGGTGAACGCAGCACGGCACAACTGCTGGTCGAACCACAAAACCAGCTGAGCCGCGACGCGCAAAACACGCAGGGCAGCACAGCACCCGCTACACAGCCGGATCGCGACGCTCAAAATACGCTCAGCACCGCCCTGTCAGCCTCACCACCGGACAAGGCGACGGCAGATTCCGCCCTGCCGATTGCCAGGGAATTAATCCCGCTGGTGCAGCAACAACTGCACACGCTTGAAACACATCAACTTACCTGGACAGGTCAGGTCTGGCCAGGCCAGCAGATGCAGTGGGAAATCCAGGGTGAACCTGAACACCACCCATCGCTGCCTGATGAACGCCAGTGGAGCACCGAAATGGAACTCGCGCTGCCAAAGCTGGGTGATGTGCACGCACGTCTGGTATTTAGCAAGGGGGGGATTAAACTCACCTTGCAGGGGGCGGACGCCGGCTCGGTGGCACTGTTCAATCGCCGACTGCCCGGACTTGCTGCGACACTGGCAGATGCAGGTGTCCCGCTTTCCAGCGCAATGATTGAAAAATCATGAGCACAGCCCAGCAAGTCGCCGTTGCCCTTGCCTATGGCCAAAGCACTGGCGCGCCCAGGGTCGTCGCCAAGGGACGCGGCCTGATCGCACAGGCCATCATTGAACGCGCTAAGCAAAACGGGGTTTATGTGCACGAATCCGCAGATTTGGTAGGTCTGTTGATGCAAGTGGAACTGGACCAGCAAATCCCGCCGCAACTCTATCTGGCCGTAGCCGAACTGCTGGCCTGGTTATATCGTCTGGAACACGAGAATTCCCCCGCTTTTCCACCGATTGAGCCGCCTTAATTTTGCTATCATGCACGACAACCTTAATATACTGGTCGCAACAGCATGGAAAAAGATATTCCGCTTAAAATTGAAATCCTGTCCAGCGACAAGGATGATCAGTATCGCATCACTTCCGCCCGGGAGATACAGCTTGTTTTGCAGAAAATCGCCAAGGGTAATTCCCGCATTGCGCTGTATTATTCTGAAACGAATGATTTCATCCTGACGACCCTGCTGAGCGTGGATGCAACCGGACTATGGCTGGAACAAAGCCAGAAAACAGACGTAAATACCCGCCTGCTGCAAAGCGACAAGCTGATTTTCGTCAGCTCGCACTTTCAGGTTAAGGTACAGTTTGTGTCCGACCAGGCAACTGCCGCGACCTGCCAGGGCCAACCTGCATTTTTTCTGAAATTTCCCCAGAGCATTTTCCGTCTGCAACGCCGCGAGTACTATCGCCTGACAACACCGGTTGCCGCGCCGCTGCTCTGCGTCATCCCCAACAATCAAGTCGCAAAACATCATCTGCACGAGGTCACCATCATGGACATCAGCGGCGGTGGCGTGGGGCTTACCTGCACAGAACAGGATGCCGTACTGGTTCCCGGCCATACTTATGAAAACTGCAAAATAGACTTGCCTGAAGTGGGCGAACTTAGCGGCACGATCGAGGTTAAAAACCTGGTTTTATTATCCACACCCGCCGGCAAGACCGTGCGACGTGCAGGCTGTGAATTCAAAAATCTTGACGGAACATCTACCACTCTGTTGCAGCGCTACGTCACCGCCATGCAAAGAAACAAAGACTAAGAGTTATTGATAGTTGATAGTTGATAGTTGATAGTTGATAGTTGATAGTTGATAGTCAAAACATATCGTTTGAATTACATGAAGTCAACCTATAAATAGCCGACACATGCCGCTGGATACTTCATTACAACAAAACATACAGCTGGAAACTGAGCGAGCCTTACGACTGGCTACAGCTCAACATCAGACTGGCGGGTTGCAACTGGCCGAAGAACTTTACCTAGCCATACTGCAACTCAATCCGGCTCATCCGGATGCCAACCACAACATGGGTGTTTTGACTGTACAGAAAAATCAGCCCGCTGCCAGTCTGCCCTATTTTCTGACGGCACTGGATGCCGATCCTGCACGAGGACAATACTGGATAAGTTATATCGACGCGCTGGTTCAGGCAGGCCAGGTAGAAAATGCGCAGCAAGTGCTGGCGCTGGCGAGACAACAGGGACTGGAAGGGGATGAAGTAGAAGCCTTGGCGTTGCAATTGGAAGGCACGCAAACACCGGTTGCCGCACCTGATGTTTCAACAGCCGTAGCAAATGAAAACCTAAAAAAACCCAAGGCTAAACCCGTCCTGCCCCCCAAAAAATATCCGGGCCCGCAGGAAATAAATGCACTCTCTGGGCTATTCAACAAAGGGCGGTACGCCGAAGTAATCCCTCTCGCAGAAAAAATGACTGAGCGTTATCCTATGCACGGGCAAGGCTGGAAGGCATTAGGCATCGCCTTTATTCAGATGGGGAAAAATGCAGAAGCTTTAATGCCCATGAAAAAGGCGGCAGAGCTGTTGCCAGACGACATCGGGGTTCACAACTATCTGGGCAACACCCTGAATGATCTGGGGCACCTGAAAGAAGCTGAACTCAGTTACCGGCGTATCCTGCACATAAGCCCGAATCATGCCGAAGCGCTCAGCAATCTGGGCAACAACCTCAGAAATCAGGGCCGATTGAATGAAGCCGAAGCTTGCTACAACAGCGCACTACAGTTCAAGCCGGATTACGCCGAGGCGCACAACAATTTAGGCAACACACTCTGGGATCTGTGCCGGCTGAACGAAGCAGAAACCTGCTTTCGACGTGCAATTCAATTAAAACCCGACTTTGTGGCGGCACACTGCAATCTAGGCAACAACCTCAGAAGTCAGGGTAAACTGAATGATGCCGAAGCCAGCTACCGAAAAGCAATACAACTTTCCCCAAATTTCGTAGAGGCACACAACAACCTGGCCATCACACTCAAGGAGCTTGGCCGACTGGATGAGGCCGTGGCAAGCTGCCGGCAAGCCGTGACGATTAAACCCACCTATGCCGATGCGCACAGCAATCTGGGCGCCGCCTTACGAGAAACAGGAAAACTCGATGAGGCCGTGGTGAGCTTCCGCCGTGCGCTGGCACTCAAACCCGATTTTGCCGAGGCGAGCAGCAACCTGGGTGGCATTCTGCGAGTACTCGGACAACTCGATGAAGCAGTAGAAAGATGTCGCAAAGCACTGCAAATCAAACCCGATTATCCGGAAGCGCACTGCAACCTGGCCGGCGCCTTGAAAGAACTTGGCAAACTTGACGAGGCAGAGGCAAGCTGCCGCCGTGCGTTACAGATCAAACCGGATTATGTTGATGCACACAGTAATCTTGGGATTGTGCTCATGGCAAAAGGCAATTTTGAAGCTGCCATAAATTGCCTCCTTGAAACACTTGCACTGAAACCAGATTTCCAGGAAGCCTGGATGAACCTGGGTTTCGCACAACTCTCCTGCGGCCAACTGACTGAAGGGTGGAAAAACCACGAATTTCGTATTGAGCTTGATAAAAAGAGTTTTTCTCACACACCATATTGGGCGGGTGAAAGCCTGGCCGGCAAGTCCATACTGATCTGGTGTGAACAAGGCGTAGGTGACGACATTATATTCGCCACTCAATATAGCGAAATCATCGCCCAGGCGGGTCACTGCGTCATCGAATGCGCTGCCAAGCTGGTGCCGCTTTTCACCCGCTCCTTTCCAGACGCACTCATTGTGCCAAAATTAAATCCGCCACATCCTGCAACCCTGATGAACAGCTTCGATTATCAATGCGCTGCCGGATCTCTGGCGCTGTGGTTGCGCCCTACTCTCGCCAGCTTTCCGCAGCAAAATACCTATCTTAAACCAGATCCTGAACGCGTCGCCTACTGGCGATCGCGCCTCGCCGAACTGGGTCCGGGGCCTAAAATCGGCTTCAGTTGGCGCAGCAGCCTGATGACCGGAGAACGTGCGCTGTCCTGCACCACACTCGACCAATGGGAACCGATCTTTACGACACCCGGCGTGCATTTCATCAACCTTCAGTACGACGAATGCGATACGGAGCTGGATGAAGCAAGGCAACGTTTCGGCGTACCCTTGCACACATTTACTGCAATAGACATGTATAACAATCTGGACGAGACAGCAGCGCTGATGCAGGCGCTGGATCTGGTAATTACCGCCCCGACTTCAATATATGCAATGACAGCAGGACTCGGGGTGAATACCTGGGTAATGACCTACGGCATTGCCTGGCTTTCGCACGGCACCAGCTATTTCCCCTGGTTTCCAGCCTTACGTTGCTTCAGCCGGCAATGGAATCAGCCATGGGAAGAAATCATCGGACAAGTTGCTGAACAATTGAAACTCACTATGCGAGGGTCTCAATCTAACGGTAAGCAGAAATGAACACTGAACCAACTCTGGAAGAAAATCTCAAACTGGAAATAGAGCGCGCCTTACAGCAAGCAGTAGCTCAACATCAGGCAGGGCAGTTGCAAGGAGCGGAGGATCTGTATCGCGCTATTTTGCAAGTCGATCCGAATCAAGCTGATGCCAATCATAATCTGGGCGTATTACTGGTGCAGACAAGTCAGCCAGCCGCCGCCCTGCCCCATTTTCTGGCAGCGCTAAATGCTGATGCCGCAAAAGGGCAATACTGGATAAGTTACATCGACGCGCTGATTCAATCAGGCCAATTAGATCAGGCGCAGCAGGTGTTGACACTGGCCAGACAACAAGGACTGGAAGGTGATGAAGTAAACGATTTAACCTTGCGCTTAGAAGACTCCAAAAAAATTCTAGTGCACACAGAAAATACGCCAACACTCGAAGAATCATTAACGGCGGCCACTTCGCATACCACCACAGCAAAACCGGCTAAATCGAATGCCCCGCCTCGAAACGGACAACCTAGTCCAAAGCAAATAAATGCGGCCGTAATATCATTTCTTCGCGGACGCTACCTGGAAACAGTCACCCTCGCCCAGAAGATTATAGAACGATACCCACGGCACAACTTTGGCTGGAAGGTGCTTGGTTCGGCTTATATAAAACTGGGAAAGCATGCAGATTCGCTATATCCGCTACAAAAGTCAGTAACATTGTCACCCGACGACTTCGAATCGCACAACAATTTGGGCAATATACTTTCAATGTTAGGCCGACAACAGCAATCAGAAACCAGTTTACGCCGCGCATTAGAACTAAAACCTGCCTATGCCGAGGCGCATAATAATTTAGGCAAAACATTATTCTTTCTTGGCCGTTTTAATGAAGCCATAACCCACTACCGCCGGGCGGCTGAAATCAAACCGGACTATGCCGAAGCGCACAATAATCTGGGTAGCGTACTCCCCCTTATTCTCCTCGGGGATGAGGCAGAAGCCAGTTATCGTCAGGCATTACGAATAAAACCAGACTATAACGAGGCTTTTAGCAATCTTCTGTTTTTTATGTCACAAAACAAACGCATTGAACCTCAAATCTTATTTGCCGAACACTGCCGCTTTGCCGAACAGTTTGAAGCTCCCTTACGAGCAAATTGGCCGCAGCACACTAATACAAAACTTCCTGGCCGCTGCCTGCAGGTGGGTATCGTTTCAGGTGACTTGCGTGTTCATGCCATCGCCTCTTTTATCGAGCCGCTGCTGATCCATCTATCACAACTTAGCCAGCTATCGCTACACGCCTATGCCAACCATATCGTGGATGACAACATCAGCCAGCGTCTGCGAGGATATTTTGCACACTGGCATCCGGTTTCTGCCTTGTCGGACGCCGCCCTTGCAGAAAAAATCCAGGCCGATGGCATCGACATCCTGATTGACCTGTCCGGTCACTCTGCCGAAAATCGCCTGCTGACCTTTGCTCGAAAGCCTGCTCCAATACAGGCCAGTTGGATGGGTTTCCCTGGCACCACGGGGCTGTCTGCGATGGACTATTATCTGGCCGATCGTAACTTCCTGCCTCCCGGTGAATTTGATAACCAATTCACAGAAAAAATTGCGCGTCTGCCCGGCACCGCACCATTCTTACCTTATCAGGCAGCTCCTCCCGTTAATGCGCTGCCTGCTCTGAGCAACGGCTATGTGACCTTTGGCAGTTTCAACCAACCTGCAAAAATATCTCGTTCCGTTATTGCACTTTGGTCGCAGCTCTTGCGCGCGTTGCCTGATTCTAGGATGGTGCTGGGGGGAATGCCAGAGGCAGGAAAACACGATACATTGATCGAATGGTTTGATCATGAAGGCATAGCACGGGAACGTCTTGATTTCCATGCGCGTAGCGACATGAATACCTACCTGAGTCTGCATCACCAGGTGGACATCTGTCTGGACACTTTCCCGTATAACGGAGGCACGACAACCCTGCATGCGCTGTGGATGGGTGTGCCGACGCTAACGCTGGCAGGCAACACGGCAGCGGGTCGGCCGGGAGCTGCGATTCTCTGCCAAGTCGGCCTTGATGATTTTATTGCTCACGATGCTGCTGATTTTGTGCAGAAGGGTTTGTCATTAGCGAGCAATATTGCAGCGCTCTCAGATATACGGACTGGATTGCGAGAGCGATTTGCGAATTCAGCGATGGGTCAACCGGCTGTGGTTGCCGCTGGAGTTGAACGCGCCTTGCGCATCATGTGGCAACGCTGGTGCACAGAACTGCCACCTGAATCATTCGAAGTAAGCATGCAAGAAATTACCGATTCATTACTGGCGACAGGCAAATGACAGCACCTCAAAAAACACCGCCAATTTATGTGACGCAACCCCTGTTGCCGCCTTTGGAAGAGTTCATTCCCTATTTGCAAAAAATATGGGAAAGTAAGCGGCTCACGAACAGCGGTCCATTCCATCAACAGCTTGAACAGGCGCTGTGCGACTATCTGGGTGTCAAGCACCTTGCTCTGTTTACCAACGGTACCATTGCACTGGTGACCGCCCTCCAGGCCTTGCGCATCACGGGCGAGGTCATCACCACGCCCTATTCCTTCGTAGCTACCGCGCACTCCTTGTTGTGGAACGGTATCAAACCGGTATTCGTGGATATCGATCCCGTCACGCTCAATCTTGATCCGGACAAGATCGAGGCTGCCATCACGCCGCAAACAACAGCCATCATGCCGGTACATTGCTACGGTCATCCTTGCGATGTGGAGCGCATCCAGCAGATTGCCGACAACTACGGACTGAAAGTCATCTACGATGCAGCCCATGCCTTCGGTGTAGATGATGCCCATGGCAGCGTACTCAATCACGGCAACCTGTCCATATTAAGTTTTCACGCAACCAAAGTGTTCAACACCTTTGAGGGTGGCGCCATCGTCTGCCCGGATGCAAAAACCAAGCTGCACATCGATCACCTGAAAAACTTTGGCTTTGCGGACGAGGTGACAGTGGTGGCTGCCGGCATCAATGGCAAGATGAGCGAAATCAATGCCGCCCTTGGCTTGCTGCAACTTAAAGGCATAGCCGAAGCGCTGCAAAAACGCAAAGCCATTGATATGCGCTATCGCGCAGGGCTTGCTGGAGTCAGGGGCATACACTGTCTGGTTGACACGGGCGAGCGTATGGCCAACTACGCCTACTTCCCGATTCTGGTGCAGTCGGACTATCCAATCAGTCGTGATGCGCTGTATCAATATCTGCACGATAACGGCGTTCATGCGCGGCGTTACTTCTATCCCCTAATAAGCGATTTCCCGATGTACCGGAGGATGCCGTCAGCAGCTCATGAAAATTTGCCGGTCGCACGTAAGGCGGCCAGTGAAGTGATTTGCCTTCCTATTTATCCTGACCTGCAGCCATACCAGATCGATCTCATCCTCGATGTAATAAAAACAACAGGAAGCACATGAAAACGATCATCTACGGTAATGGTGCTATAGCCAAACTGTTGTTCTCATATGCGCGCCGCAGCATTGATATTGCAGGCTTCACCGTTGACGATATTTGCATCAGCAATAACGCAGACACCTATCTGGGATTGCCGCTTGTACCGTTTAGCGAGGTAGAAAAACGCTTCGACCCAATTTCGCATAATATGATTATCGCGATAGGCTTCATTGAGATGAACGCACTGAGAAAAAGGAAGTATCTCGAAGCCAAGCGAAAAGGCTATCGTTTTGCCAGTTTCATACATGAATCCGTCCTTATGCACGACGATGTGGCGATAGGGGACAACTGCATAATTCTGGATTATGTTTCCATTCATCCGGGATGCCGGATAGGGCGAAGCACCTTTGTATCAAGCAATGTCAATATCGGTCATGACTGCCTCGTGGGTGAAGCTAACTGGATCAACTCGGGAGTAGCTATCGCAGGCGGTTGCACGATAGGGGAAGGTTGTTTTTTTGGCATCAATTCCTCAGCTGGACATGACTTGCGTATCGGGGCAGGTAACTTCATTGCGGCAAACACCTTTATCAACAAACATACTGAAGAGGATCAGGTTTATTTGTCTGAGCCGGGTCAGCTATTCAAACTGAAAAGCCAATCATTTCTCAGGTTCAGCAAGGTATTGGGTTAAAGGTATAGGGCAATTGATAAAAACCATCCTTTCACAAACAGCAGCCGATGCAACATCCGGCACGGCCAAAATTGTCCCTACATTTTTTCTCCATGCAGGACGCACACCGGATAAGCCCGCGATCTGGTGCGAAGGCTCGACTGCAACCTATCAGGAGCTTGCCGTTCTTGTATGCCGCTGGTCAAACGCAATGGCACATGGCGGCGTCAAGCGCGGCGACCACATCGGGGTGATACTGCCCAACAGCATCGAGTTTGTCGCATTGATGCTGGTTGCTGCCGACCTTGGCGCCGTCATGGTGCCTTTGAACACCTCGCTGACGCCCTTAGCCGTGCACAGGGCATTCGAGGCTGCAGAGGTGAAACATGTGGTTTCAACAGCCGCATTGCTGAAGAGTTTACTGACAAAACCCACCTCTTCCAGAACAGCTGATTACTTGCCCCCCGATTTTTCGATAGCAGACGGCCTGTGGCTGAGTGTGGACAAAACCATCGAAGACGCAACGCTATTAGCAGATTTTCTGTACGATGTATCGCCGAATGCGCAGCCACTCAATGTGGCCATGGAAGAAGATGCATTGATCCTGACCATGACATCCGGTTCTACTGGCGATCCAAAACCCATCATCCTGACTCAGCGAACTAAATTCAACCGTGCCAATGCCGCAGCCGAGCTCTATGGCATAACCGAGAATGACCGGACACTGGCTGCCACGCCACTCTATCACTCCCTGGCTGAAAGGCTGGTGCTGATACCGCTGCTGACTGGCGGCACCTCTATTCTAATGCAGGCTTTTTCTCCAACAGCTTGGCTCGAATGCGTGAGCAAGCAAAACGTTACCTTTACCATCGCGGTCTCTTCGCAATTAAAACTGATTGCCGGATTGCCAGGCAACCAAGACATGGCACATGCATATGACATTTCCAGTCTGCGCTGTATCGTGTCTTCATCGGCATTGCTGGAGCACCCGGTTAAAGCTGATCTATTGAAAAAATTTGATTGCGAGTTCCATGAATGCTATGGCGCTTCGGAGATTGCAATCGCAACCAATCTCGACAGAACTTCTGCCAGGAAAAAACTCCAATCGGTTGGCATTCCTGCACCTGGCGTCGACATCAAGATCATCGGTCAGGATGGCAAGATCGTTGACAAGGGAGAAGCCGGTGAGATTGTCTGCAAGACCCCCATGTTGTTCGGCGGCTATTTTAAACGCCCTGAATTGACGCAAACTGCCATGTGGGGCGATTACTTCAGGACAGGAGATATGGGTCGCGTAGATGAAGATGGCTTCCTCTATTTTCTTGGGCGCACCAAGGACATCATTATCTGCGGAGGCATCAACATCTACCCTGCGGACATCGAAGCAGTGGTCAATGAATACGCCTCGGTGCTGGAAAGTGCCGCTTTCGCTTTCCCTGATGAACATTTGGGCGAAGTGGTTGCCATTGCGGTGGTGCCGGTCAACAAGACCGAAATTAACTTAAGGCAGCTCCGATTTCACTGCTGCGAACGCCTGGCGGATTTTCAGCAACCCAGAAAATTCTTTGTATTAGATGAATTACCCAGGAACAGCATGGGCAAGCTGATGAAATTCCAACTGGCTAAAACATATACAACCATGCTCAAACGTTGATAATCCGAATCGGCCAGACAGCAGAAAATGTTATTGGAACTAAGAGTTACCATGGTGCACCACTCCATGGAAGACTAAAACCAGAGGAAGCTCAAGCTTCTAACTATTATTAGGATTAGAAAATATGAACGTCCCTTTATTTAATGGCATTATTGTTATTCGACCAAAAATCATTTTTCAGAAAATAGAAGAGAAATTTCCTGATGTAAATGTCAGTTTCAAAGTGAATATTCCCTCTAGCACTATAGGTGGAATGACGTTGCTCGAAAATAGTATATTGGTGGCCTTGTGTAAATTATTTACGCCCAAAAGCTTATTTGAATTCGGAACATATTTAGGTGCCACAACATTATTGTTAGCTGAAAACACCATTAGCGAGGCAAATGTGGCTACTGTCGATATCGAAGCCGGCGACACTGAAAATGGTGATTACATCGGTTCCAATACGTCTGACTTGAAGGTTCTGGAAATCGGTTCGGATAACGATACCTACCTAAAAATAAATTTTCAAAATAAAGGCGCTATTTGTATTGACCGTGCAGCACCTGAAATCCAGACAAAAATCACGCGAATGTATCAAGACAGTAAGACTTTAGACCCTATATCACAGGAGCTTAATGAAAAATTTGATTTTATCCTGATTGATGGGGGGCATGATTTCGAAACAATTAAATGTGACACTAAAAATGCTTTAAAAATGATACGTCCTAACGGAATTATCGCCTGGCACGATTTTGAATCAAAAATCCATAGCGATGTGACTGAATTCCTTATCGAATATAGCAAGAACAATCGAATTTATCACGTAGCTAACTCAATGCTAGCTTTTCAATTAATAGGAAACTATTCAGATGAGTTTTAATCCCCCGATCACTTGGTATCGCTCCGAAATCTCTAAAAGCGATCTCTCCAAATTAACGAAACGTGATAGTTTGCGTGGAATGGCATCGTTGCTAGTGCATTTTGGACTACTAGTAATTACCGGAGTAACCGCTACTTTTTGTGCGCTAGCGCATTACTGGTTGTCATTTGTTATTTTATTAATCGTGCACGGCACTTTTTATTCTTTTTTGGGATATGCAGGTTTAGGACACGAGTTAGTTCATCGAACAGTATTTGTTAGCAGGAATGCTAATGACTTACTTTTTTCAGTTATATCGTTTCTCACGTGGAATAATAAATATTACTTCCGAAAAAGTCATGCCTGCCACCATCAATTTACTATTCATGATGATAAAGATTATGAGGTAAAGTTACCGCAGAAATCGGTATTGAAGCAGTGGATGTTCCTTGTTTTTTTCGATTTTGCATTATTTAAACGTGCCCTAAAAATTCATATAGAAAACTCTTTCGGTATAATTAAAGGTAGCTTCGGGCAAAGACTATTCCCAAAAAACTCCGCCAACTACAAAATGCTAATTGCTTGGGCCAGAATTCTGTTAATTGGCCATGTCGCGCTTGCAACGATATTTTTTCTTTCTGGATTGTGGCCTTTAATTTTCATCATTACTCTGGCTCCATTTTTTGGTACGTTTTTAAATAGAGTCCTGGCACAAGGACAGCACTATGGTATGGCGCCTAATTCTAGTGATTTTCGTGACGCATGCCGCACTGTGTTACTTCACCCATTTTTGGCTTCTCTCTACTGGCAAATGAATTATCACACTGAACATCATATGTATCCAGCAGTACCTTTTTTTCAACTTCGAAAATTACGAGACATTATTTCATCAGATCTACCAGAACCAACCTCAGGACTGACAGCGTTATTGAAAGTCATGCGGCAAAAGGCATAGCGAGTGAATATATTAAAAAATCTTGCAAAACCCTGCATGTGAACGGCATTAACTGGTAATTTTGGTGTCAGAAGTGGATGTCCATTGCTGGCAAGATAAAGGCTCATTTGTATTCCTTTGACTTGGCTGTTTTAGTGGGGAGATATTAACGCAGCTCGCCACCTAAATTCACTTATAAAACTTGCACTTCAGAGTTGAATCCTCCTCGTAAGTACTGAGCCTCATTTAGCATTTACGATTTAGCGAATTCTTTGAGTTTTAAAACTGACAAAGTCTATATTTATCGACGGTCACTTAATCATGCCAATTAAAATCACCCCACTTTGTACAGAACCACTGAAACTGGGATTTATCGGAGGTTCAGTCAATTCTGCAGCGGGCTACTTGCACTTCGTTTCCAGCACGATGGATAAACAATGGCAACTGGTTGCCGGATGCTTCAGTAAGAATTCAGACTTGAATCATGAAACATCCGAGACTTATGGCATCAGGCCTGCGCGTTTATACGATAACTGGCAGGAGATGTTGGACAAGGAAAATGGGCAGCTGGACGCCATTGTTATTCTCACTCCCACGCCCGCGCATTTTGAAAGCGTAATGGCGTGCATGCGCGTCGGCATCCCTGTTATCTGCGAGAAATCCATGGCCATTAATAGCGCCCAGGCTCAGATCATCCTTAACCTGCGTAATGAATTAAAAGCTTTTCTGGCCGTCACTTACAACTATTCCGGCTATCCGATGCTGCGCGAGCTGGCTAAAAGAATATCAGACGGAAAACTGGGCAAAATTCTGCATTTTCAGGCAGAGATGCCACAGGAAGGTTTTATTCGTGTGGATGTTCATGGCAACAAGCCTGTGCCGCAAGCATGGCGGCTTGCTGACGGCGACATCCCGACCTTGCACCTGGATCTTGCAGTACACTTGCACCAGATCATTCATTACCTGACAGGAGAAAAACCCGTCGAGCTGGTCTCGGATCAAAATCACTATGGCTGGTTTTCCGGCATAGTGGATAACGCCAGTTGCCTGTGCCGCTATACAGGCGATGTACAAGGTCAATTATGGTTCAGTAAATCAGCGCTGGGCCACAGAAATGGACTGAAAATCCGTATCTATGGGGATATTGGATCAGCCGAATGGTACCAGGCCAATCCGGAGGAGCTGATGCTTTCTTACACGGATGGTCGCCGCGAAATTCTTGATCGCGCAGCAGCCGTAGAAATAACCAATCAGCATCGATATAACCGCTTTAAGGCAGGACACCCCGCCGGATTTGTGGAAGCATTCGCCAATCTTTACTGCGACATTGCAGACTGCCTGCACCAATATAAGCGTACTGGTGAATGGCAATCGACAGAAGTGTTCAGTGCAGAGCTGGCACTGGAAGGCATGCATTTTTTAGAAGCCATGGTGTTATCGGCCAAAACCAGAAGCTGGCAGGTTATTAGCGACTCAATGCAAAGTAAATAAATAGCACATCTCAGAGACTGATTTTAAGACTTCCGAGATTAAATTAACATTTCTATAAGGCATACGATATGCAAAACAGTATCCGATCATTTGTGGTTGAATTACTCGAAAAAAAATCCAGCTTGCCAAAGGACTTTAACGACACAAGCGACTTCATCCAGACCGGTATTGTGGATTCGATGGGCATTATCAAATTCATACTGGAGCTTGAATCCAGATTCGATATCGAAATTACTGAAACTGATATTGAGTCTGATGAATTCCGCACAGTGCAAGGCATAGTCGCCATGATCAGCCGAAAAGTTAATTCCGTCGAAGATTCAAAATAATGGATGCTTGGGTTCATGCTCAGGTCGCACCGGATATCTGCCTGAATTTTCTCTCATACTTTATGCATGAAGGATAGGCGGCGTTGTGCATGAATACCTGATCAAACTGCATCCCGAATAGCGCCCCCATTCACCTGCTAATATCCAGCCCAAGGAAACGCCCTCATGGTCAACACCAAACTACTTATTTTTCCTCTGGATCTGGATGCCGCCGATCCCGTCATACTGGTTGCCAACGCACTGGGAATTGAAACCATCGGAGCCAGCTCCGCCATGTCCAGCCCGGGGAACAGGACAGTGAACCACTTCATCCACCTGCCTTTCATTACAGCCCCCGGATTCGATCAGGCTCTTCTGGAAGCCGTCGGCCGGCATGGCATTACCACCATCTTTTCCCCCCATCAGGTTGTCTGGCGGCATCTAAACACACTCCTGAACTCGATGCCGGACAACTCCCGCTTCGAGCTATGCAAGCCGGATCCGCTGACATCCAACTGGCAGCTATTTTCTCGTCATGAGGATTGGGCAGCTATGACCCAACTCAGCGCGACACCAGCATGGATAGACGGGATGGCAACTCGCCCGCCGCTGAGCCGCGCCTGCTATGCAGCACTCCGCCGCCAGTTTCTGAATACACCAGGCGATAGTGACGAAGAGAAACTACATGCCTTGTGCGATATTATGCGCATACTGCCACCAGGTGACCTGCTTGAAGTCGGTTGCCTGTATGGCCGATCCGCTCTTGCGCTGGGCTATCTGGCCAGCCGCCACCGGCTCGGCAGCATTATCTGCGTCGACCCGTGGAATACGGCGGAGCTGACTGATCAAGGTACGCAGCTAGCTTCACTCGACGTTGAACGTGGTCATGTTAACTGCGAACAAGTTTTCCGCATCTTCCTGTCAACTGCCGCCACGCTCGACAACATCGGCTATATCCGTAAAACCTCGGTAGCGGCACAACCCATATATGAAACCGCCCGCAGGAACGGTCGGCTAGACAGCCCGGAACTGGGCAGCATTGCCATGGCACCGCACCTAAGCCTGCTGCATATAGATGGCAACCACCGCTATGATCATGTGCAGAAAGACATTGAAACCTGGAGCCCCTATCTGGTTTCTGGTGGCTGGTTGTTGCTGGATGATTACGTATGGGCCTTCGGTGATGGCCCCAAACGCGCTGGTGATGAACTGCTCGACGGCCCGTTGTATGATAAAGCCTTTGTCAGCGGTGATACGCTTTTTCTGCGCCGCAGTTCCACATAAACACCACCCCGTTTTACTGCGAAATTTCAGGACTCATCACCCATGCCAAGAACAATCAAGACAATGACACCCGATTCAGCCACTGAATTTTTTCAACGTTTCATGGGGGTTGAAAAAGTTAAACGTTACGTTTTCGGCATCAACGAATATGCAGAAAGTGTAGCTAAAATTGTCGATATTGACGGTTTTATTGACGACTACACCCAAGCCACCACCTGGTTGGGAAAGCCTGTGTACAAGCTCGCGACCATCGAACCGGACAGCCTTGTCATCTCCTGCGTCACAGCCAGTTTTCCGGTTTCAGCGTTATGCAATCTTGACAAGGCAGGCATACAACAAGTAGCCGACTATTTCTCGATTGCCGAGGCCAGCAACGGTCGACTGCCCCAAGTTCACGCGATTGTTGAAACACGCAACGATTACCTGCACCATGCAGCCGAATATGCCTGGATACGCCAACGCCTCTGCGACGAGACTTCCAGAGATATTTTCGATCGTCTCATGGATTTTCGACTGAACGCCAATCTGCAAGCGATGACCGTGTTTGATTACGCAGCCGACAGGCAGTATTTCGAACCTTTTCTTGATCTTCACCCGGGCGAGGTATTTGTTGATGGTGGCGGCTTTGACGGATACACATCCAGAGAGTTCGCCATCCGCTGTCCGGACTATCGTGCCATCCACCTGTTTGAACCGTCAGATAAGATGCTGCCCGTGGCTAAAATGCGACTAGCCGATCTTGCCCGCATTACCTTTCATCCGCTCGGTCTCTATGACCGTTCCACCACGCTGAATTTCGATTCAGACGGCGGATCAGCCAGCCGAATCACCGAAAATGGAACTCAAACTATCAGGGTAGCCCGTCTGGATGACACGGTGGCCGATGCTGTCAGTTTCATCAAACTGGATCTTGAAGGCGCCGAGCTGCAGGCCCTGCAAGGCGCCAAAAAACATATTCTTACCGGTCACCCCAAACTCGCTGTGGCGGTTTACCATCAGCCTGCAGATTTCTGGCAAGTTCCGAAATACATATTGGGTCTGCGAGATGATTACAAACTCTACCTACGTCACTACACTGAAGGCTGGACAGAAACTGTGATGTTCTTTATTCCCACTTAATGGTGCGTAATGCCAACTTCCCGCGCAGCAGCGCCCAAGACCATGCAATCGCAAAATGACGTAAGGTTACTGACTCAGTGCATTTAACGTGAAACTCGCGTAGCGTTACGTTTATCTCCTCGCCCTTCGGGAGAGGATTTGGGGGAGGGGGAGCGAAGCGAGGGTTCCGGTCATGGCGAATTTCATCATTTGGGCGGTCTCTTCCATGCCCGTTAGATGAAATTTATATGTTTCACATCTTGTTAACCAGCCTATCCAGATAGCGATTGACCTCATCCATGCGGCAGTTGAGGCGGCATTCGTGTATATCGAGCTCTTCGCGTACATAACGAAAATTCTTGCGACGTAACTCACCTTCCAAAATATCGCTAAACGACAATTCATTGATATTGCCATAGTCAAAACGAGAATCAAACAGATAGGCACTGTTTGACAGACAGGCCGCTTCTGATCTGCCCCTATCGAACATAAGGTTATGCATTAGCTTGTTCAATGAAAAGCTCTTTGTTCCTACCGATACTTCCTTGACTCCCAAGCTCAATGTGATCAGAGAATTTGCCACTACCGATTAACCAAAATAGCTTATCTACGTTGTAGGATGATATACCTTTTTCATCGGCCATCTGGACGATTATTTTCTGAATTTCGTAAGGACTCGCGCCTTGATCGCATAAACCAAGCCCCTCAAAAATTTCAATAATATGCACGTCGGGTTTGCCATAATTTACAAACCCGAGTTCCTTTAGAAAGTCACATGCCAGCGGATAGCCTATGCCGTAGATTTCCTCGGCCAAGATCATTGGCAATGCGGCAATAGACCTCTTGTCTTGGTAAAAATGATTTGCCCAAGCGTAGAACTCGTCTCCAGAAGAAAACTGCTTGAAGAAACGTGCGGATGATAAAATTGTTTCACAGTACTTTGGCCAAATACTTTTGGGCGTTTTTCGGATTTTCCCAGATGGCTTTAGCTTTGCTTCAATATCTGAGAGAACTAAATCAGAGTTGATTCCGTAAGCATCAGATACCTTTTGGGGATTGAAGTCGAGGAGAACGACCGCAAGTTTTTCAACTCCACCTATTGAGCCACCAATAACACCGGCCTTCATGTTTGCATTTTGTGCAGACACTAACAGACACTGATAAAGCACCTCAAGTGACACTGGTGATTGGCTTTTATCCGGTAGTGACAAGTAGTGTTCCAGAATAGCCTCAGCGTTTGAGCTTGGTATCCGATCAAGAAGGAATTTTTTTGCCTTGTCGTAGGCATCACCCAAGCTAGATTTCTTACAGCTCATACTATTCCCTTGCTATAAAGTTGACCCTCCGTCAAGACAATAATACGTCGAGTTTAAGATAGTCCTGTTTCAGCAGCTGGACGGCGCTACCCCGTTTATTTGTTGCTATTTCTGAAAGCATTTTTGCTGTTGTATTGAACTTGTCCACAATTCCGGCTCCACCACCGCTACCAGTTCGATAGACCTGATGGCGTGTCATAGCCCAGCGATTGGTGCGTTCTTTCCGCATGAGGGCTCAGTACGAACGAGATCGAAAAGTTCAACACCGGCGAACTGCTTATTCCAGGATCATGTGTTAGGTTTTCCGGAGTTTCCCTGAAAAAGTAACATGCCTTCTTGCACCAGAAGATCATGCATTCAATTGTCGAAATCGTCAAGTGGTGTACCCGCAAGGGGGGGTGGGCCGTGCGGTACCCGCAGCTAAAGCTGCGACCGCTACGCTCAGTGGGGAGTTGGAACGGCAATAGCCGGATTGATGTGCGGAATGGTACGCATTGAAAAGGCTGAGCATGAAATGTCGGTATATCATGAGGTTTTCCAAGGGTGACGTAACGTTATCGTTACTATCGAAGGAAGGAAGACAAATTAAATGCTATTATAAGCATCTAATAGCGCATCATTTTTTGTTAAGGGGCTTTTGTGGATACCATCTACACTAATATGACAGTAAGTGTCACCGAACTAAAGCGAAACTTTGCCGGCATTCTCAAGCAGGCTGACGAATGTCCTGTTGCCATTCTTAACCACAACAGGCCGGAGGCTTACCTATTGCCTGCGGCGCATTACGCACATCTGATGGCTTATTTGGAAGACCTGGAGGATGCAAGGCTTGTTCATGAACGCGCCAACGGCCCATTCGTCGAGGTGAATCTGGATGAGCTTTAAGCTGCGCTTTCACGAACTGGCACTGGCAGAGTGGAAGAAACTGGATAACAGCATACGCGAGCCACTAAAAAACAAACTGACGGAACGGCTGAATAACCCGCGTGTTACTGCAGCCGCGCTTATCGGGATGCCAGATTGTTACAAGATCAAGCTGTTGCGTGTCGGATACAGGTTGGTGTATCGGGTTGAAGATGAAACCATTTTTGTTACCGTGATTGCTATCGGCAAGCGTGAAAAACTGAAGGTTTACGATGCCGCAAAGTCCAGACTTTAATTCGCCATTCTTTTAGATAAAACAAGTCCATTACGAACGATAATCGTCCACTGTGTGGATGATTATCGTCCAATACAATCCAAACATGTACACTAGGCACATTCTCCCGCTACTCGATGAAGCACTCAGAGACACGCCAGTCGTTTTGCTGAATAGTGCGCGTCAGACTGGAAAAAGCACACCGGCTCAATCACTGTCTGCTGACAATAGCCCTGCGAAAATCATTGCATTATCAGGGGTGGCTGCCTGCCATGCCCGTTAGAAACAGGTCAGCAATTTGGTGTTGAAATTTAGCGGAGTAATACTGTGAGGAACCAACAATTGTCCATAAAACCTATCTTGCAGCAATCGATATTACTGGAAATAGAACGGGCTTTGCAGCAAGCCGTGATTCAGCATCAGGCAGGATCATTGCTGGCAGCCGAAGATCTGTATCGCGCTATTTTGCAAGTCGATCCGAATCAAGCTGATGCCAACCATAATCTGGGCGTATTGCTGGTGCAAACAAACCAGACTGAGACTGCCCTGCCATACTTTCTAACTGCACTGAATGCTGATGCGACAAAAGGACAATACTGGATCAGTTACATCGACGCACTGATTCAGGCGGGGCAATTAGCGGAAGCCCGGCATTTGCTGGCACTAGCCAGACAGCAAGGACTGGAAGGGGAGAAAGTCGATGCCTTGGTGCTGCGACTACAATGTGCCACACAGACAGCAGAACCCCGTCATTCCGCCAATGATATGCCTGTCGTTGCGCCGAGCCTTTCTCAAAAAACCAAAGGAAAACCCAAAGCTAAACCCGCCACAAGTCGTAAAAAGCAACCAGGCGCACAGGAAATGAACACCCTGTCGGTACTGTTCAGCAAGGGACGCTATGCAGAAGCTGCCGATCTCGCCCGAAAAATGACTGAGCGTTTTCCATTACACCCTTATGGATGGAAGGCATTGGGTGCCGCGCTCAGGCAGACAGGACAGAATACAGACGCGCTGGCAGCCATGAAAAAAGCGGCAGAATTCGCCCCTGATGACATTGAGTCGCACAACAATCTGGGCATCACCCAGCAAAGCATGGGCTACCTGGATGAGGCGGTGGTCAGTTATCGCCGTGCAATACAAATCAAACCTGATGATGCAAATACGCATTGCAATCTGGGTATCACGCTAAGACAACTGGGGCGCCTGGATGAGGCCGAGGCCAGTTATCGGCGGGCACTACAAATCAATCCATCCTTTGCCGAGGCACACAACAATCTGGGCAATACACTAAAATATCTGGGGCGCTTTGACGCGGCTGAAGTTTGTTACCGGGACGCGCTGGCGATTAAACCTGACTACTCAGAAGCACATAACAATCTTGGCGCTACGCTGAGAGAACTCGGAAAAATGGATGAAGCCGTGGCTTGTTATCGACGTGCGATACAGCTAAATCCCGCCTACGCTGAAGCGCATAGCAATTTGGGATTTGCGCTGCGCGACCTCGGCCAGTTTGACGAAGCACTGGCAAGCTGCCATCGCGCGTTGGAACTCAAACCGGATTACGCCGATGCACACGGCAACCTGGGCGGCATCCTGAAAGAACTCGGGCAACTTGACGAGGCAATTGCGAGCTGCCGCAGGGCTTTAGCAATCAAACCTGATCTTGTCATCGCACACAACAACCTGGGAAATGCACTTCAGACACGAGGGGATTCAGAGGCCGCGATAGCCAGTTACCGCCAGGCATTGACGCTTAAACCCAACTACACAATGGCGCGATACAACCTGGGTTATGCACAACTGGCTTGCGGGCAACTGACCGAGGGATGGGAGAACCACGAATTTCGCACCTGCATCGACAGAACAAGATTTACTCAGCTGCCGTATTGGGCAGGAGAAAATCTGACCGGCAAATCCATCCTGCTCTGGAGTGAGCAAGGCATCGGGGACGATATTATATTCGCCAGTCAATTTGCAGAGATCATTGCCCGTGCTGACCGCTGCATCATCGAATGTGCCCCCAAGCTCGTGCCGCTTTTCACCCGCTCTTTTCCCAATGCGCAAGTGATTGCCAAGTCTGACCCGCCTCATTCTGCCACTCAAACTGGTATTGATTATCAGTGCGCTGCCGGATCGCTGGCGCAATGGCTGCGCCCGACTCTGGCAAGTTTTCCGCATCAAAATACGTATCTGGGACCAGATCCTGCGCGCGTCGCCTACTGGCGTGCGCGCCTGGCTGAACTCGGGCCGGAACCTAAAATCGGCTTCAGTTGGCGCAGCAGCCTGATGACCGGTGAGCGTCCTCTGTCCTGTACCACCCTCGACCAATGGGAACCGATTTTTACCACACCCGGCGTGCATTTCATCAACCTTCAATACGACGAGTGCAGCACGGAACTCAATGAAGCACGGCAGCGCTTCGGCGTACCGCTGCACGCGTTTACTGAAATAGACATGTACAACGATCTGGACGAGACCGCTGCGCTAATCCGTGCGCTGGATTTGGTGATTACCGCGCCCACATCAATCTATGCAATGACAGCAGGACTGGGCATCAATACCTGGGTAATGACCTACGGCAATGCCTGGCTTTCCCACGGCACCAACTATTTCCCCTGGTTTCCAACCTTACGTTATTTCAGCCGGCAATGGAACCAAACATGGGACGAAACCATAGAACTTATTGCTGAACAATTGAAATTGCATGTATGGAAATAATACATCCATATTTCAGCCGTTCTTTTTTGATGTCAAGACCTTATCTTTAAGTTGTTCAATCTGCTTTTGCGGGAGACAACAATCAGGACCGCCGGGAGGGATACAACTAACCACCCTTTTTTGAGCTAACAAACCAATCACCATCGCCATACTTTGGCAACCTGCAATGATGTCCGCCGCTGCAATTTCATTAAGCAAAGGTTCTCCGCCACCTATGCTTACAAAACCAGAACTTGAATCCACAAAAAATTCATATTTTCCGGGTGCATCGGAAGGATGGGGACGAATCACGAGCCCCCCGACCCGATCTTCAAGAGCATCGATATTTTTGAGGAGATATGCGATGGCATCAATTTCCGTATAGCCCCAATGTCGTTCGTCACCAAACCGCAGGCGGGCGTGATCAGAGATATTTTCGCTGACAAACAATATCGCTTTCCCCTTCCTATCAACCGCGTGCTGCTTCACTCCAAGTTTGGCAATTTCGAACTGCATGTCAATGGAATAGGGATTGGGAACAAGCACGACTGGAATATCGGGAAAGTGCGCTCTGGCCAGTTTTTCTGCATCCTCATCACCCACCCAAATTTCATCTGGAAGATGTTGAACTCCGTTACGAATAAAACGCTCCCGGTAGTTTACCCAATGATCCAGAAATGTAACGACACGCGTCCCTGCCGTCTTCGCTTGCTCAATTGCACGCCACTCCAGGTCGGATTGCCAACTGGTACCACACAAAACTTCATTGCAAGATGACAAAGCTTCGTCCAAGGTACAAATTTCGACCGGGCCAAACCGCCTCTGGAAAACATTAATCGCAGGCCCGGCCAAAACGAAACAACAAGCAATCTGATTCCGGGCGACATAACTTGCCAATATTTCAGCGCCACCGGCATCATGAGAAACGATAGCAACACGCTTTGAATTACTCATACTTAGATGGCATGTACTAGTACAGGCTGCCAAACAAGCAAAGACAAGGGCGACAGACAGTTTCCCCCAAATATCATCGGTTCTTCCTTGATTATCTCGATGACGCCCTCCCCCTCAAGCCTCGCCAACTCCTCCCGAAACGTGGAGTTATAGTCATTGACTTCCATGTACTTTCGTTGCAACAACCCCAATATCGTTTTCTCCCGATAGTGTTGAAAAACAGGTTCAAAATGCAAAATCCTGCGCGGGTTTAGTTTGATAATGTTAGCCAGAGCGAGTGCCGAATCGCGCACATAGCTGAGCGAGAATGAAGTGACAATATCGGTGTGTGGGGGGATTTTTGTATTTGAAATACCGGCTGCATTAAAGTCCCCCGGCCCTATGGTCACATCATAGTTGTGCCACGCAGCAAGATGCTGTGCCAACTCTACTCCCTGCTGCGTGTATTCCAAACCGACAACTGATTCGTAATTAACGTTAGCTCTTTTCATGAGTTCAAACAGGACGGATCCATAGCCACATCCAATTTCAAGCAAATGCGGGGATGGATCTTCAAGCAAAGCCCGTTCAACCAGACTCACGTAGTAATCGAACGATTCATTCGCTGTCATAAGCATCAGCTGACCATCAACCAGACCGGCTTGTACTGCTCCCGCTGGAACTCCCCATTGCCTCACAATATCAATCCCGCAAGGATTTTCTTTCCATTGAACCAGAAGAGAACCCCATTTTTCCAGGCCAAACTCTCTGATGATCTGTTGCTGATTTTTAGGTCTCTTATGGCTGCTATCGCTTAAAAGCTCAGATATACAGCCACTGTATTGTGGTAAATCGTTTAACTCGATTGGTTTCATAAATATTCCGCAACCGGGAATGCGAGGACAGCACTCTGAACGTTCATGTCACTCAACGCAGCGACTCCAGATTTTGCCAGACCTTGCGAAAGGCGGCCGCAACATCGTCCAGATCGGTGTTACTCATGCCCGGACGCATCATTTCATGTGTGATCACGCGCTCGTAGTGTGCCCGCTCTACATTCGGACACAGACCTTTGCGGTAATCAACACGACCTTCATAAAGCGGCGAAGTGAATGGATAACCCGATTTCCCGTAGGCAATCTGGCTCTGAAACATGGGCATCAGGTAAAGCGGCTTTACATAGCCAATGCCCATCAGCGGGCCATCCCCCTCGCGCAACTCGGTAGAGGGCAGCTCCGCCTTCAGTGCTTGTACTATGCGTTCGCGCGAGACACCTGTTACGCCGGCATCATAATCCAGCGTGTGCACATAATAGACATGATCCCCCGCAGCGCCGATGTGCGGCATTGTTAATCCCGGCAGATCCTTAAGCCGGCTCTCCAGATAAGCCACATTCGACTTCCGCTGAGCAATCAACCCCGTACCTTTTTTCAACTGCTCACGACCAATCGCCGCTTCAATTTCGCCCATACGAAAATTGAAGCCTATCATGTTGACTAAGTTGGTTACACCCTTCTTCTCGACTACCGCTTCGGCGTGGTTGCGGATTAACTGGACGCGTTCAGCCAGGTTATCATCGTTGGTCGTTACGATGCCACCTTCGCCCGTATGAATGTGCTTGTGATAGTTCAGCGAAAACACTCCCATATGCCCCAGACTGCCGACCGGACGACCTTTGTAAGTAGCGAAGGGGGTTTGAGCACAGTCCTCGATCACAATCAGGTCATGTTCACGCGCAAGTTCCATGATCGGGTCCATATCCGCAGGCTGGCCAAAAATATGCACCACAATGATGGCCCTGGTGCGTGGCGTGATCTTCGGACGTATGGTTTCAGCCGAGAGGCAATAGGTCTGCGGATCAATGTCCGCAAAAACCGGGATGGCGCTAAAAATAAGAGGTGCCGTCGCCGAGGCGGCCATCGTATAAGGTGAGACGATAATCTCGTCGCCCGGCCCCACTCCCGCCGCACCCACTGCCGCATACAGCCCGCTGGTGCAGGAATTGACTGATATGCCGTTCTTGACGCCGGCAATGGCGGCCCATTCACGCTCGAAGGCTTGCACCTCGGGGCCGCCATAAAAATCGGCATGCCATGCGCCAAGAAAACGGGAAAGCACCCCGCTCTCAATCACCCGGCAGGCTGCCATTTTTTCCTCCTCGCCCATCACTTTATAAGCCGGAAATAATTTAGTTCGAACGGGCACGCCGCCAAGTAACGCAAGTTGTGCTGTCATAATTTAATCGCCTGTTTTTTAACTATATGCGCCTATGCACCTGCCCTGTTACGGATGGCTTCACATATCTGTTGCGCGGCAAGGGCATTTTCACCTGCGCATGAAACTGATCCACCCTGCGTAAGCGCCGCATGAATTTCTGTAACGGCAGCGAGAGTCGCCGCTGGTAAAGCGCCAGATTTGCGCTCTCCCGCATCGAGTGAACGATAGCCACGAAAGTGCGGGCTTTCGATAGCACGGCGGATACGCCAGTTAAGTCCGCCATCCTCCATGCAGATTACGCCTTTTTCGGTGACGATCTGTAATTCGAATAAAGAAAAATCCTGCGCATGGCCACAGGCAAGCTGCACGTTGATATTGTTCGTACACTCAAGAAGGGCAGGAATGGCGGGGTCATCGGACAGCATATCCCAAACAGGAATGCCCACTGACCGCAATTCCAGCTTTCCAAAAAAAAGGTGCAGCAGGTCTATCATGTGCGAGCCGTTATTGAGAATACCTTTGGTGTAAACACCCGTAACAGATCGAATGGCGCCCCATACACCTGCGCGAAGTTCATCGCGCAGTCGCATTACATCGGCATCCCAGCGCCGGGTGTAATTTACGACCAACACGATACCTGCAATCTTACAACGCTCAACCAACTCTGCTGTTTGTAAAGCGGACGGCGTGACAGGCTTTTCACAGAAAATCAACTCAGGCTTCAGGTCAATCGCTGCCAGCACATCACGGTAATGTTCGCTGGTCGGGGAACAAACGCTAATCACGTCATAGCGTCCGGCATGCGAGGCAAGTTCCGCAATATCGGCGTAACCTTCTGGAACCGACCATCGCTGCATGAATTCGGCGCGACGAGCATCATCAGGCTCAACGCAAACAGTTATATTGAATCGTCCATCGCGAGTGTATGCGCCGGCATGCGTATAGGGCAAATCATCAGGAGCCCGCCCCTGATCGAAACCTCCCGCAATGTTGCCGCAACCGACAATCAGGACACTCAGCACTTTTAAGTCGCGACTGGCTCCCGACATCAAATCAACTCCCAGCCCAACGCGGTTCCACGTCTCACGTCCTGCTTCAACGTCTTGCCCAGCACCTGTTCCAGATACTTCGTCGGCAGCCCGAAACCCGGTCGTATCGCACGGACATTCTCTGTCGTCAGTGCATCACCGGCTTTCAAATCCTTCACAACGTACAACGAGCGGCGGAACACAATAGACTTTTGTTCCTTCTCCGTCGGACCGTAACTGACTTGACCAAGCGCCTGCCAGGCGCGCTCGGTTTCCAATACCAGCTGCGCCATCTCGGCAGGCTCCATCGAAAAGGTGCTGTCTACGCCGCCATCTGCTCGATTGAGCGTGAAGTGTTTCTCGATGACCGTAGCGCCAAGGGCTACGCTAGCCACCGAAACACCGATGCCCATCGTGTGGTCGGACAAGCCGACTTCACAACCGAATAGCTCACGTAAATGCGGGATAGTCATCAGATTGGTATTTTTTGGTGTCGCAGGATAAGTGCTGGTGCATTTGAGCAGGATCAAATCCTTGCAACCCGCCTCACGCGCTGCGCGCACGGTTTCATCCAGCTCGGCTACAGAGGCCATGCCGGTGGAAATAATCAGCGGCTTGCCGGTAGCCGCCACGCGGCGGATCAGCGGCAGATCGGTATTTTCGAACGATGCAATCTTGTAGCACGGCACATCCAGACTTTCGAGAAAGTCCACCGCCGTGTCGTCGAACGGCGTGCTGAAGGCGATGATACCCAGTTCGCGCGCACGATCGAAAATCGGCTTGTGCCATTCCCACGGGGTGTATGCCTCGCCGTAAAGTTTATAGAGCGAAGTGCCCGCCCACAGACTATCGGGATCGCTGATATGAAACTCCCGCTCATCCAGATCAAGCGTCATGGTGTCCGGCGTATAAGTCTGTATCTTCAGCGCATGTGCGCCTGATTTGGCGGCAGCCTCGACAATTTCCAGGGCTCGCGCCAAGGACTGGTTGTGATTACCGGACATTTCGGCAATAACGAAGGGAGGATGATCACGCCCGATCAGTTTGTCAGCGATTTTGAATTCTGTGCTCATCGTCAATTAAATTTTCTTTAGATAGTGTGTGGATTCAACCTGATAATCCGACCTTAAAAACAACCGCCGCGAACGCTCATTGCCTCCCAGAACATGAGCGTAAATTTTACTGATCTCAGGATGATTTAACACAAGCCATTGCTCAGCACTTTTCAATAAACTCTGCCCCAATCCGGATGACGCTGCATCAGGAACAAGGTAGATTGAAATTTCAGCTTCGTCTCCTTGCTTGTCAAAGCGCACCACACCAATAGTAGATTCCAGACGCTGCCCTATAAGTAAAATTTTCTCCGAGTCAGCCAACACAGCAGCAAACCATCTTTGGTGATCGTGCCAGTCGATAATATCTGCATTACGGGATACTTCTCTGATACGTGGGTGATTCCGCCACTCGAACAGCTTAGCAGAATCATCGACATCGGCCCTTCTCATTTCAATCCCGCTGCAGGCCAGAGTGCCGATAATGCGCAACACACCTCGTCCGTCGACAGTCTGTATAGCCCTGCGCGAAAGATGCCATCTTAAGTGATCGTTTTCAAAGAGAGCTATTATGTGACGCTTGATCGCTGCTGCCCAATCCGTAACGATTGATGGCGCATACAGCAAACCTTCCTGTGCAGCGTCTGCTAGCTGCTTCTGCTGGTTATCCGCAGTACAAAAGGCTAAAGTGGGCAACCCCAGACAACAGCGTTCCCAACTAGCCGAACCGCCCGCGCCTATCGCCAGGTCGGCATTAACCATCAATTCGGCCATGCGACTGGTTTGCACATGACAAACATACCCGTTTGCGGCACAGGCCGCTTCAATCTCTGAGCGACACGGGTGCTGCGCACCGATCACCACATCGACCTGTATATCCTTTAAAGCCAACTCGACCAGTGCTTTGATGGCAAGACCTGTGTAGTTGTCGGCATCTACACCACCAAAAAACACCAGAATTCGTTTAACCGGCCCGGTTCGCGGTTTGACCTGGTCACGCATTTTTCGAAACTCGTCTCGCAACAACGCATAACACGGCCCCAGCAATAATTGACAATGTGCCGGCACTTTGCCGGTGTAGCGGTTGTGCATGTCAGCATAATAATTCTGGTCCAGCAGCACGTCGCAATCGTGCTGGCGGTCGGCGATATCATCGATCACCATGATTTTCCGGGCGGTGCCGCGCAAGGCAGTCTCCCAACGCGCATCCAACGCATAGTGATCAACGACTAACCAATCCCGGGTTCGGTCAGACAGCGCCTGAATGGTAGCTTGCGCATCCTGCTCCTGACTGACACCCAGCCAATACGAATGTTTCAGCTCGCCAATAGTCGATGGGATAGCATCGCCACCCAGCGCTACAAGCTCCATGTCTTTTGCTGTCAGCATATCGCGCAAATAATCAGGCAGGTCGCGACTGACAAAACGAATTTGTGCACCACGCTGTTTCAGCTCTGTAGCCAAGGTCAGGCAACGCATAAAATGCCCTGTGCCGATTTGACTGTTTGCATCAGTGCGGAAGGCGATATTCATTACTCAACCGCTCTTATGCTTTCTCCATCAGGAACCAGGTGACATCGTCCTGAGGAAAATTCGGATCGCGCTGGTAAACAAACCCATAATCAATCAACCTCAAGTCAGAGTGCCGATCCAGAATTTCGCCACAAAAGTCGCGTTTAAATAAGCGATCATTATGGCCGCGATAGTTGATCACTACCGGACTGGGGTTGTAGTACTCGCAGACCAGAAGATAACGACCCGCAGCGTGGTAGAGAGCGTCGTAAACTTGTGGCAGATAATCAGGATTGATATGAATAAGAACGCCCTTGATCATTGCCAAATCCCATGTTCTATCCGGATTGAAGTCAAGGATCGAGGTCTGAAAAATGTTTTTTGAAGGCGTTATTGTGCAGAGTTCAGCAGCCGCAGCAGGGTTGATCTCAACCGCATACTGATCTTGCCTCGGGTAAAGCAAGCGCAAAGCACGCAAGTTCATACCGATATTGGCGCCGAACTCTATACAGCTATCCAGCCCATGAGATTGAGCTAAAGCCTTAGAGAAGAAAGCCAAATTTGAAGCCAGCAGTTCATTTCCAGCATTACGGCCTATATATTCGGTCCCAAAATCTCCAGCCCAGAAAGCCTCCTGCTCGGTTTTGTACTGCGTCATAATGCTTCCTCTATTTGTTGAATGCTGTATACAGGATTTCCGCGCGCGTCCAATCGTCTGGCGTATCTATATCGACAACCCGCCAGTTAGGGACAGGCAATCCAACACCGTTGCTATGTACGCTCTTATTGGTTAACCACGCATCCGACTTACCCCAATAAAACTGACCGGCGTCATGATAGGCAGGTTCCAGATCCTGCGTGCGAGTGAGTTCATGTTCAGGATAAAATGGTTGCATTCGGCCATTGGGCAAACGGCGCAGCGCCCTCTGAATGGCTGAGGGAAATTCGGTTACTGGAAAACAGTAAGCAGCCTGGCTGACTTGTAGCAATTCAAACGCGCGTTTAAGGTCATCAATCTGGATAAAAGGCACGCCAGGATAGATGCAACAGGCAAAATCAATATGCCAGCCTAGCGCCTGACAGGCAGTGATGGCGTGTGCGATCACGGGTACCGTCGGCGTATGGTCATCTGCCAACTCAACCGGACGCGTGAACGGAGTCTCAGCCCCCCATTCACGAGCAATACGAGCAATTTCCTCGTCATCGGTAGAGACAATGACATGCTCGAACAATCCAGATTCAATAGCTCCGCAAATGGCATGAGCGATCATCGGCTTGCCCGCAAACTCGCGTATATTTTTTCGCGGAATGCGTTTACTGCCACCACGAGCTGGAATAACGGCAATTTTCATACGGACAACGCCTCCTCCAATACCGTTACTACCCTATCTTGCTGCGCTTCGGTCAGGCCAGGGTACATCGGCAGGCTGATCGCCTCTTTGTAATACTGTTCCGCTTCAGGACAATATCCTTTTACAAAACCCATATTTTCATAGTACGGCTGACGATAAACTGGAATGTAATGTAAATTTGCCAGGATACCCGCCGTGCGCAAAGCTTCAAACACTTCGCGCTGTGTCTTGCTGATTTGAGCCGTTTTCAGTCGAATTATATACAAATGAAAACTGGAATAGCTGTCTGCGTGTTGCGAAGGCGTAATGACCGGCAACTCGGATAAAAGCAGCTCATACCGCTTGGCTATAGCATGTCGTGTGGCAACAAACTCATCCAGTCGCTGCATCTGACTCCCCCCTAATGCCGCCAGAATATCTGTCATACGGTAATTGAAACCCAAGCCTGTCTGCTGATAATTCCAGATTTCGTCAGATGGTCTTGGCAACATTTCCGCGACTTCACTGGTAATGCCGTGGCTGCGCAACAATCTCATGCGGCGGGCCAATTCGGCATCATTGGTCAACACCATGCCGCCCTCGCCCGTGGTGATGATCTTGACCGGATGGAAGCTGAATACGGTGATGTCTGAATAGCGGCAGTTGCCGATGAACTCGCCTTTATACCAGCCGCCGATGGCATGCGAGGCGTCTTCGATGACTTTAAAACCATACTGCTTGCTGAGCGCATGAATACCGGCCATATCACAGGGTTGCCCGCTCATGTGAACAGGGATTACAACCTTGGGCAGTTTTCCAGAACGTTCAGCTTGCGCCAGTTTTTCAGCCAGACGCTCTACACTCATATTGTAGGTGCGCGGATCGATGTCCACAAAATCCACTTGTGCACCGCAATACAGCGCGCAATTTGCGCTCGCCACGAAGGTAATCGGCGTAGTCCAGACAAAATCGCCCGAACCCACGCCCAGCGCCAGACAGGCGATATGCAAAGCACTGGTAGCGCTGTTCACCGCAACGGCATGTTGTGCACCGCAATAGGCAGACAGACGTTTCTCGAAAGCCGGAACTACCGGGCCCTGGGTCAGATAATCCGAACGCAGCACATCCACAACCGCCTGAATATCGGCTTCAGATATGTCCTGGCGACCGTATGGGATCGAATTCATGCCATCAAGCGCTATGGGTCGGGTCGATTTCTGTTTGGATTAAACTGCGCAACTGCTCCACAGTCAGGAAATCAGTGTTGCTGCCACTGCCATAACAAAAACCTTGCTCGACCGGGGTGGCATTCATCTGTTGGCAATATTCATCAAGTGAGTACCGTGCACCCACTGGCAAAATCGCATAGTAGCTGCCCAAATCCACCGTATTCAAGCTGTCACTGGAGGTAATCATTTCCTCATGAATCTTTTCACCGGGACGAATACCAACGACAGGATGTTCACACTCAGGTCCGATTGCCTGAGCGACATCGGTAATGCGGTAAGAGGGTATTTTTGGCACCAGCACTTCACCACCCCAGGCATGCTCCAATGACCACAGCACCATATCGACACCTTCTTGCAGACTGATATTGAAACGGGTCATCGCAGGATCCGTGATCGGCAATACCCCGCTTTTTCTGTTTTCAAGAAAAAATGGAATCACAGAACCCCGACTGCACATCACATTACCATAACGCACCACGCTAAAGCGCAGGTCACGATCGCCTACAATATTATTCGCCGCAACGAACAGCTTGTCAGAACACAGTTTGGTTGCGCCGTAAAGATTGATGGGCGCTGCCGCCTTATCCGTAGACAAGGCGACCACGCGCTTGACGCCTGCGTCCAGACAGGCTTCAATCAGGTTTTGCGCACCCAGCACATTGGTTTTTATGCACTCGAAAGGATTATATTCGGCTGCCGGAACCTGCTTGAGCGCTGCGGCATGAATGACGATATCTATCCCTTCCAGCGCACGCCGCAAGCGTGGCTCATCACGAATATCGCCGATAAAGTAGCGAATCGCCTTGTATTGTTTTTCCGGGAAGCGTTGCGCCATATCGAATTGCTTTAATTCATCCCGCGAGAAAACGACCAGACGTTTAATCGCAGGATATCGCTGCAACACGGTATTAACGAAAGCTTTGCCGAATGAGCCGGTTCCGCCGGTAATGAGGATAGATTTGTCTGATAGCATTTGGCGTTAAACCTGCATATTCATAATATCGTTGTACGCCTGCACGACCTTGCTGCGCACCTGAACGGCGGCCTGAAAATTGATGCCGGCTTTTTGCATGGCGATCATGGTGTCACTCAGACTGACTTTGTCATCGCCCATCACGAAAGCCTTTTGCAGCGTTTCGGATTTTTCCTGAGCTTGCGCGACGCCATCGAGCGCATTCTTGAGCACGCTGGTAAAATCGACTTTGGCAGGTTGCGCCGTACTCATGCCAGCCACGGGCGGCGTACTCAGGCCGGCCGCCGCTGCCGCCACACGCATTTGCGCCAACAATCCATCAACTGCTGATATAGTGCTCATCTTATCTCCTTAAATCCAGCTGGCAGCTGCCAGCGATCCGCCTGACTGCCAGAGCCACCCGCTACCAGCTGATTTTCACAGTAGGCACACAATACTCAAAGCAGCGCACACGACATCAAAAGAACAAGCACGGGATTTTCCCTTTATTCCTCCCTTCAAAAACCCATCCAGAATGGATAATGCACTCACTGGTCCCAGTGGCATTCAGGTATGACCCGCAATCATCATGGCAGAACAACAAAATAACACATCAAACCAAGCCGGCGCATTGAGCCGCTTCGAACAGCTAAGCGCACAGCAGAAGATGGGGCTGGGAGCTGGTGTGGCCGCGTTAATTGCGCTGGTTGTCGGCGCATGGATATGGGGGCAAACCCCCGACTACCGCGTGCTTTACAGCAACTTGTCCGACCGCGATGGCGGCGCCATCATCGATTCATTGCAGCAGTTGAACATCCCCTACAAATTCGCCGAGGGCGGCGGCGCGCTGATGATTCCCGCCAATCAGGTTCATGAAGCACGTCTGAAGCTGGCTGCCCAGGGTCTGCCCAAGGGCGGCACGGTTGGCTTCGAGTTGATGGAAAACCAGAAATTCGGCATCACGCAATTTGCCGAACAGGTCAACTACCAGCGCGCGCTCGAGGGAGAATTAGCGCGTTCGGTTCAAACCATAGGAGCGGTGGCCGCCGCACGTGTCCACCTGGCCATCCCCAAGCCCAGCGTATTTATCAAGGAACAGCAAAAACCCAGCGCCTCGGTGGTGCTTACCATGCATGGCGGCCGGCTGCTCGATTCCACGCAGGTTTCCGCGATTGTGCATTTGATTTCAAGCAGCGTACCGGATCTTGCGGCCAAGAATGTCACTGTCGTTGATCAGGATGGCACGCTGCTCAGTGCAACGCAGGGAGAAAACGGCACGGGCATGGACGCCAAACAGGTTCAATACGTGCAGCAAATCGAGCAAAACTACATCAAGCGCATCGAGGACATCCTCACGCCTTTGTACGGCGCGAACAATGTTCGTGCGCAAGTAACGGCCAACATCGATTTTGCACGCACCGAACAAACCGCAGAAATTTATAAACCCAACCAGAATCCGGCCGATTCCAGTATCCGCAGCCAACAAAATGTCGAAACCCTGAACGGCTCCGGGTTGAGTGCAAGCGGCGTACCCGGCGCGCTATCCAACCAGCCTCCGGTTCCTGCTACCGCACCGATTGTTTCCCCTGCTGCCCCTGCCCCGGGCGATCCGGCGAATGAGGCAAAACTGGACAATCTGCACAAGGAAAGCACCGTCAACTACGAAGTGGATCGCACCATCAGTCACACCGTGATGCCTGTTGGCATGGTCAAACGCTTGTCTGTCGCCGTGGTGGTCAACAACCACAAAGTGACCGACCCGAAAGGAAAAGTCAGTTTCAAGCCGTTGTCCGACGCGGAAAAGACACAAATCGACAATCTGGTTAAAGATGCGGTGGGCTTTGATTCGAGCCGTGGCGACAGCCTGAACGTACAAAACGCGGCATTCAATGACGACAAGGAAGTGGCGGCAGAAGTGCCGCTGTGGCAACAGCCGGAAATGATAGAACTGGCGAAACAACTCGCCAAATATTTGCTCATCGCTGTGGTCATGCTGATTGTCGTGTTCAAGATCATAAAACCGGCCTTCCGCCCGCTACAGGCATTCAAGTCCGATGAAAACGATACAGACGACACAGGTACGCTGGCGGCAGATCATGAACCCGCAACGCATACCGAGGGTATCGCAGGAGTGGATGCATCCGGAAATTACACGCCAACGATCGCGCCCTATGAACAGAATCTCAATATTGCCAGACAGATTGCTCAGCAAGACCCGAAAATTGTCGCAAGCGTCATTAAGGAATGGGTGAACGGCAATGAGTGAAGGTGTTCAAAACAGTGCGATTTTCCTCATGACACTGGGTGAAAACGAGGCCGCAGAGGTACTCAAATATCTGGGGCCGAAAGAGGTGCAAAAGATCAGTGCGGCAATGGTTGCCCTGAATAACCTGTCTCGCGATCAGATATCGCAGGTGTTTCACGATTTCCTGGTCGCTGCCGCAGAAAAAACCACTATCGGCATGGATTCCAATGATTACATTCGCAGCATGCTTACCAAGGCGCTCGGCGATGACAAGGCGGCCGGTTTGCTGGATCGCATCATGCACAGCAGCGATACCAGCGGTATCGAAAGTCTGAAATGGATGGATCCTGGCGCAGTCGCGGAAATGATCGGCAACGAACATCCGCAAATCATCGCGACCATCCTGGTGCATCTGGAGCCGGATCAGGCAGCAGGCATCATGAAGATGTTCACTGAGCGTACCCGCAACGATGTATTGCTTCGTATTTCCACGCTGGATGGCGTACAACCCGTTGCGTTGCGTGAACTGAACGATGTGCTGAGCAAGCTCATGAGCGGAGGTGCTTCGGGCAAGAAAAACCTCAAGGGGGGCGTCACCACAGCCGCAGAAATCCTGAATTTCATGGGTGGCGCAATGGAAGCCGAGATGATGGAAAAAGTGCGCAGCTTTGACCCTGAGCTGGCACAAAAAATCGAGGACAAGATGTTTGTCTTTGAAAATGTTCTGGATGTTGACGACAGAGGCATCCAGCTGATTCTGCGCGAAGTTCAATCCGAAGCGCTGATCGTGGCGCTGAAGGGCGCCAGCGAAGAATTGCGCGAGAAAATTTTCAAGAACATGTCATCACGCGCCGCCGAAATGATGCGTGAGGATCTCGACTCCAAGGGTCCTGTCAAGATCAGCGAAGTCGAAGCCAACCAGAAGGAAATTCTCAAAGTCGTCAAGCGCCTGTCCGATGACGGTCAAATTTCCTTAGGCGGCAAGGGCGATGAGGATGCATATGTCTGATGAAACACGACTCCAGAGGAGTGGGCAAATGAAGGGCAACAGCATTCCTAAAGAGCAACTCACCGCCTTCCAGCGCTGGGAGTTAGCTTCATTTGACCCGGTGCCAATACTGGCGCCAGTTGAGTTGTCGCCCGCCGCACGAGTGGCGTCAGCGGACGAGTTGCAAAATATTCAAAAGCAGGCTTATGACGAAGGTCACGCAACCGGGCATCAGGCAGGTTATGCCGCCGGAATGCAACAAGCGCAGCGTGAAACGGCGCAATTGCAAACACTGATGCAGAATCTGCAGGTCGCACTCAATCAGGTAGATGAACAGCTCGCGCAATCGTTGCTGGATTTATCGCTGGAAATTGCGCACAAGATGGCAATCGAAGCGTTGCAGGTCAAACCCGACATCATCTTGAAAGTTGTCAGCACTGCGATCAGCAGCTTGCCGCACTTCAATCAGAACGCACATTTGATCCTGCACCCGTCTGATGCCGAACTGGTACGTACGCAGATGGGTGAACAACTGGCGCACGCCGGTTGGAAAATTTTTACAGATTCGAAAATCGAATCAGGCGGCTGCCGTGTAGAGACAGCCCACAGCAATATTGACGCAACCAACCCGGCACGCTGGCAGTCCGTCATGGAATCTATCGGGCAGTGTAAATCATGGCTGATGACCTGACGCTAAAAATAGATCAACCCTCGATCCAGGAACCCAAAATTCCGATTCTGGATATGGGCACATTGATCCAGAACCCGGAGCCCACGCTGCTCGTGCCCCCGCCGGCTGCCGACCCGGCAGCCAATGCACTTAGCCTGCGCTGGCAGGCATTTCTTGAGGAAGGTCGGGAATATGTAGCCGACTGCAACCCCATGCCGCCGAGCGGCCACTTGACCAAGGTAACCGGCTTGATCATGGAGGCTGTTGGCCTGCAAATGCCGGTGGGCAGCACCTGCGAAATTCGCTTGCCGAACGCCACGGTTGAAGCGGAAGTCGTGGGATTTTCCGGTGAAAAGCTGTTCCTGATGCCGGAAAATGATGTTCATGGGCTGGTTCCCGGCGCACGCGTCATGCCGATCGAACCCGTGCATGTGTTGACGCTGTCGGGCAAGCGAAAACTGCTGCGCCGCCGCATGTCCGATCACGCCAAGCATCTGCCGGTAGGCGATATGCTGCTGGGTCGTGTGCTGGATGGCGCCGGCAAGCCCCTCGATCAACTCGGCCCCTTGCTGGATGCCGCCTCAGCCCCCTTGCAGAGCCGCCCTTTCAACCCGCTGGAGCGCGCATCGATTGACACTCCGCTTGATGTCGGCGTGCGCGCAATCAACAGCCTGCTCTCGGTTGGACGCGGCCAGCGCATGGGACTGTTTGCCGGCAGCGGTGTAGGCAAGAGCGTGCTACTGGGCATGATGGCGCGCTATACCAACGCGGATGTCACCGTAGTCGGGCTGATAGGCGAACGCGGCCGCGAAGTCAAAGAGTTCATCAATGACATCCTGGGACCTGAAGGAATGGCTCGTTCGGTGGTCGTTGCCACGCCAGCCGACACCTCGCCGCTGATGCGCTTGCAAGGAACAGCTTATGCAACCACCATCGCAGAATATTTCCGCGATCAGGGAAAGCATGTGCTGCTCATCATGGACTCGCTGACACGCTTTGCGATGGCACAGCGCGAAATTGCGCTGGCCGTAGGCGAACCTCCTGCAACCAAAGGCTATCCGCCCTCTGTATTCGCCAAACTGCCCCAACTGGTGGAACGTACCGGAAATGGGCTGGAGGGCGGCGGTTCGATCACCGCTTTCTACACTGTGCTGACTGAAGGCGACGATCAACAGGATCCGATTGCCGACAGTGCGCGCGCCATTCTGGACGGACACATCGTGCTGTCTCGTCGTCTGGTTGAGCAAGGCCACTACCCGGCAATCGATATCGAAGCGTCTATCAGCCGCGTGATGTCACGACTGGTAACGCCAGAACATGCACAGCTAGTACAACGATTCAAGCAGATGTATGCGCATTACCAGCGCAGCCGCGATTTAATCAATGTCGGGGCCTATATCAGCGGCAGCGACGCTATGCTCGATGAGGCGATTAAACTTTATCCGAAAATGGAACAGTTCCTGAAACAGGGAATGCATCAGTGCGAGACGTATGAGTCCAGCATTGCGCAACTGACAGCCTTGTTTGAAACTGTACACTAACGATCATGAGCAAATTATTTCCCTTACAACCTTTGTTAAACCTGGCACAAACCAACAGCGAAGAGGCTACGCGCCGGCTCGGCCAGCTTAACAAACAGCAACACGATACACAAAGCCAGCTTGAAACATTGCATCAATACCGCCGCGACTACCAGTCACGCATGCAATCGGCAAGCCAGCAGGGTATGGACCCTGCCCTGTTGCGTAACTTTCAGGCATTCATTTACAAGCTGGATGCCGCCATCGCGCAGCAGCTCAAGACGGTCGAACAAAGCAAACATTCGACTCAGCTGGGGCGCGGCGAATTTAACAACACGCAACGTAAACTGAAGTCATTTGACACCTTGCAACAGCGCCATATTGAAACGCAGGTCAAGGCAGAAGCAAAGCAGGAGCAACGAGCAATGGACGAATACACCGGCCGGGTAAGCGCATACAAAATGCTCAACGCAAACAATGAATGAACCACAGGGCCGCTGTAATCAGCTGCCACAGAACCAGATAAATATGCGCAACTACTCAAAAAACGGAGGAACACCATGATCAATCCAGCAATCAATACAAATACCCCGCCCGCTTCTGCGCAGCGCAACGACGCCGCCAACAAATCACAGGATGGACAATCAACTGAGGTATTTGGCGCCGTATTGGCAAGGCAAATCGAGGAAAAATCGGCAGCAAACGCCCCTGCCGCGAATACGTCGCTGACTAAAAGCGCGAAGGATCAGGCTGCGGATCAGGCAACAAAAGCCGTCGCAGATTCCGTGCTTTTAAATCAAGATCTGGCGTTAACGCCCGATGCGGCGTCTGTTGCACTGGCGGTGTTGGGTCAGCCAGCAATCAAGCCCTCTGTCACCAGCAGCAAGAGCGGCGATACCAGTAAAAGCACCGATCCCGCGTTGCCCGCTACCGCTCCTGACGCATCCGCCAACCCGATGTTCATGGCTGTGAATGCGATACCGGCGTCAGCCTATCCTCAAAGCAAGCTTGCCGCCAGCGCCGATAGCGGCAAAACAATTCTCGCAACAGGGACACCCCCCGGCTCACAGCTCCCTGTCTATACGGGTGCTGCACATGAAAAACCGGACCCAGCAGGCGTAAAACTTGACCCGGCAGGCGTAAAATTTGCGCAGACGGCAGCCGACGCAATAAACACCCGCTCAGCCAATCTGGATGCAGCCATAAAATCCGGCGCAGAGTCGCTAAAAATGGCCGAATTAGCCGTCACCCAGCCGGCCCCCTCCGTACAGGCTCAATCGGTCCTCACAGCTGTGCCCAATACAGCAAATAACACCATCACAGCCCCCGTCGGCAGTAGCGCATGGCCTGCCGAGTTTTCGCAAAAAATCAGCTGGCTGAGCACGCAGCAAAGCCAGGTCGCCGAACTGCATTTAAACCCGCCGGATTTGGGGCCGATGCATGTCGTCATCTCCGTGTCCGACAACCAGGCAACAGCCCTGTTCACCTCACCCCACAGTGCGGTCCGTGAAGCCATTGAAAATGCATTGCCTAAACTTCGCGAGAGCATGGCCGATAACGGTATCATGCTGGGCAATGCGACGGTCAGCGATCAGACGCCACGTGACAGTGGCGCGGGTAACTTCATGAATCATCGCGCCAATAACCGGGCAGAGACGGGCCGCACGACAGAATCGGCGCCGCTATCCGCGCCGCTGGTCACAACACGGCGTCATAATGGCATGGTTGACACCTTCGCCTGACGAAGCTTTTCCTCGGTGACGCGACGGGCCTGTTTGCCAGAGATATAATCGGGTCAACCCTTGATATTTGAGCGATAATCCGCCGAATTTATTTTTTCAAAGCCTTAAATTTAGGAATCAACTCATGTCGAAACCAGCCAAACCAGTTGAACCTGCCGGTGATCAACCCCCAAAAAGCAAAAAAATGCTTATCATCATCGCCCTGGTCGTCCTGCTGGCTGCGGGGGGCGGCGCCGCTGCGTTCTTTTTAATGAAGCCAGCCCATCCTGCAAAACAGGGCGAACAAGCCGTAAAGGTCGAAGAAGACGCCAAGCTACCGCCAAAATTTGTTGAGGTAGGAACGTTTACCGCCAATCTGATGCATGAAGATACAGACCGCTATGTCCAGGTCGCTGTCTCGCTCAAGCTGACAGAACCCGAACTGGAAGAGAAAATTAAGGCGCGTAACCCAGAAATTCAAAATATAATCAATATGTTATTACAGAGCAAATACCCATCCCAGCTCGCCACAGTGGAAGGAAAGCAAAAACTTGCCAGCGAAATAAAGGAACAGGTCGAATTTATAATGGGGCTGCGTAAAAGTGCCCCAACCATTCACTCGACGCCACCGGATGGTGAAACGCAAACCGCAATACCCGCAGCAACACCAGCCAAAAAAGGTATAGCAGCCGTGCTGTTTACCTCATTCATCATTCAATAGAAAAATGAGCGAATTTCTCTCACAAGACGAAGTTGACTCCCTGCTCAAGGGCGTTAATGGCGAAACGGATGAAGGCACAGATCAGCCTGAAGCCGCTGCCGGAGATGTTCGCTCATATAACCTTGCATCGCAGGAACGTATCGTGCGTGGGCGCATGCCCACCATGGAAATCATCAACGAGCGTTTTGCCCGACTGTTTCGCATCGGGCTGTTCAACTTCATTCGTCGCACCCCGGAAATATCAGTCGGACCGGTGCGTGTATTGAAGTTCGGCGAATTCGTTCGCAATCTGGCCGTCCCCACCAATCTGAATATCATTCAGGCCAAACCGATGCGCGGCAATGGTCTGTTTATCTTTGATCCGAACCTGGTATTTCTGGTGGTGGATAACATGTTTGGCGGCGATGGTCGTTTCCACACCCGTGTGGAGGGTCGGGAGTTTACGCAGACTGAACAGCGCATCATTCGAAACATGCTGGACGTGGTATTTGAAGCCTATACCAAATCGTGGGAAACCGTCTATCCGCTCGAATTTGAGTTTGTACGTTCAGAAATGAACCCGCAGTTCGCCAACATTGCCACGCCGAATGAAGTGGTTATCGTCACCACCTTCGATATCGAACTGGGCGGGAATGGCGGCGCATTTCATGTTTGCATGCCCTATTCGATGTTGGAACCCGTCAAGGACTTGCTCTATAACAACGTTCAAGGGGAGCACATGGCGGTCGATAAACGCTGGCTGCAACTGCTCTCCAGACAGGTTCAGTGCGCCGAGGTCGAATTGGCCGCCACGCTGGGACAAGCCAATATCACACTGGAAAAAGTGTTAAAAATGCGCAGCGGAGATGTGATCACGCTGGACGTGGCAGACGACATCACCGCATCTGTGGATGGGATCCCAATAATGGAATGTAAATATGGCGTGTTCAATAACCAATATGCGCTCAAAATAGTGAAAATGCTCACGACCAACGAAGGAGAAAGCCATGACTGAAGAAACCGCCATCACCGCCGATGATTGGGGTGCAGCCATGTCAGAACAAACAGCCGCTGAAGAACCTGCGGGCGCCGATGACTGGGCGTCCGCGATGGCAGAACAGGAAGCCCCCCCGCCAGCCAGCAAGTCTCACGTATTCGAAAAATTTGGCGGGGGTACGAGCGGGGGTGGTACCACACAAAATGATCTCGACATGATTCTGGACATCCCGGTACAACTGACAGTTGAACTGGGGCGCACCAAAATGCCGATCAAAAATCTGCTGCAATTGGCGCAAGGCTCTGTGGTCGAACTGGCCGGTATGGCGGGTGAACCGCTGGATGTGATGATTAACGGGTTCCTGATTGCCCAGGGTGAAGTCGTGGTTGTAAACGACAAACTGGGCATACGCGTGACTGACATCATTACGCCATCGGAACGTCTGCGTCGTTTGAACCGCTGACAGGCACGGCCATGAAACCCGTCATGCCCGTTTTTCGCCATATCGCAACTGTGCTGCTGCTGTTCTTCACGCACGCAGCAATGGCGCTTGAGGCCGCACGCCCGCTCTACGTTCCGCCGGTAGCGGGCACCGGAAACATGGTGAAAATTACCCTGAGTTTGCTGCTGGTACTGGCCGTCATCGTGGGAATCGCCTGGTTGCTCAAACGCCTGAATCTTACGCAACAGGGCAAAGGTAATTTGCTCCGAGTCATCGGCAGTGTCGCGATCGGTCAACGTGAACGTGTGGTACTGGTTGAAGTGGGCGACACCTGGCTGCTGGTCGGCGTGGGTCCTGGCCAAATACGAACATTACACACACTGGAAAAAGGTTCGGCACAAGCTCCCTTGCCAGCTTCCAACAACGCGACCGACAACCAATTCGGCAAACTGCTGTCCTCCATGCTCAAAAATCGTCAATCCGGCAGGCAAAGCGATGGCTCGTAGGCTGCTGCTATGCCTGACGCTGCTGCTCATCAGTCACGGCGCATGGGCAGAGATTGCAGTGCCCGCAATCACCAGCAAAGCCGCAGCAGGAGGTGGACAGAGTTACAGCCTGAGCCTGCAAACACTGCTGATACTCACCTCGCTGAGTTTTTTGCCTGCCATTTTGCTGATGATGACGGCCTTCACCCGCATCATCATTGTGCTCAGCATGCTGCGATCCGCACTTGGCACTCCGTCATCGCCGCCGAATCAGGTGCTGATAGGCTTATCCCTGTTTCTGACGTTTTTCGTCATGTCACCGGTGTTCGATAAAATTTACACGGATGCCTACTTGCCCTATAGCGAGAGCCGGCTGGATTTACAACAAGCCGTAGAAAAAGGCGTGGTGCCGCTCAAGGCATTCATGCTGCGCCAGACCCGCCAGACCGATCTCGCGCTGTTCGTCAAAATATCAAACAGCGATGCACTGCAAAGCGCGGAAGAAGTGCCGTTACGCCTGCTGGTGCCCGCCTATGTGATCAGTGAATTAAAAACGGCTTTCCAGATTGGTTTCGTGGTGTATATACCGTTTCTGATCATCGACATGGTGGTCGCCAGCATACTGATGTCTATGGGAATGATGATGCTTTCACCGTCCACCATCTCACTGCCATTCAAGATTATGCTGTTCGTTTTGGCTGACGGCTGGAATCTGCTGATCGGTTCACTTGCACAAAGTTTTTATACTTAAATTTTTAACGGGACGCATAAATGACACCCGAATCAGTCATAACCCTGGGGCAGCAGTCCATCGAACTGACCTTGATGCTCGCTGCCCCATTGCTGCTCAGTGCGCTGGTCATTGGCCTGGTAGTGAGCATTTTTCAGGCCGCAACTCAAATCAACGAACAGACCTTGTCGTTCATTCCTAAATTAGTGGGCATTTTTGCCATGTTGATACTGATGGGGCCGTGGATGATCAGCATGATGGTGGATTTCATCCAGCGTTTGTACGGCAATATCCCCTGGCTGGCTGGATAAACCAGGATGCAGGATTGAGGATTGAGGATTGAGAAAAACAGCGTCATTCATTGAACGTCCGGACATTGGCTCCACACGGGGTTATTCATGATCAACATCACCAGCGCGCAACTGGATGTATGGCTCGCCACACTGATGTACCCCCTGGTACGCCTGCTCGCCCTGATTTCCAGCGCGCCCATATTCGGCGACAAGCAAATCCCCGTCCGAGTCAAAATCGGACTCGCGGTGTTAATGACGATCGTCATTGCGCCAACCTTAGCCCCCATGCCTGCCGTGCCTGTCGGATCGATGCAAGGCCTGCTCATCATCGTCCAGCAAATCATTATCGGCACCGCGATGGGCTTCACCATGCGCCTGATATTTTCCGCCGTGGAACTGGCCGGTGAATTTTCGGGAATGATCATGGGATTGGGATTTGCCAGCTTCTATGATCCAAGAAACGCCACGAATTCGGCGGTCATCTCGCAATGGCTGGGTATCATCGCCTCGCTCGCCTTTCTGGCGATGAATGGGCATCTGATGATTTTGTCACTGGTGGCGGAAAGTTTTCATACGCTGCCGGTCGGAGAGATGATGTCCAGCAAAAGCTTTTATGCGGCAGCCCAATGGGGGGGGAGCATTTTCGTCTTTGGTTTACAAATCGCGCTGCCCCTGCTGGCAGCATTGCTGATCACCAATCTTGCCCTCGGCATACTGACCCGCGCCGCCCAGCAACTCAACCTGTTTGCGATAGGTTTCCCGATCACCCTGACGATCGGTTTCCTGATACTGAGCATTTCGCTGCCCTTACTGGCCCCGCTGCTGGACAGACTGACTGCAGAAGCACTTTCCACCGCACTCAAACTGGTGAAATTGCCCTGAATCAGAATTTGCTGTTCATCTTATCCGGCAGCGTAATATTCAGTTCCAGCACGTCATATTGGTCGTGTTTTTCAAGCTGAACCTTGAACGAATCACGATCCACATGAATATACTTGGCAATCACCGCCATCAACTCCTCCTGCAGTGCCGGCAAATAATCAGGCGTTGCCGTACCCCGTCCCGCACGCTCGTGGGCCAGAATAATTTGCAGGCGTTCCTTGGCAACGACAGCGGTTTTCTTTTCGTTACCACGCAGGTAATCAATCAGGCCGGCAATCATGGACATCTCAGAGCCCTCCCATCAGGCGTTTGAAAAATCCGGCCTTCTCGGTCAGGAAGCGCATCGGCAAATCTTCGCCCATGAAGCGTCCCACCACGTCCCGGTACGCGTCAGCCACATCACTCTTTTCCAGATGGATGGCAGGGGTTCCCGAGTTTGAAGCCTGCAGTACGGACTCGGACTCAGGAATCACACCCAGCAGTGGAATGCGCAGGATTTCCTGTATGTCGGTGACCGACAGCATTTCTCCGGCATTCACACGCTTGGGATCATAACGGGTAACCAGCAAGTGCTCCTTGACCGGTTCCATCCCTTCGACCGCACGCTTCGATTTGGCGGCGAGGATACCCAGGATGCGATCCGAATCGCGTACCGACGAGACTTCAGGGTTGGTCACTACCAGCGCCTCATCGGCGAAATACATCGCGGTGAATGCACCTGATTCAATCCCGGCAGGAGAATCGCAGACGATGAAATCAAAACTCTCCTTGAGTTCATTCAGAATCCGCTCGACACCCTCCAGATTGAGCGCATCCTTGTCACGCGTCTGGGACGCCGGCAGAATATACAGGTTATCGCAGTTCTTGTCCTTGATCAGCGCCTGTTTGAGCGATACCTCACCGTTTATAACGTTGATAATGTCATACACCACGCGGCGCTCGCAGCCCATGATCAGATCCAGATTGCGCAAGCCCACATCAAAATCGATCACCACGGTTTTATTGCCGCGCAGCGCCAGACCACTCGAAAAGCTGGCGCTGGTGGTCGTTTTACCCACGCCGCCTTTTCCTGAAGTAACTACGATAACTTTAGCCACGAATCATTCCCTGAACATAAATAGTCGTTCATTTTACCTGTAAAGCGCCAATACAAAAAACTTCTCTTAATACAACAAGGGTTGAATCAGCAAACGGGAACCCTCCAGATGCACCTGTGCGGGTTTGGCGCGCACATTTTCCGGAATTCCGTCTTCAAATACCTTGAAACAGCCGGCAATCGACAACAACTCGGCCTCCATGCCATGCACAAAAATACGCGCCGACTCATTGCCTCGCGCACCCGCAATCGCACGGCCGCGCATCGGCGCATATACGTGAATATCACCATCGGCGATCAGCTCGGCACCCGCATTGACGATAGCCAACACCACCAGATTAGCCCCTTCGGCATAGATACGCTGCCCTGTTCGAACGGGCTTATCGATGACCACCGTCGGACGAGCGACAGGCGCACCCGGAGGCGCCACCAATGCTTTGTCCTCACTGGCGAGTTCAACCGCTTCCGGCTCAAATCCCGGCAGTTCGGATTGCTCATGCAATACCGCAGGTGGAGTGATGATGTGATCCGCTTCTCTTCGCAATGCATTTCTTGCGGGCGCATCCGGAAAAAGTCCCAATCCTGCCAATGCAGCGGCAGCACGCTGTAGCTGGGAACCGCCGACGACACCTGCCGCACACATACCCTGTTTGAGCATGAACGAGATAAGTTCGGAGAAATCAGGCTCGCTGTCCAACGCAGCAATTGCGGAGAGTTCCAGCGCCACCGGCGTGTTGGCAAAAAAATCCGGCGTCTGACTCAGTCGTAAAGACAGCTGGCTCTTCAACTGAGCCATATCAGTCGTGAGTATGTGCAGCTGCAACACAGGCAGACTGCCGGTTTTTATTTTAAATGCGGGTTCTTCGATCGTCATGATTGTTGATTTTCAGGGGGAACAGACCGGATATGCTGCTGCAATCCGGCCTGAAAATTAGCCGAGTTTAACTCACAATGACAGCAAACGGTGTGCGGTTAAAAATCGCAGCGCATAAGCTGCGAATTCTCACACATCACATGTAGGTAAACATGGAAAGATTGGCAACTTGAACAAAGGATTTTTGTGCTGACTGCAGGATGGTCTGTTGCAGAGTCAGATTACTGATTGCCAGCGTTACATTGGTATCCTGCAACGTTGATAAGGTTTGCTGCAACTGCAAACCCGTACTGCTGCCCGTCACCTGCAAGGCGTTTATCTCATTGATACGCAAACCCAATGAAGTTTGTGTATTCAGTACATTATTGAGCGCATTATCGATATTGCCAAGACCGGCATTAAGACTATTGGCCAGACTTGTCCCCGCCACCGGCGCATTCAGGGCTGTGACCAGGTTGGAAATAGTCGTAAACATGCTCTGATTCGTACTGGGTGCAACAGTAAAACTGTCGCCTGCGGCAGGAGCCCCATGAATAACCAACTGCATGCCATCGAATGCAATGGCTTGCCCGCTTACATAGGGCTGCGCCGTCTGGCCCGCCACAGGCAATCCCGTGGTGGTATTGATGACAGAATAAGACGTGCCGCCCGCGCCAATACTGATATTGTAATTATTTCCTGTCAGCGTCGCCGGATTGACAATCGACCCGATATCGACGATCCCGGAACCCGTATTCGCCGTTGCAGACTGAGTGACGAAGGTGCCATTGCCATTTTTAATGCGCATAAACACATTTGCGCCATTGTCATTCACCGCAATTTGTCGTCCCGAGCCGACTTGCAACATGCTCTGGCCGTTGTCGCCAAAATAGCTCACACCGGCTGACGTAGCAGCGAACGGCGCAGTTTGGGACTGAAATCCCGAGAACATATAACTTCCGCTCGCGTCCTTGCTGTTGGCCAGACCGATCAATTCCTGCAGCTGTCCGCCCAAGGTAGTCGCCAGCGTCGCACGGTCGCTGGCGTTAAGCGAACCGTTCCCCGCGGAAATTACCGTCGTTCTGACGCTCTGGAGCAAGCTGGTTACCCCTTGCAAGGTACTTTCCTCAAGAGACACGGAATTTAACGCCGCCGTACCACTGGCGGACTGCTGGTTATTAATGGCCGTCGATTGTGTGACGCTCATCGCCTGTGTGTACGCGATGGGATCGACTGCCGCATTGGTCAGGCGAAGACCGCTGGCAATCTGTTGCTGAGTCTGCGCCAACTGGGTCTGCTGCTGATTCAGCAGGTTCACGTTGTTGGCAAATATGGTATTGGAACTGATACGCATCTCACACCTACCTTAATGTCAGCAATGCATCAAACATGGTGTTGGCAATTTGCATTGCCTTCGCCGATGCCTGATAGGCGCGCTGATATTGCAATAAATTAGCCGCTTCCTCGTCCAGATTGACGCCGGAAACAGATTGCTGGGCCGCAACGGTTTGAGCCACCATGGTCGTTTGCGCCGCACTTGTAGTTGTCAATTCATTGGTTTTTGCGCCGATTGCGCCGATCATCTGGCCGAACTGCCCCTGCAAAGTGGTCGTGCCATTGGACATCAAATTCTGACTCTGCAGACCGGCCAGCAACAAGGCGTTGCGATTATCTCCCGTCCCGTTCGTATTGGGCGCGACGTTAAACACATCGCCTGCAACCGGCGTGCCTGTCACCTGCACCGTCCAGCCGTTATAGCTGATGTTTTGCCCGGCAGTGTAGGGAACCGGATTAGGAACCGGCGCTGGCGTAGCACCGGAGACGGTATATGAAGTCGCTGGATTATTAAACATGATGGTAAATGGCTGCACACTGAATGCGCCGCCACTGATAGCACCGCCACCGGTGTTCGTCGATGCCGGCGTGACCATCAGGGTAGTGGCACTGCTGCCTTTGGCGATATTGAATGTATCACCGGTTGCAGGCGTGCCAGTAATCTGCGTCGTCCAGCCGTTATAACTGACAGTACTGCTGCCCCCGACCGCTGGAGGAATGAGTCCTGATCCCAGCGTCACGGGAACGGGCGGCGTCCCCGTCATCTCGACGACGTTGTAAGCGGTAGCACTGGTAAAATTAATGCTGACCGGACTCATGTTATACGAGCCGTTGCTGACCGTTGCCGCACCGCTGTTGGCGCCGATGCTGAACACATCGCCGGCAACTGGCGCTGGCGCCCCGCTCATCTGCATGGTCCAGCCGTTGTAACTGATGCTGGGAGCCGTATAGGTTTGCGGCCCTGCCACGGCGGGCACCGCACCTGTCACGGTATACGTGGCAGCGCCTGTGAACGTGATCACAACCGGACTCTTCAGATTGGCATTGCTCGGCGTATTGACCGTAATACCGGCAATTTTGCTGGTCAGATTGCTAGGCGTAGTACTCGTAAAGCCGACCCCCGTCCCCGCCAGAGATGTCATTGTTGCACCGGTGCCTGGCGTTAGCGTTTCATTGACAAGTATGGCCGTACCGTCTGCTTTGGTGATCTGTGCATTCCCCCCTGCAAACGTCCCGGTCAAGGAATAACCCGGATTTGCGGCGGCAAATGCCGTCCACGCCGTGTCCAGATTAGCGGCTGTAATCAGATTTCCTGCGGTATGCGCCGGAAGCGTCGCCGTAAAAAACATTTTACCATCCACCGTCACGCTATCAGTGGAAGCTGCCGTGCCCAGATTATCTACCGTAGCCGTCGTGAGCGCGCCCAGCGGTGCGGTCATCGTTCCATTTTTGGCATTGATGGACGCCACACCGTTATACGGCAGGGCAGCGGCCACCTTGGATGGATCATTGGTCGCCATGGCAATTGAGCTCGCTGCATTAGCGGTAGGACGAATCAGAAAACTGTCGCCAGTCGCCATGCCGGCGGCGGCCGTCACGGTCAAACCATCAACAAGTTTACTAAGCGGTACGGTTGCACCAAGCTGGGTCACGGTATTATCCGACAAGCGCGTCAGCGTATAATTTGTACCGTCAAACTTTAGCTGGTAATCGCTGGCCGTCATTGCCGACACACTGGCAATCGTGGCTGTCACGCCGCCTGTTCCGGTATTGGCAGCACCGGCACTCACCAGCGGCCCCGCAATACTCATCAGCGCGGCGCCGGCAGCGCCATTCATATCTTGCCCCATCTGATTCTGCTGGTTAATGTTGCTTGCCAGACCCAGCGCCACCAGCCCCAGCGAATTCAGTGCCGGCTGCAAACTTTGATCGCGGAATACCATGTAGGCGCCCAAATTACCGCCCTGCAGGCTGCTTTGCTGAATCACAGCGGACTTTCCATTGTTCAGATAAGCCACATCCACTTTGCTGGGATCGCTGGGGTTTTGCACCACCTGCAATGTCATAGCCTTATTTCCCACTACCAATGCCTGACCGCTGCCGACAAACACGTTCACAGAGCCATCCGGCTGCTGTTGACTTATTACGCCTACCTGCTTATTCAGCTGGCTAATCAAATTATCTCGTTGATCCAGCAGCGCATTGGGCTGCTGTCCGTTGCCCATTGCAATGGCAGCCTGTATGTTCGTGTTCAATGTTGCAATCTGCGTCGCGAACGTATTGATCTGCTGCACGCTGCTGGAAATCTGACCGTTCAAGGAGGTTGAGATACTGGCAAGCCCCTGCCCCATAGACTGAAAACTGTTTACAGCCGCTTGAGCCGAACTCAGCACGGTTTGACGTGCGGGTATGGAACCTGGGGTGTTGGCCAGACCATTCACCGCATCGAACACGCCTTGCATCGCGGTCGAAATACCGGAAGTCGAATTGGAAACCAGATTATCAACCTGCGTCACGGATGTCAGATAGGTATTCAGATAACTGGCCTGGCTTTGTTGCTGTAACACCTGACCCGTCAAAAACTGATCATAAAGCCGTACCACGCCGGACACGTTGACGCCCTGCCCGACGAAACCTGAACCTGATGAGGAGGTATTTGCCTGCGCACTTAACGTCACCTGCTCCCGCGTATATCCGGGCGTACTGGCGTTGGCAATGTTGTTCTGGGTCGTGTTCATCCCATACATTGCTGCATTCAGGCCGCTCAGTGATGCACTAAATATATTACTTCCCATGATCTTCCTTTTCTCAGCCAACCTGCCCGCTCACTATTCTTATCGGCAGCAACTGATAAATATTTAGCCCAATTAACAGGTATCGAAAAAAACAACGGGAATAGCCTTCCTGCCCCCGGTTTCGCAAGCGTGCAAACGAATCGCTACGCGAGTTTCAAATTAACCGACAATATTCATCTGCCGCATCACACTCACCAGTTTTTCGGCATATTTTGGGTCCGTCGCATAACCTGATTTTTGCAAAGCCTGCGCCATTGCTGCCGGATTGCCCGCTTGCTGCATCACATTTGCATAACGAGGATTGCTGCTCATCATGCCGGCATAATCCTTGAATGCCTCATCATAAGAAGCATAGGCACGAAATTTCTCCACCTGTTTATGAGCCACGCCACCCTTGTATTCGGTGGTCATCACCTCGGTCACCTTGCCATGCCAGCCTGCACCGGCCTTGATGCCAAACAGGTTATGACTGTTGCTGCCATCCGCCATCAGAATTTGACGGCGGCCCCATCCGCTCTCCAGGGCCGCCTGCCCCAACATCAGCTGGGGCGGCACACCGCTCGCGCTGCTCGCCTGCATGGCATGAGGCAACATCCGGTTCACAAAATCCTGCTGGGTCGCCGCGTTGTATGCTGAAGGCACTCCCGAAGGTTTAGGATTAAGGATTGAGGATTGAGGATTGAAAATCGAGGATCTGGGATCGAGGATAGCAGGCTGATGATTGAGCGCCGGGGGTAACGCTTGTCTATTGGCGCCGAGCTGCTTGACCAGCATATCGGCCAGACCGATACCGCGACCGGAAGACATGCTCTGCGCCAATTGCTGGTCCAGCATCCCGGTAAACATCCGGGTCTGCTCGCTGTCCATCGCTCCATCCTGCGGCGTCGCTTCACGCATGCTTTTGAGCATCATGTTCATGAAAACCGATTCAAATTGCTGCGCGGCAGCTTTTAGCGCCTGATCCGGTGTCTGTTTGGCCTGCAAACGCAACTGCCCCAGCGATTGCGTATCAAGCGCCAGACTGGCTGTCGCATTTACATGGGATGTCACTTATATCACCTCCAGCTCGGCATGCAGCGCCCCAGACGACTTCATTGCCTGCAAAATCGCCAGCAAATCCTGTGGCGTCGCACCTATCGCATTGAGCGCCTTGACCACCTCGCTCAATGACACGCCTTTTGGCAGTTCAACCAGGCCACCCTTATCGCTCTTGACATCGATCGTACTCTTGTCGGTTTTCGCAGTCCTCCCCCCGGAAAAAGCATTAGGCTGACTCACCGTGGTGTCGGTATTGATGACCACGGTCAGATTGCCGTGCGCAACTGCACAGGGGTCCAGCGTCACTGCCTGATTCATCACGACCGAACCTGTACGCGCATTGATGATCACACGGGCCACCCCTTGCGCCTGACTGATTTCCAGATTCTCAACCCTGGAAATGAAGGCAACCAACCCACTACCCTGAGGCGCGCGAACCTCAATCATGCGACCATCCTGAGCCACGGCAATATCCGGGGCAATCTGATCGTTGATGACATTGACTATCCGTGAGGCTGTGGTGAAATCACTGGTATTCAATTCCAGATGAATATAATTCCCCTGCCCCAGCACGCTCGGCACCGCACGCTCCACAGTTGCGCCACCCGGCACACGGCCGACGTTTAAATGGTTGACCTGCACAGAAGATCCAGCGGAAGCCGCGCCCACACCACCGACCAGCAGATTTCCCTGCGCCATCGCATAAACCTGACCATCCGCGCCTTTCAGAGGGGTCATCAGCAGCGTTCCGCCGCGCAGGCTCTTGGAGTTCCCTATCGAGGAGGCCGTAATATCAATCGTCTGGCCGGGTTTGGAAAAAGGCGGCAGCGAGGCCGTCACCATTACCGCGGCGACATTTTTGAGCTGCATAATGGTCGTTTGTGGCATGTTGACGCCCATTTGCGACAGCATGCTGATGACGCTCTGCACGGTAAACGGGGTTTGCGTGGTCTGATCGCCACTGCCATCCAGCCCTACCACCAGGCCGTAACCGGACAACTGGTTATCGCGCACGCCCTGAATGCTAGCCACATCCTTGATGCGATCGGCGTAAGCGGCAAACGACACCAGCGTCATCAACAGTACTGCAAAAATTTGTTTCATCGTTTTATTCCTTAAACAGGATCGAGGATTCAGGATAAAGGATTGAGCGAAAGACGGAACAGAGTTATTTTCTCGATCCTCAAACCTCGCTCCTCAATCCTAGGGAAGCGCTGATTTATTCGGTTTTTCGTTCCTGCGCAGGCGGGAACCCAGTTGAATAAAGGTGCTGGTTCCCCGCTTTTGCGGGGAAGACGAATAAATCAGCGGTTCCCTAGAATGGCAACACCGACATGAAGAAACGACCGAGAAATCCTAAAGACTGCGCATCATTGATCACCTGATTCATCTCGCCGGCATTCTTGTATTCGAGATGCGCATCGGCGACTTGAGTGGACTGCACCGTATTCAAATTTGTGATATTGACTGGATTAACCACGCCGGAAAACCGGATGAAGTCGTTGCTGTTAGTCAGGGCAACCTGTTTTTCGCCGCTCACCAGCAGATTACCATTGCTCATCACCTCAACAACCGTTACCGTAATCGCACCCGTCAACGCCTCGCTTGCCGCGCCCGAACCCGATTTGGCCGACTTATTACTGTTGTTGCCACTGATGGATATGGGTTTCAACAGCACCTTGGCCAGCGCCCCGACAGCCACATTTGGCGTGGAGTCAGCCATACTGTTTGAACTGGCGGAACCTCCGCTGGTGCTGCGACTGCCCGTGGTAGCTTCCACGACATTGATGGTCAGCGTGTCACCCACATTCCGCGCGCGCACGTCTTCAAACAATCGACGCTCATTGACCCCGGCGTGAAAAATCGCCCCGTCGGATGGCGTAACCACAAGCTGGTCTGCCGGTTTCGCGGTCATCGGCTGGTGTATGCTGGTCGGCGGAGTTGTCGTATTGCAACCCGCCATAAATACACAGAGCACCGGCAGCATAAGATACCGGCTTGTCGCGCTTGTTTGCCTGGTGTTCAATTTTTGCTCCTTAAACTTACATTTGCGTCAGCTTTTGCAACATCTGATCAGACGTCGTGATGGCCTTGGAATTGATCTCATAGGCGCGTTGCGTCTGGATCATGTTGACCATTTCTTCCACCACGTTGACGTTAGAAGTTTCTACATAACTCTGACTCAGCGTGCCGCCGCCATTGGTTCCAGGCACTGTGGTACTGGGTGTGCCGGATGAAGCCGTTTCCTGGTAAAGATTCTGCCCCTGACTCATCAATCCGGCCGGGTTGATAAAGGTCGCCAGTTGCAGACTGCCTATCTGGATGGGGGCAGCCACACCCGGCTGCGTCACGGAAACCACGCCATCCTGACCGATGGTCACCGTGAGGGAATTGACGGGAATGGTCAATGCCGGCTGAACGGTGAAACCGCTCGATGTCACCAGCTGGCCCTGTGCATTCTGCTGAAATGATCCATCCCGGGTATAGGCGGTCGTGCCATCGGGCATCAGCACCTGAAAGAATCCTGCACCCTGAATCGCCACATCGAGCTGATTGCCGGTCTGTTGCAAATTTCCCTGGGTATGAATCCGCTCGGCAGCCACCGGACGCACCCCGGTACCAATCTGCAAGCCTGATGGTATCTGGGTTTGCTGCGACGACTGCGCACCGGGCTGGCGGATAGTCTGATACAGCAAATCCTCAAACACCGCGCGCGAACGCTTAAAACCGTTGGTGCTCACATTGGCCAGATTATTGGCGATCGTATCCATCTGGGTTTGCTGCGCATCCAGACCTGTTTTGGCAATCCACAAAGAACGTATCATTTTGTTTTCCTTATTTATTATGAGTAGTCAGTAGTGATTGGAACCCCACTAACCACTTCCTACTCACCACTTAGCCTACAATGCTCATGATCGAGCTTGCCTGCTTCGCGTCATTATCGGCAGTTGTCAGCATTTTCATCTGCATGTCGAATTTGCGCGCCAGTGAAATCATATTGACCAGCGCTTCTACCGTATTCACATTGCTGCCTTCCAGGTTACCGGGAACGACTTGCGTATTTACATCGGCCGGTGCTGTCGCACCATTCTTCAGGCGAAACAGGCCATCCCCGCCGCGTTCCATCTGATCTGCGGCAGGATTAACCAGCTTCAGGCTACCGATCATGGTTATCGCATTTGGCTGAGAACCATCGGGAATCGTCGAAATCGTGCCGTCTGTGGCAAAAGTTATCTGAGAAGTCGGTGGTATCGTGATCGGGCCCGACTCCCCCATCACGTTCAACCCTGTGCGGGTTTGCAGCACACCCGCCGGGCTGATCTGAAAACTGCCATTTCGAGTGTAAGCCTCCTTGCCATCGGGACCTTGTACGGCGATCCAGCCGGCTCCGCTTACCGCCACATCAAGGTCACGGCCAGTGGGCTGAAAAACGGCTGGCGTGAAATCCGACCCGGGCGTTGAATCCACCACGAAGCTACGTGTGGGCAGCCCCTCACCCACCAGTGGTACGGCACGAAAGGTGCTCAATGCCGCACGAAATCCCGGTGTGCTCGCATTAGCCAGATTCTCGGATACCGTCGCCTGCTGCTGCAACACTTGAGACGCGCCCGTCATCGCGGTATAAATCAGTTTATCCATTACACTCTCCCATTTTTTTGGGGAGTGGGAAGTAGAACGGCACTTCGTGCCTCAGTAGCAAGTGGAGAAAACCCACTTGCCACTTACCACTTACCACTCTTTGTTACCTCAGATTCACGATAGTTTGCAGCAACTGATCCTGCGTCTTGATGGTCTGGGCATTCGCCTGATACACGCGCTGTGCGGTAATCATGTTCACCAGCGCAGCCGTCAGATCCACGTTGGAGTCTTCAGTTGCAGAAGATTGCAATGAACCCAGACTGCCTGAGCCGGGAGCGCCCACCAGCGGGCTGCCGGATGCGGCCGTTTCCACCCACGCATTACCACCAACGGACTGCAAGCCCTGAACAGCGGTAAAATTAGCCATCACGATTTGCCCCAGCGGGCGCGTCTGCCCGTTGGAATAACGGCCCGTGATGATGCCATCAGCGCCGGTACTGGTCGAGTTAAGCTGCCCGGACGTATAGCCATCCTGAGACAAGGTATTAACCCCGAAGCTGCTGCCGTATTGTGTCGTCGCAGCCGTCTGCGAACCAAAGTTGAATGCGATTGTCTGTGCGGTTGATACCGAAGTGGAGTTTGGGAACAGTGGAGAGGATGAAACTGTTCCGATTGGCGAGCTGACCGGGTTAGTCGAGGTTAATACGCCCAGAGCGTCGAAATTCAGCTGCGTCAGCGGAGTAATCGCAGTAACGGCAGCACCAGCAGCTATTGCGCCGGTTAGTGGCGGCGCAAAGGTCACAACAGTACCTGCAATACCGCTTATTGTCAGCGGGCTCGGATTGCCGGCGATGGTGATAACATTACCTGCCGCAAGACCCGTAACTGAACCCAGCGTCGCCGAGGTTGCACCAATAGCGGCAGCCACTGTCGCCGTGGTTGAAACAGCCGGCACCAGGTTACCATCCACCGTCAGATAAGTATTCCAGTTGGATGACGGGGCGTTGGTCGTAATGAGCGCGCCCGCATTCGGGGCAAATGTTAAAGGCGCATAGGTCACCGTATTGGTCCCGGTATTGATACCGGTAATGGTCGTGGTCTGCGCCGGCGCCGGCGCAGAAAAAGTAATCGTATTGCCCACCGACAGACCTGCAATCGTGCTGAGAGTCGCTGAGGTTGTCGTGGGCGCCGGCAAAGCAACAAGAGTTGGAGGAGTAATCGGCAGCCTTTGAAAATACATCGTCCCCACATGACTGGCGCCCAGACTGTCGTAAACAGACATGGAAGTTGAGTTGGTGTATGTGGTCGGGTCGGCCGGATTAAATGAAGCGATTGCCGGCACGGCTGCAGCCGAATTCAGGTTCACTCCCACCGTGGCAACCGATGATGCCTTGGGCGGCACATTCGCAGGATTGATTTGCAACGGCACCGTTGCGCCGGCGAGCAGCACTCCCGCCGCATTCGGCATATAGCCGCTCACCTTATTTCCCTGAGCATTGACTATAAAACCATTTTTATCCAGCTGGAACTGACCGTTGCGACTATAAACGGTCGCACCGGCCGGCGTGCTTAACCGAAAGAATCCCTGGCCGTTGATGGCCGTATCCATGGGATTGGTGGTGGCCGTGATATTTCCTTGCGTGATCTGCTGCTCCACAGCCGCAACACTGACACCCGAACCTACCTGCCCCACCGCCGAACCCGACAGGGATGCTGCAAACATATCGGCAAATTGCGCTGTCGACTGTTTGAAACCGACTGTATTGGCGTTAGCAACATTATTACCTATGGCTCCCAGATTACTGCTTGCGGCATTTAATCCGCTCAGACCTTGTTCAAAACTCATGGTATCCCCCGACTTTAAAGAATTTGCTGAACCTGGGTCAGCGCGATGTTTTGTAGCGCCCCGACGCTCAAGGTCAACCCTGTCGCACCTTGAGTCACACTGTTTATCAGACCATATTGCAGGTTGTTCGCAGCCACCGCATTACCGGCCAGAGACGCGTTGACCTTGAAGGTATAGCTGCCATCTGGCACGGTCGCACCCGCACTGTTCGTACCGTTCCATTGCCACTTGGTAATCCCGGCCGATTGCGCACCCAGATCAATTGCATCAACCAGCGCTCCGGAACTGTTATAAATCGACACGGTCGCACTATCCGCAGGCGTTGGCAATGAGAACCCGCCCAACCCCACGCCGCTCGCCAGATCCACAACGCCACCCGGCACCAGCGCACCGCGCCCTATCATGCTCGCCGCCTGCACCGTCTGATTCGGCGTCATGCTGGCGCTCAACGCCTGCAGCGTGGTATTCAACTGGTTAATACCGCTCACCGTGTTGATCTGCGCCATTTGCGAAGTCATCTGGGCGTTATCCATCGGATTGAGCGGATCCTGATTCTTCAACTGCGTGACCAGCAATGTCATGAACTGACTCTGTGTCGCTGCGGCCGATGTCGCGGGAGATGCAGCTTGAGCACCCCCGTTCAGGGCTGCAAACACGGCACTTGCACTGGTAGTTTGTGTGGGATTAACCATGGTATTTTCCTCTTTCTGTTAGCGGGTAGCTTGTAGCGGGTAATTTATTGACCGATGGTCAGCGTCTTTAACAACAGCGTCTTCGAGGTATTCAGCGCATCTACGTTATTCTGGTACGAGCGGGACGCCGAGATCATGTTCACCATTTCATCCACCACATTCACGTTAGGCATGGTTACATAGCCTTTCGCATCAGCCATCGGATGTTTGGGGTCGTACACCATCTTCATCGGCGCGGTGCTTTCAGCCACACGAACAACCTTCACGCCTTGCGCGTCGGCGCTACCCACAGGCGTCGCAGAAAAAACCACTTCTTTAGCACGATACGGCTTGCCGTCTGCGCTGGTGGTACTGTCGGCATTTGCCAGATTACTGGCAACCACGTTCAGTCGCTGCGACTGAGCCGCCATTCCGGAACCTGCTATTTTGAAAATATCAAACAGAGACACGCCACTCTCCTTTTTTCGTTAAGGCTGCAAAGCCGCCGTCATATCTTTCAATTCATCGCTCACGAATCTCACGCCCGCCTCGTAGCGCAAGGCATTATCAGCAGACTGCGCGCGCTCCACATCCATATTCACCGTATTGCCATCGGCGCTCGGCTGATCCGGCCTGCGATACAGCACAGGTGCACCCATAATCTGACCGCCGGCAAGGCCTTCCAGATGCATGGCTGAACTTGTCGCCATCGGCAATTTCGCGGCGCTTCCAGACATGGCATTTTTCAGGGCGCTGGCAAAATCGATATCTTTCGCCTTGAAGCCAGGCGTATCGGCATTGGCAATATTTGAAGCCAGCAACTCCTGGCGCGCACCACGCAAACTCAATGCGGCTTGTTGAAAACGCAACGCCTCGTCCAGTTTATTGATCATCACACACTCCAGTTTTCCCACTGACATCTACTTTGGTGGAATAATAAGCCGTGCCGAAAAAATGTTATCTGCCGATTAACGGCAACTTTCCCCCTCAATTCTCAGTTCTCCGGCACTTCCCATAAATGCCCGCTACACGCACAATGACAACTATGAAAAATCTTTTATTGATGGCATGCCTCATCCTGAACTGCACTGCGGCGATCGCGCAGCAGGATCATGCGGCCCTGAAGGAAACGGTAACCAGCTTTGTGCAACAACAAACCGCAGGACTGCCCGGCAAAGTCACCTTCACCGTTGATGAAATCGATCGTCGCATTGTGTTGCGCCCATGCAGCAAAGTCGAAGCCTTTCTGCCGGCCGGCAGCCAACTCATAGGACGCGTTTCCATCGGGGTGCGTTGCGCCGAGCCGAAAGGCTGGAGTATTTTCATTCCTGTGCAAATCAAAATCAGCCGCGACCTGCTTATCAGCGCAAGACCGCTGGCACAGGGACAAATCGTGCATGCAGAAGACCTGTCCAGACAAACCACCGAAACCACACAAAATGTCGGTATGACAGACCCCAGTCTGGCGATCGGCAAAGTACTGCGCTATAGCGTATCGGCGGGCTATATCATGCGTGCAGACATGCTGCGCGAGCCCTACAGTGTCCGGCAAGGGCAATCCGTGCGACTGTCCGTACAGGGCAGCAGCTTCACCCTGAGCAGTTCAGGGGTTGCGCTCAACAATGCCGGCGAAGGAGAAACAGTTCAGGTTCGCACCGCCTCAGGTCGCCTGGTCAGCGGCATTGCGGGAAATGAAGGCATCGTTCTGATCAGCCCCTGATTAGTGACAACAACAACGCTACAGGCTGTTTAGTCTTTGAGCCGATCAACCAGCCATGCGGTTTTATCCAGCGCGGCCAGCGCATCGTCAATCACGCCCGAGATGCCCTTTTTCCCTGCCGCATCGCTGATCAGACGCGCGCTGAGGCAAAGACGCAATGCACTCACGGCAATACCGCCTCTCACGCCGCAGGCAACCGGCTGTCCGAACTGGCAGCGCAGCGCGGCGACTCCGTCCTTTACATCACCGGACATATCCACTTGCAACTGGCGATAAACTTGCAGCGTTTCCTCACGGCTGAGCGGAACGCGTGAAGCGCAGCTATCAGGCGCAGCGCGATACAGCAAAAATGGAAAAATGCTCGGCAACTGATCCCAGCTCGGCACCTCGATCAGCGGTCTGCGATCGGGCGGCGGCACAGCCAGCGGCTCGAACCTGGGATCACTCGCGAGGCGCTGTTGCACGACCCGCCCAAAGCCTTGCAGAAATTCAACAACCCAGGATTGCGGTAAGTTGCGAAAGCGGCGGTATTCGACCAGAGCGGCCTCCCAGCGCAACAACAGGCCGATGCCTCCGCTTACCTCTAACCGTTGCTCAAACTGCGCCGGGAGCAAAAGTGCGGCTGAAAATGACGGGCCGGTGATGAATTTGGAACCCGTGATTGCGACCATGAAACCCTGTTCCAGATAGGCGCGCAAGGTAGGTTTTGATATACGGAACTGACAGGCATCCACCAGCACATCCACACGACCAGGATGCCGGCGATGCAGCGCTACAACACAGGCAGGAGTGGGGGCAATCATCCCCGTCTTGGATTGATCCACCATGACCAGCAGCACGTGGCGCCCTGACGCTGCGGCGTCAGCCACCAACATGGACACATCCGCATCGATGTCGGCTGCCGGGCGCGGCATACCGTCAGTCAGTCGCAGCGGCACCACGTTGATGACTCCCGCCGCCTTGCCGCCCCGTTCCTTAAATGACGCAGATAAGGCTGCTGCCACACCACTGCCGGTTTCTGCCTCTTCCACCATCACCACGGTAAGCTGTGTTTCCCTGGCAGCATATTGGGCGGCCATGAAATGCGCATCCGTCCCGGATGTGGCAAACTCCAGTCGCGCGCCCAAATCAGCCACATCGGATAACAGTTCAACCCGGATGTGCTGCATCTCGCGCGCCAGCTCAAACGCATCACCCTCATCCAGCCACCGCTCACGCAACCTGCTTACCGCAGCAAATCCTGGCTGAGAAATAACCGACGCCGTGGAAGAACCAAAGGCCAATAGCTCAGCATCAGGGTACGGCTGGCAACCGTATTTATTCAGCCCGCCAGAAGAATCGAGCGCGATGCGCGCATCGCCACCCGAGACCAGCAGCGCTTCAGTTGTCGGCAAATTCCGCGAGTTTATCAACACGTCAAGCTTGCTGCATGGCAGATAGCAGCATCTGGCGAAACGCCTCGAAAAGGCGGTGCATCTGTGGCTGTTTGTAAGGATAAACATCGACCGGATCAAGCGCATGAACAATCATGCAGCTATCCACTTCAAAAATCAGCAGGCAACCATCCTGCGTCTCCGCACAATCTATCCCCAGATAATCAAGCCCCAGCCGCTCGTGAATCTCTTTAAACGCCCCAGCGTGCTTCACTGCAAAGCCCACATCAAAGTCGCTCATGAAACGCGCCTCCTCATCGCGCTTCTTTTCGCTGTCCGCCATACCCGCATTCGCGTAATGAATCATCCAGTGCTCGGATATGCCCATATGACAAATAAACGGGCGACCTTCTATCAGCATGATCCGGTATTTGCGGAACAATCCATCTGTCCCGCGATAATCGACAAAGCGCGAGACATAAAATTCGTCATTTTCCATACCTGACAGATAGCCCGCAATCTCATCCGCATCATTGAGCTTTTCCAGCCCTTGCCCGGCATGGGAATCAACGGGACGGACAATAACCGGGAAATCACCGTCACCCAGCACGCTGGCCATCGGCAACTCACCCTGAGCTATCTCTTCCAGCGATTTCCGGCTGACTCTCACTGTTGCCGGCACTTCCAGGCCCGGCACGCACCTGAGCTGCGCGTAACAGTTGTCACGTGACAGTGCAGCGATACGTAAAGGGGAATTGATCACCGGACGTGGCCAGCTTTCGATCACAGTGTGAATTTTATTGAGCAATGGGATATTTTGTTCGGATTCGGCAATCGCGACAAACAACACATCATGCTCCGGCAAAATTTCAGGCAAATCCAGCTCATTCGTCACATACACGATGTCGAGCGACACATCCGCCTCTTCGAGCAAAAATTCAATGGGTGAATTGGACATCAGGTCCCCCTCCCCCATGATAGCGAGCAGTCGGACTGCGGCACGCCCACGGTCAGCCAGACCACAGGGGGGCGAATAAACCTGCTGTATCGCCAAGGCCTGACGCTGTATAGTCAGGCCTAGTTCCCGATCGCCCCTGAGTTGTAAAATCGTGGACAAGTCCATCAGGGCATTGGCATCCGCCGTGCGCGGATCAGTCCCTGCGCGTGCGATCAACTGCACCCCCAGCGACCCCATATCCGCGCCCGATATCGTCATGCGCATCAGGGTAACCAGGCCAATCAGCGACTGATGCCCCTCACATTGTTCAACAACTTCTGAATTCATCTTGTATTCCCAAGCCGGACAAACCGGAACCAAAAATATATTTCACGTGGAAACGCGGAAAAAGCGGAGAAAATCAAACACCACCAAAATCGATGCAAAAATTCATCAAATCGTCCACACGTTACAAATACACATGCTTTCACCTTCCTCCGCGTCTCTGCGTGAGGTGATCTTCCAAGCTAAACGCGCTGGCGTTCAATGTCTGTGCCCAGTGCCAGTACGGCATCGACCAATGTGTCAATATCACAATTTTTCGTGCGATGATTGACGATGGCCGCACGGATCGCAAGCCGCCCTTTGATCATCGTGGTTGAGGGTGCTGCGATGCCCGATTCCTGAAGCGCGACCACAATGTCCGCGTTTATCCTGTCGCTACCGCGATAACGGAAACACACGATATTCAATGCAACTGGAGCTAGCAGCTCCAGCATCGGGGTAGCTTCTACACGCCGCCGCAAATACCGGGCCAGCGCGCAGGTGTTCGAGATGACATGCCCCAGTTTTTCCGAGCCATACACCTGTAGCGTAAACCAGGTTTTCAGCGCCCTGAATCCCCGCGACAAATCCGGGCCAAAATCACAAGGCCAGGGCGAACCGGCTGCCATGCCGCGCGTCTCGCGTTGCAAATATGCGGCTTGAGATGCGAAGGTACTGTGATGCAACTCACCATCACGCACCAGAACAAATCCTGCATCGTAAGGTACCTGGCCCCACTTGTGAAAATCAAAGGCAATGGAGTCTGCGCGTTCAATGCCCGTCAACTTTGGGGCAATATCTGCGGCCAGCATGCCCAGCGCGCCAAAAGCGCCATCCACATGAAACCAGATACCGAAACGCGCTGCGATGTCGGCAATTTCAGCTAACGGATCGATCGCGCCGACATCCACCGTGCCCGCAGTCGCTGCAATCATAAACGGCGTCATACCCGCCGCCTTGTCAGCAATGATGGCCATCTCAAGGGCTGCCGTGTCCATCTGATAGTTCTCATTCAGCGTAATTTTGCGCAGCGCCGCCGTGCCGATTCCTGCCATATCCATCGCCTGAGCGATGCTGACATGTGCACTGGCCGAGGTATAAGCGACCAGACTGTGTCCGGCGGGCAATCCCGTCTGGCGCACAGCAGGGCCCAGAGCGGCAGTGCGTGCAACCAGCACGCTGATAAAATTGGCCATGGACGTACCGGTTACAAACAACCCGCTGGCCGTATCTGGAAAAGCGAACAACTCACGCACCCAACGCAACAGCTGGCGTTCAACTTCGACAGGGATCTGCTCGCGTCCGCCAAGATTGGCGTTGAGACCTGCCGCGAGCATTTCTGCCAGCATCCCGACCGGCGTACCACCGCCATGAACCCAACCCATGAAACCCGGATGCGCATTGCCAATCGCATAAGGCAGCACATCCTGCATAAAGGTCGCATGCGCCGTCATAAGATCGCCCGGTTGCACAGGCATCGGCAGTTGAAACACGGCACGCACCTCAGTCGGGATAGGTTGCCAGACCGGGCGACCTCGCACATTTTCAATATAGTCGAGCATATCGTCCAGCATTTGATGGCTTTGATGCCGGAACTCCTGCCAGTTTTCCGGATCAAGCGTTTCCTCAGATGTTTCCAACATGTTTTTTCTCCATGAGCCTGAAGCTATGCAACAGGCTAACATACCACGTTCATCATGTTTGGCTCAAACAGTGGGCAAAACAACCGCTTATTCGTCAACTTCACGACAGATTTGTTTAACCTGGCGGCACTTTCACAAAAAATGTTAAATAACGCTAAAGTTTTCCTGACTTTTTCCGATATAGTAAGCAGCAACGGAATTTTTAGTATCGGCAGATTGAAAGGATTATCATGAAAGTTGAAAAAACAGCAAGCACGCTGCCCGCCGGGAAGATCAGCGACGGGAATGCGCGCGGCACCAGCACCCGAGCCAGCACTGCGCCGCAGCAATCAGGGACCAGCGTCTCTCTCGGAGCGACTGCAACCCAGTTAGCTAAAATGCAGTCCAGCATGGATAACACGTCTGCCGTAGACGCAAACAAAGTGGCGGAAATCAAAAAGGCCATCAGCGATGGTCTCTTTCAGGTAAATTCAGGCGTCGTGGCTGATCGCCTGATTCAGTCCGTGCACGATCTTATCAACAAGAGCCAGGCATAATCTTGAACCATCCAGCCTGCACGGACTTACTTGCTGCCATGGCAGAAGAGCGTGCGGCTGTTCGTAGCTTTGTCGATCTTTTGCAACAAGAGCAAAATCTGTTAACGGAAAACAGCATTGATCCGTTGATGATGCTCGCCGAACAAAAGTCAACGCGTGCCGCTCAGTTAGGCGAACTTGCCGAGGTGCGCCACCGCCTGATGCTCGCTTGCCTGCCTGAACTCACCGCCCCGGCCATCCTGGCCTGGTTTAAGGTCAACAGCACGGAAGGTTTAGTTCTCTGGCAGGAAATCAGTACATTAGCTGAACAGGCCAGACAACTTAATCACATCAATGGCGAACTGATACAGATGAAGTTGCGCCACAATCAACAACTGCTTACCGCACTCAGCCGTGCCGTCAATCAGGCCAATCTGTACGGCCCGGACGGGCAAACCAACTTCTCAGCAGGCGGCGGCAGATCGCTCGGCAGCGTCTAATTGCTTGTTGAAGGGGCGCTGACGGGCAGAGACGAATTCGGCTCGACCTGATTGGCACGGTCAAATTGAGGGGATAGAATCGTAATCGAAACCCGGCGATTTTTGGCTCGATGCTCGGGCGTGTCATTTGGCACGACAGGCAGATTCGCCGCCATGCCCACCGCTGTCAGACGTTTCTCCGCCACGCCATACGCTGCGAGCGTTCTGACCACGCTGCCGGCACGCCCGGAAGACAGTTCCCAGTTGGATGGAAATTGAGCCGTCTTGATAGGCACATCGTCTGTATGCCCTTGCACTTCAACGGACTGATTTTCGCGACTCAACACCAGGGCTACTTTTTTCAGCGTCTCCTGAGCGCCGGCTTGCAGTTTATCCTCACCTTCACTGAACAAGGTGCTGGCGCTGATATCAATCTCTACCCCTCGTCCGGTTTGATGGACACCGACCAGCCCTTGAACGATCAGCGGCCCCATCGCCTGCTGCAAACTCTCGGTCACCGCTTTCATCTGCGCCTGCATTTTGCGCTGTTGCTCGACCAGTCGCGCATCGCGCTTATCGACCAGCGCCTTTAACATTTGCTCCTGCGGGCTCATAGCGACAGAGTTGGCTTGCTGGGTAAAGGCCAGGCTCAACGAATTACTAAAGGTCTTATATTTCTCATCGTTGACAGATGATATCGAATACATCACCACGAAAAAAGCGAACAATAATGTGACAAAGTCAGCATAGGAGATTAACCATCGGTCGTGATTATCGTGTTCTATGCGTTTGCGTCTGCCCGCCATTTTTAACACCAACCTCGCACTGCGAAACCTTGCCTCAGTCGCCCGTTTACGGGAGAGTGAGGGGTAAGGGAAACGGGCATGGCGAAAAAATCAAATCTTACAATGGAATTTGCCATGCCCGTTAGTCCAGATAACTTTGCAATTTAAATTCAATGTAGCGGGGATTTTCACCGTTTGCAATCGCAACCAGTCCATCCACGATCATGTCACGCATTTGGGTCTGTTCCATGATGATGGCCTTCAGTTTGTTCGCAACCGGCAAAAACAATAAATTTGCGAAAGCCACGCCATAAATGGTTGCAACAAATGCAACGGCAATCCCGCCGCCCAGCTTGCCAGGTTCTGATAAGTTTTGCATCACATGCATCAAACCTAACACCGCGCCAATAATGCCTATCGTTGGCGAATAGCCTGCCGCCGATTCCCATACCCTTGCCGCTTGCCAGCGCAGTTGCTCCCATGAGCGAATATCAATCTCAAGTACTTCGCGAATTTTCTCTGCACTATAACCATCCACCAGCAACTGCACCCCCTTCTTCAGAAAAGGGTCGCTAATCTCAGAAATATGCATTTCCAGTGCCAGCATACCTTCCCGGCGCGCCAGGTCACCCCATCCGGTCAACTGCTCAATCGAATCCTGACCAGACAACTTCGGCGTAACTAACGCCCAACCTGTCATCCTGACAGCCGCCATAAAGACTTTGCTCGAACTTTGCACCATCACCGCGCCCAGGGTGCCGCAGAACACAATCATGAACGCCGTACTCTGGAACAGGATAGCCAGATTACTGCCCTCGAGCATCTGCGCTGCCAGAATACCCGCCAATGCGACCAGTAAACCAAATAACGTCAGCCTGTCCATCAGTAACCTTTCAACGAACCACGCAGACGTGCTACGGCCTGGCTATGTAACTGTGAAATGCGCGACTCGCTGACACCAAACACCTCGCCGACTTCGCGCAGATTCATCTCCTGCTCATAAATCATGCCCATTAGCATGCGCTCGCGCTCCGGCAAAATGTCTATCGCACGCGTCAATTCGGTCTTGAAACGCTCATCCAGCAATAAAGCCAGCGGATCGCTATCGTTGGCGAATTCAAATCGTTCGAAGAAGTCATCATGATCTTCATCCTGAAAATCTTCGTAATAAATCAGTTGTGCGCCGCGAGATTCCTGCAACATCTGCTGATATTCAACGAGCGAGACCTCCAGTTCACGAGCAATTTCGGTCTCGTTTGGCGCACGACCCAGTTTCTGCTGCAAGCGGCTGACGGATTGTTCAATTCGACGCATGTCACGACGCAAACTGCGTGGCAACCAGTCTGCACTGCGCAATTCATCCAGCATGGCGCCGCGAATGCGTTGCGTCGCGTACGTTTCAAACTGGGCGCCATGAATCTCGTCGTAGCGATTTGCCGCATCCAGCAGACCCATCATGCCAGCCTGAATGATATCGTCAATTTGTACGCTATACGGCAATCTGCTCATCATTTGATGAGCCAGCCGCTTTACCATCGGGGCATAATCCCTCAAGCACTGGTCTTTGTCCTGCAATCCGGATGCGTTATACATAGTTGCCAGTCATAAGTCTTAAACGTAATTCGTGAATTGAGACGGCAGTCGCGCAGATTCAGCCAGCAACTACCGACTCATTGCTAACGACTGCTTTTCTAGCTTGCAAGCTGTTCCATTTCGTGTTGACGCGCCAACTGCCTGATCAGGTTTTTCATCATCTGGGAAATGCCGCCTTCCATTTCATCGTGTTGCATCGTCATCTGCAACACACTTTGAGACAATGCCATACAGGCCTGGGCAGATACGGCGGATGGATAGGCGTCCACCACGGATCTGTCCAACTGCGTCGCACGTTTCAATTTGTCATCCAATGGAATATAACCCAGATATTCGAGTCGTGCGGCGAGATTATTCCTCGCGACTTTTTCCATGTTGCCAAACACCAGCCTGGCCATCTGTTCATTGGATACTTTGTTTACCACGACTTCGAAGCGCAGGCGCGCATTCTCCAGCGCCAGACGTTTAATCAATGAATAGCTTTCGGTGATTCCACTTGCGGTCGCATCCATCACCACCAGCAGCCTGACACCGGAGGCCAGACTGGATGAGACGGCAGCATGGCCTGCCAGCATTGCGGCATCCACCAGCATCACGTCCACCCCGCTGCTCGCCTCAGCCAGAGCGCTTTCCAGACAGTGCTGCTCGACAGGATTCAATTTCTCCAACGCACGCATCAGGCGGGCGATGGGCAGGATGGCATACCCTTTGCCACGCAGAACGGCATCCTCAAGCTGGCATTTTCCCTGTATCACATCAAGTAAATCAAACCGCGCAAACAATCCCAGGCTATCGGCCAAATTGTGCGGCGCAGGGTTCTCGTCCAGCACCAGTACATCGCGGCCAGCGCCACCCATCGCTGCGGCCAGATTAAGTGTCACGCTGGTACGCCCCATGCCGCCTTTACCTGCCACCAGCGTGATAACCTGAGTCTGATTGCACACCAGCATACGGCGCAACCCTTCGGCCTGATCGTCAGCCCCCAGTCGCTGAGGTGCAGTCACCTGCTGCTGCGCATCTTTTTCCGCTAATGACTCATCCAGCTCATCGACTTGCAACTCTTCAACATCAAAGTGCATAGGACACCTCGCCGGAAGATACGGTGCCGGAATCAGCCATTATCGTCGGGAACTCAAGCTCCTCCAGCGTGAATGGCGTTTTTTCATCCACAGGTTTAAACGCCCGATGCAACAAAATATCGATATTAACCGGATGCAAGTCTTCCGGCACACGCTGCCCGTTAGCCATGAAATACATCACCAGACGGTGACGCACTACCACATCCAGCACGGCGCCAAGATTGACAGCTTCATCCAGCTTGGTTGCAATGCAGCCGATCACTTTATTGCTGTAATACATGCGCACCACATCTTCGAGCGTATCGCCGCCGCTGGTCGCATTCAACACCAGTAAACGCTGCACGCCGGCCGCATCGAACATTTCACTCTGTTCGGACACACGCTCATCGCGTTGCCCCATTCCCACCGTGTCGATCAACACCAGATGCTTGTGACGCAACGCAGCAAGCGTCAGGCGCAAATCATCGGCACCCTTCACCGCATGAACCGCCACGCCGAGAATCTTTCCGTAAATCTTCAGCTGTTCATAGGCGCCAATCCGGTAACTGTCGGTGGTCAGCAACGCCACCTTATCCGCACCATAGCGCACCACCGCCCTTGCCGCCAACTTGGCGGTTGTCGTCGTTTTGCCGACGCCGGTCGGACCGATCAGCGCATAGACACCGCCTTTGGCGACGATATCGTCTTCAGCGCCTGCCACACGCAAATTGCGTTTCAGCACTTGCTTGATCCAGAACTCACCCTTTTCATTGCCGGCTGGCATCTTGTCCAGCAACTGGCGGGCAAGCAGCGTACTGAAACCGGAATTGAGCATACGGCGCAACAAACCGGCGCGCTGCGGGTCACGCTGCTGCACATTATTCCATGACAAGGTCTCAATCTGCTTCTGCAGCTTGCTGTGCATGGATTTAATTTCGCCGAGTATCGACGCTTCAGCAGCCAGACTGTTGGCGCCAGGCACCAAGGCTTGCACAGCGTCGGCGATCGCTTCAACCTTGTTGGCCCGAAGTTTGGCACCCTGAGCCGTCACATCTGACAGTCGCACCATCTCATCATTCGCCATGGCGACAATTTCGACGCCCTGTGAGGTTGTGCGATTCGACAGAATGACGGCTTCTTCACCCAGCTCACTGCGTATTTCTCTTAGCGCCTCACGTGCTGTCGGGGCGATAAATTTTCTGATGTTCATGCGTTTCCTCCTACCAATGATGTCACCCGGATGGTTTTAAAGTCCGGTACTTCATCATGCGAAATAACCCTTAAATTCGGAACGGCACGCTTCAAAAAGCGCGCCAGCAAATCGCGCAACTGGGCCGGCACCAGCATCACCGTCGGCAGCCCCATTTGCTCCTGTCGTTCAACTGCGGCACGTGATTCATTCAGCACGGTATCTGCCAGGCCAGGCTCTATGCCTATACCGTTCTGACTCGCCTGCATCGCCTGCATCAACACATGCTCCAGCTCCTTGTCCATGCCTATCACCTGCAACTCCTGTGCAGCGGGATAGAATTGCTGCACGATGGCAGGCCCCAGGGCCACACGCACCAGAACAGTCAGTTGCAAGGCATCCAGATTGCGCGGCGCGTTATCTGCCAGCGTTTCCACGATGGTACGCATATCGCGGATATGCATCCCTTCATCCAGCAAGTTTTGCAACACTTTCTGCACCGTCCCCAGTGGCAGGGACTTGGGCACCAGATCTTCCACCAGTTTAGGCGCAGTCTTGGCAAGATGATCGAGCAACTGTTGCACCTCCTGTCGCCCCAACAACTCGGCTGAACGAGTGCTGAGCAAATTACTCAGATGGGTTGCGACCACCGTACCGGGGTCCACCACGGTATAGCCCATAATCTGTGCCTGTTCGCGCAACGCGGCATCTATCCATACGGCAGGCAAGCCAAACGCGGGGTCTTTAGTCGGCGTGCCGATCAAATCGCCGGTCACACTACCCGGATTGATCGCCAGGAATTGCTGCGGATAAGCCTCTCCACTGCCAATTTCCACTCCCTTCAGGGTGATGCGATACGCATTCGGACGCAGATCGAGATTATCCCGAATATGCACCGAGGGGGGCAGAAAGCCGATATCCTGCGTGAATTTCTTGCGTATTCCCTTGATTCTTCGTAACAGATCACCGTCCTGCGCCTTGTCAACCAGCGTGATCAGGCGATAGCCAACTTCCAGACCCAGCACATCCACCTGCGCGACATCTTCCCAGCTTGCATCGGTTGCTTCGGTAATAATCGGGGTCGCCGCCACTTCAGCCTGTTCCTGCTCTGCCACTTTTTCGGTTTTTTGCGACAAATAATAGGCCAGCCAGACCATCCCACCCGCCAGCAGCAAAAATGCAAAGTGCGGCATGCCGGGTATCATACCCATCATGCCGATAATCCCTGCGGTCAACATGATGATCTGGGGTTGCTTGAACAACTGCCCCATCATTTGATCGCCGATATTCTGATCGGTGGAGACACGGCTCACCACCACACCGGCAGCGGTCGAAATCACCAGCGCCGGAATCTGCGCTACCAGACCATCGCCAATCGCCAGCAGCGTGTAATTTTTGGCAGCCATGGCGATGTCCATATTGTGCTGCAACACACCCACAATCAGTCCGCCGATCAGATTGATGAACAGGATGAGGATGCCGGCCACCGCATCGCCGCGCACAAACTTGGAGGCACCATCCATCGCACCGTAAAAATCCGCCTCCTGTCCGATCTCGGCACGCCGCTGCCGCGCCACATCTTCACCGATCAGGCCTGCGTTCAGGTCGGCATCAATCGCCATTTGCTTGCCGGGCATCGCATCCAGTGTGAAGCGTGCGCCCACTTCGGCGATACGTCCCGCACCCTTGGTGATCACCATAAAGTTGATGACTACCAGAATCGCGAACACCACGATGCCGACTGCGTAATTACCGCCCACCAGAAAGTGACCGAACGATTCAATCACCTTGCCCGCCGCATCAGGACCCGTATGGCCTTGCAGCAACACTACCCGGGTCGAAGCCACATTGAGCGACAAACGCAGCAACGTGGTTATCAGCAAAATGGTCGGGAAGGACAGGAAATCCAGCGCCTTGGTGGTATTCATGCTGATGAGCAACACCATCACGGCAACTGCGATGTTGAATGTGAAGAGAATATCCAGCAGCATCGGCGGCAATGGCAGCACCATCATCGCCAGTATCATCACGATCAGAATAGGCCCGGCCAGACCGCGCAATTTCACGCTGTTTTTAAGGAAATTCAGCACAGAATCCAGTTTCATGATGCGAGCCCGGCAGCAGGATCAAGCTCGGCAGGCACAGGTAAATTGTCCGGCTCCTCAGGGCGCGCTCCGCCTTGAGTCTGATAACGTTTCAACTGATATACGTAGGCCAGCACTTCGGCGACGGCTGTATATAATGCCTCGGGAATGGACTCGCCGATCTCGGTATGCTTGTGCAGCGCGCGTGCCAGCGGCGGCGCTTCGAGTATCGGCACATGATTTTCTACCGCAATTTCGCGTATACGCTGGGCGATCAGACCAGACCCCTTGGCCACCACAGTGGGTGCGCTCATGCCTTTGTCGCTGTACTTCAGCGCAACAGAATAATGAGTAGGATTGGTCACCACCACATCAGCGCTTGGAATTGCGCTCATCATTCGACGTCTGGCCGCTTCACGCTGCATGCTGCGTATGCGTCCCTTAACCTGCGGATTTCCGTCCGTCTCCTTGGACTCCTGACGCACTTCTTCCTTGGTCATCATCAGCTTCTTGTTATGGTCATAAAGCTGAAACGGCACGTCTATCGCCACGATCAGCAACATCCCGCACACAATCGCCAGAAAGCTGCCGCCAACCAGAGAACCCATTTGCGAAATCGCCGGCGCAATCGACAGCGTAGCCAGCTGCAACACATCCTCTCGATGATGCCACATCACCCAGGCCGCAACGCCTCCCAGCACAATCGCCTTGCCCAGCGCCTTGGACAGTTCCACCAGCGCGTGAGTTGAAAACATGCGTGCGATGCCGGAGACCGGGTTCATCCGTGAAAATTGAGGCATCAGCGCCTCTGGACTGAACAACCAGCCGTTCAAAAACAGCGGGGAAATGAGGGCCGCCAGCAGCAACAACAACAGAACAGGCGCAAAGGTAATCAGCATAGCCATGGATAGATCGTACAGATGCGGGATCATCAATTCCGGTTTAAAAACCAGATCCCGATTGATGGTCAGACCGTCGTGCAACAGCCTCACCATCTGGGCGTTGAGCGATGCACCCATAAACCAGAGCGCAGCACCACCTGCCATCAGGATGGAGAACGTGGACAGCTCATGCGAGCGCGCGACCTGACCTTTTTCTTTTGCCTGGTCAAGTCGCCGCTGCGAGGGTTGTTCTGTTTTTTCTAGATCGCTGTCATCTGCCATGATGGGCTCCGCTGATGAGGCCAATTATACGCAAAGGAGCCGCGTTTAATCAGGCGAATAACGGGGAGTTTATCTGGCTTTTCAATACGTTCAAGACGGGAGATGAAGTAAACATGCAAGATGCAATCGCAAGCCCAGCCTTAAATCGACTTTTATTCTCATGCAGATCGGAAAAAACCATATCGCCATATGTCACTATATGCGCAGCATGTGCCCATACTGATTCGAATAGCTATCCCTCAATAACAATCAGATTTGATTAGTTTTTGTCGCTGTGCCGGCCGAGATAATCCAGCATATGGCGGGCAATATCTTGCAAGGCTATCACTTCACTGGCACCTCCGACAGCAATCGCTTCCCTGGGCATGCCAAAAACCACACAACTCGCCTCGTTCTGGGCTATCGTGTGGGAGCCTGCCCGCCTCATTTCCAGCATACCCAGCGCGCCATCCTTGCCCATCCCGGTAAGTATGATGCCCAACGCATTTGCGCCTGCAACGCTGGCAACAGAACGAAACAGCACATCAACAGACGGACGATGCCGATTCACCGGCGGCCCCTGACTCAGTTCGGTCACATAGTGCGCCCCGTTGCGGCGTAACAGCAGATGCGAATGACCCGGGGCGATATAGGCATGGCCCGGCAGTATCCGCTCGTTATGACAGGCTTCCTTGACTGTAATCCTGCACAGGGTGTTCAATCGAGCAGCGAACGACCTGGTGAACGCCTCCGGCATATGCTGTGTCACCAGGATGCCCGGCACATCGGCGGGCAGGCGTGTCAACACATCCTTGATCGCTTCTGTCCCGCCTGTCGATGCACCGATAACAATCAGTTTCTCTGTAGATGAGAAACGCATGGCTGCGCAAGCCCCACTGGCATCGGCAGAAAACTGCCCGGCAGCGCCTGCCTGATCGGTCTCACGGTTGATCATCGTCTCGATCGCGTTGCGGATCAGTGCGGAGCCGTCAACGGCCAGTTCTTTTAGCTTGCCGCTTGCCATATTCTTTTAATTTAAAACAACTTGTACAGTCATGAAATTGCGCCTTACTGATCGGCGCAAGTCGCCTTTACCGGGTCATATACCGTCTTTCCGCGCAATTTGAACAGATGAGCGGCATTGTGAAAACTCTCCGAATGACCTGCGAATAACAGTCCATCCGATCGCAACAACGGTGCGAAGCGTTGCAGGATTTTCAGTTGCGTTTCCTTATCAAAATAGATCATCACATTGCGGCAGAATATCGCATCCAGCGGGCCTTGCACCGGCCAGTCGGCCTTGAGCAAATTCACCTGCCTGAAGGTAATCATCGCGCGCAACTCAGGCCTCACCCGCACATACCCTTCCGGCGCGTCCGCCCCGCTGAGAAAAAAACGCTTCACCACGTCGGCAGAGAGCTTTTCGACGCGCTCGAGCGGATAAACACCCGCTTCAGCCTTAGCCAGCACATTTGTGTCAATGTCAGTGGCAAGTATGGTCACCGGTGGCGTAAAGCTGCCGAATGCGTCCACCACGGTCATCGCCATCGAATAAGGCTCCTCGCCGGTCGACGCTGCTGAACACCACAAGGAAATTGAACGAGATTCCGTATGCCTGACAACGTGTTCGGCAAGCAGCGGAAAATGGTGAGGCTCGCGGAAAAACGAGGTCAGGTTGGTGGTCAGCGAATTTGCAAACGCTTCCCACTCGGCTGGATTATTGCCCTCCAGCAACGCCAGATAATCGCTGAAACTGTTGATTCCCGTCGCCCGCAGGCGGCGTGTCAGACGGCTATACACCATATCCTGCTTGAACTCATTGAGCGAAATACCGGCATGATCGTAGATCAATTTGCGCACCCGCTCGAAATCCTGGGCTGTGAACACGAATTCACGGTCACGACCATCACCGGACTGAATATTTATGTTCATAACGCCCTTAAATAGAATTCAGGATCAAGGATTCAGTTAACAGCGAACGCCTGCGCTTAAAACCCTCCAGACGCTCAATCATTGCCTTGGCTCTGGCTTGGCGTACAGGCGCAGATCGTTGATCGTGTTCTTTATCGATCCCTTCGCCAAATTACAGGAAGAAATCTGATTTGTCATTCAGATACATCCTGACGGCGAGGTGTTACAGCACTTGCAAGTAATTCTCGCGGGCAAGTAGTTTTAGCAGGGATGTCGCCTGCTGAGTGACAACTTGCAATAACTTACACACCCTGCTAGCCGTGCGAATGGCACAATAAACTCGAATCATGCTCACCTGCCACGGCAATCCGCTCCAGGCCGGAGAGCACTTCCATGCTCGCAGCTTCCAGTTTTTTGACCAGTTCCATGCCTCGCAGGGCTTCACCGGAACGGCAAGCACTTACCGCCTCCCGGCCATGCTGGTGGAATGCCTGATGCGGGCTGGCAATCGCCGCATAGCCATCCAGTTTGGCGAAACAGTCCCTGCCCTCACCTTCAAAGTACCATTTGCCCAGACGGCACCCGGTATGCGATGCAAAACTGTCGGCTGTACGTTCGCACACACCCATGAACACCTTATATATTTCAAACTTGTAGAGAATATGATCTATCTTGGCAACCTCAACAAAGCTGCGCAGTGCTGCGGCGGAAATCGCGCCTTCCATCAGGTGCGACAATTCCATCACATGTTTCATGCTGCTCATCACGTCGCCCACATCGCTGCCAAACTGATGTGATTTCCCCGCCAGCCCCTCCATTTGAATCTTGGTTTGCTCTGTTTCACCCTGGATCGCGGTCACGATCGTCGAAATCTCGCTGGTCGCATTTGCGGTACGCTCGGCCAGCTTGCGCACCTCATCCGCCACGACCGCAAAGCCACGCCCCTGCTCCCCGGCGCGCGCCGCCTCAATCGCCGCATTGAGTGCCAGCAAATTGGTCTGGTCGGCAATTTCCTTGATCAGTTTGACGATATTGCCGATTTGCGCGGCACGTAACGTGAGACTCTGCACGTGCTGCGAGGATTTAAGCGTATCGCCCGACATGACATCCAGCGTTTCGGCAATCTGCACGATCGCTGCACGATTCCCCACCGAAACACTGGCCGCCTCAATGGCATTCTGTTTCTCGCCACGCAGCGACTCGGCCGCCGCCGCTTGCGAGCCCTGCAAGGCGACAAAGGAATCGCCGAAGCTTTGCATATTGCTGTAAATCAGCCTGGCAATCTCAGAATCCAATTGCGCGGTCAGCAGACCGGCACGAAATTCCTCACGTTCGCTCTCGGCCTGACTCAGGGCATGGCGCAAGTCGGCTGATTCCTGTTCGGACTGCGCGAGTTTCGCCAGCGCCAGTTGATGTTCCTGCCTTAATTT
>DFWZ01000058.1:0-4909 GCA_002381565.1 Gallionella sp. UBA4121
ATCCAGAAGATCGCAAGTTGCAAATGCCAGGTTCGCAGGAGATTGCTCGGCAGCCACGCGGCAAGATCGAAACCATAAAACGTGCCGGGGTCGGCGCGGTAGTGGGCGACAGCGCCTCCTATCAGGCTTTGCGCAAGGACAAGCAGCGCGACTAATGCAAAATATTTTAGGGTCGCGCGCTGAGCCGGGGTCACATGATTGCCAGCCATTGTCATGGGCTGATAACCGCGTCTGGACTTCCAACCGAGAAAGTCGAATTTCCCGAAAGCCAGCAGCACCACCGCAGTTCCACCGAGCAGGAAGATAAGACTCAACGCGCTCCACAGCACGGCGTCGGCAGTTGGCGAGTTGCCTGCCACGGGATCGTAGGGGAAGTTGTTGGTGTAGGAATGCGTTGTGCCGGGCCGGTTTGCAACCGACGCCCATGCGCTCCACGCGACAAATGCGCTGAGCTGCTTCAGTTCGGATGGATCGCTGATAGTATTGACTCTGAGGCCGCCATTTTTTTCCGGATTAGAAAAGTACTCGATCCACACACCGATCCGGTTTCTGAACCAATCTTCGTAGGCGAGTTCAACTTCCAGCTTCTCGGTTTGAGGATCGTAGCGGTTCTGTTTCAACACAGTACGTACTTCCGCTTCGACCATGGCGCGTTGCAATGGTGGCAAGCTATCGAGCGGGATACCGAAGCGCTGCCGGGCGATACTCGTCGCATCATCAAGCGCCAGAGTGTGCAGATATTCAGCCGAAAAATCGGGACCCAGTAAAGCGCCATGACCCCAGATCGTCCCGTTGTCCATCAGGCCGTATTTGAGAAATACCTGCTGGCCGTCGCGAATATCTGCGCCAGTGTACAGAACGGTCCCGTTAGCGCCCATCACCTTGTCAGGGATGGGCGGCGCTTCGTGATAGGCCTTGAACGTCAATAAAATCAGGACGGAGAAGCCGAGCATCATGGTAAGAAGGCTGATGCGTCGCCACCATGGCGACAAGCTTGCATTGCTGTCCCGATCATGGAATTGGGATGCTGCAGCGGCGATCTCATTCATCATATTTGTTGAGCCTGGAATGGATGAAGCAGAGCGACCGCCTGATATGAACGGTTGACTCAGGAATAAAGCGCGATTTTGAGTAATGCTAGGACAGAATGGAGGGTTCTACTGTACGGTAGCGAACGTAGCAAGGTCTGGTACTAAGGCTGGCAGGTAAATCTGAGTGGCTGGTTGTGACACCTTGCAGATGACCAGCGTCAATAATACACCGCCTGCACTTGATACTTTATTTCAGGCCAATTATTTTTCCTGCTCCGAACCAGTCGTTCACGAATGCCGGCAAGCGAGACATTGCTGGCCTTGGTGAACGTCAGGTATCTAAGGAGATGCTGATTTATTCGGTTTTGTCGTTCCCGCGCAGGCGGGAACCCAGTCAAATAAAGGCAATGGATCCCCGCTTTTGCGGGGATGACGAATAAATCAGCGGTTCCCTAACAAGCAATTCAGCGGGAGAAATACTACAAATGACCCATTGCGTCCAGTCATTTTTCTGCTCATAAAAATGCACTAGTGTTGGTTCGCTCATGATCTCGCCTCCATCTGATGCTTCAGTGAAACGTGATTGGCATTGGCTTGCATCGCCGTTCGCACTCGTTCGGCATCCCCGAGATAATAGTGTCGGATCGGTTTCATATCCTCATCCAGTTCATACACCAGCGGGATGCCGGTAGGGATATTCATCTCGACAATATCGGCATCCGACACGCCATCCAGATACTTGACCAGTGCACGCAGGCTGTTGCCATGAGCCACGATCAACACGCGCTTTCCTGAACGCACTACCGGCATGATGTGATCTTGCCAACATGGCAAAAAGCGCTCCAGAGTATCCTTCAAACATTCCGTGGCAGGTATTTCATTCTGGCTGAGCGCACTATAACGCGCATCATGCCGTGGGTGTCGTGGATCGTTCTTGTTGAGGGCGGGCGGACGGGTGTCATAGCTTCGCCGCCAGAGCTTGACCTGTGCCTCGCCGAATTTATTGACCGTCTCGGATTTGTTCAACCCCTGCAGCGCACCATAATGCCGCTCGTTCAAGCGCCAGTCCTGCTGGACGGGAATCCACATCAACTCCATCTGGTCCAGCACCAGCCACAGCGTCCTTATCGCGCGCTTCAACACGGAAGTGAACGCAATGTCGAAGATAAACCCATGCTCTTGCAGGACACGCCCAGCTTCGATTGCTTCTGTTTTGCCGTGTTCGGACAAATCAACATCCGTCCATCCTGTGAAAAGATTCTCCTTGTTCCAGACACTTTCCCCGTGACGCAAGAGAACAACTTGCCCGATAGCGCTTTGTCGAACGCGCTTCATGTAGCGCCATCCCCGTTTTTGATTACCACCTTTACCGCATGTTCCTTCGCTGCATTGGCAAAGGTGTCATACGCTTTCAGGATTTCCGGCAGTTCGAAACGGTGGCTCACGAGTTTTTTTGCATCAAGGCATCCCGACTCGACCATCCTGAGCAGCATCGGTGTTGTGCCCGCATCGACCAGGCGCGTGGTCAACGTGATATTGGAACTCCAGAGTTTTTCAAGGTGCAGCTCGACCGGTTTGCCGTGCACGCCCACGTTGGCAATACGCCCGCCGGCGGCGATGATCGCCTGACAGATGTCGAAGGTCGCCGCGATGCCGACCGCTTCGATAGCCACGTCCACTCCAGCATCCTGCGTCAGTTCCATGACCCGTTGCGCCGCCTTGCCATCCGCGCTGTTTACAACCTGCGTCGCGCCGAACGAGCGCGCGGCATCCAGCCGGTTATCGTCCAGATCAATCATGATGATTTCGGCAGGGGAGTAGAGTTGCGCGGTAAGCAGTGCAGCCAGGCCGACAGGTCCGGCACCAATTATCGCCACAGTGTCCCCCGGTTTCACTTGTCCGCTCAACGTCCCGCATTCCAGGCCGGTGGGCAGAATGCAACTGAGCATGACTGCCGCCTCATCATCGACCATGGGGGATAGACGGTACAGTCCGGTATCGGCATAAGGGATTCTGACATATTCGGCTTGTGTGCCGTCAATGCGGTTGCCCAGCAGCCAGCCGCCATTGCTGCAATGGGAATACATCGCTTTCTTGCAGAAGCCGCACCTGCCGCAGGAAGTAATCAGGGAGATCAGCACCTTGTCGCCCTTTTTAAAATTCAATACGTTTGTTCCCGCTTCTTCGATGATCCCCACGCCTTCATGACCGAGAATACGCCCGTTCGGAATCGTCGGCACATCGCCCTTGAGTATGTGCAGATCGGTTCCGCAGATGGTGGTCGTTGTGATGCGCACGATGGCGTCCGTTGCCTCTTTGAGCGTTGGCCTGGGCCTGTCCTCCAGCGCCAGTTTATTCGGCCCGTGGAATACAAGCGCCATCATCGTGGTGATATTGTCTTTGTCAGTGGCAGAATCGGTCATTGGTATTCCTTGCGTTTAATCGAGCTGATTTATCTTTGCCATTGACCGGCCCGCACTGCGTAGCGCCTCGGGACAATCCAGCCGCCCGGTATGAATCTCAATGAACACCAGACCATCCGCCGTGGTGACTCTATTCAGGGCATCTTCTAGTTCACCTTCAGTGTGAACATCAAGACCCAACCCGCCGCCGAACACTTCCACCAGTTTGTGATAGCGCCACGGTTGAATGTCGTTATAGGGCCGATCAACGATCACCCTCTCGATGGTGTAGCCGTCATTATTAAGAAGAAAAATGGCGGGCTTGAGGCCATAGCGGATCATGGTCGAGAGATCCTGACAGGTAACCTGAAAAGCGCCATCCCCCACAAACAACACGACTCTGCGGTCTTGTGCGGCCATGCTGACACCCAACGTGGCTCCGACCGTATAGCCAATCGAACCGTAAAAAGTCTGGCCGATGAAGGTCGCACCTTCCGGCATCAGCATCTCTGCGGCACTGAACAAAGACACGCCGGTTTCGGCAATGACGATCGAATCCTTTTCGACAAAATGACTCATGCGGTCGAAGAAGCGCTTGATGGTCAGCGCTTGCTGTGCGTTGGGTCGGTACGGCTCCGTATGCCGGTGTACGCAGCCATCAACTGCGCGCTGAATCTCCAGCGTTGCAACATCGCGCCGGGCCAGCTTTGCCGTCAGCCCGAGAATGAAATCGCACAGATAAACATTCTCGAAATAATGGTGTTTTATTTTGACGGTACGGATGTTGGCACTGATCGTTTTCAAGTCGTCGAGCCGGGTGGTGAATCCGCCCGTATTGAAGTCGGTCATCAACTCCCCGAGTTGCAGGATGCAGTCTGCCGACTCGACCCGTTCACGCACATAGTCGCGACTGCGATCCCCCTCGAACAGGCCGATGAATTGCGGGTGCTGCTCCGACAGGACGGTCTTGCCGAGCATCATGGTCACATACGGGAAGCCGGTCTTATCGAGCAGGCCGGCGAATTCATTTTGCAGCTTGAAGCGTATCAACTCCACGCCGCCGATCACCACCGGTCTCTGCGCGTTATCCAGCATGGCCAGCGTTTCATTGATCGCCTCATCGAGCGCGCTTGGGTCGCTGGGTGCATGCACTGGAAAGGGAAAAGCGCCAGGCCGATCACATTTCATCATCACCACGTCAGAAGGGATACTGATGTAGACCGGCAATTGGTAATAAAGGCACGTCGACAACACCCGGTCGATTTCATCCGGCGCAGTTTCACCTGAAGAGAGCTGAGTAGAGGCGGCGGTAATCTTCTCGTACATTCTCAGGGGAATCTGGTAATCGCCCAGGGTATGGTGCAGCAAAGGCCGAGTACGAAAATTGATCGTCGCAGGCGCGCCGGTGATCACCACCACTGGCACTCTTTCTGCGTATGCACCCGCCACGCCATTGATGGCGCTCAGTTCCCCGAC
>DFWZ01000058.1:5089-10614 GCA_002381565.1 Gallionella sp. UBA4121
GCATAGGCCGCGTTGAGTTCGTTGCAGGTGCCGACGTATTCCACTTCGCTGTTCAGCACCTGATTGAAGAAACCGAGGACAAAATCTCCCGGCACGCCAAACAGATGATCCAACCCGATCTGTTTGAGCCGGATCAACAGATATTCGGCAACGGTGATCTTTGAACTTGTCATATAGCGATGCTCCTTGGCACATGCATTGAGGATGGATGCTCCCCGGAATTTATTTGAACAGAATCTCCTGAAGTCTCAGTTAGGCTTTTCCTCGTTACGCCAATCTTTCTTGGCTTTGCTTACTATGCACTTCAAAATTTAACCCGCGTAATGCGTATCCCCCGACAAACCGGTTTTATGATTGGGAGTTACCTGACAGACGCTTTTCCACCTCCAGAACATGACGGGTGGTTGCGAGTACCGTATCCGGACTGAGGCTCATGGAGTCGATGCCAATTTCCACCAGATACTCGGCCATCTCGGGATAGTCCGACGGCGCCTGTCCGCACAGGCCGGAGTGCCGACCATTGCGTTTTGCACCTTCCACCGCCAGACGGATCATCTCTTTCACGCCGGGATCGCGCTCATCAAAATCGAAGGCGACGATTTCCGAATCGCGATCCACGCCCAGGGTCAACTGGGTCAGGTCGTTGGAGCCGATGGAGAAGCCGTCGAACAGTTTGGCGAAGGCGTCAATTTGGATCACGTTGTTGGGTATCTCGCACATGACGTAGACTTCCAGTCCGTTGTCACCGCGCTTGAGGCCGTTTGCCGCCATGGCCTCAAGCACTTTTTCGCCCTCCTGTACGCGGCGGCAAAAAGGAATCATCAACTTGACGTTAGTCAGTCCCATTTCGTCGCGCACCCGTTTCATCGCGCCACATTCCAGCGCGAACCCATCGGCGTAGGAGGGATGGGTATAACGGGATGCGCCGCGGAATCCGATCATCGGGTTGTCTTCTTCCGGCTCAAAAAATGTACCGCCCAGCAGGGTGGCGTATTCATTGCTTTTGAAGTCACTCATACGCACCACACAGGGTTTTGGATAAACTGCTGCCGCAATCGTGGCAACACCTTCGGCAAGGGTCTTGACGAAGAAATCTTCAGGGTTGTCGTAGGCTGTGCTGAGGGCGGTGATTTTTTCACGTGTTGCATCGTCCACCTTTTCCGGATGTTTGATTGCCATCGGGTGCACCTTGATGTATTCATTGATAATGAATTCCATACGCGCCAGTCCTATGCCATCCACTGGCAGAGATGCCAGACTAAATGCCTGATCCGGGTCACCCAGATTCATCATGATCCAGGTTTTGGGATGCCCCAGTTGGCCGAGGTCAGTCTGCTGAACGTCAAAACCCAGAATACCTTCATAGATATTTCCGGTTTCGCCCTCTGAGCAACTGATGCTGATCTCTTGGCCTGTTTTAAGTAGCGTAGTCGCGTTTCCACTTCCCACAATGGCAGGAATGCCAAGTTCGCGTGAAACGATGGCGGCATGACAGGTGCGCCCTCCCCGATTCGTCACAATCGCGGCGGCTTTTTTCATGATGGGTTCCCAGTCCGGCGTCGTGGTATCGGCAACCAGCACCTCTCCCGCTTGAAAATCACCCAGATTTTTAACATCATTGATGACACGCGCCCGTCCTACACCGATCCTGGTGCCGACAGCCCTGCCACGGAGAAGGACAGCCGATCTTTCCTTGAGATGGTAAATTTCAAGGATGCTGCCTTTCTTTTGCGATGCCACCGTCTCCGGTCGCGCCTGTACCATATATATTTGCCCATCCATTCCGTCCTTTGCCCACTCCATGTCCATGGGCTTATAAAAACCGGCTTTTTTGGAATAGTGGTTTTCAACCTTGATGGCATAATCGGCAAGTACCATGACGTCCGCGTCGGAAATGCAAAAGTGATTCCTTTCTTCGCTGCTGGCGTCAATATTGTCGGTGTATTCCACAGCAATATGGCCGGTATTGAGAGTGTCGGTAAAAATCATCTTTTTTTCTTTACTGCCCAAGCGGCGTTTCAGAACGGCGCGAGAGCCCTTGATGAAACTCGGTTTATGTACATAAAAACTATCCGGGTCGATGGTGCCCTGAACGACATTTTCCCCCAGCCCCAGGGCGGCATTAATGAATACGACATCCTTGAAGCCCGTTTCCGTGTCCAGCGAAAACATCACGCCACTGGCCGCGATATCGCTGCGCACCATTTTCATAATCACGACGGAGAGATAGACCTTGAAGCAATCAAAGTGCTTGTCGTATTTGTAGTGGATGGAACGGTCGGTAAAGTTGGAAGCCAGGCAGCGTTTATAGGCATCAAGCAGGGCGCCCTCACTGGCGATGTTGAGGTAGGTGTCATTCTGCCCGGCAAAAGAGGCCTCGGGAGAGTCCTCGGCGGTGGCCGAAGATCGCACCGCCAATGAAATTTTTTCACCATACTCCTGTTTGAGTCCTGCATAGGCTGTTGAGATTTCAGCCTTCAAGTCGTCGGGCAACTCACAATCGGAGAGAATCTTCCGTGCTTTTTCGCCGCGTGACTGTAAATCCTTGATGTTGCCGGGGTTGAGTCCGTCAAGTGCTTCATGCAGCGGCTGCCAGGCATGATTGTGTTCCAGCACGTAACGATATGCCTCTGCCGTAACGGCAAACCCGTTGGGGACACGCACACCTTCATTTGTCAGGTTTTGATACATCTCACCCAGCGAGGCATTTTTACCACCGACCAACGGTACATCGTCGATACCAATCTCGTTGAACCAGCGAATGTATGAGACTTTGTTCATGCTTTGCTCCTTATGCAATGTGGATATGTACCAAACAGGCTGTCAGTGTCTGCGGGGCGTGCCATGACTGCTTCAGAGGCCGGATTGGAACCTAACTCCGATAGACTGTGGACGCCCTCAGAACATCAGGATCGTCAATTCGCTGACTCCATCGCAGCCAGATATTCACCGCGCTGCGCTGCGCCATTCAACCTTGCCCGTTTCAGCAGCGCTTGTTGTGCTGCGGAAACGTTCTCTGCTTTGCCCTGCCAGGCTTGCAACACCGGCTGTTGCAGGGCGCGCCCATAGGAAAAGGAGAGCAACCATGGTGCATCTGGGAAACCGGCATTCATGGCATTGAGGTTGGCCGTCGCTTCTTCCGGACTCAGACCACCGGAGAGAAAATTGATACTCGGCACTGCCGCCGGTACGGTGCGCCTGAATACCCGCAGGGTTGCTGCTGCGATCTCTGCGGCGCTGGCTCTGAGCGGATGATCCTTGCCCCGCAGCACCATGTTGGGTTTGAGTATCATGTGTTCCAGCACGACATGGTGGCGGTGCAGTGCATGGAAAATTCCCTTGTGCACCGCTTCGGTTACCTCGGCGCAGCGTGCCATACTGTGATTGCCGTCGATCAACACTTCCGGCTCGACGATGGGCACAACGCCCATTTCCTGACAGACCGCCGCATAGCGCGCCAGCATCTCGGCATTGGCGGCAATACCCAGCGCCGTAGGGTAGTGTTCGCCAATCTGGTAAACTTCGCGCCACTTGGCGAAGCGCGCGCCCTGGCTTTTATATTTAATCAAGCGATCCGCCAAACCGTCCAGACCATAGGTAATGAGATCGAAGGGCGACAGCGCCAAAGGCCCTTTTCCTTTATCCACCTTGATGCCGCGGATTATGCCGCGCTGTTCCAGCACTTCGGGTAGCGGCGTGCCATCTCCATCGGCTTGTGCAAGCGTGCCCTCAAATTCGATCACGCCGCTAATGTAGTGTTCAATGCCGGGGGCGGTAAACAGCAGGGCGCGGTATGCGCGGCAATTCTCCTCAGTGGGTTCCACATTGATAGATGCGAAGCGTTTGGCAATCGTGGGTTGGCTTTCGTCTGCGGCGAGGATGCCTTTGCCGCGTTGCACCATCTGTTCAATGGTGGCTTGTAGTTCGTCTGCAATGGTCATGGTTCATCTCCTGTTCGGTGTATGGGCGATTTTCATTCGGCTTACGGGCACGGATTATCCGGTCACGCGGCCGGATTCATCTGTGTCTTGCCGGTTTGCCTGAGCCACTCCCATGCAGTATCCTCGCGCACGAAATCGAAGTGCCGCACCTGTGCATGGACGAAATGATTTGCAATGTCCGGCATGATATTCGCCAAAGCGCCGTCCGCGACGACTGCAACCTTCTCTATTTTCTGAATATGCTCCTTGAGGAACTTCAAGTGAGCAAGCATCGCGGCAAAGTCTTTCCAGCCGGGAAACGAGTTTGCGTGTATCAATACGCCATACAGCTTTCCGTGTCCCGTCAGATAAGTATCGACTTGGCTCGTTATCGAAATAAAATCTGCCGCTTCAAGCGGCCCTTCCGGATGCAGTACAAGTATGCCTTCGTCGTGTCGCAATTCGTAGTTGATCATCGGATAGCTTCCATTATGTAATGACGCGGATATGTCACGCATTGCCGGATAGTTTATTTATGAATCGGTTGATTCACTGATACTAGCGGCCAATTTTGAACTTGTATCCACGTCTGTTGTATAGCGGGCGGCAGTTTGTCCATGTGCTTCAGAAAAAGTGCAAGTGACCATATCTGTTGATCGCTCAAGGAGGAGCCGAACGAAGGCATGCCCGTCAGACGAATGCCATGCTTGATTTTCCAGAACGAATAGCCTTCCAGGTCGTCCTCAACCCCATCTGTCGCCAACTGCGGCGGCTTTTGATAAAGCCCTTTCGCTATCGGTGATGTCGATGCAGTACCCTTTACGGAACCATGGAAAACCGCACAGTTCTGCGCAAAAAGATGAATGCCATTCATAAGATTCTGATCCGTCAATTACACCGGGTTTTGTTCCTTTGGCGCATCGCGATGCAGTGTTGCATTTAACGATGTGCCAGCCAGGTTTCAAATCTGCCGGGTTTTGCATCTGCGTTGGCCGGAATAAATCCGCTTTGTACCAGCGCGTAAGCGCCAATCAGAGCAACGAGCATCATTAACGCGATTCCTGAAACCATGGCTTTCAACATATCCCCTCCTCCTCATTTATTATGAAATCGCCTTTAGTATCAATAAAATGTAGCAATCTGATCTTGGTGAGCAAAGGTTGGATGATGCTTTGTCGGTTGGCTAGTGGCTGAATATCGATGCAACGATTCAAGATGGATTGCCTTTACGTAACATCCAGCCGATCGCAACCAGCGCTAAGCCATCGAACAGCAAACTGATGCCCACATACAGACCCACCAACCACAGGGAAGTAGCTGGCCAGCCGATCAGAAACATCGAAGCCAGCATGGCTGAAACAACACCATTAAAAGTCATCCAGCCCCAGCCTTTGTCAGGATGGATAGACTGGGCGAGGGCAAAGCTGTGCACCGCATCCAATAACAGATAAACGGCCAGCAACAGTCCCACCGCTTCCACACCTGATACAGGATAGAACAGCATCATGCCGCCGAAGATGAACAATAGGGCAGGTTTGATCCAGTCCATGACGCTCTTCGGACTATATTTATAGGTGTGAAAGGCCCATAAACTACCGCCGGCAA
>DFWZ01000038.1 GCA_002381565.1 Gallionella sp. UBA4121
ATGCGATACCGAGTCTGTCGCCAGCAGGTTCTGCCAGCGCTTCGCCGTCACATCGGCAATCTCCCAGTTAGACTGGGCGCTCGCCACATCCGCACGCGCACGCAATATCTGCTGGTCAAGCTCGGGCGTTTCGATCTCTCCCAGCAGCTGCCCCTTGGTGACGCGCGCGCCGATATCGGTATACCAGGCCTTCAGATAGCCATTCACCCTGGCATAAATCGGCGCATCAATATCCGCACGGACATTAACAGGCAAAATTAGTTTCTGTACGCTGGAACCCGTTTCCGGCAATACAACCTTGACCATGATGTGCTGCGACTCAACCTCTTTTTTCAAATCATGCTCATGACTGTTGCGCGTCAGGATGCCGTTCACAACGATGAAAACCGCCAATATCGCAATGACTGCGCCTACCAGTCGCAGACGCGTCGATACAAAGGGGTGAGGGATTTTTTCAGACATCATGCATGCTCCATAATTAAAGTATCCTTTTCTGAAGGATCAGTTTTTTTCCCGTGCACCATGCTAAAGACAACCGGCACGAAGAACAGTGTGGCGAATGTCGCGAAAGTCAGGCCGCCAACCACCGCCCGGCCCAATGGTGCATTTTGTTCGCCGCCATCACCAAAACCTAAGGACATCGGGATCATGCCGATAATCATCGCCAGCGCCGTCATCAGCACGGGACGGAAGCGAATAAAACCCGCCTCGACTGCAGCCGTGATGCCGCTGTCTCCCTCACGCAGTCGCTCCCGTGCAAAGCTGATCACCAGAATACTGTTGGCGGTCGCCACACCCATACACATGATCGAACCGGTGAGCGCCGGCACAGACAGCGATGTATGCGTCATGAACAACATCCAGATGATTCCCGCCAGCGCCGCAGGCAGCCCCGTGATGATGACAAAGGGATCCAGCCAGGACTGAAAATTCACCACGATCAGAAAGTAAATCAGCACGACTGCGCCCAGCAAGCCGAACAACAGTTCATGATATGAGTCGCTCATCGCCTTGACCTGCCCGCGCACGACCACGAACGAACCCTTGGGAACCTCATTGGCAGTCTCCTTCACGATCTGGTCTATATCGTAAGCCACACTACCCAGATCACGATCCTGCGTCGTTCCAAAAATATCGATGGTGGGCTGCACGTCGTAATGCGACACAACCGCTTCACCCTGGCCCCGGCTGATATCAGCCACACTGCCCAGCAACTGTGAAGGAGATGTCGAGTTTTGACTCGCTTTAACCGGAATATTTTGCAGGTCATTCAGGCTGTCGAGACGGTATTGCGGCACCTGCACCACCAGCGGATAGGAGACGTTGTTGCTCGGATTCACCCAGAAGCTGGGCGCAGTCTGCAAGCTGCCCGACAAAGAGACCAGCATATTGGTTGCTACATCATGCTGAGTCACGCCCAGTTCACGGGCCCGGGTACGGTTCACAGTCACATGCAGCTCGGGCTGATTAAAGGCCTGCTGAATGCGCAGATCAGCCAGCCCGGGGACTTTTTTCAAACGGCTCATGATCTTGGCTGCATACTCCTGATTGGCCTTGCGGTTGAAACCAATCACCTGAATATCGATAGGCGCAGGCATACCGAAGTTCAATATCTGACTGACGATATCCGCTGGCAAGAAGGCAAATGACACGCCAGGAAAGTCGTCTTTCAGACGCTCACGCAGGATTTTTACATATTGCGCCGTGGGGTGATGCCCTTCATTGAGCGAAATCAGAATATCTGCGTCTCCCGGGCCGATCGGCGAAGAGTTGCTGTAGGTCAGGTTAACCCCGCTCACCGGCAAGCCGATATTGTCCACGATATTCTTGATTTCATCGGCGGGAATCTGCTGCTTGATCCGACGCTCGATCTCGTCGCACAGCCGCGCCGTCTCCTCCAGCCTCGTGCCGGTCTGCGCCCGGATATGCAGCTTGATCTGACCTGCATCCACTTCAGGGAAGAAATTTCGTCCCAGGAAGGGCACCAGCGCAAAGGAGAGCACCACGAAGCTCAGGAAACCGATGATAAAAGCACGACGCCTGGACAGTGCGAGCAGCAAAAGTTCCTTGTATTTTTCACGCACACTGCTGAAAACACTTTCAAATCCGCGCTGGAACAGAACCAGTGGGTTCTTCGACACAGGCGGATGCCCGCCCTCCTCGTGATGTGCCTGAATATGGGCACGCAACAGATACTTGGCCAGCGTCGGCACCAGCGTACGCGACAGGATGAATGAGGCAACCATCGAGAATATCACCGCCTCCGCCAGAGGAACAAAGAGATATTTTTGCACCCCCGAGAGAAAGAACATCGGGATGAACACGATGCAGATTGAAATCAGCGACACGAAGGCAGGCACCACAATCTGATTGGCGCCATCCAGAATGGAAGACTCCACATGTTTGCCCTGCTCCAGGTGCCAGTTGATACTCTCGATCGTCACCGTTGCTTCGTCTACCAGCACACCGACGGCCAGCGCCAGCCCGCCCAGCGTCATGATATTCAATGTCTGGCCGAAAGCCGACAGCGCAATGATGGCAGACAGAATGGAGAGCGGGATCGATATCGTCACGATCAATGTTGACCGCCAGCTGCCCAGGAACAGCAAGATCATCAGCCCCGTCAAACCGGCGGCAATCACCCCCTCGCGGACAACGCCGTCCACCGCCGATTTTACAAACACCGACTGATCACCGACCATTTTCATGATCAGCCCGGGCGGCGCACCGGCCTGAATTCTGGGCAGCAATTCCTTGACGTGAGCGATGATGTCCAGCGTGGACGCACTGCCGTTTTTCTGGATGGTGGTCAGCACCGAATGCTGCCCGTTGACCCGCACCATGTTCTGCTGCGGCGAAAATCCATCGCGCACATTCGCCACATCGCGCAGCAAAATGACTGCGCCATTGACGGATTTAACAGGCAGATCATTCAGCTCCTTGAGCGCCTCCGGACTGGCATTGAGCAGCACGTTATATTCAAACCTGCCCACTTTCTCTGTTCCCGCCGGAAGGATCAGGTTCTGGCGCAAAATGGCGCCTGTCACATCCTGCGGCGTCAGCCCCTTGGAGCGCAGCGCCTGCATATCCAGATCCACCGATATCTGCCTGTTCTTGCCGCCATAGGGCGAAGGCACGGCCGCGCCNNAATTGCAGCACCGGCACGCTCGACGCGTTATAGCTCAGGATCAGCGGCGGGGTAATACCGGGCGGCAGACGTTTTAACACCGTCTGGGACAACGCGGTGACCTGACTGACGGCGGCATTGATATTGACCTCCGGCTGGAAGAAAATCTTGACGATGGCCACGCCCGGCAGCGACTGGGATTCGATGTGTTGAATATCGTTGACCGAGGTCGACAGCTGCCTTTCATAGAAGGTGACAATGCGGTTGGACATGTCTGCCGGCGGCATGCCGTTATAGGTCCACACCGCGCTGACCACCGGCACCTTGATATCCGGAAAAATATCCGTGCGCATGTTCACATAGACCAGCGGGCCAAGAATCATTATCAGCAGCGCCAGCACTATAAAAGTATATGGGCGACTTAATGCGACCCGGACAATCCATAACATATTAAGGCTACTCCAGTCTAAAAATATTCTCTTTGCCGGGTGTTGCCCGGCAGGAGCAGTCCGCACAGCTGCATTGCATCCGATGCAAGCTACGCTGAGCCGAACATGAAAGTTTAATCAGCACGATGACCCGACGAAACCGATTGGAAATGCATTTATCAGGAGAAGGAATCAATCGAGTCCGCCACTCCGCATGCCGTCACTGCGCGGCAAGCCGTGTCTGCTCCCATCCGCCACCCAGCGCACGGATCAGATTGAC
>DFWZ01000035.1 GCA_002381565.1 Gallionella sp. UBA4121
TCACTTTTCGGTCGGTATCAACAAAATATAGTTTTATCTGATGCGTCTTGGCATTGCCATCGCCATGCGTACCTACAAAGCCTACCGCGATCTGCTGGCATCAAGGCGTTGGCTGAAACTGGCCGCTTCCGGGGCCCGGCCGCAGCGCTTGCTGTGGGCCAGCACCGGAACCAAGGATCCCGCAGCACCTGACGTTCTTTACGTCGAAGCACTGGCGGCTCCGGATACGATCAATACCATTCCTGAAAAGACACTGCTCGCCTTCGCCGAGCACGGCAAAATAAACAACGTATTGCCGGTTGATGAGGGGTATGCAGAAGCGGTACTCGCGGAATTTACTCGCGAGGGAATCAACGATGAGGCGCTTGCCGCCGACCTTCAACGCGAGGGTACTGAATCTTTTGCAAATTCCTGGCGCGACCTGATGGCCTGCATTGCTTCAAAAAGCGCCGTGCTTACGCAGTTCAACGCAAAAGGAGACCAGCTATGACAGTTGCTACGAAACTCGAACAACTTTGCATCAATACGTTGCGCTTCCTGTCGGTGGACATGGTGCAGAAGGCTGGCAGCGGGCATCCGGGCCTGCCGCTTGGCGCCGCGACGATGGCCTGCGTGCTGTGGAATCGCTGGCTCAAGCACAATCCGCACAACCCGAATTGGCCCAATCGCGATCGTTTCGTGCTCTCGGCAGGACATGGTTCGGCGCTGCTCTACAGCCTGCTGCACCTGACAGGCTACGACCTCTCTCTGGACGACATCAGGCAATTCCGCCAATGGGGCAGCAAGGCGCCGGGGCATCCCGAACGCGGACACACGCCAGGCGTGGAAACTACCACCGGGCCGCTGGGGCAAGGCTTCGGCAACGCGGTCGGCATGGCGATCGCCGAGGTGCTGCTCGCGGCCCGCTACAACCGGCCGGGTCATGCGCTCATCGATCACCATACCTATGCCCTGGTCAGCGACGGCGACCTGATGGAGGGCGTGGCCTCGGAAGCGGCTTCGCTGGCCGGCCATCTCAAACTCGGCAAGCTCACATGCCTCTACGACGACAACCATGTCACACTGGCCGCCGGTACCGACATCACTTTTTCCGAGAATCGTGCGTTGCGTTTCGAGGCCTATGGCTGGCACACCGTGTCGGTGGCGGACGGCAACGACATCAAAGCGATCGACGCCGCGCTGGCCGCCGCGCGCGCGGAAACCGCGCGGCCATCGCTGATCCTGGTGCATACCCATATCGGTTACGGTTCGCCCGAACAGGACAGCTTCAAGGCGCACGGCTCCCCGCTCGGCGTGGACGATGTGCGCAAAACCAAGCAGGCACTGGGCTGGCCGACTGAGCCTGACTTCCTGATACCGGATAAAGCGTTGGCGCATTTCCGCTGTGCGGTGGAGCGCGGCGCGCAGGATGAGGCCGCATGGAACTTGCAGCTTAGCGCCTATACAAAGGCGTTTCCGGATATGGCAGAGGAACTTCAGTACCGCTTACGCTGCGAACTGCCGCCGGGCTGGGATGCGGACATCCCGGTATTTGACGCCGATGCCAGGGGTCTCGCCACGCGCGACGCATCAGGCCTGGTGATGAACGCCATCGCGCCCAAACTGCCGGCGCTGACCGGCGGCTCGGCCGACCTGGATCCGTCGACGAAAACGGCCTTGAAAGGCCAGGGAGATTTCAATCCGCCGCCTGCGAAAAACGCGGACGAACAAGGCTCCGATGGCGGCGGCTGGAGCTATGCCGGACGCAACCTGCACTTTGGCGTGCGCGAACATGCGATGGGCGCCATCGTCAACGGCCTCGCCGCGCACGGCGGTTTTATTCCTTACGGCTCGACCTTTCTGATCTTCTCCGACTACATGCGCCCGTCGATCCGGCTGGCGGCGCTGATGGGGCTGCACATCGTGCACGTGTTCACGCACGACAGCATCGCGCTCGGCGAGGACGGTCCCACACATCAGCCGGTGGAACAACTGGCGAGCCTGCGGGCAATTCCGAACCTCATCGTGATCCGCCCAGGCGATGCCAACGAAACCGCAGTCGCCTGGCGCGTCGCGCTGGAAACGCGCGACCGGCCGGTGATGCTGGTATTGACCCGGCAGGATCTGCCCACGCTCGATCGTAGCCGTTACGCAGCAGCGGATGGATTGCGCCGTGGCGCTTATGTGTTGAGCGATGCACTTGGCGGCAAGCCCGAACTGATCCTGATCGCCAGCGGTTCCGAAGTCGGCCTGATCGTGGCGGCGGCGGAACGCCTGCAACAGCAAGGCATCAAAGTGCGCTGCGTCTCGATGCCGAGTTGGGAGCTGTTCGAGGATCAATCCCGGGAGTATCGCGATTCGGTGTTGCCGCTATCTATCCCGGCGCGGCTTGCTGTCGAATTGGGTGTGTCGCAAGGCTGGGATCGTTACATCGGTGCGCGCGGCGACATGCTCAGTGTGGAACGATTCGGCGCATCAGCGCCAACTGCGGTAGTGCTGCGCGAATACGGATTCACTGTCGATAATGTTTACGCAACAGCAAAGGCACTGTTGGCCGCCAATGCTTAACTGCATCGATTACGCCGGCATGCAACTGGCCGGTAATGCAAGTTTTTTCACTTTTTCGTGCGCCAGCGTACATACAATATTTTGTCTGCTGGGAAAATACCCGAAGTGATTAAGTTTGACGCAGCTCTGTTGATGCCCTGACTTAAAAAGGTTGGATTGTACGAGATGTCATGAGCGGCACTTCCGCGCCAAAGCACCGGTTAACGCCGTTTTTAAAAGTAAGGATAAGGACAGCTCGTATAGCCTGCACCTAAAACATGATCCGTTACTCATACAAGCAGCCGAAGATACTTTTTGTGGGCATTAATCCTCATTTCGGATCGTTTGATCGAGGTGTGCCGTTTTCCAATAACAAGTCGTTTTGGTACCTGCTTTCAGACGCTGGAATTATCAAGGAAAAAAGAGACGAACTTCGAGATGATAAATCGTTAAAACGGATGTACACGAAAAAATTTAACGCGGTATATCGATTGGGTTTCGTGAATATTGTCGATCGGCCCACGCGCGGTGTTTCCGAGCTCAAGAAGGGCGAGGAGTTACCGGGGCGCAAAAAAATTTCACGCATAATCAGGACTCAGATGCCGAAAGTAGCCTGTTTTATCGGAAAAATCACCTACGAGAAATATAGCGGATCAAAAAATTTCTCTTTTGGCTGGCAGAATAGTATCGATGGAGCGAAGATTTTCGTTATGCATTTTCCTTTGCGCGGAGAAGCCGTTGTTAGAATTTGCGAGTTAAGAAAAATCGCACAAGCCGCTGATGTGTGACCCGCAGTTAATTTTTTATACAGGATAACCATCATGGAACAAAATATATCCACATTAAAACTCATATCCTCACTCGACGAGGCCGGTAACGTCCGGACATTTATCTTCGAGGCGAAGGGCCTGATCTGGATAGCGGGGCAGAACCAGGGGTATATTTTGCCGCAAGCGGGCGAGACTGAAACTGAAAATCAGCGTTGGTTTACCATCGCTTCCGCACCGAGTGAAGGCGCAATCCACATCTCAACGAGGGTATCGGACAGCAGGTTCAAGCAAACCCTCAACGCCATGAAGCCGGGTGATGAGATTAAGGCGTTTGAGCTTGGCGGAGATTTTACCTGGGAAGAGGAGTCAGACGAGCCTGTCGTGATGGTTGCAGGCGGAATTGGCGTAACACCGTTTCGCAGTATTCTGCTCGAGCGGCACAAGGCCGGGAAACCGCTGAATGCCACTTTGTTGTATTTTAATCGCAGCGAAGAAGTTCCTTTTCAAATCGAACTGCAAAGACTTTCCGATAAACATCCGGAATTTACTTTGCGTATCGTCATTGGTGAGCAAATCACGGCAGATAAAATTCTTGAGCTTGCGCCTCAGGCGAAAAAACAAATGCTCTATCTGTCCGGACCCGAGCAGATGGTTAAGAGTATCGGCTCAAAGTTGCATGAACGCGGCATCACTGTCAAACAGGATAGATTTCCGGGCTATGACGACAAGAACTATTAGACGTGAAAATTGCCATCAAAAGAGTTTACGAGAAGCCCACCTTAAAGCGGCCAATAATTGGACGTTGCTGTAAGACATAAGGAGTCTGCAATGGCCGCCTGGAATATTGGGAAAGTGGTTGAACACAAGCAATGGAGCAACGCGCTGCATTCACTTTATGTTGAAGCCGATATCGAGCCATTTGAGGCCGGCCAGTTCGTCAAAATAGCGCTGGAAATTAAAGGTGAAGTGATAGGACGGCCATATTCTTTGGTGAATCCACCCGATAGCCGGCCATTGGAGTTCTTCTATATTGAAGTGCCGAACGGGCAGCTGGCTTCCCACCTGGTCAAGCTCATATCTGGTGATGAAATTCTGGTTGCGCCGCATGCCAACGGTTTCATGATTCTCGATGAAGTGCCTCAGGCCAGGCATTTGTGGCTGATGGCTACTGGCACAGGCGCAGGGCCTTTTCTCTCGATTCTGGCAACGGACAAACCTTGGCAGAACTTCGAACGCGTGGTGCTGGTATATGCCGTGCGGACCTTTTCCGAGCTCAGTTATCAGGAACGCATCTCGCAAATTTTAGCGAAACACCCGGGGCAATTTACCTTTATTCCGTTTCTCAGCCGCGAGCCATCGGATTTCGCGCTGCCCGGGCGCATCCCGCAGGCGATTATCGACGGCCGACTGGAAGCGCATGCCGGTATAAAAATCAGCACAGAAAACAGCCAGATCATGCTCTGCGGCAATCCGAAAATGGTAAAAGACACCACCAATGCGCTGATTGAGCGCGGTTTGAAAAAACACCATCGCTTTGATCCTGGCCAAATCACGGCTGAAAATTACTGGTAGGCTCAAAAAGAGATTGGGCGATTTCATAGAGCCTCGGTTCAAGCAGCATCCCCGGTTTGAGCGGCAGCTCATACCGGTGCTGCGCGCACGAATCAAAGCCTTGTCCCGAGGTTTGTAAAAATAATGGTGAAGCATGACTCTCAGCCTGTCGTATTGACCGTGGGGCATTCGACGCGCCCCATCACCGAGTTTATTGCGTTACTTGCGGCCCACTCGGTGACCCGGCTTGTTGACGTGCGTACCGTGCCGCGCTCGCGCCATAACCCGCAGTTCAACCGCGACTCCTTGCAGGTCGCGCTTGAGGCCGCCGGAATTGGCTATATGCACGTCGCCGGCCTGGGCGGATTTCGCCGCACACATCCGGGGTCAGTGAATATGGGATGGCGAAATGTTTCCTTCCGCGGTTTCGCCGACTACATGCAGACCGCGGAATTTGCGGAAAATCTGGCCGAACTCATCGAACGGGCAATGCAAGAACGAATCGCGCTGATGTGCGCCGAGGCTGTGCCGTGGCGTTGCCATCGTTCGTTGATCGCCGATGCGCTGGTGGTACACGGCATTCGCGTGGAGGAAATCATCAGCGGTACCCGACGCCAGGTGCAAGCGCTGACTCCTTTTGCCAAGGTGGACGATATGACAATCACGTATCCGCTTCAGGAGTTGCCGCACTGAACTTGCGGGCGATGGCTGCATCATCGCGCGGTGTGCGGGGAGCGTTCGCGCTCCAGATTATGCTGCCTTCGCCCGGTTTTTTGCATTTATCAGGGCGTTTAAAGCTGGAATTGACCGAAAGCGTAGCACTAGATGATATAGATGCTGTTGTGGAAAAAATGCTGGCACTCAGGCAAGTGCTGGGCGTCACATTGTCGCTGGATGATTTTGGCACTGGTTATTCATCGCTATCCTATTTGAAGCGTTTGCAGCTTGATCAAATTAAGATTGACCAGAGTTTTGTGCGCGACCTTACAACAGACTCCAGTGACGCAGTGATGGTAAAAACCATCATCGACATGGCGCAAAACTTCGGTTTGAACGTGATTGCCGAAGGGGTTGAAACTGAGGCGCAATTCAACTTCCTTAAGGAGAATGGCTGCATGGCCTTTCAGGGGTATTTTTTCAGTAAGCCCGTGCCGATTGAGCAGTTTGAGGCTTTGCTGAAATAGGTCTGATTGCTGTTGGTGTGGATAACGATTATTAATCAACTCACTTGCCAAGTTCCGCAACGTCTCGTTTGTCGGCATTCGTGAACGACTGGTTCGGAGCAGGCCAAATAATTGACCTGAAAAAAACACCAAGTGCAGCTTACAGGCGGTGTATTGTCGAAGCCGGCCATCGGGAATGTGCCAAAACCAGACCGCCCGGCGAAAAGAAACTATACTGAGTTGCTAAGCTGCCTCTAGGCCATGATGCGTTCCGCTCCCTTCAAAACATAAATCCCGTGTGCGTTAACGTACAGATATCATAGTGGGCACAAAGTCTTGCCCCCTACCCGGCTGCCGAAAAACTTAACTCGAAGATGCCCCCTTTAATTTCCTTATGTGTGCGAACGCACGGTGCGTTTCCGGAAAATGGAGTTTCATCATTACACATGGCTTGCGGAACCGGCAGTTTTCTGTGGGTCGTCCTAATTTCGGTGTGGCGTGGAAGGTTCACGCCACGAATCACAATCCCAAAATTGGCGAGATGGTCATTTGGGCGGATAGACAGAAAGGCAGCGAACATGGAAATGCAAGTGATTGCACCACACAACATTCTCCACCCCATGATATGGATTTGGATTGGTGGTTTAGCCATAACCGGGTTATGCATCGACACCATTGTACTCATCGTCGGCATCGCGGGTTGGAACCCGTTTTTTAGATGAGCCGCAGGACAAAACAAAGGGGACAGATTTATTTTCCATTTCCCATCAGTAGTGTCCTGTTAACTTACAAATATCCGAGCCAAGATTTGTATTGGCGCGGGTAGCAAGGCAATCTATTTTGGTGCCGATTTGAAATCAGTTTACTCATATTCTGGTTCAAGTAACTACCAGAGATCGATTTCTCTGGAGATGAGCTATGAATCTTGGCAAGATGTTGTTTGCGCAGATTATGGAATTCGTTCCGTGGAGCAGCTTTGTGCGCATCGTGGTACGCTATTGTGGCGATTCCAGAGTGCGTAGCCTTGCTTGCACCGAGCAATTCCGCGCCATGGCCTTCGCGCAACTTACTTACCGAGAGAGTCTGCGCGACATCGAAGCCTGCTTGTTGGTGAATCAGATGAAGCTGTACAGCATGGGCTTTCGCTCGCTGGTAAAGCGCTCGACGCTGCCAACAACAAAGATGCCTTTATTGCTGCGGCAAAGACGTGCCAGTGGGAGCGGGGAAAATCCATTAGAACGTTAGCATAACCACCAATTTCGTATAGGAATGACGCAATGTCCCGGCGCAACCCCACACCTCGCACACCTCCGCTTACACCACTGGTCACGCTTTTCGAATGGAAAGGCGGCAGAGCGCTGCCGCTGCCTGTCAGGCTGGCGCGTCTTTACGGAAATTTGAGTATGCCGCTTGCGGGTGCGCGTCCACACATCATCAGCAATTTTGTGACCACACTAGATGGCGTCGTTTCGCTCAATGTGAAGGGACACGCGAGCGGCAGCGACATCAGTGGATTCAGCGTCCAGGATCGCATGGTGATGGGTCTGTTGCGCGCCATTGCGGATGTGGTGATCATCGGCGCAGGAACACTGGGTGCCGACCAGCATCACATCTGGACAGCCGAAGACGCTTTTCCAGACCTTGCAGATGAATATCGCCAATTACGCACGGCTCTGGGCAAACATGAGTCGCCGCTGAACGTGATCGTCAGCGGCAGCGGGCAGCTCGATCTGGACTTGCCCATATTCGCTTCCGGCAAGGTTCCTGTGCTGATCGTGACGACGACCGCCGGTGCCAAGCGGTTGCATAAACATAAAGCCTCCGATGTGGTCGAAATTCGCGCGGTGCGCAGCGTTGGCGTCATGCGCGCAAGTTCCATCATCAACCAGGTACGCCGCGTGAATGTCGGCAAGCTGATCCTCGTCGAGGGCGGGCCGCGGTTGCTGGGCGATTTCTATGCGGAGGGAATCCTCGACGAACAGTTCCTGACCCTCGCGCCGCAGATTGCTGGCCGCAACATTGACGATCGACGGTTCAGCCTCATTATGGGGCAAAAGTTCGCGCCGCGCAGCCCTGTATGGGGAACCCTGGTCGACCTGAGGCGCGGTGACAGCCACCTTTTTCTGCGTTACTCGTTTCCATGAATCACAATCCATTCATACTGTTTGGCTTTGCTGGAATGATGATGGTATTCAGGCTGGCGCAAGACACGTAGCGGGCGAAATATGTGGGTTAAAAATAGTTATTCTTTTTGAGAATAGGGGGTGTTGAACGCTATTGGGAAGTCTGAGTGTCTCTTATGGGTTTGGAACGGACTGTTTGTAGTCACCAACGTCCATGTCCGGTTTAGCCCGCTGGCCGGATTCTGCCTGCCATATGGAAAAACAGACTACGATTGTATATCTGCTTCTCTCTTTGAAAGACATTTAAAAACCATCGGACTGCCAGTGGTTTTCTTATGCCATTTTCGGCGGTGGCATTGCAAATACAGTGAGTGTTTGAATTCCTTGGGTGCGCACCATGCGTGTTTTCCGCTTCACGTTTGCTGCCGCACATATAACATCCTGTGTGCAGAGTGCCATTCTCGTTAAGAAATAAATTCAATCGACCGTTGCCACGGTCCATACCGAAAATTGTGCGAAGCGTTTTTGTCCGACACCGGTCGCGCCTTTTTCCAAATACAGGGCCCAGGCCCAATCGGGCTCGAACATGCTGGTGGTAGACGACCAGTAAATGTCCTGCACATCGGTGAAAGGATGGCCGGACGGCAAGGCCGGACTGTGGGCGGCGCAATCCACCAGCGCCTCCAGTTCATTGATGGTTGGCAACCGCCAGACTTTGCCCTCTCCTTCATGATTAAGTTCGGCCACTGCTGCCAATGCATCACGCCAGATCACCGGTTGTGCTGTGAGGTTCGCGCTGCGGTGCCAGAGCAGGCGGGTGAGACGATCCAGCACGCCGGCATGAAGAATTACGAAGCGCGGTTCAGGCCACGGCGCGCCGTAACGCAATTCGCCGTCCTGACCGGAGCCGGTGCAGGCAATGACTTTGCCGGCGGCGTCGTGGCACAGGCTTTAGCCTGTGCGCGGAATAATGTTCAGTCCTTAGCCGCGCACCGGCCACAGCATGTAGGATTGATCTTTGCCGCCGTCAAACATGCGCGCGCCATCTAGCGCCACATACCAGGCGTGCGCCGGGCTGATGGCCGCCGTCGTCGCGGTCCAGTACCAGCCGTTGAACACGTTGATGAATGGGTGACACTCGGGCAGGGCGGGCAATTTGGTTTGCAGACTGAGCAAGCTGCGCAATTCGCGGCGATTGGGCATGCGCCAATCTTGCTGGCCGAAACGCTGTTCACGGTTCATGTTTGCGACGAAATCCTGTGATTCCTGCCAGGTGATGGGGAATTCCGAGAGGCTGGCATCACGACACCAGATCAGACCCGTCAGACTATCCATGACCTCGTCGTCGCGCAAATCGAATCGCGGTTCCGGCCATGGTGTACCGGTGGCAAACGATGCGTCCTGGCCGGAACCTGCGCACGGGACCTCTTGTCCGTCTTCGGCATGGCAGGTGCGTTGGCCGGTGTGCAGATAATGGCGGGAGGTCATGATTGCTCCTATGACTGTTTGAAGGGACCGGTCTGATGAGGGTACCCGGATTGTGCGCCACGCTTTCGATCACATGGCTGCTGCTCAGGTCATGTTGACACATAGTTGGCTGGCGATCACGTTTTTCGCATTACGTACGCCAGCACACATACAACATTTTGTATGCAATGGACAATGTTCACGACGAATCAAATTTGTTGCTGCAGATTTTGCCGAAATTCACGACCTCTTTAAATTTTGACCATGGAGAAAATAAATGGAACATACCTTACCCGCACTGCCTTATGCGATGGATGCGCTGCAACCTCACATTTCAAAGGAAACATTCGAGTACCACTACGGCAAGCATCATCAGGCCTACGTGACCAATCTTAACAAGCTGACCAAGGGCACTGAATTCGAGAGCGCTGCGCTGGAAGACATCATCAGGAAATCATCCGGTGGTATTTATAACAACGCCGCGCAAGTGTGGAACCACACCTTTTTCTGGAACTGCATGAAGCCTCACGGCGGCACGGCCTCAACCGGGGCACTGGCCGATGCCATCAACAAGAAGTGGGGCAGCCACGACGAATTCAAGAAGGCGTTCGTGGCCTCCGCCGTAGCCAACTTCGGTTCCGGCTGGACCTGGCTGGTGAAGAAGGCCGATGGCTCGGTGGATATCGTCAACATGGGCGCTGCCGGTACGCCGCTCACCACGGGCGACAAGGCGCTGCTGTGCGTGGACGTGTGGGAACATGCCTATTACATCGACTACCGCAACCTGCGCGCCAAGTTCGTCGAAAGCTTCATCAATCATCTGGCGAACTGGGATTTTGCGGCGAAGAATTTCGCATAATTTTCCGGTTATGAACTTGGCAAAAAGTAATATCCCGCGTCACATCGGTTTCATTCCCGATGGAAATCGGCGCTGGGCCATAGATCATGGGCTGCGCAAAGAGGCCGGATATGCCCATGGTATCGACCCGGGATTGCTACTGTACGAGAAATGTAAAGAATGCGGGATCAAGGAAGTTTCGATTTACTGCTTTACCCAGGACAACACCAAACGGCCTTCCATTCAGAAACAGGCATTCAGCGAGGCCACCGTTGCATTCGCTTTCGAAATTGCACGCCGTGGGGCGGCTTTGCTTGTTGTCGGCGATGAGACATCGGCGCAATTCCCTCAGCCGTTAAAAGAATTCCGGCAGCGCCAGGGTGTCGGAATCAAGGTGAATCTACTCGTCAACTACGGTTGGGAGTGGGATCTGGCCGGTCTTAAAAATGGTGGCCTGCGCTCAGATGAAATTTCACGTCTGGATTTGATTGTGCGATGGGGAGGAGGACGCCGATTGAGCGGTTTTCTACCGGTGCAATCGGTTTATGCGGACTTCTATGTCAGGGATGAATATTGGCCGGATTTTGACCCGCAGCATTTTGAACATGCCCTCGACTGGTTTAAAAACCAGGACCAGACACTCGGTGGGTAATTTATGGCTCTTATCCGGGCAAATTTTCGACTGGCTGCAACAGCCCAGGCCATGATTTTCAATGATGAATAATAATCGACAGAAACGGAGGGAACAATGACTGCATTTTTCGGAATTGAGGAACACAATGCGCAAGGTTTTCTCGATAAGAGTATTGTATGCCTCCCACGCTCACCGGATGGCAAATCGGACTTGCACAGTATCGTTTCGGACATCAAGAGTGAAGATGTCGTTTTCATCAAACACTGCAAGCCACAATCCAGCCTGCATATTAAAGCCATAGGTGTTGTGCTGTCAGATTATCCAACTGAGAGCGATCTTGGTATCTGCTTGCCTGTCGATTGGGTGTGGCAGGGTGAAAAAGTTTTGGAGAATTTTGGCGAAGTACTGTCTTTATGCGGCTACGCGCTGTATGAAGAGCATAACATTCTGGTGCAAAGGGAAATCATCAGTTTGCTGCCGGAAAAATACCAATTGCCGCAAGAGTGGTAAATCCAAAATACCGAACTGTCCAGCTCAAAAAAACGGCATACATTGCAATTGTATCGAATGTTCCTTTCATATTTTATGAATGTAATTCTACGTACTGGAGAAATGTCATGCCACTACAAAAAGGGTCAAGCCAGGTTGTCGTAAGCAGTAATATCAAGACACTGGTGCATGAGTGGGAAAAAGATGGATCGATAGGTAGCAGCCATCCAGCGACGAAACAAAAAGCGGTCAATCAGGCCGTTGCGATCTCTTTGAAAAAAGCCGGAAAAAACCGAAACACCCAGCCTCGCAAACGCGAAAAGTGACTTGCGGATGCCCGTTCACTATCGTCGAGGGGGATGCTATGGTTGTCATTTCGGTTTGATGCCCCGCTGCTCAATGTGCCCATGACGTATTTGTTTACATTGTTCTCGCACGTACTCTGGTCAATATATGTGCTTTTCTCAATCGGCTTGATGGAATGCGTAGTCTGGCGTAAAAAGGTGATATCGGCGGCAGCCGGACATGCGACGATCACCTGCGGGTTGTGCGTGTGCTGCAACATGCGCGAGATATTGACGCAGATTATTTTTCTTGGATAACAGGAATCTGCATTTCCCAGTGCCCGGATTTATCGCTCCGGGCGCATCAATAAACCGTGCATCGCCAACCCATAGTCAGGCTCAGGATGAGCGGATTTGATCTGTGTTTACTGGCGCTGCCGGTGGTAATACTGGATCAGGCTTGTAGTGGATTGGTCATGAGCTGATTTGACCGACTCATCGAGCAATTCCGGCAGGATTCTGCCGGCCAGCTGTTTGCCCAGTTCCACGCCCCACTGGTCGAAGGAATTGATGTTCCACACGATGCCTTGCACAAATACTTTGTGCTCGTAGAGCGCGATCAGCATGCCTAGCGTGTGCGGGTCGAGACGGTCGAACAGCAGGGTGTTGGTGGGTTTGTTGCCCGGGAAAACCTTGTGCGGCAGCAAGGCTTCCAGCGATTCGCCCTTCAAACCCTGCGCCAGCAGTTCATCGCGCGCCTCATCAATGGTCTTGCCTATCATCAGCGCTTCGGTCTGCGCGAAACAGTTGGCGAGCAGGATGGCATGATGCTCACCTACAGGATTCTGGCTGTGCATGGGGGCTAAAAAATCCGCCGGAATCATGCGGGTGCCCTGATGGATGAGCTGGTAGAAGGCATGCTGGCCGTTGGTGCCCGCTTCCCCCCATACCACCATGCCGGTATCGTAATCGACCGGTGCGCCGTCGCGATCCACGCCCTTGCCGTTGCTCTCCATCTCCAGTTGTTGCAGATAGGCGGGGAAACGGTGCAGATACTGGTCATAGGGCAGCACTGCGTTGGAGGCGGCGCCAAAGAAATTGCCATACCAGATGCCCAGCATGCCCATCAGTACCGGCATGTTCTGCTCCAGCGGCGCACTCCTGAAGTGCTCATCCATCGCGTGCGCGCCGGCCAGTAACTCTTCGAATCTGTCCATGCCGACAAACAGCGCAATGGGCAGGCCGATGGCAGACCACAGCGAATAGCGTCCTCCCACCCAGTCCCAGAACTCGAACACATAATCCGGATTGATGCCAAAATCTGCTGTTGCAGCAAGGTTGGTCGAGACGGCGGCAAAGTGTTTTGCAACGGCCGCTTCATCTTTCAATTGACCGGTCAGCCATGCGCGTGCCGTGCGTGCATTGGTCAGCGTCTCCTGAGTGGTGAAAGTCTTTGAACTGACGATGAACAGCGTGGTTTCCGCGTTCAGTGTTTTTAGTGTCTCCACAATTTGGGTCGCATCCACGTTGGATACAAAGTGGGCGCGCAGATTCGGCGTCGCATAAAATTTTAGCGCTTCGCATACCATCAGTGGACCCAGATCTGAGCCGCCGATACCGATGTTGACGATGTCGGTGATAGCGTGTCCGGTGTGTCCGACATGCCGGCCGCTGCGCACGCTGTCTGAAAACGCCCGCATCAATCCCAGCACCCGGCGGATATCCGGCATGACGTCTGTGCCGTCGACGAAAACGGGTCGATCCGAACGGTTGCGCAGCGCGGTATGCAACACGGCGCGTTGTTCGGTGGTATTGATCTTGCAGCCATCGAACATGCGCTCGATAGCGGCGGGGAGTTTTGCCTGCCCGGCCAGGTCGATGAGCAGTTTTCGGGTCTCGAGGGTGATGCGATTCTTTGAATAATCAAACAGCAGGCTGCCTGATTTTACCGAGAATTTTTCGAAACGCGCCGCATCTTCCTGAAACATTTGACGCATGTGGCGCGCTTCAATGTTGTCGTAATGCGCACTCAGCGCCTGCCAGGCGGTGGATAGTGTAAGTTTTGACATGATGACTGTTTCACCGGCTCCTGAGTGGGCTTATGCCTGAGGTGTCAGAATTATACCGGCCAGAGGCGGCAGCTCGATTTCGGCGGAGCAGGGCAGACCCATCCAGGGGACGGCTTCTGCCTGAATCAGTCCTGCATTGCCGAGGTTGCTTCCCGCGTAATAAGCCGAATCGCTGTTCAGCACTTCGCGGTACTGGGCAAGCACAGGCAGTCCGATGCGATAGCGCTTGCGCGGCAAGGGTGTCAGATTCAGGGCGATGACGGCGGTTGATCCGTCGCGTGCGCGCCGCTGATAGGACAGCACCGATTTTTCCGCATCGTTGCAGTCGATCCATGAAAAACCATCCGACTGAAAGTCAAGCTCGTGCAGCGCGGGCAGCGTGCGGTAGAGTTCGTTTAGGTCATGTGTCAGATTTTGCATGCCGCGATGAAGTTCTTCGCCCAACTGCCACCATTCCAGTTCCCACCTGGATTGCCATTCGCGCCCCTGCGCAATTTCGTTGCCCATGAAGTTGAGTTTTTTGCCCGGGCTGGTCATCTGATAGGTCAGCAGCAAGCGCAGATTGGCAAATTTTTGCCAGGCGTCGCCGGGCATTTTAGATAACAGCGATCCTTTGCCATGCACGACTTCATCATGCGAGAACGGCATCACGAAGTTCTCACTGTAGGCGTAAATCTGCCCGAAGGTCAGTTCATTGTGATGATATCTGCGGTGTACGGGTTCGTGCTGGAAATAGCCCAGCGTGTCATTCATCCAGCCCATGTTCCACTTCATCGAGAAGCCTAAGCCACCCAGATACACCGGGCGTGAAACGCCGGGCCACGCTGTGGACTCTTCAGCCATGGTCAGCGCACCGGGAAACTCGTCATGCACCATGATGTTCATCTCACGCAGAAAATCCACTGCTTCGAGGTTTTCACGGCCGCCGTATTTGTTCGGTATCCATTCGCCCGCCTTGCGTGAATAATCAAGGTACAACATGGACGCGACCGCATCCACGCGCAGGCCGTCGAAATGAAACTCGGACAGCCAGTAATGTGCGCTCGACATCAGGAAGGATTTAACTTCGTTACGGCCAAAATTGAAAATATGGGTGCCCCAGTCCTGATGGAAGCCCTTGCGCGGATCTTCATGTTCAAACAGGGCCGTGCCGTCAAAGCGGGCCAATGCCCAGCTGTCCTGAGGAAAGTGCGCGGGTACCCAGTCCAGAATGACGCCGATATCGGCCTGGTGGCAGGTGTCGATCAGATGCCGCAACTCGTCGGGCGAGCCGAATCGACTGGTTGGTGCAAAGTAGCCTGTGCACTGGTAGCCCCACGATTCATCCAGCGGGTGTTCGGTAACCGGCATGAATTCGATGTGCGTGTAGCCCATACCCTTGACGTACGGCACCAGATCGGTTGCCAGTTCGCTGTAGCTGTAAAATCGGCCATCCGGATGGCGTTTCCAGGAACCGGGATGCACTTCGTAAATATTGACGGCACCATGCAGCCAGTCCCACTGGCCTCGTTTTTGCATCCAGGCGTCATCCTGCCAGCGGTGTTGACTGGCAGGGGCTGCAAGCGATGCCGTGCCGGGGCGTAGTTCATAGCCTTGCGCATAGGGGTCGGTCTTGGTCAGTATGTTGCCGGAATCACGGTTGCGAATCTCAAAACGGTACAAGGCATGTTGCCTGATCTCGGGGATGAATATTTCCCACACGCCGGAGGAGCCGTGCAGGCGCATCGGATAAAGCCTGCCATCCCAGTTGTTAAATTCGCCCACCACGCTGACGCGCTCGGCATTGGGCGCCCAGACAGTGAAACGCACGCCTTTAACACCGGCAATTTCAATGGCATGGGAACCCAGCATGCGGTAACTCTGGCGGAGTTTGCCTTCACTGAAAAGATGCAAGTCCTCATTCGAAATAGTTGCCGGGAATTGGTAAGGGTCGAACACTTCGCGTGATGCGATACCCTGGCTGACACGCAGACGGTAAGGCAGTGCGGGTTCGCTTGCGCCGCGCCACTCGAACAGGCCGTCGGGATGAATTTTATTGAATGTCTCACTGCTGTATTGCAGCACGACTTCGGTGGCACCAGGTTCATAAAAGCGGATAACCCACTCATCACCTTCATGGTGTAAACCGAGCAGAGCAAAGGGGTCGTGGAGGCGGGCTTGTAACAAAGATTTAATTAATGGGGCCACTTTTATATTCCCTCTTTAGTTCTTGTGTCGTGCGGTGATTGTAAACGATAATGACCTCGTCAATTAAGGTAAATACGACTAAGGAGGGCGGAAGATGAATGTCGAACTGGGTTATCTGAAAAGGAAATACCACGTGGCAACTGGCGATCCTGAGCCACGTTTTGTTAGTCGTTTAACCAAGAGTACCTACGCGATGGTGCTGGCCGGAGGTCGCGGCAGCCGGTTGCATGAGTTGACCGACTGGCGTGCGAAGCCCGCTGTTCCCTTTGGCGGCAAGTTTCGCATTATCGATTTCGTTCTCTCAAACTGCGTGAATTCCGGTATCCGTCGCATCGGCGTGGCGACGCAGTACAAATCACACAGCCTGATCCGGCACATTCAGCGCGGCTGGTCATTCCTGAACGGACAATTTGGCGAGTATCTCGATTTGCTGCCCGCACAGCAGCGTGTCAGCGAAGATCAGTGGTATCGCGGTACCGCCGATGCGGTATTTCAAAATCTGGATATTATCCGCGCCTCCAAATGTGATTTTGTCGTGATACTGGCGGGTGATCATATTTATAAAATGGATTATGGCAAGCTGCTGGCCTTCCATGTGGAAAAAAAGGCGGACATGACCGTCGCGTGCCTGGAAGTGCCGGTCGCGGATGCGCAGGCGTTTGGTGTGATGGGAATAGGGGAAGACTCCCGCGTCGTCGAGTTTGTCGAGAAGCCGGAACATCCTCCTTCTATTCCCGGCAACCCTGAAAAATCGCTGGCCAGCATGGGTATCTATGTGTTTAATACCCGATTTTTGATTGAACAGTTGATCCGTGATGCCGATAGTCCGAAATCCAGCCATGACTTCGGCAAGGATCTGATTCCGCACATGGTTGCAAATTATCGTGTGTTTGCACAAAGTTTCGAACAAAGCTGCGTCGGCATGGGTGCTGACAAGTCGCCGTATTGGCGCGATGTGGGAACCATTGATTCCTACTGGGAAGCCAGCATGGAAATGACCCGGGTTATCCCCGATCTGAATATGTACGATCAGGAGTGGCCGATCTGGACACATCAGGAACAATTGCCGCCGGCCAAATTTGTGTTCGATGAACCTGAACGACGCGGGATGGCGATTGACTCTCTGGTGTCCGGCGGTTGTATTGTCAGCGGCTCAGTGGTGAAGCGTTCGCTGCTTTTTTCCGATGTGCGCGTAAACAGTTATTCCTCTATCGAGGATTCGGTGCTGTTGCCCAACGTGGATGTCGGTCGGCATGTAACGCTCAAACGCGTCATTGTGGACAAAGACTGCAAGATACCTGACGGACTGGAAGTCGGCATCGATCAGGAGAAGGATCGCAAGCATTTTCATGTCAGCCCGAATGGGATAACGCTCATCACATCAGTTATGCTAGGTCAGATCACTCACAGCATCCGTTAGTCTAACTCGTTTTTTCCGCTGAACAGCGGGGTTTGTTTTTATGAAGAAGTCTCTTGATTTAGTTTTTCTCTGGCATATGCATCAGCCGGATTATCGTGATTATGCCAGCGGCGATTTTGTATTGCCGTGGGTCTATTTGCACGCCATAAAAGACTACACGGACATGGCCTATCACCTGGAGCGGCACCCCGAAGTGCGCGTGGTGCTCAACTTTGTGCCTATCCTGCTTGACCAGCTGGAGGATTACACCGATCAGTTTGCCACAGGTAATATACGCGACCCCTTGTTGCGCCTGCTGGTGCATCAGGATCCCGTTGGTTTGACCGCGGAGCAGCGGGTGCTCGCGCTCGATTCCTGTTTTCGCAGCAGCCATACCAAAATGATCGCGCCTTTTCCGGCCTATAAACGCCTCTGGGATTTGTTTGCCCTTCTGCAGGCGGAAGGAGAGACTGCACTATCCTATCTGTCCGGGCAATATATGGCCGATTTGCTGACCTGGTATCATCTGGCCTGGTGCGGGGAGAGCGTACGTCGTGAGAGTGAGCTGGTGACGCGATTAATGACCAAGGCCGAGGGTTTCAGTTATGCGGATCGTAAGCAGTTGTTTGATCTGATCGGTGAATTGACCAGTGGCATTATTCCGCGCTACCGGAAGTTGTCTGAGTCCGGTCAGATTGAAATATCGGCGACTCCGCATTACCATCCGTTGGCTCCTCTGCTGATTGATTTTGACAGTGCAAGGGAGGCGATGCCGGATGTGCTGCTGCCCAAATCACCGCATTACCCCAAGGGGCGGTTGCGTGTTTCCAAACATATTCAGCTGGCAAAGCAGAGTCACAAGGCAAGATTCGGCTCGGAGCCCAGGGGTATGTGGCCGGCTGAAGGTTCGATTTCTGTGGAAACTCTGGAGGTGTTCGCCGAGGAAGGGTGTGGTTGGGCGGCCAGCGGTGAGGGGGTGCTGGTTAACAGTCTGCGCCGTTCCAGTCTGGTTGTTCACGAGCGCGGTCAGTATTTGTATCGTCCTTACACGCTGGACACGGTGGCAGATCGCATGTTGTGTTTTTTTCGGGATGACCGCTTGTCAGATTTGATCGGTTTTGAGTATTCGCACTGGCATGGTCGGGATGCGGCCGTTCATTTTATCGACCAGTTAAATGAGATATCCCGCCATGCAGCAGAAGGCGAGACGCCCGTAGTCAGTGTGATTCTGGATGGCGAGAATGCCTGGGAATATTATCCTTACAACGGTTTTTATTTCCTTGACGAATTGTATGCCCAGCTGGAAGCGCACCCCGATATTCACACGGCTACCTACAGCGATTTTCTTAAACCCGACCCGGTGCGCACTGACAGAGCACGCACGAGCAGTTTGCCGACTATCGCGGCCGGCAGTTGGGTCTATGGCAACTTCTCAACCTGGATAGGCTGTGAAGACAAGAATCATGCCTGGGACCTGCTGTGTGCCGCCAAGCAAAGTTTCGATATGGTCATGTCCAGCGGGCGTCTGAGCCAGGCTGAGCAGGAGGCCGCCGATAAACAGCTGTGTTCTTGCGAAAGCTCCGACTGGTTCTGGTGGTTTGGCGACTATAACCCCGCAAACTCGGTTGCCAGTTTTGACCGTCTGTACCGGCACAACTTGACTGAGTTGTATCGCCTGCTGAAGCTGCCTGCACCAATTAGTCTGGCTGATCCGATCAGTCTGGGTTGTTTGGGAGAAACAGAAGTGGACGGAGCGATGCGCCGCGCAACCGAGTAGGCTGGCCGTTTATCGAATACAGTTTAGTCAAAATAATTAATAAGTTATGGTTATCTCTGAAATCCATTTTTTATGATAAATGATCGTACCAGCGGTATCTTGCTGCACCCGACTTCTCTGCCCGGCCCATTTGGTGCGGGGGACATGGGCGCCAATGCGTATCTTTTTGTTGACTGGTTGATAGGTGCAGGACAAACCTTTTGGCAGGTTCTGCCCCTGGGTGAAATTGGCCCGGGGAATTCGCCCTACATGAGCAGTTCAGCATTCGCGGGCAATGTGCTGCTGATCGATCTTTATGATTTGGCCCACCAGGGCTGGCTGGAGGCTGGGGATCTGATACCCCAGCCGGAGTTCCAGCATGATCGGGTGGACTTTGCATTGCAAGGTCCGTTCAGACTGGAACGGCTGCGCCGTGCGGCGAAGCATTTTTTTGCGTCCGGCGATGAGTCCATGCACAGTGCTTATACCGAGTTTTGTCTGGTTGAATGTGAATGGCTGGAAGATTACGCGCGCTTCATGACGATCGCTGAGCAACAGAATTGGCAAAACTGGAATCTGTGGCCAAAGGCACTGGCCAACAGAGAAACGCAGGCCTTGCTGCTGTTGGAGGCGATCAGCGCCGAGAAAATTAATTTCTGGAAATTTTGCCAATGGTGTTTTGCCAGGCAATGGATGCAACTCAAGGTGTATGCCAACGAACGTGGCGTTAAGTTAATAGGAGACGTGCCGATATTTGTAGCCTATCAAAGTGCTGACGTATGGGCGCATCGGGAACTTTTCGAGCTCGATGAGGCAGGTTGCCCTGCTGTCGTAGCCGGGGTGCCGCCGGACTATTTCAGCGAAACCGGGCAGTTATGGGGCAATCCGCTCTATCGATGGGATGTGCACGAGGAAACGGGGTATGCATGGTGGATAAAACGCTTACAGTATGCGTTGAGTAATTTTGATCAGGTACGCATAGACCATTTCCGGGGGTTTGTCAGTTATTGGGAAGTTCCGGCAAGTGAGTCGACGGCAATCAACGGCAGATGGATGCCGGGACCTGGCGCCAAGCTGTTTGAGGCGTTTGAAAAGGCGTTTCCGGATTTGCCTGTCATTGCCGAAGATTTAGGGGTAATTACCCCGGATGTGGCTGAACTGCGTGACCGGTTTGCGCTGCCGGGGATGCGCATCCTGCAATTCGCCTTTGCCGAAGACAGGAGCAACTATTTTTTGCCGCACAACTATATACCCAATACGATTGCCTATACCGGCACGCACGACAACGACACGATGGTAGGCTGGTGGCATTCTGCCTCTGACAAGGAAAAATATTTTGTCCGGGAATATCTTGGCCGTGAAGTGATTGACGCTCCCTGGGACATGATCGCAGCGCTCTCGGCTTCAGTGGCAAATACCGTCATCTTTCCGATGCAGGATATCCTCTGTTTGTCCGGCGAGCATCGCATGAATTATCCGGGAAGTATTGTTGGCAACTGGGAGTGGCGTTTTTCATGGGAGCAGGTGCAGCCATGGCAAACGATCAAATTGTCGAAAATGACCGCTGTGAATCAACGCAGCATACCTGGCAGGTAGCGTGTGGGTGCGTCAGCCAGCAGGCTGGCGCACCGAACTTGACTTCTTTGTGTCGTTTAACTTTACTTCTTTGTGCCGTTGACAGCCGCTTTCAGTGTTGCACCGGGCTTGAAAGCCGGGGTCTTGGAGGCGGCGATTTTCAGTTCTGCCCCTGTCTTTGGATTGCGGCCGGTGCGGGCAGCGCGTGCGCGTACTTCAAATGTGCCGAAACCCACCAGAGCGATGCTGTCTCCGGTAGCCAGAGTTTCGCCAATGACTTCAATCAGTGCGGCAATATTCTGTTCCGCGACAATTTTTGTGCTTCCGGTTTTATTGGCCAAAGCATCGATAAGTTCTTTTCTGTTCATGTGTCTCTCTCCGTGATTAGCATCGTGAATAAATGGCTGCTCGTTACAGCAAGCAAAGTCTAACACTCAACCGCAGCAAACTGAACAGTCCAGCGCGTTTCTATTGAAATTTTCTTTGCCAAACGTTAAGTTTGTCATGCGCCGCACTGGAACGGTGCAAAAAAGCCGATCTGACTGGCTGAAAATCACAATTCAAGGCGCACTCGGCGCAGTATCAAACAGCGATTTGCTGGTGAGAAAGCTTGATAAGCTGAACGCAGCTGTCGGGTGATACCGATCATTTTGATGTTCAACGTCAGGAAAGTGCCCGCCAACCTGTCCGGCCAGTGCTAATAAACAGGGTCGATGGCAGTCCGGTCATTCAGACCGTAGCGCAGGTATGTCCCTTGTTCTCGCAGAGATGATGATTGCGCGCGGCATCCGGCAGGCAATCATCGCTTCCGGCACGCAATATCCCACAGTGCTTCTTCGGCGCTGTCGGGCTGAATAACCGCCCATTTGTCGGGCGTATTGCTGCTGTATACCAAATCACCCGCACCCATATGCCCAGCATGAGCGGACATGGCAATTATTCGAGATTTTTTGTCATGACAGGAATATTCCCGCCTGATCTTCATCGATAAATAGGTCATGTCACCGAAAGTGCGCGGGGACTTCAAATCGAACAACCCCCACATGTATACCTTGTTGTGGCCTGCATTTTTAATGTTGGCAAAATCGATGTATGCGGTTTCAGTTCCGCTGTCGCCTATGTTTTGCCATTCGGCAGTGGCATTTGTGCTGAATAGCGTGAGAATGAGTATGAGAAGGTGTTTGTGCATGGTTGGTTGCCAAAAAACAGTAAGAACTGAACACTACCACCAATACGGATTTGAGAAAATCACGCCAAACGAGATTTGTGACAATACGCGGTTGAAAATTTTATCCATGTGGCTTTAGCGGGCAGCGCTTTGCTGCACATGCCGGATAATCAGGTTTTGATCCTGTAAAATCAGCCGGATGATGGTGTTGGCAAAATTTGTCCTGCTGCATGTGGTAGAATGCGCCCCCCATACATTTAGCAAGGCTGTATCCATGTCACGCCAACTTCGCAATATCGCCATTATCGCCCACGTCGATCACGGCAAAACTACTCTGGTCGATAAACTGCTGTCTCAGGCAGGTTCTTTCTCCGCTCACCAACAGGTCGCTGAACGCGTCATGGACAACAACGACCTGGAAAAGGAACGCGGGATCACCATTCTGGCGAAGAATTGCGCAGTCGAATTCAAGGGCGTGCACATCAATATCGTCGATACACCGGGCCACGCCGACTTCGGCGGTGAAGTCGAGCGCGTGCTGGGCATGGTCGACGGCGTGTTGCTGCTGGTAGATGCGGTTGACGGCCCGATGCCGCAGACCCGTTTTGTCACCAAAAAAGCGCTGGCCCTGGGCCTGCGTCCTATCGTGGTCATCAACAAGGTTGATCGCCCGGGTGCACGTCCGGATTGGGTGGTCGACCAGACTTTCGATTTATTCGACAAGCTGGGCGCGACAGACGAACAGCTGGATTTTCCGGTTGTTTACGCGTCGGCACTGAATGGTTATGCAAAGACCGATCTGGCAGCAGTCACGGACACCATGTTCCCGCTGCTGGATGTCGTGTTGGAACATGTGCCGGCTCCCAGTGTTGCAGCGACTGAAGAACCATTGCAATTGCAGATTTCAGCCCTTGATTATTCCAGTTTCGTCGGTCGTATCGGCGTGGGTCGCGTGACTCGCGGCAAGATCCGTCCAGGCCAGGAAGTCATGGTCATGAACGGCGACAAGTCGTCAAAGAAGGCGCGCGTCAATCAGGTGCTGGGTTTCCGCGGTATCGAGCGCGTGTTGCTGGAAGAAGCGCTGGCGGGCGACATCATTCTGATCAACGGTATCGACGAGATCGGTATCGGTGTGACGATTGCCGATGTAAGCAAACCTGAAGCCTTGCCTTTGCCGAAGGTCGATGAACCCACACTTAGCATGAACCTGATGGTGAATACTTCGCCATTGTGCGGCCAGGAAGGCAAGATGATCACCAGCCGTCAGATTCGCGATCGCCTGAACAAGGAATTGCTGGTCAACGTGGCGCTGCGTGTCGAAGAAACAGACAATACCGACGTGTTCCTGTTGTCAGGCCGCGGTGAATTGCATCTGACCATCCTGCTGGAAAACATGCGACGTGAAGGTTTTGAGATGGGCGTGGGAAAGCCGCGTGTTGTGTTCCGTGAAATCAACGGCGAGAAATGCGAGCCGTTCGAAATGCTGACTGTCGACGTGGAAGACACCAACCAGGGCGCAGTAATGGAAGAACTGGGTCGTCGTCGCGGCGATCTGCAGGATATGCAGCCGGATGGCCACGGTCGTGTGCGTCTGGAATACCTGATTCCTGCACGCGGTCTGATCGGCTTCCAGTCTGAATTCATGACCCTGACACGCGGTACCGGTATCATGGCGCACGTGTTCGATGACTACGCGCCGGTCAAGCCAGATATGCCGGGTCGTCGCAACGGCGTATTGATTTCTTCCGAACAAGGTGAAGCGGTCGCTTATGCGTTGTGGAAACTGGAAGATCGCGGTCGCATGTTCGTAACCCCCGGCGAGAAGCTGTATGAAGGCATGATCATCGGTGTTCACAGCCGCGACAACGACCTGGTGGTCAACCCGATCAAGGGCAAGCAACTGACCAACGTGCGTTCTTCCGGTACCGATGAAGCCGTTCGCCTGACGCCGTCGATCCGCCTGACGCTGGAATCGGCTGTCGAGTTTATCGCCGACGACGAACTGGTGGAAATCACGCCGCTCTCCGTGCGTATCCGCAAGCGTTACCTGACCGAAAACGAACGCAAGCGCAATACACGCGGCTAACAGTCAGCAGTTTCATTAAACGCCGCCCGGTGCAAACCGGGCGGCGTTTTGTATTCAAAGAAGCGGTTTTCCAATGGCTGGCGCGTGCCTATACCGATTGAGTCGTCTTGCATCGTTTCAAATGCCGACCTTGAGATGGCTGGAATGCGGCGCTGATTTAATTTGCACTTTGCATCTATCACTTCTAGAATGCGCACATGAATATCGCTCTATCACCTATTGAATCCGAGTTTTCCACGACTGACGAAGCCGATGCTTATGATCAATGGTTTTGCGCGAAGGTGGAAAAATCGTTGCAGTTGGCGGATCAGCCTGACTCAATTCGCCTATCCCACGACGAAGTAATGTCGAAGGCCCGCGCCAGAATAGAAGCGAAAATTAAAGATAATGCAGCATGTCGTTTGGCTTGAAACGGCAAGCCAGGATTTAGGGAAGCGCTGATTTATTCGTCATCCCCGCAAAAGCGAGGATCCAGCGCCTTTATTTAACTGGGTTCCCGCCTGCGCGGGAACGACAAAACCGAATAAATCAGCATCTCCTTAGACGAAATCCTAGGTTATATCGAAGAGCGCAATCTGCTTGCAGCGTTGAATTTGCAAGAATCCATTGAGTACGCAGTTTCACAGTTACCTTTTCATCCTTACCTCTACAGGCTCGGTCGAGTTTCCGGTACACGGGAGTTAGTCGTACACCCCAATTATTTGGTGATATATCGCGTTTGTGTTTCCCCCATCGAGATCATCAATATTCTGCACTCCAGACAACAATATCCCGCATAGCTCGTATGCGAGGAAACTGTACGCGTGACCCCGCCGAAAGTAAAACGCCGCTCGGTGCTATACTGGGCGGCGTTTTTCATGGTCTGAGCTATGTTCGAAATTATTTCGCTGGTGTTGCTTTGTCTTATCCTGTTCGCCTTGCTTTGGCTGGGTTTTCGGGTGGTTGCGCTTTCTCGTTTGCAGACGGAGCAGCCGCTGGAAAGAATGCTTGAAGAAAGGCATCGCCTGATGCTGGGCGACTTGCACGACGGGTTGAACAAGCAGGGCGATCGTATGGTGGCAGCCACCACCGACAGTTCCGAGCGGCTGCGTGAAATTGTATCGCAGGAACTGAAAGCGACGCGCGAGGCGATGCAAGGCTTGCAACTGGCGCAGCGCGATGGCTTATCGGCTACCCGTGAAGATATTTTAAGGCAGCTCGCCGCACTGTCTGCCGAACTGCAAGCCAGGCAAGAGGCGATGCGCGTTGAGGTGATCAGCAAAACCATGCAAACCATGGCGGAGCAGGGGCGCGCCGATCAGGAACTGATCCAGTCCACGATGAAAAATGCTACCGGGATGCTGACGCTGTCCATTGAAGGACTCACCAAGAGTACGGATGCGCGACTCGAACAGATTTCCGGCAAGGTCGCCGAGCGCCTCGACGAAGGATTCAAGAAGACCAACGAGACGTTTACCAATGTGATGACCCGTCTGGCCACCATCGACGAGGCGCAGAAGAAGATCGACAGTCTGACCACCAATGTGGTTAGTTTGCAAAACCTGCTGGGTGACAAGCGTTCGCGCGGCGCATTCGGCGAGGTGCAACTGGAGGGTCTGGTGCGCAATATTCTGCCGCCGGATGCGTATGAGTTTCAGGCAAAACTCTCCAATGGCAATCGTGTGGATTGCCTGCTGATCCTGCCCGCGCCGACAGGCCGTGTGCCGGTGGATGCAAAGTTTCCGCTGGAAAATTATCACCGCATGCTGGAAGCTGATCTGGCTGAATCCGACAGACTGGTGGCGCGCCGGCAATTCAAGGCCGATATCAAGAAACATATCGACGATATAAGCTTCAAATACCTGATTAAAAACGAGACTTCAGACGGCGCGGTGATGTTCGTGCCGGCAGAGGCGGTGTTCGCCGAGATTCACGCCTATCATTCAGATCTGGTTGAATATGCGATGAACAAGCATGTCTGGATCGTCTCGCCGACCACCTTGATGGCGGTATTGAACACGGCTCGCGCGGTGATGAAAGACGTTCAGATGCGCGAACAGGTGCACATCATTCAAAGCGAGTTGGGCAAGCTCAGTGTCGATTTTAAACGCTTTGACGAACGCATGAAGCGGCTGGCCGACAACATCCGCCGTGCGCACGAAGAGGCCGGACAGGTGGAAATCTCCAGTCGGAAAATCAGCGATCATTTCACAAGAATCGAGGCTGTGGATGTGCTGGAGGTAAAAATCGATGTGTGATTTTTGGGGTGTTATTTGCACCACAGCTTAAAGTTGTCACAGTTGTTCTGTACACTGCAAATATTAACGTGAAACTTGCTTAGCGTGTCATGCCGTTGAATATTTAAAGAGGATCAACATGAAAGTGCTCGAACCCTGTACGCTGGTCATATTCGGTGCCGCCGGCAATTTGAGCCGACGCAAACTGATCCCCTCGCTGTTTCGCCTGGAGATGGCGAAGCGTTTGCCGGAGCGCCTGATCATACTGGGCTGCGGCATCGAGCTGGTCGATCGCGGTGAGTGGATAGCAACGGTTGCCAACATGTTGCAACAGGCATCTCCGCAAGGCGTGGATGAGGAGGCACAGGCGCGTTTCTTTGCACGCATGCATTATCAGGCTATTCCGCCCGGCGACGATACGGCCTATACGCGTTTGCAGCAGTTGCTGGAAGAAAATGAAAAGTTCCCCCCCAATATGGTGTTTTACATGGCGGTTCGTCCGGCCGAGTTTACTGGCATCATCGAAAAACTGGGCAGCGTCGGGCTGCTCAAGGAGAACAGCGGCTGGCGGCGCGTGGTGATCGAAAAACCTTTCGGTTATGACCTGCTGAGCGCGCAGACACTGCAAAGCAGTCTGTACAGGCATCTCAATGAACCGCAGATATATCGCATCGATCATTATCTTGGCAAAGGCACCGTGCAGAATGTGATGGTGTTCCGCTTCGCTAATTTGCTGCTCGAACCGCTGTGGAACAATCATTATATCGATCATGTGCAGATTACCCATTCCGAGACACTGGGCGTTGAGGGTCGTGCTGATTATTATGAAGGCGCGGGCGCATTGCGCGACATGCTCCAGAGCCATCTTTTGCAACTGCTGGCCCTGGTGGCGATGGAGCCGCCGGTGACGATGTCTGCCGAACACCTGCGGGATGAAAAAGTGAAAGTGCTCAAGGCGATCCGCCCGATTACGCAGAACGCTGTACATGCTCATGCCTTTCGTGGCCAGTATGCCAGTGGCAGCATAGATGGCAAAACGGTTCCCGGTTATCTGGAAGAGCCGGGTGTGGCAGCAGACAGCACCACTGAAACATACGCGGCCCTGAAACTGTTCGTCGATAACTGGCGCTGGGCGGGCGTGCCGTTCTATCTGCGCACTGGCAAGCGCATGAAGGAGAACAGTTCGGCGATCTGCATACGCTTCAAGAAGCCGCCGCAGGATTTGTTGCGGCATACGCGCAGCGGCCCGTCACAGCCGAACTGGATCATGCTGGGCATCCAGCCCGATGACTGCCTTAAAATGGAAATGCAGGTCAAGGTGCCCGGGCTCGATCTGCATACCCGCAGCATCAGTCTTGACGCCACCTATCGCAAGGGCAGTGATGAAGATTGCGATGCCTACGAAGGTCTGCTGCTGGACGTGATGCAAGGCGATCATTCGCTGTTTTTGCGTATCGACGAGGTGGAAACTGCATGGCGCGTGGTCGATCCTATCCTCAAGGTATGGTCGATGGAGCGCGACTTTATCAACAACTACCCGGCCGGCAGCTGGGGGCCGCGCGGCACCTACCGGCTGTTCGACCGGGACGATCAGTTCTGGCGTCATTCGCTGAATCTGGACGGCGCAGATTTACAGGCGTACTAACTTGAAATTCGCGCAGCGATTCGTTTATTTCATCACTCCTGCGGGACATGGTTCGGCTGAGGGATGCGTATATGGAATGCAATTCCATGTACGTTAGTACCGTGCAGACCGTTCTGGCTGGTGATATCGGCGGCACCAAAACGCGTCTTGCGGCTGCCGAAGTTGAGGGTACGCAAGTTCGAATCGTACGGGAAAGCAGCTACGCCAGCCGGAATTTTGCAACGTTTGACCTGTTGCTGGCTGATTTTTTGTCGGGCGATAAACCCGACGGGCATGCCCGCTTTCCCCATCCCAACCTTCCTCCGCAAGCAGGGGAAGGGGCAAACGAACGCTTGCGTGAATTTCAAGTGACAGCCGCGGCATTCGGTGTGGCAGGGCCGGTGCAGGGCCGGGTGGTGCAGACGACAAATCTGCCCTGGCGGATCGATGCCGATGCCTTGCAACGGCAATTCGGTTTTGCCCAATGCACCCTGCTCAATGATCTGGAAGCCACAGCCTGTGGACTGCCCGCCTTAGGTTGTGACGACTTGCTGACATTGCAGACAGGTGTTGCTAATTCCACCGGTAATGCTGCCGTGATTGCAGCCGGGACGGGGCTGGGTGAAGCCGGATTGTACTGGGATGGCAAACAGCATCAGCCGTTTGCCACTGAAGGCGGGCATGCCAGTTTCAGTCCGGGGAGTGAGCTTGAAATGGCCTTGCTGTGCCATCTCCAGCAACAGCATCAGCACGTCAGTTGGGAGCGCGTGGTATCCGGCATGGGACTGCTCAGCCTGCACGATTTTTTGCGCCAGTATCGCAAGGTAACTATACCGGGCTGGCTGGCGGAAGAAATGCGTCATGGGGATGCGGCGGCGGTAATTTCCAACGCGGCCCTGGCCGGGCGCGATGAAATTTGTGTCGAAACACTGGATTGCTTCGTACGCTTATATGGTGCGGAGGCGGGTAATCTTGCGCTCAAGGTGATGAGCCGCGGAGGCCTGTATGTGGGTGGCGGCATCGCACCAAAGATTTTACCGGTATTGACCAGCGGCGTATTTCTGGAGGCATTCCTGAACAAAGGCCGGATGCGTCATTTGCTCGAAGTCATGCCGGTCAGGGTGATCCTGAACGATCGCGCAGCCCTTTACGGGCCGGCTATACGTGCCGCACAGCTAGCAGTTGAAAAATCATGAATATGATGCCGAATGCACAGGCCGTGTTTGTTCATGAAGATCCGAAGTCGCTGGCGGTCGCAGTGGCAGAGCGCATCGCCAGGTTGGCGGATGAGGCGATTGCCGAGCGCGGTGTGTTTCATCTGGCACTGGCAGGCGGTGAAACCCCGCGCCGCTGTTATGAACGGCTGGTTCAGCTGGATATCGACTGGGCGCATGTGCAGATTTATTTCGGCGATGAACGCTGTCTGCCTAAGGGTGATGCAAAGCGCAATGACAGCATGGCGCGTGAGGCGCTGTTCGATCATGTTGCGCTACCCAGGGGCAATATTCATTGCATGATGGCTGAACTTGGTGCAACGGCTGCGGCTGCGCGCTACATGGTGGTGCTTGCGGGCATTCGGCTTGATCTGGTGTTGCTGGGAATCGGCGAGGACGGACACACGGCCAGCCTGTTTCCGGGGAACACGGCAACTGATAGTCATGACGCTGTCGTGCCGGTATTCAACGCGCCCAAGCCGCCCACTGATCGGGTGTCGCTCGGCATGGGCATGCTCAATGCAGCCCGCGTGAAGCTGTTTCTGGTGGCAGGCGAGGGAAAGCGTCGTGCACTGGAACGAATATTGCAAGATGAGATATTGCCTGCTGCAAGAGTTATCAACGCCGAGTGGCATGTCGACCGCGCGGCATTACCGATAAAAATTTAACGGGGGAGCAGTAAATGCAGATAGGAATGATAGGGCTGGGCCGTATGGGTGCAAACATGGTGCGCCGCTTGCAGCGTGCCGGACACCAGTGCGTGGTGTTTGACCGCAGTGCGGATGCCGTGCAGGCATTGGCAAAGGAAGGCGCTGTCGGGGCGGTCAGTATGCAGAATTTTATGGATAAACTGGTTGCGCCGCGCGCAGTCTGGCTGATGTTGCCTGCCGCCGTGGTGGATGCCAGTATCCGCGAATTGACGCCCATGCTGGCTTGCGATGATGTGCTGATTGACGGCGGGAATTCTTACTATAAGGACGATATTGTCCGCGCCCGTGCGCTTGACGCTAAAGCAGTTCATTACGTCGATGTGGGCGTGAGCGGAGGGGTATGGGGGCTGGAGCGCGGCTATTGTCTGATGATAGGGGGTGATCAGGCGGCCGTGTCGCGTTTGCAACCGATCTTTGAGTCGTTAGCGCCCGGCGTCGAGACCGCACCGCGCACTGAAGGTCGCAGCGGCGCACCCAGCAGCGCTGAAATCGGCTACTTGCATTGCGGGCCGGCCGGCGCCGGACATTTTGTCAAAATGGTGCATAACGGCATCGAATATGGTTTGATGGCGGCGTATGCGGAAGGATTTAATTTGCTGCGCCATGCCAATGTGGGGGCAATTGAGCGACAAACCGATGCGGAAACCACGCCGTTGCGCGAACCGGATACGCTGCGTTTTGATATCGATGTGTCAGAAGTGGCCCAGCTGTGGCGGCGCGGCAGCGTGGTGGGTTCGTGGTTGCTGGATTTGACGGCTCACGCGCTGCAAGAAGATGCAGATTTGACCGGTTTTAGCGGACAGGTGTCCGATTCCGGCGAAGGACGCTGGACCAGTATTGCGGCGATCGAGTCCGGTACCCCCGCACCGGTGCTGACCGCTGCATTGTTCAACCGGTTTTCATCTCGCGGCGAAGCGGATTATGGCGATAAGTTGCTGTCCGCGTTGCGTTTCGAATTTGGCGGGCATCATGAAAAACACAAATAGCTGACAGATACGGTAAAGCACGCTATCAATACGGCATGGCCTGTGACAGGGGGTGGTTCGTTGTTAGAATCAAAAAGTTCTCAGTTTCATATAAAATTTTACAATACAGGCGGTTATCATGAGTGTTTCAAAAAATCCTTGCCACGATCCACTGGACAGATCTGATCCTCTGGTCTTTCAGCGGATGCTGACCAATCACCTGACTTATACAGAAGGTAAGTCGGTCAAGACAGCGACTGCGCGTGACTGGTTTGAGGCGTCGGCGCATGCTGTGCGTGACCAGCTCATTGAGAAGCAGTTGAAAACGACTGAACAATGTTTAGCGAAAGATCCGAAACGACTCTATTACCTCTCTTTGGAATTTTTGATTGGCCGCACCCTGTCAAATGCGGCGCTCAATTTAGGTGTCGAGCCGCCGCTGCGTGAAAGTTTGCGAGCGTTAGGGCAGGACCTGGAATCTGTAGAAGAAACAGAAATCGACGCGGCCCTGGGCAATGGCGGTTTGGGACGACTGGCTGCGTGTTTCCTCGATTCCATGGCGAGCCTGGATTTGCCGGGCCAAGGTTATGGCATACGCTACGAATATGGGATGTTCAATCAGCGCATCAAGAACGGCGAGCAGGTTGAACGGCCTGACAACTGGCTGCGTTTCGGTAATCCATGGGAGTTTCAGCGTGCTGAGCGCATATATCCGGTCAGATTTTTTGGACATACCGTGCAATATCCGGATGGCGAGGAAAGTATCTCGCATCATTGGGTGGATGGGGAAACTGTGATGGCGATGGCCTTTGACGTGCCTATTCCGGGTTACAACACCCCAACCGTAAATAATTTGCGCCTTTGGGCAGCCAAGGCCGCGCGCGAATTCAATCTCGAATCGTTCAATGCGGGCGACTATCTCAGTGCGGTGCATGACAAGAATATATCGGAAAGTTTGTCCAAAGTGCTTTATCCGAACGACAGCTCTGCCGTGGGCAAGGAGTTGCGTCTGAGGCAGGAGTATTTCTTCGTTTCCGCATCCATACAGGATATCTTGTTTGATTTTCTGGCTGACCATAGCGACTGGAATCAATTGCCGGAAAAGGTCGCCATTCAGCTCAATGACACGCACCCGGCTGTCGCGGTGGCCGAGATGATGTATCAATTGATGGATGTGCATCATCTGCAGTGGGACCATGCATGGTCTCTGGTCACGAAAATCTTTGCCTACACCAACCACACCCTGATGCCTGAGGCGCTGGAAACATGGGGGGTGGATAAGTTTCAGCGGGTATTGCCGCGGCATCTGGAAATTATTTTCGAGATCAACCGGCATTTCCTGGCGCTGGTTAACCACCATTTTCCCGGCGATAGCGATTTGCTCCGGCGCGTTTCCATCATCAATGAAAACAACGGGCGCCGCGTGCGCATGGCGCATCTGGCCGTGATTGGCAGTCATACCGTGAATGGTGTGGCTGCTATTCACAGCGAGTTGTTGAAAACCACACTGTTTTCTGATTTTAATCGTATTTTTCCGGGCAGGTTCATCAATGTCACCAACGGTATTACGCCGCGTCGCTGGCTGAATCAGTGTAATCCAGGCCTGGCCGAGCTCATTTCCTCGCGCATCGGCAAGGGCTTTGTGCGTGAACTTGATCAACTCAAGAGTCTGGCATGTCATGCCGAGGATGCCGAGTTCCGCCGCCAGTTCCGTGAGGTTAAACAGGACAACAAGAGGAGATTGGCCGAATATATCCTGCAGACGGTGGGCATTGAAGTCGATACAAACTCGATGTTTGACGTGCAGATCAAGCGCATCCATGAATACAAGCGGCAACTGCTGAACGTGTTGCATGTGATTACGCTGTACAACCGTATACGCGCTGGCAATGCGCATTCGGTGACGCCTCGCACCATCATATTTGCCGGCAAGGCGGCGCCGGGTTACAAATTGGCCAAGTTGATCATACGTCTCATCAATGACGTTGCCAGCATCGTCAACGATGACCCGGCGGTGCATGGTTTGCTGAAAGTAGTGTTCCTGCCGAATTACGACGTATCGTCGGCGGAAAAGCTGTTTCCTGCAAGCGACCTGTCCGAACAGATTTCCACGGCCGGTACAGAAGCCTCCGGTACGGGCAATATGAAGATGGCGCTTAACGGAGCGCTGACGATAGGAACGCTGGATGGAGCGAACGTTGAAATTCTCGAGGAAGTGGGCGAGAAGAACATCTTCATATTCGGTCTGACGACGCCACAAGTCGCCGAGTTGCGTATGCAGGGTTACAACGCCTGGGATCATTACTACGGCAACGATGAGCTGAAACAGGTGCTGGACATGATAGACAATGGTTTCTTCTCGGTGGATGAGCCGGATCGCTACCGTCAGATTTTCGATAACCTGACGCATCACAATGACCACTATCTGTTGCTTGCTGATTATGCCAGTTACATTGCCACTCAGGATATGGTCGGTCAGCTGTATCAGGACAAGGAAGAATGGACACGCCGCGCGATTCTCAACGTCGCGAATATGGGCAAGTTCTCCAGCGATCGCACGATCATGGAATATGCCGAAAATGTGTGGGACGTAAAGAGCGTGAGGTTTGCCAGCAGTTAATTTGTGTTGCAAGTCAAAAAATAACCGCCTGCATGCAGGCGGTTATTTTTTCTGTTAGGTATCCGGACTGCCGGTTGTATTTGAAGGCGTTTGACAACGATGTATCATTTCGATGAGTCGTTAACGCATTTATTTGAATTAGGTATGATGCACCTGCTGTAAGTTTTTTACGCGGTTTAGAGAGTAAATTAATGGCTGAAATTAAAATATTGTTTGTAACGTCTGAAATTTCCCCGTTAATCAAGACAGGCGGTTTGGCTGATGTCAGCGGGGCGCTGCCGGTCGCTTTGCGAACGATAAATGTGGACGTGCGCGTGCTGGTGCCGGGTTACCCTCAGGTAATGGCGCAAATGGGATCTGGCGAGGTAGTGGCAACCTTTTCTGCAATACCGGGTTTTCCGCCATCGCGGCTATTTTTTTCCACCATGAAAAGTGGCGTGCCGCTGATGGTGCTGGATTGTCCGGTTTTGTACCAGCGTGAGGGCGGTCCCTATTCGGATCCCAATGGCCATGACTGGGCAGACAACCCGCTGCGTTTTGGCCTGCTGTGCAAAATTGCTGCCATACTGAGCAGTGATGATTCGCCGCTTTCCTGGCACCCTGATCTGGTACACGGCAACGACTGGCAAACCGGCCTGACGGGGGTGTACCTGAGTGTCGCAGCCGGAGCTGTGCCGAACATCATAACCATACACAATCTGGCCTTTCAGGGTAACTTCCGTCCGAAGAAGGTAGCGTTGTTGCACTTGCCGCCGGAGAGTTTCAATATCAACGGTATTGAGCTGTATGGCAACATGTCCTTCCTGAAGGGCGGACTATATTACGCCTGGCACATCACCACGGTCAGTCCCAACTACGCGCGCGAAATTCAGGGGGATCAGCTGGGATTCGGTCTGCAAGGCTTGCTGCATGCACGCCGGGACGATATCACCGGCATACTCAATGGCATTGATACCATTGAATGGAATCCTGAAACCGACAAGTATTTGCCGTGTCATTTTTCGTCCGGCCGCATGTCGGGTAAAGCACAGAATAAACAGGCACTGCAGGTCAGAATGGGGCTGGATGTGGATGCGGATGTGCCGTTGCTGGCTGTTGTCAGTCGCCTGACGCATCAGAAAGGCCTGGATTTACTGCTGGAAATTGCACCGCGCCTGGTCGAACTGCCGGCCCAACTGGTGATCCTGGGCAGCGGCGAAGCCTTCATGCAGGAGGCGGCGCGCGATTTGGCGCGGCAGTATCCGGGCAAGATTGCGGTAACGATAGGTTTTGATGAAGGACTGTCGCATCAAATCGAGGCCGGGGCGGATATGTTCGTCATGCCGTCACGTTTCGAGCCTTGCGGCCTGAACCAGTTTTACAGCCAGCGTTACGGAACACCGCCCATCGTCCATAACACCGGGGGGCTTGCGGATTCAGTGGTGGATTGCACGCCGCAAACGCTCAGGGACGGCACGGCCAGTGGCTTCGTGTTCAGCGGCATGACGACCGATAATTTGTTCGCCACCATAGTGCGTGCCGTCGGGCTGTACCGCGATCAACGCAAATGGAAGGTGTTGCGCAAGAACTGCATGAGCAAGGATTTTACATGGGAAACCAGCGCCCGTGCCTACCGTGAGGTATATTTGAAAGTGCTGGGTCGGGCAGGGTAGCGCGTGCGGCCGCTAACTTTTTATATACGCAATATCTATCAGGAACTAAACTGCCAGAGTGTCTGACTAAGGAACGTGGCAAATCAGAACAATTCATTCAATCTGGAGACAACATGAAAAAAACGTTAGCAATCGCTTTGTTATTATCAGCTAGCGCAAGTGCCTTTGCGGTTGATGGTGGCGCGGTTCTCGGTGGTGTATTTGGCGGAGCAGCAGGGGCCGCAGTGGGCCAGAGCGTGGGTGGCAGTAACGGTGCTATTCTGGGGGCAGCCATCGGTGGCGGAACGGGTGCGGCGATCGGCAGTTCGCGTGAGGCGCCTGCAGTTCGTGGCGGTGAATATTACCGGGGTGATCGTGGCGAGCGTGGTGACGGCTATCGTGAAGATCGCGGGCATCGCGGTGAGCGTGGTGACCGGGGCGAGCGTGGCAATCATGGTGATCATGGTGATCGGCGCGATTGATTGATGTCGATCTGAAGTCGGAAAAAAAGGCACGGTGACGTGCCTTTTTTACTGGTAACGCAACGCCTCAATCGGATTGAACCTTGCCGCTTTTCTGGCAGGATAAAAACCGAAGAAAATACCCACTGTTGCCGCCACGCCAAACGCCACCAATACCGAACTGGCAGAGATGATGACCATCGTGCCGGTCATCGCCTGCGCCAGCAGGGCGCCGCCTATCCCTAGCAACAGTCCGATGAAACAGCCGACCACCGAGATGATGATGGCCTCCAGCAGGAATTGCAGCAGGATGTCGCGCTCCCGAGCCCCGATGGCCATGCGGATGCCGATCTCGCGGGTGCGTTCGGTGACCGAGACCAGCATGATGTTCATGATGCCGATGCCGCCGACCAGCAGCGATACGGATGCAATTGCGCCCAGCAGCAAGGACATCACGCGCGTGCTCTCTGCTGCGGAATCGGCCACCGCAGTCAAGTTGCGCAGTGAAAAATCATTATCCATCCCCTCGCGTATCCGGTGTCTCTGGCGCAGCAATTCGGTCATGGATTTTTCAACGGCAGGCATGATTTCCTGAGTGGTCGTCTGCACCATGATCATGCGCACCGTACCCGGAAACGGGGTGCCGAACACTTTGCGTTGTGCGGTGGTGAGCGGGATGATGATGGTGTCGTCCTGATCGCGTCCGTCCATGCCCTGGCCTTTGATGCCGAGAAGGCCAAGCACGGTGAATGGACTTTGCCCGATGCGTATGGTTTTGCCGACCGGGTCTTCATCGCCGAACAGGTTCTGTGCGGCAGTCCGGCCGATCAACGCGACACGCGTGGCCGAGCGCACGTCGGAGGCCGTGAATACCGAGCCACTGGCCAGCGGCCAGGAACGCGCATCCAGATAAGCGGGTGTGCTGCCGATGACGGCGGTATTCCAGTTGTTCGGACCAACGACGATTTGCGCATTGCCCGGATGGATGGGGGCGACGGTTTGTACGCCGGGCAGTTCGCTAATCGCGTCCGCATCAGCTACCGTCAGGGTATGCGCTTCACCACTGGCGGAACGTACGCCGCCGGTCGCTGTGTGGCCTGATAGCAGGATGAACAGGTTGCTGCCCATCGAGCTGATGGATTGCTGGATGGCGTACTGAGCACCCTGGCCGATGGCCATCATCAGCACTACCGCACCGACGCCGATCACCATCCCCAGCATGGTCAGCACGGTGCGCATGCGGTTCGCCCCCATTGCGCGCCAGGCTTCCCCCAGCATTGTCAATGTCATGCTGTCAGCTCCTGTGTTGGCGCCGTTGATGTTGCCTGGTCACTGACGATGCTGCCGTCATAAAAACGCACCTGGCGTTTGGCGTGACGCGCGATGTCGTCTTCGTGGGTGACCAGCACGATGGTGATGCCCTCGCGATTTAACGCCTCGAACAGCATCATGATCTCAAGGCTGGTGTGGCTGTCCAGATTGCCGGTGGGTTCATCCGCCAGCAGCAGGCGAGGGTTGTTGATCATGGCGCGGGCAATCGCCACGCGTTGCTGCTGGCCACCGGAAATCTGATTGGGCAGCGATTCGGCTTTGTCTGCCAGACCGACCTTTGCCAGCATCTCGCGGGCGCGCTGGTGGCGAACGGACTGCTCCACGCCGGCATAGATCAGCGGGAGGGCGACGTTGTCCCGCAACGTCATACGCGGCAGCAGATTGAAACCCTGAAACACGAAACCGATGGTGCGATTGCGCAACAAGGCCAGCTCGTTACGGCTAAGCTCAGCGACGGAGCGCCCATCCAGGCTATAACTGCCGACAGTCGGCGCATCCAGACAACCCAGGATATTCATGAAGGTGGACTTCCCTGAGCCTGAAGGCCCCATGATGGCGACAAACTCACCTGCCCGTATCGTCAGGTTTACTTCCTTCAATGCGGGAAATAATCCGGCGGAAGTCGCATAGGATTTACTCAAGCCCTCGATCTGAATGACGGGATCGGGCATCAGAACATTCTCATGCGTGGCGGACTGACAGTCTGCGGGTTGTTTGTCTCCTGAGCATCGCCGGTCACCAGCTGATCGCCCGGCTTGATTTCACCTGCGATGATTTCAGTATTTTGGCTGTCGGTGATGCCGAGTTTTACAGAAACAGGTGTGAGTTCGCCATTTTTCAGCAGATACACACGCCCGGCGTAGCTGTCGCGCGGGTGCCCGGACAATTGTATTTCGTCTCTGGCTTTAACACCGTCAGGCGCGTTATTGCGTGTTGCTGCATTGATGCCCGCGATTTTCTTGTTTGCATAGTTGGCCGGTTTGTAGCGTAACGCGGCGTTTGGCACGAATAACACGTTATGACGACTAGCCACCGCGATGCTTACATAGGCCGTCATGCCCGGCATCAGTATCTGCTCCGGGTTGTTCACGTCGATGACGACGTCGTAGGTGACGACGTTTTGCTGGTTGGTCGGATTTAAGCGTACCAGGGTAACTTCACCCTGAAAGCCCCGATTCGGGAATGCATCGACGGTGAAGTGTACAGCCTGACCCACACGGATGCTGCCGATATCCGCTTCCGCAAAATTGGCATCGATCTGCATCTTGGACAAATCCTGCGCGATTTTGAACAGCGTCGGGGTCTGCAAGCTGGCGGCCACGGTCTGGCCAACATCTACCGAGCGATCCACCACCACGCCGGACACCGGCGAACGTATCACCGAGTAGGCGTGGTTGGCGCTATCCTTCTCAACTGTAGCGCGTGCCAGGTTCAGCTGTGCTTGCGCTGATTTCATGGCCTGTACTGCGGTGTCCAGCTCGAGGCGTGAGGCATATTCCTGGTTGAACAAATTGCGGGTGCGCGCCTCGTTGGCGATTGCCAGATCCAGCGAAGCACGGGCATTTTGCACGCTGGCCAGACTTTGCTTGAGCTGGGCGGCGAGCAGTGCATCGTCGAGTTCCAGCAGAATCTGTCCTTTCTCTACGCGGCTGTTGAAATTCACGTAGAGTTTTTTGACGGTACCGGAAACCTGTGTGCCGACATTGACCAGTGTCACCGGATTGATCGTGCCATTGGCGGACACCGTCTGGATGATGTCGCCCTTTTCCACGGTTTGCAAACGGTATTGCTGCTCTGGTGTCGTTTTGCCGAGTTGCCGGTAAATGATATAGCCTGAGGCGATCAGGCAAATGGCGATCAGCAACAGAGCAAGCGGTGAGTGCAGTATTTTTTTCATTAAGGATTATCCTGTTAGCCAATAAAGCCGTTATTCCCGCAAAGGCGGGAATCCGGTTCTGACGGTGTTAATCACGCCGTCAGGCAGGGTTTGCAGTAATTCGGCATCGAGGCTGCCCATGGCCTGAGCCAGTGTGGCGCGGCTGATGTTCCAGTTCAAATCGGCCTGGATGCGTTGCTGGCGTGCGCCCGCCAGAATGTTTTGCGCATTCAGAAGATCCAGCATGATGCCCGCGCCCGCCTTGTAGCGACCCAGTGCGACGCGTTCAGACTGTTCTGCACTTTCCAGTAAATCCGCCGTGGTGCGCCTGTTTTGCATGGCTGTGGTGAGATTCTGGTATGCCGTCCAGACGTCAAGGGCGACCTGTAAATCGATACGATTCATTTGTGCTTTTTTGATTTCGATTTGCGCTTCGGCAACGCGTATCTGGTATGTCGGCGCGTAACCTGAAAACAGCGGGGCGCTCAGGCTCAATCCCAGCGACGAACCCTGAGAAGCCATGCCTGTATTGTTGCTTTGATTGCTCGCTGCGGTCATGGTTATGACAGGTTTTGCTGCCGCGCGAGCCGCATCTGCGGTGGCTTGTGCCGCCAGCACCTGAGCACGAGCTGCGAGCAAATCGGGCCTTTTTAGCCTCGCTTTCTCTACCAGTGCGGCGATGTTCTGCTCCAGGATTTTCATCCGTTCACCGTCAGGGGACGTGAGCGAATTTTCCTGGGTTCCCGCCAGCATCACGCGCTGATTGGCATCCAGACCCAGTATGTTGGCCAGATTTCCCTGGGCAACTTTCATCGCGCCTGAGGCTGTGATGCGATTGAGCGTAGCCTGGGAATAGGCCGTTTGGGCGGTGAGTTTATCGGCAGGGGTCGCACTGCCTGCCAGATAACGCGCGTTCGCTGCCGCAAAGCTTTCCTGTGAGGCACGTTCAGAGACGGTAGCGGCCTCGAACGCGGCCTGCGTTGCACGACTCTGGTAATACGCCTGCACAGCCCCGAGAAAGACGGTTTGTACCATGTTGTCCTGTGTGGCAATCGCCGCTGCCAGCAACTGGCGGGAATTTTCCAGATTTGCTGCGCGTGCACCGAAGTCATAGAGCAGATAGGACAGGCTCAAACCTATGTTGCGCTGACTTGTACCGGGCGTGTTGCGATTCCCGGTGAGGCTCACGCTGGCGCTGGGAAAATAGCTTGCCCGGCTGACGCCGATTTGTGCTGCCTGCGCCTGCGAACTGGCCCACATCTCACGTGTCTGCGGATTGTTGCACAATGCGATATTCACCACGGCGGACAGGTCGAGCGGATGATCTGCCTTTGTGTTTGCACAGGGATTCGGTTCAGTCATTAACAGCGCAGGTTGGCGCGTCAACGTGTTCCCGGTCGAAAACGGGCCGGAGGGATCCTCAGCCGCAGCCCACCCGCTACACGACAGCGTGCAGATCAGAATGGCCGTGTTCAGTGGAAAAGAGGGTAGCGCCACTGGAACAAGATGTTTTAAGTGAGCGTACATGGAAGTGCAGCTGAGTTTTGTATGTGCATTGTAACGATTCGTGATGATTCATCAAGGCATCATTGAGGGGTATATGTCGCGCCGGCAGCAGGAGTCAGGAAGTTCGCCATCTGATTTTTAAACCTGGCCAATATGCCTGGCCGGATTGCAGGCCGTGTGTTTTTAGATCAATACGCATCAGTCCGATTCGGGGAATTGCGGTATTTTTCTCCTTCTGCTCGCCAAATATTTTTTTTATATTTCCGTTATATTCAGCGTCAACGGGTAAGTGCCTGTCACTTTGGTCGGCCTTTGGCAGCCAGTTCCAATTTAACTAATTCTGGAGAGTATGATGAGTTCAATCGGCGGCATATCAGGTTCGAACAATTTGTCTTTTCTGCAACCCGCTGGCGGCGCGACTCGGCGCGTTGGCGGTGATGCAGACGGAGACAGCGATAGCAGCAAAGCAGGTGCTGGGAAATCAAACTTCATGAGTGCGATTTCGCAGGCGCTCGGTCAAAGTCTGTCCGGCAGTTCCGCAACGACGGCAACATCGTCCGGCACGACAAGCGCTGCAACAGACCCGCAAGCCGCGCTGCAGGGATTCTTGCAAAATCTGTTTTCATCCCTCGGGCAGACAAGCGGGGCAAAGGCGGGCGGACACTCAGATAACGATAACGCTAAATCGGTCACAGGTGCAACTTCCAATTTGGCGTCTAATCTTCAGAGTCTGCTGCAACAGCTGTCTGCAAGCAATACATCAAGCAGTTCATCAGGCAGTGCGACTGATTCGCTTGGGAGTCTTAATTCCAGTTTCCAGAATCTGATGAGTTCGATCAATGCCTCGCAAGGGCAGGCTGCAACGTCGGCAACGCCGACATTGCAGTCCTTCCTGCAAAACCTGATGCAAAACATAGGCAGCGGGCAGAATATCAGCGGCGCACTGGTCAGCACTCAAGCATGACAGGGTAGTTTTCCTGGACAACAAAAAAGCACGCCGAGGCGTGCTTTTTTGTTGCTAAACAGCGGCGTCAGCTATTTATGCTTTGTTGCCGTTGCCACGATTACCACCGAAGCTTGGGCGATTTCCGCCAAAGGCAGGACGGTCGCCGTCACGACGCGGAGCGCCATTGCCGCCGCCGAAGCCGCCACCATTGCCGCTGCGAGGTGCATTGCCGAAGCTGCGTTCGGCGCTGCGTGGTTGAGCTTGTCCTGCAAAGCCCGGGCTGCGAGCCTGACCGCCGAAACCTGCGCCTGCACCTTCGTTGCGAGCAGGGTGGCCGTGACGGCTATCCGGTGCGCTGTGATGAAAACCTGTACCGCGAGCCTGTCCTGAGCCTGTCGAAGGATTGCCGTTGCCAGCGAACGCCGAACTGCGATTGCCGCCGAAACCACCACCGTTACCACGGTTGCCGGCATATCCGCCACCATTGCCGCCGCCGAAGCCGCCTCCATTGCCACGGCTTGGACCGCCATTGCTACGTGGACGGTCAGAAGACGGTGCGCCGGTGCGCAACTTGTACTTTGGCTCCAGACCTTCGATCGTGTGCATCTTGATGCTTTGTTCTGTGTAACGCTCGATACGCTTCAACAATTGCGCATCGCGGTTAGATGCGAACGAGATCGCGATACCTGACGAACCGCCGCGACCGGTACGACCGATACGGTGAACGTAGTCTTCAGCAAACTTGGGCAAGTCGAAGTTGATCACGTGCGAGATGCCACGTACGTCAAGACCACGCGCTGCCACGTCGGTTGCAACCAGAATGCGCACGTTACCGTTACGCATGTTCAGCAGGGTGCGGTTACGTTCGCGCTGGCTCATGTCGCCGTGCAAGGCGGCAACTGAATGGCCTTGTGCTGAGAGTTGATCGGCCAGGCCGTCAGCATCGCGCTTGGTTGCGGTAAATACCAGAGCCTGATTGACTTCAGTGTCAGTCAACAGATGGCTCAGCATCTTGCTCTTGTGCGCCACATCATCGGCGAACATCATGCGTTGTTCGATGTTTTCGTGCTTGTCTTTAGCTGCCGACACGTTGATACGCTTAGGCGACTTGAGCAAACGCGATGCCAGATTGCCAACCACGCCTTCGAGCGTTGCCGAGAACAGTAGAGTCTGGCGTGTTGCTGGAGTTGCTGCGGCGATGCGTTCCACGTCGTCCACGAAACCCATGTCCAGCATGCGATCCGCTTCGTCCAAAATCAGCATTTCCAGACGCGAGAAGTCGATACGACCGCGTTCCAGATGGTCGATCAGACGGCCTGGTGTTGCGACCAGAATATCCACATGGCTGGACAGCAAACGGTTCTGTACAGGGTATGGCATACCGCCCAGGATGCTGATGATCTTGAAACGCATGTTTTTGCCGTACTTGGTCGCTGCATCACAAACCTGTTGTGCCAGTTCGCGAGTCGGCGTCAATACCAGCACGCGAGGGCCTTTGCCGGGCATCGCGGAAGGTGTTGCCAGACGGTTCAGAGCCGGCAGGATAAAGGCGGCGGTTTTGCCGCTACCGGTTTGAGCGGAAGCCATCAGATCGTGACCGGCGATCACTTCAGGGATAGCCTGTTCCTGGATAGGAGTAGGTTCCGTATAGCCGGACTCGGTGATTGCCTTCAGGATGAGTGGGTTTAAATTCAGTTCTTCAAATGTCATTTTTGCTTCCTTTTAAAATCAAAGGGAATCCATCTCGCCGTTCGGACATGGCATCCACAAAGGTGGACGCCGAATAAGATCCGGTATGGCGAACGTAGAGTCGTTCCCTAAGGTAAGCGCAGGTGGTATTGCTACCCGTAGAACGGGCAGAGGATTAACCGGCGCAAAAAACATCGTTGCTAACCGGGAAACCCTGGAAATCCGTAAACTTTACGAATTCTTGAAGAGTTCTTTAGACAGGTGCGTCAAGCTGGCGCACGAGAGGTAGGTCGGAAACGATGAACTAATGCCGCATAGGCTGCGGCAAGGTGCGCATTATACCCATGTAAAAAATAAAAGCCAGTGAATTATTTTTTAGAGTTTGAATGGGGTGCATGTTGTTTGACTGCATCAGGATGCAGGGTCAGATGTTTGAAAACTGGCACGCCAGGCGCTTAACTTCTGTTCGTAGGGCAGGCTGGCATGCGCCGGACTGGTCGATGGAAGTCGCTGATAGTGCATTGATCTGGGAGAGAGTCGGGGCAGGACACTTTTTTGATAGTATTTCTCGGCCATCGCGCCGTTGAAACAGACCTGTGAAATGTGCGGATGGTTCAGGAAAAAAGTCTCGAAGTCATTCGGAAGTATTGAGCTGATGTCAGAATCCAGACTGCCGGGGCGCTTGCATGAGGCGAGCACATCCCACAGCGCGATGCCGGCGGATTTCAATATTCGAGTTCGCATGTCATAAGGTATTTCGGGGCTGCTGCCTGTCAGTTCACCCATGATTTTCCAGAATACATTGCGTGGATGCGCATAGTATTGAGCCGCCCTGAGCGATGCCATGCCAGGCATGCTTCCCAGGATAAGGATACGCGCAGTTGAATCTTCGATGGGCGGGAAACAGTAGACAGGTGTTGTCATGGGTGTCAGGCATAATTTGGCAGCACGATGATTGTAAACGTAATTCACGATGGACAATAGCCTGCTATAGTGAGCGCCTGTATGCATCGTTCGAGACTGACATGGCCATTGAAACCGAACTAAAATTGCGCATTACTCCCGAACGGCTTGCCAGGCTCAGGCGGCATGCGCTGTTCAGGACACATCAGATCACGGCGCCTGTGACCCATCGCCTGCACAACATTTATTACGATACGCCAAAACTCGAACTGCACCAGCGCAAAATGGCGCTACGGCTGCGTCGTGTTAAAGGACACTGGCTGCAAACCCTGAAAGGTGGCGGGCGGGTTATGGCGGGGTTGCATCAGCGGTTCGAGTGGGAAGTGCCCGTGCCGTCTGCAAAACTTGATTTTTCCAATCTGGATACTTCCGTGTGGGACGAGCATCTGCCGCCTGCGATACGCGAGAAATTGAGGCCGGTTTTTATCACCGATTTTTACCGCACCAGCCGGGAATTAAACTGGCAGGGCGCGATAATCGAGGTGTGCATGGATCACGGCGAGGTAAGTACTGATCAGCACAGCACGCCTGTTTGCGAAGTGGAACTGGAACTCAAATCAGGCGAGCCGCGGCAATTGTTTGAGCTGGCGCAGGCGTTGCTGGAAATCGTCTCGTTCGAACTGGAAACGGTGAGCAAGGCCGAGCATGGATTTCGCCTGCTGGCAGGTTACATTGCACAACCTGTAAAAGCAGAACTGCCCAGGCTTGCTAAAACAGACAGCCTGACGGATGGATTGCAAGCGCTGATCTGGGCTTGTTTGCTGCATTTGCAGGGTAATCTGCACGGTGCGATGGAAAGCGGTGCCACGGAAAACCATGACGCGGAATATCTGCACCAGATGCGGGTCGCGTTGCGTCGCTTGCGTGTGGTGCTGCGCATGACCGAAAAAATTCGCGCCGATGAGGAGTTGGCCGCATTAGGCGTGTCGTTAGCCCGGCTGGGTGTCGAGCTGGGGCGAATACGCGAGTGGGATGTGTTCATCGCTCAGACGCTCCAGCCGATGCGCGCGGCGATTGAAGGCATCGTCGGACAGCAGAGCATGCAGGCGTTGCTGGAATACAGCCAGCTGCAACGTGCCGACTGTTATGCCGCGCTGCGCGGTACGGTGCAGGCGCGCGAATTGCAGCATTTGCTGCTCCGTTTTGCCATCTGGATGAATGGCCCCTATTGGCGGCAGGCGGAACAGGGCGCGCCACAGGCTTGTGATTTTGCAGCAAAACGTTTGCATCAGTTGTATAAGCGCTATGCGCGGGCGGGAGAGCAGCTGCCGGATGCGCCGCATTTGCATGCCTTGCGTATTCATGCAAAGAAGTTGCGCTATAGCGCGGAATTTTTTTCCGCCCTGTACGACAAGCATGAGGCCAGGTTATATCTTGCCGCATTGAGCGACGTGCAGGAGTTGCTGGGTGGAATCAACGATATTGCGGTAGCCCGCCGCCTGCTGGATGAGATGCCGGCCTGTCTGTCCGGGCACGCGGAAGTCATGGTGTTTATAAAGGGCAGGCTGGATGCGGATTTATCATTAAAATTGAAGATGTTGCGTAAGCTCATTCAACACTTTAACAGGCAGCAGGTTTTCTGGGAAAAGGGTTAGGCTTCGCGGGCTATTTCGAATTGGCAGTTGGCTTCCAGCGTTTTAACAGCAGCGCGTTGCTCACTACTGAAACGGAGCTCATCGCCATCGCAGCTCCTGCAATCACGGGATTAAGCAGCCCCATGGCTGCGAGCGGAATGCCCAGCACGTTGTAGCCAAAGGCAAAAAACAGGTTCTGTCTTATTTTCGCTAACGTGGCGCGCGACAGGGATATCGCATCCACTACGCTCATCAGATCGCTCTGCATCAGGGTGATGTCGGCGGCTTCCATGGCGATGTCACTGCCGCTGCGCATTGCGAAGCTGACATCGGCGGCGGCCAGTGCCGGTGCATCGTTGATGCCGTCGCCGACCATACCAACCAGATTATTTTTTGGCCGGGTTCCCGTCTCAGCCTGCCCTCGAACGGGGGTGCCGGGGGCGGGCATGACGACCTTGAACGATTGCACAAGGGCTGCCTTGTCCTCTGGCAAAACTTCTGCGCGAAATTCACGGATACCGGCCTGATCAGCAATGGCCTGTGCTGTGGCCTGATTATCCCCGCTTATCATCACCACGCGTATGCCCATCCCGGTCAGTTTTGCAACGGCATCCGGGCTGCTGGTGCGTAGCTGATCGGCAACCGCGATATAACCCAGCAGGGTAGCCTCGCGGGCAATCACGATCACGGTCTTGCCCAGCTTTTGCAGCCCGAGGACAACGTGTTCATCGATGGTGATGCCAGCTTGTGTGGCGAAGGCAGGTGAGCCTAACTGATAAGGTTTGCCGTCAATTTCCGCCAGCAGGCCCAGACCTGCCGATTCAACAAGGTTCACGACGGGTATCAATTGAAGTGCTTTTGCATGCTCTGCCAGAGCGCGTGACAGCGGATGGCTGGAGCCTTGTGCCAGGCTTGCCGCCGTTTTCAATAATTCGACATTGCTTACACCCGGCGCCGGCAGCACATCGGTCACATCAGGTTTGCCTGTCGTCAGCGTGCCGGTCTTGTCCACCAGCAATACGGTGAGCTTGTGCGCGCGTTCCAGCGCGGCGGCATCCTTGACCAGTATGCCCGCCTGCGCGGCGCGTCCGGTGGCGACGACAAGGGCTGTCGGCGTGGCCAGCCCCAGCGCGCAGGGGCAGGAAATCACCAGCACCGCCACGGCATTGATCAGCGATGTAGAGAAGCCCCCGCCCATCATCCACCACACGCCGAAGGTAATCAGAGCGATGCCTGTCACCACCGGCACGAATACGGCGGAGATGCGGTCGGCCAGCTTTTGAATGGCGGCTTTCGAGCCTTGCGCCTGTTCGACCAGACGGATGATGGCGGCGAGCTGGGTATGTGAACCCACCGCCAGCGCGCGACATTTGAGCAGACCCTGTCCGTTCAGCGTGGCGGCATACACTTTGTCATCAACCTGTTTTCCTTGCGGCAGGCTTTCACCTGTGAGCATGGCTTCATTCACACTGGAAGTGCCTGCTATCACGATGCCGTCCACCGGCACGCTCTCGCCCGGGCGTACCAGGTATATGTCATCCACGCGCATTTGTTTTGCCGCGATCTCCTGCATTACGCCATCGCGCTCGACGTGCGCGGTCACAGGTTGCAGATTGATCAGCGCCTCCAGTGCGCTTGAGGTCTTGCCCTTTGCGCGCGCTTCGAGCAGTTTGCCGAGCAGCACCAGCGTAATCAGCGTGGCACTCGCTTCAAAATAAAGCGGCTGATCAAGACCCAGCAACATCACCGCGCAACTTAAAAAATAAGCGGCACTGGTGCCCAGCGCGACCAGCACATCCATGTTTGCACCGCCGCCGCGCAAACTGCTCCATGCACCGGAATAAAATCGCCGGCCTATCCAGAACTGCACCGGCGTTGCCAGCAGGAATTGCAACCAGGCCGGCAACATGAAATGGATGCCTGCAAACATCAGCAGCATTGCTATGAGTAACGGGGCAGTGAGCAATGCCGAGATGATGAATCGCATTTGCTCATGGCGCAAGACTGCTGCACGCGCCTGTTTTTCAGCGGCGAAATCGCGCAGCGGATGGGCGTCAAAACCCGTGGCTTGAACAGCTTTGATCAGTTCGGTGAGCGTGATCTTGTCCGGGTTATAAGCGATGTGGGCTTTTTCGGTGGCGATACTCACTGAAGCGGTAACCTCGGGGAGCTGATTCAACGCTTTTTCCAGACGCGTGGAGCAGGCGGCACAGTGCATGCCGGTGACTTGCAGATCCGTGTGGATGGGATTTTCCATGCGCAGATTATATGCCCTTGCCGGGCAGAACTGCGCAGGAAATGCGCAGTGGCCAATAACCTGCCGCGCGCTTTAATCGTGCGGCAGGCTGTTATGGGCTTATTTTTTCATCGGGCAGGTGTTCAGACCCAGAATTGAGTAGGCAGGGCATATGCCGATGATGCCGGTCAGCAATGGAACCACACCTATATAGCCCCACGCGCCGATTGTGCCGGTGTAGGCCAGTGCGATTAATGCCAGGCCTGCAATGATGCGTACAGCACGATCAATGGTTCCTTCATTGGTTTTCATTTTCGCTCCTGGTAGATGTTATGGGAGCGCACATGATAGGCATATTTTGCGCAGCTGTCTGTGATAAAACTCACATAAGGCAAGAAATTTTAAAGCGCGGCGAATTTTTTGAGTGCAGACTCGTCAGTAATGGTGATTTGTTCGCGCCCCAGCCTGACCCATCCCTGTTCGGAAAAGCTCTTGAGCAGGCGGCTGACGATCTCTCGTGCACTACCGAGTTCATCGGCCAGTGCCTGATGAGTGGTATGTATCGTGCCGGATTTGCCAACCAGCAGGATTGCCAACCGCTGATCGAGCTTCTGGAACGCCACCGCGGTGACCAGCTCCATCAGGTGGGTGAGACGTTCGGTAAAGAGCTGGAACACGTAGCGGCGGAAGGCATGAAAGTTGTCAAGCAGGTTATGGAAAGCCGGGGCAGGCAACATGACTATTTCTACGGGTTCATCGACAATGCCACGCGCCTGATAGCGGGTGTCGCCGAGCAGGCAGCTGCTGGTGAGGATGCAGCTCTCGCCCGGCACGACCCGATACAGCTGCAATTCCCGCCCGTTTGCCGAAGACTTGACGACGCGCAGGCTGCCTGAGAGCAACAGCGGAAATCCCTGGCAGGGCTGATTTTCGTCAAAGACCACTGCTCCGGCTGCAAGCTGCAACCGGCTGGCGGTTTCAAGCGCCGCGCCTAGCTCTGCGGCAGGCAACTCGCGCAGCACAGGATACTGTTGCAAGATGCGGGAGATAGTGTCGCTATCAATCATAACAATCCCGCTCTGTTGCGCAGGTCAACGTTATTCCGGGCGCATTTGCGGAAACAGGATCACATCGCGGATGCTGGCGCAGTCGGTGAGCATCATGATCAGACGATCGATGCCGATGCCCTCTCCGGCAGTTGGCGGCAAGCCGTATTCCAGTGCGCGCACATAGTCGTTATCCTTGAACATCGCTTCTTCATCGCCGGCCTCTTTCGCCGCAACCTGCGCATCGAAGCGCGCTTCCTGATCTTCCGCGTCATTCAATTCCGAGAAGCCGTTGGCCAGCTCGCGTCCCAGCACAAACAGTTCGAAGCGCTCGGTGATGGCCGGATTGGCATCGCTGCTGCGGGCCAGCGGCGAGACTTCCACCGGATAATCGATGATGAAGGTGGGTTCAAACAGCAGCGCCTCGGACAACTCTTCAAACAGAGACAATTGCAGGCCGCCCAGGGTATCCTCCGGCCTGTATTTCGCTTTCAGGTCTTGCAGCTCGGAGAGCACGAATTCGCGGTCACCCAGTTGTTCGTCGGAAAATTGCGGATGATATTTCTGGATCGCCTGCACCATGGTCAAACGGTGGAATGGCTGACCCAGATCCAGTTCCTTTCCCTGATAGCTGATCAGCGTGGTGCCCAGCACTTTTTGCGCCACTTCGCGCAGCAGTTTTTCGGTGAAGTCCATCAGGTACTTGTAATCGCGGTAGGCCTCGTAAAACTCCAGCATGGTGAATTCCGGATTGTGGCGCGTGGAAAGTCCCTCGTTTCGGAAGTTTCGATTGATTTCAAACACTTTTTCGAATCCGCCTACCACCAGGCGCTTCAGGTACAGCTCAGGTGCGATGCGCAGAAACATCTGCATGTCCAGCGCATTGTGATGCGTCTCGAACGGTTTTGCTGACGCCCCGCCGGGGATGGAATGCATCATCGGCGTTTCGACTTCCAGATAGCCCTGATTGATGAAGAATTCGCGTATCGCCTGTATGATTCTGGTGCGCGTGATGAACACGCGGCGCGCATCCTCGTTGGTGATCAGGTCGAGATAACGCTGACGGTATTTCTGTTCCTGATCGGACAGGCCGTGGAATTTTTCCGGCAGCGGACGCAGAGACTTGGTCAGCAGGCGCACCTGCGACACGCGCACCGAAAGTTCGCCGGTCTTGGTCTTGAACAGGACACCGACAGCACCCAGTATGTCGCCCAGGTCATAGTGCTTGAACGCGTCATGTGCATCGATGCCGGTATCCCCGTTGCTGATGAATAGTTGCAGGCGCCCGCTCATGTCCTGCAGGGTGGCGAAGCTGGCTTTGCCCATCACGCGTTTCAACATCATGCGCCCGGCGACCGCGACATGAACCTGTGCACTTTCCAGTTCGTCGTGCGACAGCTGGCCATAATCGGTGTGCAAATTCCCCGACAAATGCGTGCGTTCGAAGTCGTTCGGAAAGGCGATTCCCGCTTTCCGGATGGCGGTCAGCTTGTTGCGGCGCTCCGCGATGATCTGATTCTCGTCTTGCGGGTGACCGGCTGCAAGGTTTTCGGGTTGAGGAATGATGGGTTCGGTTGTCATAGTGCTTGAAGTGATAGGTGGATTTAGTGTGTGCGACTCAAAGACACGCGATTGTGTCACAAAAAGCAGGAATCAGGAATCAGCAATCAGGAATCAGAAAGCAGGATGCAGTGGTCAGGCAGTAATGAGCTGGGTGCAGCGCAGGCCGCTTTGCACCGCGCCTTCCAGTGTGGCGGGATAGTCGCCTTTTGTGTAATCGCCCGTAAGCAGGCAGAGAAAAGCAGATCAGGTTAACAACCTCGACTGGCGCGCACGCAAAGCAACAAGGCCGTGCTTCAGCGGATGAACTGATTGAGGTTCGCGCCGGGATTTTCGCACCGCCGGAAATACAGAGAATTAAGGAACCGCTGATTTATTCGTCTTCCCCGTAAAAGCGGGGAACCAGCGCCTTGTGTGACTGGGTGGCCGTTCCTCGAAACATCGGCCTTTGGCCTCGTTTGGCCGCAAGCTAGAAACTTCGCTACGCTCGTTTTCCCGCCGCAGCCTGCCCTCGTTGGGGTGGTCGGGGGCGGGAACGACGAAACCGAACAAAACAGTACATCCTTAGCTGTTTTTTAAGTGAATGTACTTGACCGGATGTAATCCATGGAATACGATTCGTGTATGGTAAAAATACTCCGCACTGCCGAGTTTGATCGCTGGCTGGATAGCCTGAAAGACCGACTGGCAAAATCCGGCGTACAGGTACGTATTGACCGCATGGCAAAGGGCAACGCGGGTGATGTCAGGCCGGTGGGTGAAGGTGTGAGTGAAATGCGCATCCACGTCGGTGCAGGTTATCGTGTGTATTTCACCCGCATGGGCATGACGGTGGTTTTGTTGTTATGTGGTGGAAATAAAAGCAGTCAAAACCGCGATATTGAACGGGCGCTTGAAATGGCTCAAATTTTGAAGGAATAAACATGATCAAGAAATCCGCAATTACAAAGCTGGGTATCGCCCCGTATGATTCCGCCGAATATCTCAAGACGGAAGAAGATATGGCGGCCTACCTTGAAGCATGTATCGAAGAAGCTGGCGACGATCCGGTTTTTATCGCACAAGCACTCGGCACAATCGCGCGCGCCAAAGGCATGACACAACTTGCCCGTGACACCGGCCTGGCACGCGAGAGCCTGTACAAAGCATTGTCCGCCGAAGGTAATCCTGAGTTCGCCACTATTTGGAAGGTAATCCGCGCGCTGGGAATTCGCTTACACGCACGACCAGCATAACCAACGCGGCAGACGCGAACTGATGATCCCTTTTGTGCCAAAGAAAAAACGTCTTATCGGTTTTGCACCGCGGGAGAAAAAAATGATACTTTTGCTATTCAGTCATTAAACTGGGCGCTAACAAAATTTGGCGCTCTCTCTTTACGTTGTTAACGCAACGCGTTATCATCCAAATATGATTGCATCATTCAATTGTAAGATCACCGAAGCGCTGTTCAAGCGTGAACGTGCGCCGCGTTTCGTCAATATCGAACGCGTCGCGCGTCGCAAGTTGGAGCAACTGGATTGGGCGGGTTGCATCGAGGATTTGCGGATTCCGCCGGGTAACCGGCTGGAAGCCTTGAAAGGTGATCGCGCAGGTCAATGGAGCATCCGTATCAACGATCAGTGGCGCGTGTGTTTTTGCTTCGAAAATGGCAATGCGCTGGGCGTTGAAATTGTCGATTATCACTGAGGAGGTTTAACCATGAAACCAACCCCTATACATCCCGGCGAGATTTTGCTGGAAGAATTTTTGAATCCGATGGGTATCAGCCAGTATGCCCTGGCCAAGGCTATCGCCGTCTCGCCGCGTCGAATCAACGAAATCGTGCATGCTGATCGAGCCATTACGGCGGATACCGACTTGCGGTTGTGCAAGTTTTTTGGATTGACCGAAGGCTACTGGTTGCGCGGCCAGGCGCGCTACGACACCGAGATAGCCAAAGACAAAATGGGCGATGTGCTGTCCCGCATTCAACACTATCAACCGCTGGCAGCGTAGGCCTCCGGGTCGTCAAAAATGATCGCGATCGGGCCGGTCGTCACCCGATAAACTATCAGACTGGCGCATTTTGAATTTTCAGCAAATTTAAGCCGCACTGCTTCACGTAGCAAGCCAAAATGCACCGGAAGGCTCAGGGTTAAAATCCGTTGTTCAATAATTAACCGGCGCTAAACCTATGAAGCGTGATTATTACTCTGATTCGATTTCAAATTTTCTTCAGTCATCAACCGAGGTGATACTTGGTACGCTCGCACGAAATAATGATTTCGCTCTAATCCAAACTCAACGAGGCGCATGGGTTACGCAAATAGAAATTCTTCACGAAGTTCTTAAGCAATATGAGGGTTCAATTTATTTTGAATATTCCATCCCACGTATGGGGCGACGAATTGATGTTGTGCTATTGATTGGCCCTGTAATTTTTGTACTCGAGTTTAAAGTTGGTGAAAGTGAATTTAGCTCTTCCGCCATTGATCAGGTATATGACTACGCATTGGATTTGAAGAACTTTCACGAATCCAGCCACGGGCAATATATTGCCCCAGTTTTGATTGCTACTAATGCAAGAGATGCTGTGCCTATAGTTGCTGTAACACCTCAAAACGACAGGCTGCTTTTTCCGATCAGGTCAGATATTGCGCAACTTGGATGCGTAATCGAAGATGTACTGCGTTTTCTTGAAGGTGATGACATAGATGTAAATCAATGGGAGAGCGGCCGTTATTGCCCAACTCCAACGATCATCGAAGCAGCGATGGCTCTTTACTACAACCATTCTGTCTCTGAAATCACGCGAAGTGATGCAAGTGCTATCAATCTAAGCCAGACCTCTGCCTCAATTTCTGAAATTATCAGGTTATCGAGGGGAAATTCGCACAAATCAATTTGTTTGGTGACAGGCGTTCCTGGTGCTGGCAAGACATTGGTGGGGCTTGATGTCGCCACCAAACACATTAACCCAGATGATGACTTGTATAGCGTGTATCTGTCAGGTAATGGACCACTTGTTAAAATACTTTGTGAAGCGCTTGCGCGCGATAGGGTCATGCGTGGCGGTGAATCAGGAGAGAAAATTAAAATCGGCACGGCTCGTAGCGATGTCAAAACATTCATCCAGAATGTTCACCACTTTCGTGATGAATGCCTACTTGATAAGTCGAGGCCACCTATTGAGCACGTTGCAATATTCGACGAAGCTCAGCGCGCTTGGAATATGGAACAAACTTCATCTTTCATGTTGCGTAAGAAAAATACCCCCGACTTTAATCAATCAGAGCCTGAGTTTCTGATTTCTTGCATGAATCGGCATGAAGATTGGGCTGTTATTGTTTGTCTTGTTGGCGGTGGGCAGGAAATCAATACGGGTGAAGCAGGCATTGGTGAGTGGATTGATTCGATAAATCGGTCATTCCCAGACTGGCATATTCATATTTCATCTCGCCTTACAGATAGCGAATATAACGCAGAGAAAATACTGAATGAACTCCAGTCACACCAGCATGTGACCTACCATGACGGACTGCATCTGGCGGTGTCGATGCGCTCATTCCGCGCAGAAGATGTTTCACTTTTAGTTAAACAGATGCTCGATCTTGAAGTTGATGCTGCTCGGCAAACTTATGAAAAGGTGAGAGGTAAATATCCGCTTGTAATCACGCGCGATTTAAGTAAGGCAAAGAAGTGGCTTAAAGGGCAGGCACGCGGATCGGAGCGGTACGGATTAGTCGTTTCATCGCAAGCTGAGCGGCTTAAACCTCATGCAATAGATGTGAAATCGCCTATGGATCCTGTTCACTGGTTTCTGGATAAAAAAGATGATGTGCGCTCGTCGTACTACCTGGAGGATGTTGCTACTGAATTTCACGTCCAAGGTTTGGAACTGGATTGGGCGTGCGTTATATGGGATGCAGATTTCAGATATTTGCCAGCCGGATGGAGCCACCATTCATTTTGCGGGAACCGATGGAACAACATAAAAAAAGAAGAGCGACAGCAATACTTAAAAAATGCTTATCGAGTTTTATTGACTAGAGCTCGTCAAGGGATGGTGTTAGTTGTTCCAGAAGGCGATGCGGACGACCATACCCGAAGTTCACAGTTTTACGATGGCACTTTTGGCTATCTGAAAGAAATTGGATTTACAGAAATATAAGAAAGTTGCTCGACGCCGGCTGGCGGGTTGCTATCGTTTGGGGATGTGCATTGAAAGGCCGGAAAAAGCATCAGGACGATGATGCGTTTATCGGCGAACTGGCTACATGGCTCATCAGCGGCCAGAGCAATACGCTTGAATTATCAATCAACGTTTAACCCCGCCAAGCGGACACCTGTTTAAACGCTTAACAGTTCGGCGCAGCGCAGGCCGCTTTGCACCGCACCTTCCAGTGTGGCGGGATAGTCGCCCATCGTGTAATCGCCCGCAAGCAGCAGGCAGGGCAGGGGTGTTTGCTGGTTTGGACGTGTCAGATCGGGCGTGCAGGCGAAGGTGGCGCGCTTTTCCGCGATGACTTTGAACCAAAGCGGACTATCGGTGATGCCGAATTCGTCGCGCAGTTCTGCGATCACTCTTTGCGCCAGTTCGTGCTGCGACAAATCCTGATGCAGTCCTTCCGCGCTGATCACGCTGGCGATCAGGCCGTGTTGAGCTGCGATCTGCCCTTTGTCGAACAGCCATTGACTGATGCGCTGATGTAAACCAAGCATGGGGTGCGGCAGCCTGACATGCGCCGGATATTGCAGATACACGGTGTAAATCGGCTGGTGCTGCAAGGCATCGATTTGCGTAATCACGTCGTCCAGTCCGGTAATCGGACGTAACAATTTTGCAGCCGTTGTCGGAGGTGTGGCGCAGATGATGTGACTGAAAGTCATGCTTCCGCGTTTTGTGGTGATTTCCATGCCGTTTTCAAGCGGTCGCAAATTTTCCACACCGCATGAAGTAAGCACATGCCCGCCGTGTTTTATTACATAATTTGCGGCGCGCTCCGGCAACAGCGCGGTGAAGTCGATGCGCGGGATCAGCATGTCGCTATCCGCACGTTTTTGATTAAGGGCGTCGCGCAGCACGTTGAGTAGTACCCGGGCGGAAGCGATAGCAACTGGCGTGTTCAGCGCTGCGATACACAGCGGTTCCCATAGCTTTTGGACCAGCGCTGTGCTTTGCCTGTGACGGGCGAGCAGTTCGGTGACTGTGATGTCACTGTCCAGTTTGAAATTCATCCGGCGCAGCGTGAGCATGAAGCGTGCGGCGCTGATGCGCTCTGCCCATGTCAGACCCTGAGCGCGCAGCAATGCTGCCAGCAGATGCAGCGGCGCGGGCAGATGTGGCGCCTTGAGCGCAAAATGTCCGTGCAGATCGAGTTGCAAAGGCTGCCGCAAAAAATCCTGTTCGAGATTGCCGCCGACTTGTTCGATCAGGCCAAGCGTTTCTTTGTAGCAGCCGAGCAGCAGGTGCTGGCCGTTGTCCAGCTGGGTGTTTCGATGGCTCACGCCCCGCGCCCGTCCGCCCAGTTGCCGGGCGCTCTCGAATACCGTGACAGGAATGCCTCTTTTGGCAAGTGCTACGGCCGCCGCCATACCCGCATAGCCACCGCCGATAACGGCAACGTTCATATTTTCAATATTTTTCATTGGTTTCGTGGAGTTTTTACCCCCACCCTCACCCTCCCCCTGAAAGGGGGAGGGAATATAAACCTGGCAACGTACCCTCCCTTTGACAAGGGGAAGGGGAATATAAACCTGGCAACGTACCCTCCCTTTGACAAGGGGAAGGGGGATATAAACCTGGCAACGTACCCTCCCTTTGACAAGGGGAAGGGGGATATAAACCTGGCAACGCACCCTCTCTTTGATAAGGGGGAGGGGGATATAAACCTGGCAACGTACCTTCCCCCTGAAAGGGGGAAGGTCAGGATGGGGGTGCAGCCGTTAAATTTTCAGCAATCCTCGTCAGTACGCCTTCCAGATTATTCAAAATATCGTTATTCCAAAAGCGAAGCACCTGCCAACCCTGCGCCTGTAATGAAGCGGTTCTTTGCTCATCGTAAGCAACTTGTTCCTGATGTTGTCTGCCATCGAGTTCGATAACCAGTTTCTGTTCGATACAGGCGAAGTCAACAATGTAACGTCCAATCGGATGCTGGCGACGAAAGCGATTACCGTTCACCTGTTTGTAACGTAACGCCTGCCACAGCAGACGTTCGATATCGGTCATCTCTGCACGAAGTGATCTGGCATGTCTGGTTGTTTCCGGCTTGATTCTATGGATGGTCATCGAGCGATTTACCCCCACCCTGACCCTCCCCCTTGCAGGGGGAGGGGATGAAAATTTGGCAAATTGCGCATTTCTTCCTCCTTCCATGAGGAGGAAATTTGCTTTCTTATGATTTTATCCAGGTCGTCCAGGCCAGCCAAAGTTTGCGCAGCGGGGTGAGCGAGACGCGCTCTTTGAGTACATGGCAGCCTGAGGCAATCACTTCATCGAGCGTTGCGCGATAGATTGCCGCCATGATCAGTCCGGTGCGCTGGTTTTTGCGGTCGATGGCGGGCAACTGTGCCAGTGCCTGCTGGTAGAAGCGCTGCGCGCGTTCAATCTGGAACGCCATCAGTTTCTGGAAGTTTTCACTGTCGCGGGCGTTGAGGATATCGGCCGCCGTCACGTTAAACTGTTGCATCTCATCCATAGGCAGGTAGATGCGGTTGCGCCTGGCATCCTCGCCGACATCCCGAATGATGTTGGTGAGCTGAAAGGCCAGCCCCAGATCATGCGCATACTTGAGCGTCTGGCGATCGCTGTAGCCGAAAATCTCCACCGACAACAGGCCGACCACCGAGGCGACACGGTAACAATACAACTGCAAGGATTTGAAATCACTGTAGCGCGGCTGATCCAGATCCATCTCCATGCCGTCGATGATCTCCAGCAGCAGTTCCTGTGCAAGGTTAAATTGTAAGGTGACGGGTACCAAGGCTTGTGCGACCGGGTGCTGCGGTTTGCCGCCGTAAATATCAGCTACCTGACCCCGCCACCAGTTGAGCGTGCTGCGTGCCACCTGTGTGTCCGAGCATTCGTCCACCACATCGTCCACCTCGCGGCAGAAGGCGTACAGCGCGGTGATCGCACGCCGTTTGTCGCGTGGCAGGAACAGGAAGCTGTAATAGAAGCTGGAGCCGCTGGCGGCTGCTTTGTCCTGGCAGTATTGGTCTGGAGTCATATCTTTAATAAGAGTAGGGCGCACTTTTAGCCAGCATGATAACCCAGTCGAGCGGGCGCAACACGGGGCGGCGGCGGAATACGTCGTAGTCGGCGGCTTCGAGCTTGTCGAGTATGCGTAATCCGCCTGCGATAATCATGCGCATTTCAAGGCCGATGCGGCCGGAAAGAATGCTGCCCAGCGGTGCGCCCTGCAACATCAGTCTGCGTGCACGATCAACCTGAAATTTCATCAATCGCCGAAAATTTTCATCGCTAATCCCTTGTGCAATCTGCTCTTCAGACACGCCGAACCCGGCCATTTCGTCCAGCGGCAGGTAGATGCGGGAAATTGCGTAGTCGCGGGCGACATCCTGCCAGAAGTTGATCAGTTGCAAACTGCTGCAAATTGCATCTGAATAGATGAGGTTGACGGGCGTGGCCTCACCATAGAGATGCAGCAGCAGGTTGCCGACCGGATTGGCTGAACGGCGGCAATAGTCGAGCAGCTCTGCGTAATTGCCATAACGCTTTTTCACCACATCCTGCGAAAAGGCGTCGAGCAGATCGTAATGCGGTTTTAACGGCAGTGCATGCTGATTGATTTCTGATGCCAGGTTTTGAAACAGCGGGGTGAGCGGCGTCTCATTTTTACTGATGCGATCGAGTTCGGTACGGAATGCATCCAGCTGTTGCAGTCGCTCATTATCGGACAGATTACCCTCGTCGGCGATGTCGTCCGCAGCCCTTGCGAAATGGTAAATCGCCGCCACAGGTTTGCGCAGCCGTTTTGGCATCAGAATCGAGGCGACGGGGAAATTTTCGTAATGTTTGACCGTCATGCTGACAGATTACAGCAGGTCGTTGCGATGCAGCATGAACACGAACTGGTCGCCCGCCGTCACATCCAGCCAGGTGAACGGCAGCCCGGGGTAGGCGGCCTCCAGCGCATCGCGGTTGTGGCCGATTTCGACGATCAGGATACCGTTGTCGGTCAAGTGTTCTGCGGCGTGTTTCAGAATCGCACGCGTGGCATCCAGCCCGTCCCGGCCGCTGCCCAGTGCAAGTTTCGGTTCGTGCAGGTATTCCTGCGGCAGGGCGGCGACCGATTCTGCATCGACATACGGGGGGTTGCTGATGATCAGATCGTATTTTCGGCCATCCAGCCTGGCAAACAGGTCCGATTCGATCAGGTTCACCCGCGCCTCTAATTCGTAATCGCTGACGTTGCGCCTGGCAACTTCCAGCGCATCCGGGGATAAGTCGACCGCATCCACGATGGCATTGGGAAAGGCATCTGCGGCCAGAATGGCCAGGCAGCCGCTGCCGGTGCACATGTCCAGCACGCTGGCTGTCGCTTCAGGATCTGCGATCCAGGGCGACAGGCTCTGGCGCAGCAGTTCGGCGATGAAGGAACGAGGCACGATGACGCGTTCATCCACATAAAAGCTGTACTCGCCCAGGAATGCCTCGTGAGTCAGATAGGCGGCAGGAATGCGCTGCTCGACGCGCCGCTGAATGACGCTCAGCACTTCGTTGCGCTCGGACGGGGTGAGATGCGCATCGAGAAAGGGGGCGAGTGTGTCGACAGGCAAATGCAGCGTGTGCAGGATCAGATATACAGCTTCGTCATAGGCCTCACTGCTGCCGTGGCCGAAGAATAACTTCGCATGATAAAAACGACTGACTGCAAAACGCAGGTAGTCGCGTACAGTATGCAGATTCTGTGATGCACCGGAAAAATATTCATTCATGGCAACCTCTAAAATTCATTTGCATAGCAGGTTTTCCAGTGTGCGCTGATAGGTAAACTTGAGCGGTTCGATGTCGGCCACGGCGACGCACTCGTTGAGCTTGTGTATCGTGGCATTCAATGGCCCGAACTCGATGACCTGCGGGCAGATGTCCGCGATGAAACGTCCGTCCGAGGTGCCGCCGGAAGTGGAGAGTTCCGGGGTGATGCCGTAACTTAGTTCAATCGCATGGCTGATGGCTTCGACCAGACTGCCCTTGGGCGTCAGGTACGGTTTTCCGGACAGCTCCCACTGCAAGTCATACTTGACGTTGTGCTTGTCGAGAATCGCATGCACCCTGTCTTTGAGCTGCTGCTCGGTGCTGGCGGTCGAAAAGCGGAAGTTGAAGAGGATTTCTACCGTGCCCGGTACGACATTGGTTGCCCCCGTGCCGCCATTGATGTTGGAGATTTGCCAGGAGGTGGGCGGGAAATAGTCGTTGCCGTTATCCCAGGTCGTCGTGGCAAGTTCGGCAATCGCTGGCGCTGCCATGTGGATAGGATTTTTAACCAGATGTGGATAGGCGATATGTCCCTGAACGCCCTGGACGATCAGCGTGCCGGACAGCGAGCCGCGCCGTCCGTTCTTGATCATGTCACCCACCAGTTTGTTTGAAGTGGGTTCGCCGACGATACAGTAATCCAGTGTTTCGCCGCGCGCGCGCAAGGCGTCGACTACGCGCACTGTGCCGTCTACCGCCACGCCTTCTTCGTCTGATGTGATCAGCAAGGCGATTGAACCGTTATGGTCGGGATGATCTGCGACGAAGGATTCAATTGCGGTAATGAAGGCTGCGATGGAGGTTTTCATGTCCGCAGCTCCTCGCCCGAACAACATGTCATCGCGTATGGTGGGCTCGAACGGCGGGCTGAACCAGGATTCTTCAGGGCCGGAAGGCACAACATCGGTATGGCCTGCAAATACCACAACCGGGCCGCTGATACCGCGTCTGGCCCAGAAATTGTCAACATTGCCAAAACGCATGCGTTCGATGTGAAAGCCCAGTTTTTCCAGCCTTTCGATAAGAATTTCCTGGCAGCCTGCGTCATCCGGGGTGAGCGAACGGCGTGCGATCAGCGCACGGGCGAGTTCTAGTGTTGCAGTCATGTCGGCACCTTCACGTTAAAAATTCTTGAGTAAGCTGCCATATCGAAACCGATGTACAGCAACTTGCCATTCTGTTCCAGAAGCGGGCGTTTAATGGCGCTGGTTTTATCTGTCATTAAAGAAAGCGCGGAGTCATTATCATTAACAAGCTGTTTTTGCTCGTCTGTCAGCCCGCGCCAGGTCAGGCCTTTACGGTTGATCAACTCGCTCCAGTCGCGTTGTTGCAGCCAGTTCGTCGCGGTGACAGCGTCCAGCCCCTGTTTCTTGAAATCATGGAATTCGACCGCGATATCATGGAGCGCCAGCCAGTCGCGTGCCTTCTTAACCGTACTGCAATTGGGGATGCCATACAGCTTCATTTGGATACGTCCAGGTCGAGTTTGATGCCGCTGAAATCGGATTGCGGTGATGATGACTTTGCAGTTTCCGTGGCGGGTGAGTAGCTCGGCACTGACATGGTGTTGGTGCGCTCCGAAAAATCAACCAGTGCGGAGAGATTGTTCGCCGAATCGGCATTGCGCATCGCTTCTTCTTTGCTTATTTTCCCGGATTTGAAAAGCCGGTACAGGGCTTGCTCAAAGGTTTGCGAGCCGGCAGACACGCTCTTGTCGATTGCATCGTGGATTTTTTCAATTTCGTCGTTTTTGATCAGGTCGGCAATCAGGGTGGTGTTGAGCAATACTTCCACGGCGGGTATCTGTTTTCCCTGTGTTGTGCGCACCAGGCGTTGCGAGACCACTGCGCGCAGGCACATGGAAAGGTCGGACAGCACGCTCTGGCGCGAGTCGTAGGGGAAGAAATTGACGATGCGATTTAAGGCGTGATAACTGTTATTGGCGTGCAGCGTGGTCAGGCACAAATGGCCGGTTTGCGCAAAAATCAGCGCGTGTTTCAACGTTTCGCGATCACGCACTTCGCCTATCATCAGCACGTCGGGCGATTCACGCATCCCGAAGGACAGCGCGTTATCGTAGTTGAGCGTATCCGTGCCGATTTCACGCTGGTTCACGATCGACTTGTCGTGCCTGAAAATGTATTCGATGGGATCTTCGATAGTCAGGATGTGTCCGGTCTGATTCGAGCTGCGATGCTGGATCATGGAAGCCAGCGTGGTGGACTTCCCGGAACCTGTAGCGCCGACAACCAGGACCAGGCCCCGCTTTTCCATGATCAGGGATTTGAGTATGCCAGGCAGATGAAGTTTATCTATCTCGCCGATATCGCCCTTGATATAGCGGATGACCAGCGCAATGTCGCCGCGTTGACGGAAGATATTGACGCGAAAGTTGCCCAGATTATCGACGCGGTAGGAGAAGTTGATCTCCATGCGGGTCTCGAATTCGAGGATTTGCTTCGAATTCATCATCTCGTAGGCGATGCGTTTGACGATTTCTGCGGTCAGAATCTGTGCATTGACCGGACTAGTGATGCCCTCAATCTTGACGTTGACCGGCGCGCCTACCGAAAAAAACAAGTCTGATGCCTGTCTGTCAGCCGCCAGTTTCAGCAATGGTGTGACGAGCATGGTGATCTCCTGGAAAGAGCAGATGGTAGCAAGTAGCCGGTAGCTACCAGCCACCAACTACAAGCTGTTTATATGCCTCTGAGCAGTTCGTTGATGCCGACCTTGGACAGTGTCTTTGCATCCACTTTTTTTACAATCACCGCGCAATACAGGCTGTATTTGCCGTCAGCAGACGGCAGACTGCCGCTGACCACGACTGAGCCTGCGGGGACTCTGCCATAGGTGACGGTGCCGGTTTCGCGGTCGTAAATCTTGGTGCTCTGGCCGATGAATACGCCCATCGAAATCACCACATTGTCTTCGAGGATCACGCCTTCAACGATTTCAGAACGTGCGCCTACGAAGCAGTTGTCGCCGATGATAGTCGGGTTGGCCTGCACGGGTTCGAGCACGCCGCCGATACCGACGCCGCCTGAAAGGTGCACGTTCTTGCCGATCTGTGCGCAGGAACCGACGGTAGCCCAGGTGTCCACCATGGTGCCTTCATCCACATAGGCGCCGATATTCACATAAGATGGCATCAGTACCACGTTCTTGGCGATGTATGCGCCTTTGCGGGCCGCAGCAGGCGGCACAACACGGAAACCGCCTTCGCGGAAATCGCGACTGTTGTAATCGGCGAATTTGGAAGGAACTTTGTCGTAATAATTGGTGAAGCCGCCCTTGATGAAGGCGTTGTCTTCCAGACGGAACGACAGCAGCACGGCTTTTTTGAGCCATTGATGTGTGACCCAGTCGCCGTTGATTTTTTCCGCCACACGCAGTGTGCCCCCGTCCAGGTGGGTGATGACCGCATCGACCGCTTCCTTGAGCTGTGCATCCGCATTGCGCGGCGTGATTTCGGCGCGGCGTTCAAAAGCGGTTTCGATGATTTTCTGTAACTGATCCATGTTTGTTCCTAGTTAGTCGTAAGTGGTAAGTTGGTAGTCGTAAGTCGGCAGCTACTTGCTGCTCGCTACTGACAACTTTCGAGTAAATTCAGCGATTCTGTGCGCCGCTTCCACGGTATCTTTCGTCTCGGCGACCAGCGCCAGGCGCACAAAATTTTCTCCCGGATTGATGCCTTGTGCGTTACGCGCCAGAAAACTGCCCGGCAATACTGTCACATTATAATCGCGATACAAGGCCTGCGCGTAGGCTGTGTCGGATATTGGCGTGCGTATCCACAGATAAAAGGCGGCATCAGGCTGTGTGACGGGCAGCACGGGTTTCAGTATTTCCATCACGCGGGCGAATTTTTCGGTGTACTGGTGGCGGTTCCGGGCGACATGCGCTTCGTCATTCCAGGCGGCGATACTGGTCGCTTGTATTGCCGGATTCATCGCCGAGCCGTGGTAGGTGCGGTACAGGGCGAATTTTTCGATGACGCGGGCATCCCCCGTGACAAACCCTGAACGCATGCCGGGCACGTTGGAACGTTTCGACAGACTGGAAAATACCACCAGATTGCGATAGTCACCACGCCCGAGTTGTTGTGCCGCTTGCAGCGCACCCAGGGGCGCCGTGTCGGCGTAAATTTCCGAATAACACTCGTCCGAAGCGATCACGAAGCCATAGCGGTCGGACATCTCGAACAGGGTTTTCCATTCGTGCAACGGCATCACTCGCCCGGTAGGGTTGCCAGGTGTGCAGACATAAATAAGCTGTGTGCGTTGCCAGACATCGATCGGCAGTTGCGAAAAATTCAGTGCGAAATTGTCTTCAGGCAGCGTGTTGAGAAAACAGGGTGTCGCACCGGCCAGGTAGGCAGCCCCTTCGTAAATCTGGTAAAAGGGATTAGGGCAAACTACAACCGCATCTGGTTTGCTGCGGTCGATGACGGTTTGCGCAAAAGCGAACAAGGCCTCGCGGCTGCCGTTCACCGGCAGCACCTGAGTCTTGAAGTCGGGCAGGGGGATATCGTAGCGCCGCGCCAGCCAGTTGGCTATCGTGCTGCGCAGCGCGTCTGAACCTGCGGTTGTGGGATAATTCGCAAGGCCGCCTATGCTTTCGATCAGCGCAGCGCTGATGAATTGCGGCGTGGCGTGTTTCGGTTCGCCGATCGACAGGCTGATCGCGCGATAGTCCCGGTTTGCGGTGATATCGCGAAACAGGCTGGCCAGTTTCTGGAACGGGTAGGGCTGCAAACGATTGAGGTCTGGATTCATTGCGGTAGTGGCGGCGTCGAAAGTGGCGGGCATTATAAAGGGCTAAGTGGTGTCATCAAAACAAAATGTAATGCCGGTTGCTGGAATTCTGAGCGGTGCGCTGGTGTGGGGGCTGATCTGGTACCCCTATCGCGTGTTGCTGGGGGAGGGGATATCAGGTCCCGTGGGTACGTTCATCACCTATATGCTGGCGATGTTGTTTGGTGCATTCATGCTGCCGCGCGCGTGGCGCGAACTTCCCCAGGCCGCCTGGTGGGCGGTACTGCTGGTGTTCAGCGCGGGCTGGGCTAATTTCGGCTATGTGCTGGCGATGTTGCACGGCGAGGTGATGCGTGTGCTGCTGTTGTTCTATCTGGCACCACTCTGGACTATCCTGTTTTCTTACTGGCTGCTGGGCGAACACCTGAATCGTTACGGTTATGCTGTCATCGCGCTGTCGCTCAGTGGCGCATTCATCATGCTCTGGGAGCCTGCGCTCGGCATGCCGTTTCCGCAAAACGCCTCGGAATGGACAGGATTGTCGGCGGGCATGGCTTTTGCGCTGTCCAATGTGGTATCGCGGCGGTCAACGAATCTTAGTGTAGAAACCAAAACATTCAGCATCTGGCTGGGTACGGCGTTGCTCACGGCTCCTTTGTTGTGGTGGCAAGGAGGCGTGTCTGTACAGGGCGTAAGCGGGCAGGCCTGGCTTATACTGGGTTTGCTGGGCGTCGCCTTATGTGCATGCAGTTTTGCCGTGCAATACGGCGTCACCCATATGCCGGCTAATCGCGCCATGTTGTTGTTCCTGTTTGAACTGGTTGTCGCAGCACTCGCATCGTATTTTCTGGCGAATGAAGCCATGGGGTTGCGCGAGTGGGCGGGCGCCGTGCTGATTGTGTCCGCCAGCCTGTTGTCGGGGAAGCTGTATGTGGAATAAGTCTTATGGAAAATCGCGCTGGCTGCCTTAAAGCAGCGCCGCATGCAGCTCGTTGGACTTGTTACTGTCCCGATTCTGAAAAATAGATGTAGCGATTTCGTCCCGCGCCCTTGGCTGCATACATTGCCTGATCCGCGCATTTGAGCAAGCTGTTCATATCTGCTGCATCATCCGGATAAAGGGCGATTCCGATGCTGGCTGAAATGTGATGTCCGGTTTCGTCATTGATAAAGAAAAATGGCATCGCCAGCTTTTTGACGATTTCTTCCGCTATCCGTTTAGCCTGCGAAGTGTCGCCCAGTTCGCTCAGGATGACGGTGAATTCGTCACCCCCCAAACGCGCGACGGTATCTGTCTCGCGCACGCAGCTGCTGATGCGTCGTGCCGCCTCCATCAACAATGCATCGCCATTGGCGTGGCCCTGGCTGTCGTTAATTTCCTTGAAGTGATCAAGATCGATGAAGAGCAGGGCGAGCGTCAACGTTTTACGGTGTGCCAGTTTGATCGTTTGTCTCAACCGATCATGGAACAGACGGCGGTTAGGCAGGTTGGTCAGTGGATCAAAATTGGCCTGCCAATGGATGAGCTCATCCTTTTGTTTCTTTTCGGTAATGTCCGAGAACTGCGCTACATAGCTGTACACGCTGCCGTCCTTGTGGCGCAAGGCGATGATGTTGACTAATTTGGCATAAAGTTCGCCATTCTTGCGTTTGTCCCAGATTTCTCCCCGCCAGTGGCCTTCGTTGATTACTCCCTGCCACAACTGCTGGTAAAATTTTTCGTCATGCCGCCCGGATTGCATCAGTTTGGGGTTTTTCCCGATCACCTCATCCAGCGAATAACCCGTAAGCCGGGTGAAGGCTGGATTAACATCCATGATCAAGTTATTTGCATCCGTCACGACGATGGCTTCCGCGTTGGATTGATATATTGCGGTGGCCAGCTTCATCGACTTTTCAGAATCGCACAGCGCCGCCGACATCCGGTTAAATGCAGCGGTGAGTTTTCCGATCTCGTCCCGGTTGTTTTTATCAAGCTGAACAGGGGTAAATTGTTCCATGCTGCCGGATTTTTGCATGGCTTCCATCGAGGATTGCAGCTTTATGATAGGCCGCATAAACCGGCGTATCAGACGATGGGTTACGAAGAACATCAGCAGTTGCAGCGCAATGACGCCGAGCCAGAGCTTGTTCCGGGTGCGCCTGATTACACGGTAATCCTCTGTCATGTCGATGGTAATGCTGGCCGCGCCATTAACCGATCCCGCTTCCACATGGTGGCAGGTCATGCAGTTGGTGCCGCGAAAATTGGTGCTAGTGATGAAGGGCACAACCGTGCGCAGCGTCGGTGTCTTTCGGTCTTCATTCAGCTGGAACTGTACCTGTTTGGAGGTGATCGCGCGTCGATCCAGCTCGTCCGCAGCCTGTTCTTCCGGCAGGCCGATGCCGAACTGATCCTGCACCTGTTTGGCGCGTATGATGCGCACTTCCTTTACGTCGTCAGACGCGCCCATTTTCTTGATGAAAAGTCGGCGGTTGTCAGGGTCGGAAATCATCCCGGTCACCATCAGCATGTTCATGCCGTTGATGATGCCATCTGCGGAGACAGTGGCGCGCCTTTCGGCTCCCTCCAGTATCTCCGCCTTGATATGCTCCATTACCCAGAAATGAGCGAAAGACAGTACAACGACCAGCATCGCCTGAATGGGAACGTTCAGTTTCGTTCCGATGCTCAGTGCATGCCACCAATTTTTCATAAGTCCTGTACCAGTTTCGGCATGTTAGTTCGTCTGCTATGTTACCGTATTATTATCGTAATGTGAAATTCAGCTCATTTTTTGCTGGCGGATGAAATTGCGCAAAACGCATATTTCCGCCGCGAGATGGGGTGGAGAGAGCTTGATCTGAGTGCGTTTATTCGAGCGAAATGATTAATAGCATTTTGAATTTAAAATAAAATATTCGATTGTGTCTGGTCCTGTTGAAAAAATCATGCATGAAGGTCAAGCCTGAGCGGCTGAATTGGTGCAACTGGCCCGATTTTGCTATAGCTGTAAGTCGCGGGTGCAAGTCCCTCATCATGGGGTTTTGCGGTGTCAAAAATGCCGTCGATCATATGATAGGACGCAATGGCTGCCGCGATGGCGGGATCGCTGGCATTGATGACAGGACTGGTGACATAGGCACGTGTCGCGGTCGGTGCGATGTTGCCTGTCCTGGCTGATGTCGCAGCCGGTAATGCGGCGGCTGGAACTGCTGTGGCAGTCGATAACGCTGCGGGTGCCGATGCGATTGGCAATGGGCTCGCCGTCGGTGCAGTTGCCGATCCGCTGGCAGTCTGCGTTGTGGAAGGCAACGCTGTCGTGGCGGGTTGCGCCGTCGTCGCCGCTATCTCAGATGCAGTTAATGCCGTTGCCGCAGTTGCAATCGCAATCGTTGCCGCACTTGCTGCTGCGGTCGCGCTCGTTATCGCCGCTGCCGTTTCTGTAGTCGCTGTCGCATTCGTTCCCGCAGTTGCTGCGGTTCCAGGAGTTACTGTTGTTCCTGAAGTTGCCGCCGTTGCTGCGTTAAGTTGTGAGTTTGCTGCAAGACTGTTCAGCGGGGTGAAAAGAGTCGTAAACTTTGCGGCAAACTGTCCGATTGATAGTGTCGCTTGTGTCAGGAGAGAGCCGGTTCCGGTTGGGCTGACGTTGAATGCAGATTGCAGCGTCTTGAAATCGATGGACATCCGTCCGGTATCGTTCTGACTTGCTGCTGGCTGATAATTGATGCCGATCCCGGACAGGCTGGCGATGATTGATTTTCCTGAACTCGCAGGCGTGTTCAGCACCTGCATAAACTGGTTGCCCGGAGACCCGGCTGAGGCGTTCTGCAAGCTGTCTGTCTGCAAAAAGTTATTGAGAGCATCGACAAAGATTTGTGTAGCGGCCAGGACGGCGGGAAAGCCGGCCTGATTAGCTGCGTTTGAGATTCCTGTTTCAAACAGGGTGGATGCCGAGAGCAGCTGCCCCAGTCCCGAGATTTCGACACTGCTCGCAGTTGCGGGCGGGACGATTGAAAAGACAACACGTTGAGAGCCGGTTGTCGCGACGGTTTGTGCGACTGAAGACGAAATGACAGATGAAATATCCATGACCGCTCATCCTTGATGCCTGTATGCAACGAATGGAACCACTTGCAAGCTAACGAAATCTATCGGGGTTTTTCACGCTAGTCTGATGTCTGTAATCTGTCAAGTTAAATTATAAATTGTCCGGCTTTTTTCGAATAGAAATGTCCGTTGATGAAACTCGATTTTTTAAACGCAGCATCCGGTCACACCAGCCAGGCACCCTCACGGTAGATGACTTCATCGTCCAGAGTGACGGTTTTTGTACTGACAAAAACATCAACATGGTATTTTGCCGCAGCCTTTCTGATATTGGGCTTGTTGTAGCTGCCGTGTTTTGCGCCCAAAGACAGATGTACGCCGCACATACGTTCAAATGTGCCAATGTCGCTGACTATCCTGTCCTGAGTAAAGGTTCTGTTCAGGCCGAATCCCAGTTCGCGCAGCCATACTTCACCTTCCTCAGTGCGTATGCTGGCGAGAACGCGGTCGAATTCAGGGGTGGAATCGATGGCGTCGGTAACGCGTCCCTTGCACACAACCAGCGTGATGGGTTGGGCAGGTTTGTTGACCGTAAAAGTGGTGTCGCCAAAAATACCAATGCGCACACGACCATTCACCGATTCCAGATCCTTTGATTCTGTGAACACTTCACCGATAGGGAACTGTCCGCCGACATTGTGCATCTTGCTGTAGTCCCCCACATTGAGCTTGGCGGATTCAAATCCGGACGAAAACACCAGTTGCTCGCCACCGCTGTCGATGACCCCCAGGCTCGCAGTATCAATGCGTGCTTTCAGGGCGTTGCCCACCCCGCGATAATAGGCCGGATCATACGCCAGCGATTCGATGTAGAGCAGCGCCTGTTCTCCCTGCATCCTCGATAAATGCGGGTGTTCGATCACCTTGAGCGCACGTTTGAAGAGTTCGACACGCAGCCGGAATGCATCCAGGCGAAAGCTGGTGGACTGAATCAGCACCACCAGATCGCCGGGGGACAATCGTTCAAATGCGGCGAGCACGACTGCTGGTGCTACGTTATTGAAATCGATGAAGGTCGCATCGGGCAGACAGCGGCGGTAAGCGCAGGTTAGCGCGACTGAAAGATCGCATTGTCGATCCGATACCACGATTGCAGAGCGGGTGTGCTCGATGGACAGAGTCAGGATGTCGCGCAGATTTTTTTCAGCTTGATCGATGGCTGTATCGGGAATGGTCGTCATGGTTGTTGCAATATGATTTGAAAAGGGCGGCGCAGGATTAACTGCCGCTGACACGAAACCATCCTGCAATGCTGCGCCTCGTGTTGTGGGAAATGAGCACTTCATGCGGGAATGACTCGCTTAAAAAAAGAATCATTGTGCCAAATTTCGGCTTGACCGTGGCGATTGCAGTGATACCGGCAGGCTCGAATAAAATCAATTCGCCGCCATCTTTGGGTTGCCAGTCTTCATTCAGGTAGAACACGGTAGAGAGTACCCGGTTTCGCTTGCCGGCTAATACGTCGGTATGTTTTGCATATCCGGCACCTTTGTTATAAATGGCATAGTGGCATTCATAATCGAACAACCCCAGATACAGCGCCGCATTAAGTCCTGCGCGCAGCTCCTCCATCCAGTCCAGATAGGCCCGATCGGTGTCATCGGTCTCGTCCAGCCAATCGATGACGTCTCCGCGTATCACTTGGATCTGCTTTTTGTCCGTGCCTCTGCCGATATGTGCGGCTTGAAACCTCGCCTGGTCATCGTCCCGACAACGAGCAGATAGCTGTGCCGTTAATTTTTCCGGCAGCTGTTTATCCAGAACAATGTAGCCGGTCTGCGCCAGTCGTTCTGCAATTTCTTCTATGTTCATGGCGGGCGAATTAATGGTTGACCGGCACGTTAACATAAAACCAACTACTCGGCTGACCCAATGCAAGGTTCCGCAGCACCTTGGAAGTTGACATTAAACGAGTTTGATTTTACAGGGATTTCAGCCGGTTTCTGAAATACCCCTGAAATTTCACCAACATATTTTTGTGCCGCTCATCATGTTCGTTGTGAGCCGCAACGCGCAGGCGTAGAATGCTCACGTTAATTAGCAAGGA
>DFWZ01000014.1 GCA_002381565.1 Gallionella sp. UBA4121
TTATTAACCTCGACAGACTGCACTTGGTTGTCCTTACGAGAACCAGTCATAGCCAAAGTGCTTTGTGAGTGCCAGCAGTAACTGTTGCTCACAAGGCAGTTGAAAAACGCTCGCGATAGACTTTGGGGGTGACACCTATTTTTTTCTGGAATACACGACGCATTTTTTCTTCGGTTCGGAAGCCCGTCTTCGAGGCAATCACTTTCAACGGGGATTTGTTTTCCTCCAGCAGACGACGGGCAACCTCAAAGCGCGCTCTTTCTATAAAGTCTGCCGGGCTTTCGCTTGTTTCCCGATGAAATACCCTGGCAAAATTCCTTTCGCTCATCGCCAGCCTGGCCGCCAGCATGGTCACATTCAGATCGTCCTCCAGATGCTGCATGATCCAGTTCTGTAACTCCCGTATGGTTGGATTGGTCGTCATCTGGCTGGAAAGATGGACGCTGAACTGGGATTGCCCGCCCGGTCTTTTCAGGTAGATCACCAGGTCGCGCGCCACTTCGAGCGCTATTTCGCGGCCAAAATCCTCTTCCACGATCGCCAATGCCAAATCCATTGCGGCAGTCACACCGGCGGAGGTCCAGATATTGCCCTCGCGGATAAAGATGGCATCGGCATCCACTGTCACCCCGGGATATCTTGTGCGCAAACGTTCCGCGAAATTCCAGTGCGTTGTGGCCCGCCTGCCATTGAGCGCCCCGCCTTCGGCCAAAAAGAAACTTCCTGTACATAATGCGGCCAGTCGATTGATTCTGGGCGCTGCGTTTTCAACCCATTCAACAATTTCCGGGGAGTCTTTCAGTGCCTGCTCAATATCGGGCGAACCGACAATCAGGGCGAGATCCGGTAATGCAAAAATACTGATCGCCTTGGTCGCTTGCAGTGACATCAGGGTATCCGACGGGATCATGCCGATTTTTGTCGAGGCGATAGCAACCAAATATCCGCCTGCCAGGTTGCGTTGACGCAAACAGCTGTTGGTATAGTCAAACACCTTCAATGGCCCGATCGCTTCCAAAGCCTTAAAGCCCGGATATACAATGATATCCACGGTACGCAGCTTATATTGACTCATGTCATTGTTCATATAGATTAAGTCCGTAACCTGCTGTGAATGATTGGCGAACTGTCACCACTACAGTTTAAATACGTTGTGAATCAGTCGATGCGCGCTGTTGCCATCGCGAATGAAAAACAACTGCCGAGCATCATTGGACGCAAATACGGACAACGTTGCGGCATTTACAGCCAGAATTCACCCGGTTCTCCTTTGTCGCCTTTTTCAGATAGTAGAATACTTCTTTTAAAGACGATGAAGCCGAGCGATCAAAAACCCGCCATGGCATTCAAGGCGGGTGCACCGCTCACGTGCGACGCACACGGCAAACGGCGCAGTAACTGAGGCAGCATAAACTACAAGGACGAACTCATGCAAAACTTTACTCTTCACAACCCGACACGGATTCTCTTCGGACAGGGGCGCATTGCCGATATTTCACAGGAGATTCCGGCTGGCGCCCGGATACTGATCACCTACGGCAGCGGCAGCGTGGTCAAGACCGGTACACTCGCCGAGGTGAAAGCCGCGCTTAAAGACTACGCCGTGTTCGAGTTTTCAGGCATCGAGCCCAACCCGACTTATGAAACCTTGATGCAGGCGGTTGAACTCGCCCGTCGCGAGAGGATCGATTTCCTGCTCGCCGTCGGCGGCGGCTCGGTGATCGATGGCACCAAGTTCATAGCGGCTGCGATTCCTTTTGCCGGCGAACCCTGGGATATCCTCGCCAAAAATGCCGAGATAAAGAGTTCGATTCCGTTCGGCAGCGTACTCACGCTCCCCGCCACCGGCTCCGAGATGAACAATTTTTCAGTGGTGTCCAGGCGCGCGAGCAATGACAAGCTGGCCTTTGCCAGCCCTCTGGTATTCCCGCGTTTTTCGGTGCTGGATCCGAGCAAAACCTATACCCTGCCGGAACGTCAGGTAGCCAACGGCGTGGTCGATGCGTTCGTGCACATCACCGAGCAATACCTCACCTATCCGGCGGATGCGAAGGTGCAGGACCGCTTTGCAGAAGGACTGCTGCTGACGCTGATCGAAGAGGGGCCCAGGGCATTGCAGGAGCCTGAGAATTACGCGGTGCGCAGCAATTTGATGTGGACGGCAACCTTGGCGCTGAACGGATTGATCGGCGCCGGCGTGCCGCAGGACTGGGCGACCCATATGCTGGGCCACGAACTCACCGCGCTGCACGGCCTTGACCACGCACAGACACTGGCCGTGCTACTGCCCGCCATGCTGCAAGTCAGGCGTGAGGAAAAACGCGAAAAACTGCTGCAGTACGCAGAGCGTGTCTGGGGCTTGCGCGAGGGCTCACAGGACGCGCGCATCGACCAGGCAATCGAGCACACCCGTCAGTTTTTCGAGTCCCTGAAGGTGGCGACCCGTCTCTCGGATTACGGCATCGGCAGCGATGCGATCCCGGCGCTGGTGGCGCAACTGCAAAGGCATGGCATGACCGCGCTCGGCGAGCATCAGAATTTTGACATCGCTCGTTCACAGCAAGTGTACGAACTGGCAGTCTGATACAGTTAATATTCTCAAGGAGTTAAATGATGAAATCAAAAGCCGCTGTTGCGTGGGAAGCAAACAAACCCTTATCGATTGAAATGATAGACGTGGAAGGCCCGAAGCATGGCGAGGTGCTGCTCAAGGTCATCGCGTCAGGCGTCTGTCATACCGATGCGTTTACCCTGTCCGGTGATGACCCGCAAGGCGTCTTTCCTGTCGTGCTGGGCCACGAGGGCGGCTGCGAAGTCGTGGAATGCGGTCCCGGCGTCAAGGATCTGAAACCGGGTGATCATGTTATCCCGCTGTACATTCCTGAATG
>DFWZ01000003.1:0-26712 GCA_002381565.1 Gallionella sp. UBA4121
GTTTGTAGGTAGCGCGCCCTTTGGGCGCGCTACCTTGTTCGGCGCAGGCAGGGTCAAAGCGGGCGAAAGGAAATGTATCCGTTGCCGCCCCGGGCGCCGGGTTCGCATTCGGTCGCGGTGCCTTTGCCGCCGCCGCCACCGCTGCCTAGGGAGCCGCGCTCCGGCGCGATGTCTTCGCGGCCCGTGCTCTCGCCGCCGCCTTCGCCGCCATGCCCAAGTCTTGCAGCTCCGCCACCGCCGCCTTCGCTCGCGCGCTTGTCAGCCGCCGAATAGTCGGTTCCAGCTTCACCCCCAACTCCCGTACGCCCCGATGCGAGCTTGCTTGCGCCGGGTTCTGCTTCGTCTGCGGGTTTAAAGTCGCTTGCAGGGTGGCCACCTTGTCCGCCGCTGGTTTGTCCGGGGCCGGAGCCGCCGTGCGCATCCATCTTGCCGGCCATTTGTTCGTTCTGACCTCGCGTGGGACTAACGTAGCTGTCGGCCCCGGGCGTTCCGATGACAACTTCGCCGGTCGAAACACGAACCATGTTGCTTGGGCTTCCAAGCCATCCGGGACCGCCGCCGAAGCCGGCAAGTGGCGCGCAGGCAGTTCCACCCGACCCGCCTGCCCCAAGGGTGAGTTTATATACACCCTCGGTCAGATTGATCGTCGCTTGTGTTTCCACCGCGCCTGCGCCGCCGCCCCCTCCGCCGCCGCCCCCGCCGCGTTGCTCACCTCTGTTGTAAGCTGGCGAAGTTCCGCCACCGCCACCTCCGCCGCCGTTGGCAAGATAAATCCGGTAGCGTCCTGCCGTAAGCCGGGATGCCGACGCCACGGCCCCGCGCGACTGTACTGTAAGCAAGCATTGCTGATTCACAGGATTGCCAACGACGTTCTTCATCGTAAACAGGCCCCGTTCCTTGTCGTAATTGCTATCGAAACAATTCGGCAAACTGGACGTCGAGACCGGAGGTGCAGGCGGCACGGTGGTGCATCCCGTACCAATAACTACCATCAATGACAGAGTGAGCTTGGTGATCTTCATTTGAAATCTCCTTGATTTAAGGGTTGCATCCACCTTGATCCGACAAGTGACGACCTCATAGGCCAGCCTGTTTGGCGCCGGGCAAATCCTGCTCAAACCTGTTTTGCAACCAGCCCTTAGCTAATGTTGTCCCCGCAGTTGATATACGCGACCGCGCAGCAACGGCATGCCCGGATGATCATATTGTTCCGCTGCATCGCCTTCCGTGCGCTGGCACACATAGTTTTTCTGACAGCCGTGTCCTGAGCATGACTCAAGCCCGGTTTTTGGCCGGCATGCGCGATGCCTTGCCTAAGCCTTTGCGAGCGCCTGCAATACGGCCTTGAGCAAAGTCCAGCAACGATCAACAGACTCGATTTCAACCTTCTCACCTGGCGCGTGTGCGCCGCGTATGTCGGGGCCGAAGGAAATCATGTCCAGATGCGGATGGCTTGCGGCGAGCAGGCCGCATTCGAGACCTGCGTGAATCACCTGCAAGCTGGCGGGCTGGCCGAATTCTGCGGTGTAGACCTGCTGGCACAGCGCGAGCAAGGGTGATGCCGGATTCGGCGTCCAGCCGGGATAAGCGCCGTCTTTCCATGCCTGCAAGCCGTAGCTGGCAGCGTAGGCAATCATCTGGTCAGCCAGTGCGTCCGCCCTTGCGTCCAGCAGCGAGCGCACCTTGAACGTCGCGCGGAATTCACCATCCTCCAATACTGCCACGCCGAGATTGCTTGAGGTGTCGGTCACACCGGGGAAGGCATCGCTCAAGTGCGAGACGCCGTTCGCGGCAATATCGAGGAAAGCGAGCAGCTGTTCTGCGTGTGCAATGGCGGTATCCGGTGGCGTGTCGTAATGCGTGCAGGCGAACGACACGCCGGCATCGGTTTGAGCAAACCGCGCCCGCCATGCCTCGTGCCGGTGCCGCACCCACTCGTCGATATTCGACGCCATACCGACGGGCAGTGCGCACACGGCAAATGCCTCGCGCGGTATCGCGTTGCGCGCCGTGCCGCCGCGCAAGCTGATCAGGCGCACGTCGGTGTGTGCAGACAGATCGCGCAGCGCTTCCGCCAGCAGCTTGATCGCATTGCCGCGTCCGAGATGGATGTCGATGCCTGAGTGTCCGCCTCTCAAACCCGCCACTTCCAGGCGTATCAGCGCGTAGCCCGACTGGACGGGCTCCTGTTCGCAATCGTGCCGCACCGCCACGTCCACGCCGCCTGCGCAGCCGAGATAAAAATGACCCCATTCCTCGGTGTCCAGATTGATCAGCGTCTTGCCCTGCAAGCTGCCGGCTGCTAACCCGCGCGCGCCATCCATGCCGGATTCCTCGTTGATGGTGAGCAGCACTTCCATAGCAGGATGAATCAAGTCCGGCTCCTCGAGGGCTGCCAGCGCGAGGGCTACGCCGATGCCGTTGTCGGCGCCCAGCGTGGTGTTTTCCGCCACCACCCAGCCATCCTTCACCACAGCGTTGACCGGATCGCGCAAAAAATCGTGTTGTGTGCCGGAATTGGCCTGGCAGACCATGTCCAGATGCCCTTGCAGAATCACGCCGGGCTGCGACTCGCAGCCCGGACTCGCGGGCTTTTTCAGGATCAGGTTGCCTGCGGTATCGACGACAGAGGTAATCCCGCGCGCGCCAGCCCACTCGATCAGATGTGCGATCAATGCAGCCTCATGCAGCGATGATCGCGGTATGTCGCACAGCGTGGCAAAGTGCGCCCAGACAGTTTGCGGGTGCAGGTCTTCAAATAAGGATGGCATGTTGGCAGATGGTAAAGTTGTATTGTTCGGGTGTGCCTGCCGGAGCAGCAGGGTGACTATCCGTTGTCGCTCCCGAAGCATACAACCTTGTTGCGACCGGTCTGTTTGGCGGTATAGAGCGCGACATCGGCCTCTGCGAGCAATTCCTTCAGTTCGCGCGCGGCATTAACCGGGCAGATAGAAATGCCGATGCTGACCGTAACGGGGAGCTTCCCTTTTTTGGTATCGAATGAAGTGGAGGCGATTGATTCACGCAACGATTCGGCCAGTTTCAATGCGCCGGCCATGTCGGTATCAGGCGCGACTGCGCAGAACTCCTCGCCGCCATAACGCCCAAGCAGGTCGTAACCGCGCAGCCGCTCCGAAAGCAGGTCGGCAACTTTGCTCAATACTTCGTCACCTGTGGGGTGGCCGTGGATATCGTTGATGAGTTTGAAGTGATCCACGTCTATCATCATCAACGCCAGCGGCGCGCCGCTGCGCCGCGCCAGAGCCTGTTCGGCGCGCTCCATCAGTGCACGCCGGTTGGGAATCTGGGTGAGGCAGTCTGTCATCGCCAGCTGCATGATGTCACGATCCGAGCGCTCTTTGACCATCAGCACGAAGCCGATTGAACCCAGTAGCGATGCCGCCATGATGGCGATAAAAGTGATGATTTGAACAGGCTGGGGCGCCAGGCCATTCGTAGCCTGAGCAAATTCACTGTGTCCCGTCAGGGCAACCAGCGCACGTAAACCCATCACCAGCATGAGCATGACGACTCCGACGAGCAGCAAGCGCCATGCCCGCCCGGTACGCGCAGCCTGATCGGATAACAGCGCGCGTGCGATGAGCAGCAGCTGAAAGATGAAAATCAGACTTCCCCAGATGAAGCGAGCGCGTATGTCATCCACCAGAATGAATGCCATTACCAGCGTCGCCGCCACCGGCGCAAAATACTGCCAGTTCGACGCCCGACGTTGCTGAAATTCATAAAGCGCCGCCAGTACCATTGCATGCGAAGCAGCCTTGAGTCCGTTCGCCAGGACAATTGTGATCACATCAGAAAAAGTCCCGCGTGAGTCTCCCACTATCCACACCAGGGTTTCCAGAAAAAGCGCCGCAGCCCATTTTTCCATGCCATCCCGTCTGCCGTTGCCCGCCTGTCCGTGAACGGCGACAAGCAGGCCCAGCATCATCAGGGCGTCGGTCAGGATCAGCGAAAACAGCAGCGTATGAGGGTCGAGGTTCATGTCGTTATGGTTTAATTGCTTCGTCCGTCTAGAAAAGTGGGAAAAGACCGCCACACTATAATAATGTCCATTATGCCATCATTGGTTAGATGCGATGTTCCCGCGCCGGGATGGATATTCGGCGATTTTAATCCGGCTGCTTTAACTCACGCAGAAATCGTGGGCTGCCCCGATGATACAAGTTGTGAAGTACCATGAGCGGCAAACCATTTTCCGGCAGTTACCATTCTGCTGCCTGGGAAATTCCGACAGGCATGCAACATGGTCTGATTATGCATGCGCCATAAAATCTGACGAAAGAAATCATGATCCCCTATAAACTGATCGATACCGCATCCTGGGCGGGTGCAGCGTTGCGATTATACCAGCGCGGTGACGAGTTCTCCATCCGCGTGGATAAAGCGGGCGAACTGATGAACAGTCGTGCGCATCACTCGGAGGAGGTGCTCGCTGAACTGGCATGCAGGATGATTGCCGGACGGGATAAGCCGCACCTGCTGGTGGGTGGTCTCGGTATGGGTTTTACGCTGGCGGCAGTGTTATCCCACACGGGCCCGGATGCGCGGGTAACGGTGTCCGAATTAATACCTGCGGTCGTGCGCTGGAACCGGGATTATATGAGTAGTCTTGCCGGGTTTCCGCTGGCTGATGCGCGTGTTCAAGTGCTGGAGCTGGATGTAGGACGGGTGATGCAGGAGCATCAAAACTTCGACGCCATCATGCTGGATGTCGATAACGGCCCGAGCTCATTCACCCATGATGACAATGATGCGTTATACAGCCTGCGCGGGCTGGGCCTGGCTTTTAATGCGCTCAAGCCGGGCGGCGTGCTCACCGTCTGGTCGGCCTGTTCTGACCCCGAATTTACCCGGCGCATGAAGAAGGCGGGTTTTGAGGTGACAGAACAACGTGTCGGGTCGCACGCATCAAAGCGCGGCAACCGTCACGTTATCTGGATCGGTGTCCGTCCATAACACCTGATAAACGCAGATTTCAGCCATGTTGCTTTTGACGTTCCAGCAAAGACGCGCGCAACGTATCAAACACCTTACCTTGCGGAATGAGACGGTTCTTTTGAGTGTCGGTCTCGCCCTGAAGCATCAGCTTCAACATCCATAAAGCATCATGTCTGGCCGCATTGCTTTGATAAACGGTTTCGATTGGCATAGGCAACGTCGGTTAAACCAAAACGTCCAGCCCGTTGCGTTCTACTATGTTCAGCAATTTGAGCGCAATGCCGCTTGGTTTTTTCTCGCGCAAGCCTTTAATTTCCGCGGGCTGCATGACATGAACGGGCAAAAGGCAGAGCTTGTCAAATTCGCGCATCGTCACGTCTGCAATCGTGCCGGATTTATGCAGACCGGTTGCGGTTTGATGCACCGCATCGAGGATTTTACTTTTCATTTTCGCAAATCTCCTTCAACTTGTTTTCAGCAGCAACAAACTACGGTTCTCCGCGAATACATCATACCTCCCGCACCCCTTCCCCGTACTTCGCCACCAGTTTATCCGCTGTCAGCAGCAACATGCCTTCCACGCGCGCCTGTGCGATCAGGATACGGTCGAACGGGTCTTTGTGAATTGGGGGCAGTTCGTTCACCGCGACGGCATGTTCGCTGGTCACGGAGAGTTCACGATATCCATTGACCGATAGCATGCGCCATAAACGTCGCGAATCAACCTTGAAATCGGGACGATCAAGCGCATTTTTTATGGTAACTTCCCACAGGCTGGCCGAGCTAAACATGAGCTGATTGGCCGGATCGAGCAGCAAATCCCGCGCTTTGGCCGACAGACATTCAGGTTCACTTGCAGCCCACAGCAACAAATGGGTGTCGAGCAGCAGATTCACGCAATCTTGCCTTCAAACATTCCTGCAATTTCGCCGCTGCCCATCTGGTCAAAATCGTCCGGCACCTGAAACTCCCCGGCCATAAACCCCAGACGACTGGACGTTTCCGCCTTATCCAGCGGAATCACCTTGACCATCGGCCTGCCTGCCTTGGCAATGATGAACGCCTCACCCTGTGCCGCCTGCTCTACCAGACGGGATAGCTGAGTTTTGGCATCGTGAATATTGACAGTCAACATAGCAACCTCCGGATGAACTAATGGCAGTTAGTTTACATCAGGCGCGTGAAATGGCAAGTGGCTGTGGGCTCAAACTGTCGGATGTGATAATGCAATACCTGCCCCCCGCGATTTGGGTGTCAAATGTTAGGCTTGACCCCGAGGTGCCTCTGCGAAAGGGACAGGAACGGCTTGAAGTCCACCGTCTGCACCGTGCCGTCATTGAAAGACAGGCGCAGCACCATAGTCGCCGACCTATTCCACCGTCGTGATGTTGATCGTGCAGGAATCATTTAAGCATTCTCGTAATGCGTTCCGACTTTACAGGTGGCGTAGGGGGCAATAAGCGTAGCGCATTGCACCAGAAAGCTATCATGCGGCGCAATGCCCGTTGGTTATTGCGCCCTACGCGGGCTTGGACTCATCAGTTCAGATATATTCCCACTCCATTCCACCTGTTTTTTTGCGTTTACCAGAACAACACAAAGATATTTTTGAATTTTGGCAACCTGTATCTTTGGATGCCTCAGTCAATGAATTGTAAATAGCACCTGTCGTTATACAAAGAACCTTGCGGCGGCGGGATTCTTGCATTGCTTCTGTTTTGTAAAAACCAACATTCCACCCCTCTGGAATTGGTTCATTTTTTTCATGCCGTTTGTATATCCCATCTTTGTTGATCCACAAAAAAATAGAACCGTAGCACCCATTATCCTTCCCAACTCGAGCTGATTTTTTCTTATGCGCCGCTAACTCCTCTTGGGTTTTACCTACTCGCCAATCCTTCCCAAACATTGGGTTCTTTTCACCAATCAATGGTGTTACAGCACCACCAACTTTCTCTCCTTTTCGAGACCTTCCATACATTGGATTCTTATTGCCGGGTAGCGAACATTTAAGACGAAGTGCTGGAGAGGCATATATCTGTTTTATATACGCAGACCATTCTTCTCCATATGCACCGCGTCCTCGTGAAGCGGGAAGAATGTTGTACCCATTTGCTATTGAGTTATTGTCGGCGATGAGTTGTTTTTCAATTTCCGCCAAATCTTCGACGCTGCCGTATGTTTGAACAAAAATTACCTCAAATACAAAATTACTTGCTCCATATTTTTTAAAGGCAGCGTATAGCTTTCTGCATCCTTTGCGTGAGCCCTTAAAGTGATCACGTTCCCTTTGCAATAAATTCGATGACATACCAATGTATGTTTTACCATTCAACTTATTGGCAATTCGATAGCAACCTGCAATCTTTTCCATTAGAGTCAAATTTACAGAGGGGTAGGCCACAATTAATTGCCCCAGCCTATTATCTGCTGATCGGCTTGTAGCGGATGCGCTTAGGCTTCGCGCCTTCTTCGCCCAGACGCTTACGCTTATCAGCTTCATATTCCTGATAGTTGCCGTCGAAGAACACCCACTTCGAATCGCCTTCGCAGGCCAGGATATGCGTGGCGATACGGTCGAGGAACCAGCGGTCGTGGGAGATCACGGCCACACAACCAGCAAATTCCAGCAGCGCATCTTCCAGCGCGCGCAATGTTTCCACGTCCAGGTCGTTGGTCGGTTCATCGAGCATCAGTACGTTGCCGCCCGCGATCAGCGTCTGCGCCAGATGCAATCGTCCGCGCTCGCCGCCGGAGAGCTGGCCGACGATTTTGCCCTGATCCCCGCCCTTGAAGTTGAAGCGGCCGATGTAGGCGCGCGCCGGAGTTTCGTATTTGCCTACGGTCAGGATTTCGTGGCCGCCTGAGATGGCATCGAACACGGTCTTGTCGTTGTCCAGCGAATCGCGCGCCTGATCGACGTGCGCGATCTTCACGGTGGAACCGATCTTCACGGTGCCGCTATCCGGAGCCTCCTTGCCGGTGATCATGCGGAACAGCGTGGATTTACCCGCACCGTTAGGTCCGATGATGCCGACGATGGCGCCGGGCGGAATCTTGAAGCTCAGGTTATCGATCAGCAGCCGGTCGCCGTAGGCCTTGGAGACGCCGTCGAACTCGATGACTTCATTACCCAGACGTTCGCCGACCGGAATGAAAATTTCCTGAGTTTCGTTGCGCTTCTGGTGTTCCTGCGAATTGAGTTCCTCAAAGCGGGCGATACGCGCCTTGGATTTGGCCTGACGTCCCTTCGGGTTCTGCCGTACCCATTCGAGTTCCTGCTTCATCGCCTTCGTGTGCGCGTCGATCTGTTTGTTCTCGGTCTCCAGACGGGCGCCCTTCTGCTCCAGCCAGGAGGAATAATTGCCCTTCCACGGGATGCCGTGACCGCGATCCAGTTCCAGAATCCATTCGGCGGCGTTATCCAGGAAGTAACGGTCATGGGTGACGGCGACCACGGTGCCGGGGAAGCGCACCAGAAACTGCTCCAGCCATTCCACCGATTCCGCATCCAGATGGTTGGTCGGTTCATCGAGCAGCAGCATGTCCGGTTTGTCCAGCAAGAGCTTGCAAAGCGCTACGCGGCGCTTCTCGCCGCCGGACAGATTCTTGATGGAAGCATCCCAATCGGGCAGACGCAGCGCATCGGCGGCGATTTCCATCTGGTGTTCAGAATCAGCGCCTGCTGCTGCGATGATATTTTCAAGACGCGCCTGCTCGGCGGCGAGCGCGTCGAAATCCGCATCTTCCTCGGCATAGGCTGCATACACATCGTCTAATTTCTTTTGAGCCTGCATCACTTCGCCCAGCGCCTCTTCCACTTCCTGGCGCACGGTGTTTTCAGGATTGAGCTGAGGCTCCTGCGCCAGATAGCCGATGCGGATGTTCGGCAGATGTTGCACCTCGCCTTCGTATTCCTTGTCCACGCCCGCCATGATGCGCAGCACGGTGGATTTACCCGAACCGTTCAGGCCCAGCAGGCCGATCTTCGCGCCGGGGAAGAAACTGAGCGAAATATCCTTGATGATCTGACGCTTCGGAGGGACGATTTTGCTCACGCGGAGCATAGACATTACATATTGAGCCATGGTTGTTCTTTTGTGCGATTTTGGAAAGCGCATAGCTTACCGCAATCAGGCATCGAAAAACTACTGTCCGGTGTTATCTGAAGACTTGCGCCTTGTCATTTCGCGCACCACCCGCTTGCGCAGCTCCTCGATCAGCAGCATGCCGGGCATGAAAGCGATGATGTACAGCCATACGTTACCGCCTATCGGCGCGGTGCCGAACAGCGCGTTGCCCCACGGCGTGTAGTCGATCAGCAGCAACAATATCAGTTCAAAAACAATCCCGTACCAGACCAGGCGGTTGCGGCGATGGCTGCGGCTGAATGCGGACAGGCTGGGATGGCGGCTATCGGTCAGTTGCCAGATTTCGGGGCCTGTGCAGGCCTGGAAATGAAGTTGAGTGCCATGGTGTGGAAGAGCGGCACAGGGCAGATCAGCTTCGAACAGATGTTGGCAATGAAGGCGGCTGCCATCAGCGGCAACAGCATTTCGTGATTGTCTGTCATCTCCATGACGATGACGAAGGCGGTGATCGGGGCCTGCGTGACGCCGGCGAAATAGGCGACCATGCCGAGAATGATGGTTGCGCCTGCGGGTACGTCGGTGAAAAAATGGGCGATATTTGCGCCGAATCCTGCGCCTGCGGAAAGCGTGGGCGCCATGACGCCGCCGGGAATGCCGCTGACATAAGAAACCATAGTGGCCATCATTTTCAGCAGCCCGTAGGCTTCCGGCAGGATCGCCTTGCCGTCAAGCAGTGTTTTCGCCTCGCTGTATCCGCTGCCGTAAGAGGTGTTGTTTGAGGCCAGTCCTATGAGCGCCAGAACCAGGCCGCAGGCGGCTGCGAATGCAACGGGTCTGGCACGCATCCAGGCACCCATGCGCCCTGCCAGGCCCTTGTTGACTTCGATCAGAAAACGGCTGAACGTGCCGCCCAGCAATCCTCCCGCGATGCCGCAGGCGATGACCACATTCCACGCTTTGCCGAACGCCAGTGTTTCGGAGGTGTGGCCGAAGTAGGAATAATTGCCGAGCAGTGCAAGCGAGGTGATGCCTGCGATGATCACTGTCATCAGGATGGTCGAACTGTTGTGTTCCTCGAAGGATCGGTTCATTTCTTCTATGGCGAAGACGATGCCCGCCAGCGGGGTGTTGAATGCGGCGGCGACACCTGCGGCGGCGCCGGCGAGGATCAGCCCTTTTTCCACATCGTGTCTGGGGAAACGGGCGAAATTGCCCAGGCTGTGCATGATGGATGCGCCGATCTGTACGGTGGGCCCTTCCCGGCCCACGGACGCACCGCAGAACAGCCCGAGGACGGTGAGCGTGACCTTGCCGAGTATGATGCGAAGGGAAAGCACGCGCTCGCGGATGACGTTGTTTGGGTCAAGCGATGCGATCGTCTGTGGGATGCCGCTGCCCTGCGATCCGGGAAAAACTTTCTGGGTGGCGACAACGATCAGCGCGAGTCCGAGCGGGGTGATCAGCAGCGGCAGATAGGGCGAAATGGCAAGCATCTTGTGGAACAGGCCGTTTGCCCATTCTGCAGCGACCGCAAGGAAGATGGCAACCAGCCCGACACTGATTGCGCCGCTCCAGAACACGAGCCTGCGTTTCCAGTCGAGAATCAGCGGGACTTCCAGCAGTGAACCTTCGTCGGGTACGCCGAAGTATTCACGTATTGCACGGTAAATTTTCATTGCAACGATTATACAGCGCGTCTGAAGATGGTTGCCTGCCGAATTGTCGAAAAATGTTCCTTTACTGTGGAGCGTTGGTAGCTGGCTGCTGAACTCTGTTAAAATCCGCGCTGAAAATACTGTATTCCTTTGAAAAATTCTCCGTGACTCCGATGCCCCGTCAATCTGTTCGAGCGCTAAACTTTGAGGTGTGATTGAACCTGACTGCCGCGTTATCTCCCAGTGCGCAGCGCCGTCGTGCGCGGCTGGACTCCTTAACCGCCATTGAGTTTCCTGCCGATCTGCCCGTGGTGGCAAGGCGGGAGGATTTGGCGCGCGCGATTTCCGATAATCAGGTGGTGATTGTCTGCGGCGAAACAGGTTCCGGCAAGACCACGCAGCTGCCGAAAATCTGCCTGACGCTGGGGCGCGGGGTGCTGGGCTGCATCGGCCATACCCAGCCGCGTCGCGTGGCCGCCCGTTCGGTGGCGACACGCATTGCCGCCGAACTCAAGTCCGAGCTGGGGGGGCTTGTCGGCTACAAGATACGTTTCCACGACAAGGTCGCTGCTGATACCGTGATCAAGCTGATGACGGACGGTATTCTGCTGGCGGAAATCCACAGCGATCCGCTGCTCCGACGTTACGACACGATCATCATCGACGAGGCGCACGAACGCAGCCTGAACATCGATTTTCTGCTGGGCTACCTGAAACAGCTGTTGCCGCGCCGACCTGATCTGAAACTGATCATCACGTCCGCCACACTGGACGCAGACCGGTTCGCCCGGCATTTCGGCGCGGTGGTGGTGGAGGTGTCGGGGCGCAGTTATCCGGTCGAGACCCGCTATCGCCCTCTGCAAATCAGCGATGAAGGCGAAGCGCAGGATGTGCCGAAAGCGGTGAGCGCAGCGCTGGATGAGCTGGCGGCGGGCGGCTTGCGCGGCGATGTGCTGGTGTTCCTGCCGGGTGAGCGCGAGATACGCGACACGGCGGAAGCATTGCGCCGCCATCACCTCCCCGATTCTCATAACAGGGGTGTCGAAATACTGCCGTTGTTCTCGCGCCTGTCGGCAGCCGAACAGGACAAGGTGTTCAAGACCGGTTCCAAACGTCGCGTCGTCCTGGCGACCAACGTTGCGGAAACGTCGCTGACCGTGCCCAACATTGGTTATGTGATCGACTGCGGGCTGGCGCGCATGAACCGCTACAGCATCCGCCAGAAGGTCGAGCAACTTCACATCGAGAAGATTTCACGCGCTGCCGCCAATCAGCGTGCGGGGCGGTGCGGGCGGGTGATGAGCGGCGTTTGCATCCGTTTGTACGACGAAGCCGACTTTTTGCAGCGTGTCGAGTTTACCGACCCGGAAATTTTCCGGGTGTCGCTGGCAACTGTGATCCTGCGCATGAGCGCACTGGAACTGGGCGATATCGCGGAATTTCCGTTCATCGAGCCGCCGACCCCGCGCATGATCGCCGATGGTTACCAGCTCCTGGCGGAGTTGAACGCGATTGATGATGAGCGAAAACTCACCCCGCTGGGTCATGAGCTGGCCAAGCTGCCGCTCGATCCGAAGATTGCGCGCCTGCTGCTGGCGGGGCGGCAATACCAGTGCCTGACGGAAATCCTCATTATCGCCAGTGCGCTGTCAACACAAGACCCGCGCGAACGCCCGCTGGATCGCCAGGAGGCGGCCGATGCCGCGCATAAGCGCTTTTCTGATGAGCGCTCCGATTTTCTGGCGTACATCAAAATATGGGCGTGGTTTGAGCAGGCGGTCGCCCATAAGCAGTCGAACCGGCTGATGGCTGAGGAATGCCGCAGGAATTTCCTCTCTCCCTTGCGCCTGCGGGAGTGGCGCGAGCTGCACCAGCAGTTGCACACGCAAGTTGCCGAGATGGGCATGCGCGAGAATGAATTGCCGGCTTCTTACGAGCAGATACACAAGGCCTTGCTGTGCGGCCTCTTGGGCAACATCGGCATGAAGGGCGTGGAAGGCCCGGAATACCTGGGTGCGCGCGGCATCAAGTTTTTCATCGCGCCCAATTCGGTGCTGGCGAAAAAGGGGGCGAAGTGGGTGATGGCGGGCGAGCTGATCGAGACGCACCGCCTGTATGCACGATGCGTGGCTAAAATCGAGCCGGAATGGCTGGAGGAGACAGGCAGTCATCTGATCAAGCGCCATTATTACGATCCGCACTGGGAAAAGAAACCGGCGCAGGTGGTGGCTTTCGAGCGCAGCACGCTGCATGGATTGCTGCTCAATGCAAAGAAGCGCGTGCATTACGGGCCGATGAACGTGCCCGAATCGCGCGAGGTGTTCATCCGTCAGGCGCTTGTTGGCGGCGAATTCGACACGCGTGCGCCGTTTTTTGCGCACAACCAGAAACTGATTGGTGAGATCGAAGCGCTGGAGCACAAGGCGCGTCGTCCCGACGTGCTGGTGGATGATGAGCTGATTTTCGCGTTCTACGACAGCCGGATTGCGCCGCACATACACAATGGCGCGACGTTCGAAGCGTGGCGCCGCGAAGCCGAGCGCACGGATGCGAAGCTGCTGTATTTGAAAAAAGATGACCTGATGCGCCACGAGGCGGCGGGCATCACTACCGATCAGTTCCCGCCACAGCTCAAAATAGATAACGTCAGCTTTGCGCTGAGCTATAACTTCTCGCCGGGCAGGAGCGACGATGGCATCACGCTCACCGTGCCGTTGGCGCTGATCAATCAGGTGTCGGCCACGCTTTGCGAATGGCTGATTCCCGGCCTGCTGCCGGAAAAGGTCGCGCAACTGGTCAAGACGCTGCCGCAAAAAATCCGCCGCAACCTGGTTCCCGTGCCGGAATTCTCAGCCGCCTTCTGCCGCAACGTGCAGCCTGCAAATACGGCGCTTTTGCCGTCATTGGCCCGCTATATTCGCGAACAGAAGCAGCTGGATGTGCCGCTGGACGCCTTCCGTTTGGAACAATTGCCCGCGCATTTGCTGATGAATTTTCGCGTGATGGATGAGCATGGCAGACAATTGGGCATGTCGCGCAATTTTTCCCAATTGCACAGCGAACTGGCGCCACACGCAGCTCCCGTCATCGCAGCGGTGACTGTGGACAAGCAGGAGAAACATACCGAGCAACGCTGCACTTCATGGAGTTTCGGTGCATTTGTCGAGACTCGCCAGGTGAATCGTGCAGGGCAGAACGTCACCTTGTATAACGCGCTGGTGGACGATGCGGATGCCGTGGTGCTGCGCGCATTCGATACCCGCGAGGCGGCACAGACGGCGCATCGCAGCGGACTGCGCCGCCTGTTCATGCTGGTGCTGAAGGAGCAGGTGAAGTATCTGGAAAAAAATCTGCCGGATGCGCAGCGATTAGGCATGTTGTTCATGCCATTCGGCACGCAGCAGGAATTGCATCAGCAGATACTGTCGATGGCGTTCGACAGGGCCTGCCTGAATGACCCTCTGCCTGCGAATGAAACCGAATTCACCGCGCGTGCCAGGGAGGCCAAGAATCGGCTGCTGCTGATCGCGCAGGAACTGGCGCGACTGGTCGCCGCTGTGCTGGGTGAACATCAGGCTTTGCAGAAAATTCTGCCGCAGATCAAGGCGCACGCACAGGCAAACGGGGACATCCGCGCTCAGCTGGAATGGCTGCTGCACAAGGGGTTTGTTCGTGATACGCCCTATGAGCGCTTGCAGCATGTGCCGCGTTATTTGAAGGCGATCAGCCTGCGCATCGAAAAATTGCGCAGCAATCCGGCACGCGATGCGCAGTGCATGACGCAACTGCAACCGCTGTTGCAGGCCGTGCAAAAAATTCATCAGGCAAAGCCGGGGATGCATGATCCGCGAGTGGATGAGTTTTCCTGGCTGTTGCAGGAATTGCGCGTGTCCTTGTTTGCTCAGGAGTTAAAGACGCCCGTGATCGTGTCGGTTAAGCGGCTGGAGAAAATGCTGGCGGCACTCAGGGGCTAGCAGCATTCGATAAAGGCCGGTACCTTTTGCTGGTGAAGTAACGTCAATATCCTCATCAGGTTTCATTGCCACCTGAATGTTGAACAAGCCATCCATGATGTCGATAGCTGATTTGATGGATTTCGTCGTGTTGGTGGATGCCTTGCCGGCGGATCGACGCGCTATAATCAACGGACGATCTGACCAACGAGGAAGTTATGGACAAGCTGTTGCGCGAAGCCGCGCTGCAATACCACCGACAGGCTCCTGCGGGCAAAATATCCGTCAATGCAACCAAGCCGATGATTACTCAGCGCGATCTGGCGCTGGCCTATTCGCCCGGGGTGGCGGCAGCCTGCGAGCTGATCGTGGAAAATCCGCTCGAGGTGCGCAACATGACGGCACGCGGCAATCTGGTCGCGGTGATCACCAACGGCACGGCGGTGCTGGGTCTGGGCGCAATTGGCCCTTTGGCGGCAAAGCCGGTGATGGAAGGCAAGGGGGTCTTGTTCAAAAAGTTTGCCGGTATCGATGTGTTCGATCTGGAAATCGACGAACGCGATCCCGACAAGCTGGTGGATATCATCGCCTCCCTCGAACCCACCTTTGGCGGCATCAATCTGGAAGATATCAAGGCGCCCGAGTGTTTTTACATCGAGCGCAAGTTGCGCGAGCGGATGAAAATCCCGGTGTTCCATGACGATCAGCACGGCACGTCCATCATCGTGGGCGCGGCCTTGTTGAACGGCCTGAGGGTGGTGGGCAAAGACATCAATGAAATTCGCCTGGTGGTGTCCGGTGCCGGCGCTGCGGCACTGGCATGTCTGGATATGCTGGTGGGTCTGGGCGTGCGCATGGAGAACATCATCGTCACCGATATCGCGGGCGTGGTTTATTGTGGACGCACTGTTGAAATGGATGACAACAAGGCGCGCTATGCGGTGGAAACCACCGCGCGCACCCTGGGTGATGTGATCGCGGGTGCGGACGTGTTTCTGGGCTTGTCGGCGGGCGGGGTATTGAAGCCGGAGATGGTTGAAAAAATGGCGCACCAGCCGCTGATTTTCGCGCTGGCCAACCCTACGCCCGAGATTCTCCCTGAGCTTGCCCGTGCCGTTCGACCCGATGCGATTCTTGCAACCGGGCGTTCCGATTATCCGAATCAGGTGAATAACGCACTTTGCTTCCCATACATTTTCCGTGGCGCACTGGATGTGGGTGCTTCCACCATCAACGAGGCCATGAAACGTGCTGCGGTGTATGCCATCGCTGAACTTGCCCAGGCCGAGCAATCCGATGAGGTGGCCACCGCGTATGGCGATGCAGAAATGTCCTTTGGCGTGGATTATCTGATCCCCAGGCCTTTTGATCCGCGCCTGATTACACGCATTGCGCCTGCTGTCGCACAAGCTGCAATGGACTCGGGGGTGGCTGCCCGGCCGATTGCCGATATGGATGCCTATCGCGAACAACTTCAGGGTTTTCTGTACCAGTCCAGCATGCTGATGAAGCCGGTATTTGAAGCCGCTCGCCGTGCGCCTAAACGTCTGGTATATGCGGAAGGCGAGGATGTGCGCGTGCTGCATGCAGTGCAGACCGTGGTGGATGAAGGCATTGCCTATCCGATACTGGTGGGGCGTCCGGCTGTCATTGAACAGCGCATCGCACGACTCGGTCTGCGCATTCGGGCTGGCGTGGATTTTGAGCTGGTGAATACCGAAAGCGATCTGCGTTTTCGCGAGTTTTACACTGAGTACCACCGTCTGATGCAACGCAGGGGGGTGACACTGGATTCGGCCAAGCGTGAAATGCGTCGTCGCAACACGCTGATTGCGGCGATGCTGGTGCGCATGAATGAGGCCGATGCAATGCTGTGCGGCACAATTTTTCAGACATTGCTTCATTTGCAGTATATCGATGAAGTGATCGGCCATCGGCCGGGTGCTTCCGTGTATGCGGCAATGAATATTCTGATGCTGCCCCGCCACACGCTGTTTATCTGTGACACTCACGTCAACCTCGATCCGAGCGCGGAAGAAATCGCCGAGATGACGTTGCTGGCGGCAGAAGAAGTGCGCCGGTTCGGTCTGGTGCCAAAAGTCGCGTTGCTGTCACATTCCAATTTTGGCAGTCACGATGATGCTTCTGCCCGAAAAATGGGCCGTGCGCGTGAATTGCTGGAACAGATGGCGCCGGATCTGGAAGTGGAAGGTGACATTCATGGTGATGCTGCGCTGTCGGAAAGTCTGCGTACCGAGATATTTCCCGGCTCGCGTTTGAAAGGCACTGCGAATTTACTTATCATGCCGAATCTGGATGCCGCGAATATTTCCTATAATTTGCTCAAAATGACGGGGGGCGAGGGTGTTACCATCGGTTCCATCTTGTTGGGCGCGAACAAGTCGGCGCACATTTTGACGTCGACCGCGACAGCGCGCCGTATCGTGAACATGAGCGCATTGGCGGTTGCGGCCGTCAAGACACATTAGAAACAAACAGTTGTCCACGAATTGGTTTTAGCAGGGATTTTGCCCAACGGGCAAAAACTCGCAAAAATACGAAATGGGGTTGGCAGGCATTTCGCTGTAAGGCGAAAGCTCGCAAAAACACGAGACGTGGATTTTCGAGTTGATGTTCACCGAACATCGTCCCTGCTAAATCTGATTCGTGAGCAATAGATTTTTATAATTAAGGAAATAAAATGAATAAGCAGGATGTTGAATTGTTGAGTGAAGAAGTCGAAATGCTGATGCAGGAGCGTGCGATGTTATTGAACGTGGTGGGTGCGGCGGCTGTGCTGATTTCTCATGCCACGGTACAGAACCTGCCTGAAGAAGTCGTGGATGCCGCAGAAAAGCTGTCGAAGGCGCTCAATGCATTGCGCGAAGAGACCTTGCAGGATGCGCTGGATGCGGTGCAGGTAGCATAGGCGCAGATTTTTTGAGTTTTGCCTAGTCTTTTTCCAGCCAGTTCAGCATGAAGTCCCATTGTTCAAGCTCGCGGAAGGCCAGGTGTGGCGGCAGGTCGAACAGGGACTTACCCTCGAAGGCGGCATTCACATACACCTGTGTTTCGCGCAGGTAAGCCAGTATGGGCAGATCCGAATCGGCAAGGAAGTTTTCCAGTGCCAGCGCTGCGCGGGTGCGTGCATTCATGCGCATGCCGACAACGCCGATCTGGCATTTGCCATTGCGAACCTCTTTTTCCCCGGCCAGTATTTGCAGAAAATCGCGGCTGGCGCTCAGGTCGAACAATGAGGGTGAGATGGGCACGACGATTTTTTTTGCCAGCCTGATGGCATGGGCAAGGTTCTTGCCATGCAATCCGGCGGGTGAGTCAATCACCAGGCTGTCGATGAGGCAGCCTTCGCCTTTTACTGATTCGAGCGTTGCGATCTCCGGCAAATCTTTGGGGCGGGTGGCGAGCCAAAGGGCGGCGGATTTTTGCCTGTCCAGATCGAGCATCGCGACGCGCTGGCCCTGGTTGGCCAGGTAGCCCGCGATGTTCACCGACAGCGTGGTTTTGCCGCTGCCGCCCTTCGGGTTTGCAATCAGTATGGTTTTCATCTGGCTCTTATCTGAATTTACTTGCGACCGCCCGGCAGCGATACCAATACGCTGAGTGTTCGTATTTGCAATGGCTTGTATTGGGTTAATGAGGTGGAAATGATAACATCGCCCGATAACTATTTGGAGAACACCATGGCAGGTCATAGCAAGTGGGCAAATATTCAACACCGCAAGGGCAAGCAGGATGCCAAACGCGGCAAGACTTTCACCCGGCTGATCAAGGAAATCACGGTGGCGGCGCGCATGGGCGGCAGCGATCCTGACGGCAATCCGCGTCTGCGTCTGGCGATGGACAAGGCGTACTCCAACAACATGCCCAAGGATAACGTCGAGCGCGCCATCAAGCGCGGCAGCGGCGAACTGGAGGGAGTGCACTATCTGGAAATACGCTACGAAGGCTACGGTATCAACGGCGCGGCGGTGATGGTGGACTGCATGACCGACAACAAGACGCGCACGGTGGCGGACGTGCGCCATGCCTTCACCAAATACGGCGGCAACCTCGGTACGGACGGGTCGGTGGCATTCATGTTCAGCCACTGCGGACAGATGATTTTCGCGCCGGGCACGGATGAAAACGGCCTGATGGAAGTGGCTCTGGATGCGGGTGCGGAAGATATTTCGACCAATGATGACGGGAGCATCGAGGTCATTACTGCGCCGAACGATTTTATTCACGTCAAGCAGGCGCTGGAAACCGCCGGCTACAAGCCGGAATTCGGCGAGGTCATCATGAAGCCCGCCAACGAAGTGATTTTCACCGGTGAGGATGGCGTGAAGATGCAGAAACTGCTCGATGCGCTGGAAGACCTGGATGACGTGCAGGAAGTCTATACGACTGCGGTGATAGAGGATTGAGGATTGTGGATCTAGGATTGAACTGCAGGATTGAGGATCAAGGATCGAGGATGGAGGGGTAAAGCCCTCTGCTCGCCATGTCCGCATCACACTCCTCAATCCTCAATCCTCCACTCCTCGCTACGCTCTCCTCAATCCGGATATTAGGCATTGATCCCAGCCTACGAATTACCGGCTTTAGCTCAGGCAGCTGTAGCGCCGCCTTCGCAGAAACCCGTCACCGGAACTTTGGATCGGAGTTTTTGGCATGACTGTGCGAATATTAGGGATTGATCCGGGGCTGAGAGTGACGGGTTTTAGCTCAGGCTGCTGGGACGCCGCCTTCGCAAGAACCCTTCATCAATACTTTGAGTTGAGGTGTGCCTCGTGACCGTGCGGATCTTGGGTATAGATCCTGGTTTACGCATTACCGGGTTCGGGGTGATCGACCAGGATGGTCAGCAACTGCACTACGTTGCCAGCGGCTGCATCAAAACCCAGGCGGGCGAGTTGCCGGAACGGCTGAAGGCCATCTTGAATTCCTTAGGTGTGGTGATCGCCCAGCATAAGCCCGATCAGGTGGCGATAGAAAAAGTGTTCGTCAACGTCAATCCTCAGTCAACCTTGTTGCTGGGGCAGGCGCGAGGGGCTGCAATTTGCGCGGCGGTGCTGGCCGATCTGCCGGTGGGCGAATATACCGCGTTGCAAGTCAAGCAGGCAGTGGTCGGTAACGGCCATGCCGAAAAGGAACAGGTGCAACTGATGGTGCAACGCCTGCTGAAATTGTCCGGCACGCCCAGTCCCGATGCGGCAGATGCACTGGCCTGTGCGATATGTCATGCGCACGGAGGGCAGGGGCTGGGTGCGCTGGCAACCCGCGGCTTCCGGGTTCGTGGCGGCAGGTTGGTCTGATGAATGCAGTTTTGATAAAGGTGTATTGAAATGATAGGTCGTTTAAGCGGGATTTTGCTGGAAAAGAATCCGCCGCAAATTTTGCTGGATGTACAGGGGGTAGGTTACGAACTGGAGGTGCCGATGAGCACGTTCTATAACCTGCCGGCACTTCACGACAAAGTCGTGTTGCACACGCAACTGATCGTACGTGAAGACGCGCATCTGCTGTATGGTTTCGGCACAAACGATGAGCGCATCGCGTTCCGCCTGCTGCTCAAAATCAGCGGTGTCGGACCCAAGCTGGCGCTGTCGGTGCTGTCGGGTTTGAGCCTGAACGATCTGGCAGAAGCGGTGGCGAACAAGGAAGCCGGACGCTTGACCAAAATTCCCGGGGTGGGCAAGAAGACCGCCGAGCGCTTGCTGCTGGAATTGCAGGGTAAATTTACAGTGACCGGAACGGCGTCTGCGGCGGAAGGTGCCGCCCGCTCAACAAATGGCACTGACATCATAAACGCGTTGCAGGCGCTGGGTTACAACGACAAGGAAGCAGACTGGGCAGCGAAGCAGTTGCCTGGCGACGTTGGCGTATCGGACGGCATACGCCAGGCGCTTAAGTTATTATCCAAAGCATGATCCATAGCGATAACCTCACCACCGAGCCGCGTCTGACCACCCCCGCCGTGGCATCCCGTCAGGAGGAAGCGCTGGAACGCGCGCTGCGTCCCAAACAGCTCGATGAGTATGTGGGGCAGGAAAAAATACGCGAGCAGCTGGAAATCTTCATTCAGGCGGCGAAGCAGCGCCAGGAGCCGCTTGACCATGTGTTGTTGTTCGGCCCGCCGGGCTTAGGCAAAACCACGCTGGCGCAGATCATCGCCCGCGAGATGGGCGTGAATCTGCGTCACACTTCAGGCCCGGTGCTGGAGCGAGCGGGCGACCTTGCCGCGTTGCTGACCAACCTGGAGCCGAATGACGTGTTGTTCATCGACGAGATTCATCGTCTGTCGCCGGTGGTGGAGGAGATTCTCTATCCTGCGCTGGAGGATTATCAGATCGATATCATGATAGGCGAAGGGCCGGCTGCGCGATCGGTGAAGCTGGATTTGCCGCCGTTCACGCTGGTGGGGGCGACAACCCGCGCAGGCATGCTGACCAATCCGCTGCGCGACCGTTTCGGCATCGTTTCCCGCCTTGAGTTCTACACCCCGGAAGAATTGCAGCGCATCGTGATGCGCTCGTCAGGCTTGCTGGAAATGAATCTGTCGCATGACGGCGCGTTTGAAATCGCAAAACGTTCGCGCGGCACGCCGCGTATCGCCAACCGGCTGCTGCGCCGGGTGCGCGACTACGCCGATGTGAAGGCGGCAGGAGATGCGACGCGCAGTGTGGCGGATGCGGCGCTGACCATGCTGGATGTGGATTCGCAAGGTCTGGATGTGATGGACAGAAAGCTGCTGTTGACCATCATCGAAAAATTCGCAGGCGGGCCGGTCGGCGTGGATAATCTCGCGGCAGCGATCGGTGAGGAGCGCGACACCATAGAGGATGTGCTCGAACCCTATCTGATCCAGCAGGGTTATCTGCAACGCACCCCGCGCGGCCGCATGGCGACTGCAAATGCCTACCTTCATTTCGGACTGACCGTGGCGAGTCATCTGGGAGTTGAGGATTTGCCCGATGAGTAAGCACAAGATTTTTACCTGGCCGGTACGTGTGTATTTTCAGGATACGGATGCGGGCGGCGTGGTTTATCATGCCAGCTACGTGAACTTTATGGAGCGCGCACGGACTGAGTGGCTGCGCACGCATGGTTACAGTAATGCCGGGATGATGCAGGAACTCGGCGTGATGTTTGTGGTGCGTTCGATGAAACTGGATTATTTAAGGCCGGCGCTGCTCGATGATATGCTCGACGTCACGGCGCAGATTGCGGAAGTCGGGCGTTCGCGCCTCACGCTGATGCAGACCGTCAGGCGTGAAGAAGAGTTGCTGACGACAGGGGAAGTGCATCTGGTGTGCGTCTCAAAGGAGACATTCAAGCCGGTCAGCGTGCCGGAAGCGCTGCGCTCGCAGTGGAAGGTTTAAGACGTTTGGCTCAGGGTATTGTCCCTCGCGTTGCGGGGGAATTTTTTGACTGGATTTCCGCCGGTGCGGGAATGACGAATTTAGGAGCAGGTATTTATGGAAGTTACGCAGGATTTGTCGTTTGTACATCTCATCAGCAATGCCAGCGTGCTGGTGCAATTGGTGCTGGGTTTGCTGCTGCTGGTGTCGATGATGTCGTGGTGGTACATCTTCCTCAAGTTGTTCGCGATACGCCGCGAAACCAGGCTGACGCACGAGTTCGAGGAAGCTTTCTGGCGCAATCCCAATCTGAATGAGGTTTACAAGTCGGTCAGCAATTCTGCGAGGGCCGATCAGGGCGCGCTGGAACGCATCTTCGCAGCCGGTTTTGTCGAGTTCGTGAAGCTTAAAAAACAGCATGGCGTCGATAGCAGTGCGGTGATGGACGGCACGCGCCGCGCGATGCGCGCCACCTACCAGCGGGAGATGGACAGGCTGGAAGCGCATCTGGCCTTTCTGGCATCTGTGGGTTCAGTCAGTCCGTATGTGGGCCTGTTCGGTACGGTGTGGGGCATCATGAATGCGTTCAGGGGCCTTGCGAATGTAGGTCAGGCAACCCTCGCGCATGTGGCGCCCGGCATCGCCGAAGCGCTGGTCGCGACCGCAATGGGTTTGTTCGCAGCGATTCCGGCGGTGGTGGCCTATAACCGTTATGCGCATGCCATCGATCGCCTGGCCACGCGCTTCGAGAGCTTCACCGAGGAGTTTTCCAACGTATTGCAGCGCCAGCCATGATAAAGAGTGAAGTGAGTTTCGAGGGGTGTTTATGAGATCAGGCATGCGCAAGAAAAATCGCCTGATGAACGACATTAATGTCGTGCCGTACATCGACGTGATGCTGGTGCTGCTGGTGATCTTCATGGTGGCGGCGCCGATGATGAATCCCGGTCAGGTCGATCTGCCGCAGGTGAGTCAGTCGTCCGTGCCTTCCCCCGCGCCGCTGGAAGTCATCATCAAAAAAGACGGCTCGCTGGCCTTGCGCGACCATGCCAAGGGCGATGAGGAGACCCGCGTGTCGCGCGAGGAACTGGTCTCTATCCTGAAGTCCAGGCAGCAGATGCAGACGGAGCAGGCGGTGGTGATTTCCGCCGACAAGAGCGTGCGTTATGAGGAAGTCATCAACGTGATGGATGTGCTGCAACAGCAACACATCAAAAAAGTGGGTCTGTTGACACAAGCACCGAAAAAATGAATACGGTTGTCTACCAGGAGCCCAATAAACTGCCGGCAGGTATTCTTGCCTTGGTCGTGCACGTGGCGTTTTTTTCGCTGCTGTACTTCGGTTTTTCCTGGCAGACGCAGCCGCGCTCACCCGCTGCGATGAGCGTTGAGCTGTGGCAGAGTCTGCCTGAGCCGGCTCCGGCGCCACCTGTCAAGGCGATAGTCGATACGCCGCCGCCCGTGCAGGAGGAAACGGTGATCAAGCCCGATATCGTGATTCCGGAAAAAAAACCGAAACCGGAGGTCAAACCAGTGGAAAAGCCTCCGAAAAAACCTGAAGTGAAGCCCGAGGTAAAACCCAAGGTCAAGCCCGAAGTTAAATCCAGGGTAAAGCCTGAAGTCACGCCGGGCGCCAAACCTGTCCAGTCGGCACGGCCTTCAGCCGCAGAACAGCAGGCGGCGCGCGACAGGGCGGAGCAGGAAGCCGCGACAGGTCGCGTTGTGGATGAATATACGAGTAAAATTGCCACTAAAATACGTCGTAATACCGTGATGCCGCCAAACGTGCCGAATGACGCGCGAGCAGAATTTGCAGTCACGCTCTTGCCGGGCGGGACAGTGCTGGATGCCAGGCTGACCCGTTCCAGCGGCAATGCGGCTTATGATAATGCGGTGGAGCGGGCAATCCTGAAATCTCAGCCGTTGCCGCTGCCCGCTGATGCAGGAATGTTTAGTCGTTTTCGTGAATTAAAACTGAGTTTCAAGCCAGTGGAATAAGAGAGATCATCGTATGTTAAAAATAGTGTTGCTGGGTCTGTTGATGTTGGCGCATTCCGCCGGTGCGGGTGCCGCCTTGAGTATCGAAATCATCGGTGCAGGAGAGCATCAGATTCCCGTGTCCCTCGTGCCCATGGGTGGCGACGAGCAGTTGGGGCTGGCGATCAACGACGTGGTGACGGGGGATTTGCTGCGCACCGGCCTGTTTCGTCTGGTCGACACCACGGGCAAATCACCGCACGATGCCGCTGATGTAAATTACACCGACTGGCAGTTGCGCGGCGCGGAAGCCCTGGCGATCGGAACGGTTGGCGTGCAGGCTAACGGCCGCATCGAGGCTCGTTTCCGCTTGCTGGATGTGGTAAAACAGACCCAGCTGGTGGGCGAAGCGGTATCGGCAAACGAGGGTCAGATCCGCGCGATCGGTCACCGCATCGCTGATCTGATCTATGAAAAACTGACGGGCGACAAGGGCGTGTTCAGTACGCGCATCGTTTATGTGAACCGGCAGGCAAAAAAATTCAGCCTGCTTGTCGCAGACAGCGATGGTTACAACGAACAAGTCATACTGAAGCATAACGAGCCGATCATGTCTCCTGCCTGGTCGCCGGACGGCAGTCATATCGCCTACGTGAGTTTTGAAACCGGTCACGCAGCCGTGTTCGTGCAATCCCTGGTCACCAATCAGCGCAAAGCGGTGGCTGATTTTCCCGGCAGCAACAGCGCGCCGGCCTGGTCGCCTGACGGCCGTCAGCTGGCGGTAGTGATGACGCACGATGGCAGTTCGCAGATTTATCTGATGCGCCCTGATGGCAGCGAGGTTCGCCGCATTACCTTCAGCGGGGCGATTGATACCGAGCCGAACTTCTCTCCCGACGGGCAAACTTTGCTGTTTACCTCTGACCGGGGCGGCAGTCCGCAGGTGTATCGCATGCCGGTTGACGGGGGCGCCGCGCAGCGGCTGACCTTTGCAGGAGGCAACTGCTTTTCGCCTCGTCACAGCCCGGATGGCAAGTCCTTTGTATTTGCCCATCTCACAGGCGGCAAATTCTATATCGCCGTGCAGGATTTTCAGACCGGGCAGGTGGAAACGCTCACAGACGGCGGCTGGGAGAAAAAACCCAGTTTCGCGCCCAACGGAAAAATCATCCTGTATGCCAGCGAGGCGCGAGGTCGTGGTATATTGGCGACCGTGTCCAGCGATGGTCGTGTTCAGCAGCACATGTTCACGCAAAGCGGCGATGCTCGCGAGCCTGTATGGGGACCACAACTTTAAATCTGTTTATCATAACTAAGGGGAAACGCCATGAAGAAACTTGTTATCAGTATCGTATTGTTGAATTTGCTGGCCGCCTGCGCCAGCCAGAAGCCTAAGGAAGTCGCGGCAGCTCCAGCCGCAGCTCCAACCGCAACCGCAGCTCCAGCTGCCGCAGCGCAAACAAATATGGATCCGCTGAATGACCCTAAGAGCATTCTGGCTGGTCGCAGCGTGTATTACCCGTTTGACGTGGCCGCAGTTCAGGATGCCGACAAGCCGCTGGTACAGGCTCATGCCAAATACCTGAGCGAAAACGCGAATCACACCGTTCGCCTGGAAGGCAATTGCGATGAGCGCGGCAGCAACGAATACAATCTGGGTCTGGGCCAGCGTCGTGCCGATGGCGTGAAGAAAATGCTGGAACTGGGTGGCGCTAAAGCGGCTCAGTTGAGCAGCGTCAGCTACGGCGAAGAAAAGCCAAAGGCTGCGGGCCATGATGAAGCAGCCTGGTCGCAAAATCGCCGTACCGATCTCGACTACACAAAGTAACATCATGTTGAAGCCGCGTGCCTTGATTTTGTTGGGGTTGTGTTTTGCCGTACCCGCGCAGGCGGGGTTGTTCTCGGACGACGATGCGCGCAAGAACATCCAGCAGGTTGAGGCGCGTGTGCTCAAACTTGAAGATCAGGACAAGCAACAGGTTCAGTCCATACTGGATCTGCAAGGTCAGATTGAAACCTTGAACGGTGTAATCCGCCAGTTGCGCGGACAGAATGAAGAGATATCGCACGGCTTGCAGGATGCCGAAAAACGCGAAAAGGATTTTTACGTGGATTTGGATACGCGCTTGCGTCATTTCGAATCCATCGAGGCCGCGGCCGCGCCCAAGCCTGTTGATGTGTCACAGGCGGGTGATGCGGCTGCACCATCGGATGACCCGGCTGTGGAGGATCGCGCCATTGAGAAGGCTTATGGCCTGTTCAAATCCGGCAACAATGAGGATGCGGTCAAGGCACTGCAGGATTTCTTGAAGAAGTATCCGGACTCGGGGCATGTGTCGAATGCCACTTACTGGCTGGGAGGCGCTCAGTTTGCGCTGAATGATTACAAAAAAGCACTGATAACATATCGGGGGCTGCTCAAGGCTGACCCGAGTACAGCCAAGGCGCCGGATACATTGCTCAACATAGCGGCATGTCAGCAGGCACTCAAGGCGGTAACCCAGGCAAACGCGACGCTCAAACAATTGATTGCCAAATATCCGGACAGTTCGGCGGCCGCCAAGGCGAAAAAGCTGATCGCCGCCGGCAGGTAGTTGACGATGTCTGAACACGCTTTAGACGCGCAGCTGCGCATCACCGAAATATTTTTCTCTCTGCAAGGCGAGACCAGCCGCGTCGGGCTGCCTACCGTGTTTATCCGTTTGACCGGATG
>DFWZ01000003.1:26968-82979 GCA_002381565.1 Gallionella sp. UBA4121
ATGCGCCGCGCTACGTCACGGTGACAGGCGGGGAGCCGCTGGCGCAGAAAAATTGTTTGGCGCTGCTCACGGCGCTTTGCGACGCAGGCTACCAGGTATCTCTGGAGACCAGCGGTGCGCTGGATATCAGTGCCGTGGATACCCGGGTGATGCGGGTTGTAGACATCAAAACGCCCGGCTCCGGTGAGGTCGACAAAAACCGCTGGGAAAATCTGGTACGGCTGAAGCCGTTCGACGAAATAAAATTCGTGCTGTGCGACGAAAATGATTACCACTGGGCCAGGCAAATGCTGACGCAACATCATCTTGCCGACAAATGCCCGGTGCTGTTCTCGCCGGCACAGGGTACGCTCGATGCCACACAGCTGGCCGACTGGATCTTGCGCGATAACCTGCCGGTGCGCTTTCAGCTGCAACTGCACAAAATATTATGGAACAACGAGGCAGGCCATTGAGGGTAACCTCAAAAATCCATTTATTGAGCGAATCGCAACGTCGTGTACTCGCTCATTCCTCCCCTATCGTTTTGATATGTCTCGTTATTTGCTGCGCGACTCCTTGTGCTTCATCCCAATATTCTGAATTTTTTGAGGTTCACCAATGAAAAACGCCGTCGTATTGTTATCTGGCGGGCTGGATTCCGCAACGGTGCTGGCGATGGCGCGAGCCCAGGGTTATGCCTGTTATGCGCTCAGCGTGGATTACGGGCAACGCCACCACTCCGAACTGGCTGCGGCTAAGCTGCTCGCCGAAACATTGGGTGCGTGCGAACACCGGGTGGTAAATATTGACCTGACCGGTTTCGGCGGTTCGGCCCTGACGGATAACAACATTGCGGTACCACAGCAAGCCTCGGAAGGTATTCCGCTGACTTATGTTCCCGCACGCAATACCATCATGCTGTCGCTGGCGCTGGCATGGGCCGAAGTGTTGCATGCGCAGGACATTTTTATCGGCGTGAATGCGGTGGATTATTCCGGCTATCCGGATTGTCGCCCGGCCTACATCGATGCCTTCGAGCGCATGGCCAACCTCGCCACCCAGGCCGCAGTGGAAGGGCATCCGCTCACTTTGCATGCGCCGTTGCTGCATCTGTCCAAGGCGGAAATTATCCGGCAGGGCGATCTGCTCGGTGTGGATTACGCGATGACCGTTTCCTGCTATCAGGCCGACGATCTGGGTCGTGCTTGCGGGCTATGCGACTCCTGCCGTTTGCGCCGTGACGGTTTTGCCGCCGCCGGTGTGATCGATCCTACCCGGTATCGGATTTAATCCCGCCCCTGAACGCAATCAGACACGCCGAAGTGTTCATGATTCTGCCATAAAATTTGAAATAATCGCTATTCCTCATTGACAGTGCGTGCTGAATACGTATAATTCGCGCTCCTTTGCATAGGGGTCGATAGCTCAGCCGGTAGAGCAGCGGACTTTTAATCCGTTGGTCGCGAGTTCGAATCTCGCTCGACCCACCACTATACAAAAGAGCATAGGCAACACCAGTTTCAAAGCCGCTTTAGCTCAGTTGGTAGAGCAACCGCCTTGTAAGCGGTAGGTCGTCAGTTCGAATCCGACAAGCGGCACCAATTTAAACCCACTAATTCAAAAGGTTAGTGGGTTTTTTATTTGCGTCTTGACCGCCTGATTCACCTTCTTGCCCTGGTAAACCGGCGCATCAAGTGCATCTGCCGCAGGATGGTAAACTTGTTGCCCGCGCAGTCGCCGTATATTGTCTCGGCACCATATTCGCTTGGCTTGACGGTCCTCGTATTTGTTAAATGCAGGGGCATTGGCAAGTCTCATGTCCGGCTTGCATCCTGCTTGGTGTGACGGTATTCTTGCCGGAAATCAAACTAAAAATGCCAAATTTCATGATGTTTTTTTGATTGCGTGGCGTAATGGTGCACAAAGGGACATAAACGATCATATTCGCTTATCTCTGGCTGATTCGATAACAGTTTTGTTTGTCACGCATCAAGAGTTGCATGCCCACATATTTGGGTGAATAAAAACTGGTAAGGAATTGGCAAATGTCTGAATTAAGCGATAAACACTATTTGCGGGCTGTCACCGAACTGGGGGATGTCCGCAAGATTGTCGCTAACCGCGATATCTATTCGCAGAGCGGCATGAAGCTGGTTGCAGCGGGTGTTCACATTACCAGTGGGATGTATGACCGACTGGTTAAACACAGGCTGCTCTCATTCGATAATGCGTTGTCCATCGATGATATGCTTGATTCAGAGGGTATATTGGCCGATTTACATGCCCTGATCGGTATCGATAGTCTATTGAAAAGGATGTCAGATGTCATCAATAACGGTCGTTTAGATCGCCTGATTCTTGCCATTCGGCTTCCCGCAACACTCGCTTTTAAATTGACGGTAGCCAGAGAGAAATACCGTGATATTTATCAGCATAGCCTGTCGTTTCTTGTCATTGGCGTTTATCTTGCCCGTTGTGACGCGATGAATTTGCGCGAACAGACATGGGTCGCGACGGCTGCGTTATTTCACGACATCGGCTTGATACACATCGATCCGGAATTGCTCAGCCCATCCCATGTGATGAATAACGCCGAAAGGAGGCATCTCTATACCCACCCCCTGACGGCTTATTTGTTGTTATGCGAGTTTCCGGAGCTGCCCAGCCAAATCGCCGATGCGGTGCTAGAGCATCACGAACGGATGGACGGCAGTGGTTATCCACGGGGATTGCCTGGGGATAAAATCAGCCGATATGGCCAGATTTTAGCAATCGCTGAGCTTGCTGTTAAAGCGTTTGACTCCAACTATCCGAAGGTGCCCTGGGAGAAGCTTGAGGTAATGCTCAGACTCAATTCCAGGCAGTACGGACAGGGGCTGATCGGTTACCTAAATATTCTTCGCGAAAGCAATCCCGCCGATATGCCGAGCAGCGTCGAAGATCCGGGGCCGCTTGTTGCTCAGATTCAACTGGTTTCAAAACTGTTCGCTGATTTTAATCAGCACTCCGATCCTGGTCAAAGCGACAAAATTTTTGATCTTGCAAAAACACGCTTGACAGCGCTCAAGCTGGAGTTATTTGATGCGGGATTTGATCCGCGCGATCCGGCAGCCTTGACGCAGCTTTTTACCGATGATCCTGAGTGCATGACTGACTACGTGCCGCTGCTGAATGAAACGCTTTGGCAGTTCAAGACATTGCTCTCGGAGATTTCACGCCTCTGGCCAGAAAGAGTCGATGAGAAGGATAGGCAGCTTGAAAGCCCAGTGTGGCTGAATGAAATGACGCAGTCGTTGCTGAATGCTGATATAGGCAGCTAGCGCGCATCGAGCGAAAACATAGTCACAAATTTAGGTAGACATGCAACATGCGCCCGAAACCACCGCCGAATTATCTTGCCGGCTATCCTGTCGCGCTGACATTGCAAGTGCAGCAGCTGATCGAGCAGGGACAGTTTGCCGAGCGTCTGTTGCTGAAATATCCGGCAGCGCACGGCGTGCGCACAGATCGCGCGCTCTATGACTATGTTCTGGCCGCCAAAGAACGCTATTTGCGCAATGCCGGGCAGTTGAGCCGTGTGGCGTTCGATGGCAAGTTGCAGGTCATGCGGCACGCATTGGGCATGCACACCAGCATTTCGCGGGTGCAGGGCATAAAGCTCAAGACGAAGCGAGAGATCCGCGTGGCGACCGTGTTCAAGGAGATGCCGGCTGAATTCTTGCGCATGATCGTGGTGCACGAGCTGGCACATCTCAAGGAGCAGGAGCACAACAAGGCCTTCTATCAGCTATGCCTGCACATGGAGCCTGAGTATCACCAGCTGGAATTTGACCTCAGGGCATACCTGACCTATCTTGACGCAGCCGGACAGCCTCTCTGGCAGGCAGGAAGATAGGCGGGGTACGGCTCCGCAGCCCCTGACCATAAATTACAGTGCCCTTACCTTTACGGTCTTGCCCTTGACCTTGCCGACTGATAGCTTGCGCACAGCCTCGTTGGCGATATTGCGCACGACGGCCACATAGGTAGAGAAGTCGGTCACGTTGATCTTGCCGACCTGCTCGCGCGTGAAACCCGCGTCGCCTGTGAGCGCGCCCAGCACGTCGCCTGCGCGGATCTTTTCCTTGCGCCCGCCCAGGATCTGCAAGGTCACCATCGGTGGCACCAGAGGCGCTTCAACCTCATCCTTTAACTCCGCAATCTCGTGCCATTCCGGTACGCTGCCCGTCATCCTGGCGATACTGACGATGCGGTGCCGGTCAGCAGGCCCGCACAGACTCAGCGCCCAGCCATCTTCGCCGGCACGCCCCGTTCGGCCGATGCGGTGGATATGGATTTCAGGATCCGGCGTGACATCGACATTGATGACCGCTTCGAGCTGCGCGATATCCAGTCCGCGCGCGGCCACATCGGTCGCCACCAGCACCGAGCAACTGCGATTGGCGAACTGGATCAGCACCTGATCGCGTTCCCTCTGTTCCATATCACCGTTCAGGGTCAGCGCATAAATACCCTGTGCATGCAGCACTTCGAGCAAGGCGCGGCACTGCTGCTTGGTGTTGCAAAAAGCCAGCGTGCTGACCGGACGGTAGTGTTTGAGCAACAGGCCTACTGCCTCCAGGCGTTGCTCGTTGGAAACCTCATAGAAGCGCTGGCGGATTTTTCCGGCGTCATGTTGTTCTTCAAGCTTAACCTGTTGTGGATTTCGCATGAACTGACGGGCCAGGCGCGCGATACCTTCAGGATAGGTCGCAGAGAACATCAGCGTCTGACGATCGATCGGGCAATGTTTGGCCACAAATGCGATATCGTCATAAAAACCCATGTCCAGCATGCGATCGGCTTCATCGAGCACCAGCGTGTTGAGCGCATTCAGATCCAGCGTGCCGCGCTCAATGTGATCCATGATGCGCCCCGGCGTGCCGACGACGATGTGTGCGCCGTGCTCGAGGCTGGCGATCTGCGGGCGCATGGTGGAGCCGCCGCACAGCGTCATGATCTTGATGTTGTCTTCGGAGCGTGCCAGACGACGGATCTCCTGCGTCACCTGATCGGCCAGCTCGCGCGTCGGGCACAGCACCATGGCTTGCACCGCAAAGCGGCGCGGGTTCAGGCGGGTTAACAGGGGCAGCGCGAATGCCGCCGTCTTGCCGCTGCCGGTCTTGGCCTGCGCGATCAGGTCATGGCCTGCCAGGGTGATCGGCAGGCTGGCCGCCTGTATCGGTGTCATCGCAAGGTAGCCTAACTGCTGCAAGGTCGCCAGCATGCCGGGCGACAATGGCAGTTCGTTGAAAGAGCGCACGGCGGCGGGTGAAAATGGGTTCTGGATAGTATCGTTCATGCGCAATTATCCCAGCTTGCGGCGCGGTGCGCCTGTAAATATTTGCACAGCCTCCGGATACGCCTCCGCACAATTTTAAAATCTGCTCATATAGTATAATGTCGGGTCAGTGATGTTCTCGCCTGTCGGGAACCGCTGCGGGCCGCTGCGCAAAGAATTTACCGCAGCACTTCTGAATCCCCGGGGTAAACCATGAAGGAAACTAGCCGCACGGTCGTATTTATTTCGGATGGAACCGGGATTACAGCCGAAACTCTGGGCAATGGCTTGCTCTCGCAATTTGAGGACATCAGTTTTCGTCATGTGCGTTTTCCTTTCACGGATAGCCTGGACAAGGCTGATGCCTGTTTGCAGCGTATCGGTGAGATAGGCCTGCAAGAAGGCCTGCGCCCGCTGGTCATCATGACCATGATGGATGTAAAAATCAGTGCTCGCCTGCGCGAGGCGGACGCGCTGTTCCTGGATTTGTTCGAGGCATTTATCGCGCCGCTGGAACAGGAGTTGGGCCAGCGCTCAACGCACAGTGTGGGTCGCAGTCATGGCCAGGAAAACCGCGAATATGCCAAGCGCATCGCGGCGATGAATTTTTCCATGGCTCATGACGACGGCATTTCCGCAGCCGACCTGAAAAATGCCGATGTGATCCTGATTGGCGTGTCCCGTAGCGGCAAGACGCCGACCAGCTTGTATCTGTCGCTGCAATTCGGTCTCAAGGCCGCCAACTATCCGCTGATTCCGGAAGATTTCGAGAGGGACTGTTTGCCTGACTCCCTGTTGCCATTTCGCGATAAACTGTTCGGCTTGACCATCGCGCCTGAACAACTGCATCGCATTCGCGAAGAGCGTCGCCCGCACAGTCATTATGCTTCGCTCGCCAATTGCCGGGCTGAAGTGCATGCGGCTGAAAGCCTGATGCGTCGTTCCGGGATTACATGGTTTGATATGACCTCGCGCTCGATTGAGGAAATGGCGGTGCATTTGCTGCAGGCGATCAACAAAAAACAGGAGCTGGCTTAACCCAATGAAGCAAAAGCTGTATTTGTGCGCGCGAAGACGCGCAGAAATACAGTTTGCGCACCACCGTGCTGGCAGTCGGATATTTTCAGTAATACGTTGATTTTAATGATTCGCGTTTTCGCGTTCGGATTTTAAGCTTTAAACCTATATCAGGAGACTCATCATGCATCCATATGTAATTTCGTTTCAGTCATTAGGCATTTCGGACATCGAACAAGTGGGCGGCAAGAACGCTTCGCTGGGCGAGATGATAGGCAATCTCAGCGCGATGGGCGTCAGTGTTCCCGGCGGATTTGCCACCACGGCAGACGCGTACCGCGATTTTCTGGCAGCTGACGGGCTGGATCTGCGTATCGAACAGGCCCTGTCCACGCTGGATGTGGAGGACGTGAATGCACTGGCCAGAACAGGCGCCCAAATCCGCAGATGGATATCTGACGCACCGTTGCCGTTGAAGCTGGAACAGGCAATACGCGAGCACTATGCCCAGTTGGCCGGTGATGGCGATGGAAGTTTTGCGGTGCGCTCTTCCGCTACCGCAGAAGATTTGCCGGATGCCTCCTTCGCGGGGCAGCAGGAAACCTTCCTGAATATTCACGGTATCGAAAATGTATTGCATGCGATCAAAGAGGTGTTCGCCTCGTTGTACAACGACAGGGCGATTTCCTATCGGGTGCACACGGGTTACACCAGCTCCAATGTTGCGCTCTCCGCGGGGGTTCAGCGCATGGTGCGATCGGATCTGGGTGCATCGGGTGTGATGTTTACCCTGGATACCGAGTCGGGTTTTCGCGATGCAGTGTTCATCACATCAAGCTATGGTCTGGGCGAAATGGTTGTGCAAGGATCGGTCAATCCGGACGAATTTTATGTTCATAAACAAAAGCTGGCGGAAGGCTATCCGGCGATTGTCAGGCGCAGTCTGGGCTCCAAGCTGCAACGCATGGTGTTTGATATCGACCGTGCGGCAGGGCGTTCCACCCGGATTGAAGAAGTGCCGCTGTCCGCTCGCGGCAGTTTTTCCCTCTCCGATGAGGATGTGCTGGAGCTGGCGCGTCATGCGATGGCGATCGAACAGCACTACGGCCGGCCGATGGACATCGAATGGGGCAGGGATGGTCAGGACGGCAAGATATACATTCTGCAAGCCAGGCCGGAGACGGTTCAGTCGCAAATGGTGGACGGCGGCACAGGGAAATTCCGGCTCGGCCAGCGCGGCGAGGTGCTGGCCGAAGGGCGCGCGATTGGTCAGAAAATCGGCATAGGGCGGGTGCGCCTGGTGGCGAGTGCAGCCGAAATGGACAAGGTACAGGAAGGTGACGTACTGGTCACCGATATGACCGACCCCAACTGGGAGCCGGTGATGAAAAAAGCGGCTGCCATCATCACCAACCGGGGCGGACGAACCTGCCATGCCGCAATCATTGCGCGTGAACTGGGTATCCCCGCCATCGTGGGCTGCACTGACGCCACCACGGCGCTGACCGAGGGCGAAATCGTCACGGCATCCTGTGCCGAAGGAGATACGGGTTACGTGTATCGTGGCCGCCTGCCGTTCGATATCATCGCACCAAGCGTGACGGAGCGGCCCCCTCTTCCGCTCAAGCTGATGCTCAACATTGGTAATCCGATGCTGGCCTTCGAGTTTGCGCAAATGCCATCGGCCGGGATAGGTCTTGCGCGTCTGGAGTTTGTCATCAACAACATGATCGGCATTCATCCCAAGGCGGTGCTGAATTTTAAGAAGCTGCCCGAAGTGTTGCAGGCTGCGGTGTTGCAGAAATCCAGCGGTTATGCTGATCCCGTTGCGTTTTATGTGGAAAAGTTGACCGAGGGCGTTGCCTGTCTGGCTGCCGCATTCTGGCCGCGTCCGGTCATCGTGCGGTTGTCCGACTTCAAGTCCAACGAATATCGCAAATTGCTGGGCGGGGAACTCTATGAGCCCATCGAAGAGAATCCGATGTTGGGTTTCAGAGGCGCCGGTCGTTATGTCGCTGACAGTTTTAAGGACTGTTTCGAACTGGAATGCCGCGCGATGAAAAAAGTGCGCGAGGAGATGGGTTACAGCAATGTGGAAATCATGGTGCCGTTCGTGCGCACCGTGCAGGAGGCCGCTGAGGTTGTGGAGGAGCTGGCGAAAAACGGCCTGAAGCGCGGCGAAAACGGGCTGCGCCTGATCATGATGTGCGAGATACCCTCCAACGCCTTGCTGGCCGAAGAGTTCCTGCAATACTTTGACGGCTTTTCGATAGGCTCGAACGATTTGACCCAGTTGACCCTGGGGCTGGATCGCGATTCCAGCCTGGTCGCCAATCGTTTTGATGAACGCGATGCGGCGGTGAAGCGCCTGTTGCAAATGGCGATTTCCACCTGCAACCGGCTGGGTAAATATGTCGGGATATGCGGCCAGGGGCCGTCGGATCATTTCGACTTTGCGCAATGGCTGATGGAGCAGGGTATCCAGAGCATCTCGCTGAATCCCGACACGCTGCTGGAAACATGGCACAAACTCGGCGGGTTAACAAAACAGTGATGCCGCACTTCGGCGGCGTTGCAGGGCGTTGCCGGGCGTGGCTGAAGTCTTGCGCAAATCTCGCCACGCCGTCAGATTATTCGGTAAGATTGCGGCTGTGCGCAGGTAGCGCAGGCTTACTCAGGCAATCACCATGAAAATTCACGAATATCAAGGTAAGGAAATCCTGCGCCAGTTTGACGTGCCCACGCCGCGCGGGAAGGCATGCTTCAGCGTTGATGAAGCGGTGAGCGCCGCACAGGCGCTGGGCGGCGCGGTCTGGGTGGTGAAGGCGCAGATACACGCGGGCGGGCGCGGCAAGGGCGGCGGCGTTAAAGTCGCGCATAGCCTGGAGGAAGTGCGGCAAGCGGCGGCGCAGATACTCGGCATGCATCTGGTGACGCATCAGACGGGTCCTGACGGACAGGTGGTGCGCCGCTTGCTGGTCGAAGAGGGTGCGCAAATTGCCCGTGAATTTTACCTCGGCATGGTGATCGACCGGGAGTCGCAGCGCGTAGCCTTGCTGGCCAGCAGTGAAGGCGGCATGGAAATCGAGGAGGTGTCCAAATCCCATCCCGAAAAGATTCATACCTTGCGCATCGACCCTGTCGCAGGACTGGCTGTCGAAGAGGCGGCACAAGTTGCGCGCTGGATCGGCATTCCGGATGCTTCAATCGCAGGCGCGGTGCGGGTTTTGCAGGGGTTGTACCGTGCCTTCGTGGAAAAGGATGCGATGCTGGCGGAAATCAATCCGCTGGTGTTAACCGCAGACGGACTCGTGCTGGCGCTGGATGCAAAGTTTAACTTTGACAGTAACGCGCTGTATCGTCATCCCGAAATAGTCGCCTACCGCGATCTGGATGAAGAAGATCCCGCTGAAGTCGAGGCGTCCAGGTTTGATCTGAGCTACATCTCGCTGGACGGCGATATTGCCTGTCTGGTGAATGGCGCGGGTCTGGCAATGGCGACCATGGATATCATCAAGCTGTACGGCGGCAACCCTGCGAATTTCCTCGATGTCGGCGGCGGAGCGAACCGTGAAAAAGTCACGGAAGCTTTCAAGCTGATGTTGAGAAATCCGAACCTCAAGGCCATTCTGGTCAACATATTTGGCGGCATCATGAAGTGCGATGTGATTGCCGAGGGTATCGTAGCCGCCGTGCGCGAGGTGCATCTGAACGTGCCACTGGTGGTGCGACTGGAAGGCACCAATGTCGATCTGGGCAAGAAAATCCTGGCGGAATCGGGCCTGCCGATTATTTCTGCTGCCGATATGGCGGATGCTGCGCAAAAGGCAGTCGCCGCTGCGAGGGATAAATAATGTCTATTCTGATTGATAAAAATACCAGGGTAATGACACAGGGCATGACGGGTAAAGTCGGCCAGTTTCACACCACCAATTGCATCGCATATGCCAACGGCGCGAACTGTTTTGTCGCCGGTGTCACGCCGAACAAGGGCGGGCAGAATTTTGAGGGCGTGCCGATCTATAACAGCGTGCTGGAGGCTAAACAGCAGACTGGCGCTACAGTTTCTGTTATTTATGTGCCGCCCGCCTATGCGGCCGCTGCGATCGACGAGGCGGTCGAGGCCGATCTGGACCTGGTGATTTGCATCACCGAAGGCATCCCGGTGCATGACATGCTGCGCACCCGTTACAAGATGGCAGGCCGTCGCACCCTGCTGATCGGCCCGAATTGCCCGGGGGTGATCACGCCCGATGAAATCAAGATCGGCATCATGCCAGGACACATACATCGCAGGGGGCGCATCGGCGTGGTGTCGCGCTCCGGCACGCTGACTTATGAGGCGGTCGGGCAGCTCACAGCACTGGGCCTGGGACAGTCATCCTGTATCGGTATCGGCGGCGACCCGATCAACGGTTTGAAGCATCTGGACGTGATGCGCCTGTTCAACGATGACCCGGATACCGACGCGGTGGTCATGGTGGGCGAAATCGGCGGCAGCGACGAGGAAGTCTGCGCGCGCTGGATCAAGGATAATATGAAGAAACCCGTGGTCGGTTTCATCGCGGGCATCACGGCGCCTCCGGGCAAACGCATGGGCCATGCGGGCGCGATTATTTCCGGCGGTCAGGGCGGTGCTGAGGACAAGCTGGCGGTGATGGAGGAATGCGGCATTCATATCACGCGCAATCCCGCCGAAATGGGAAGAGTGATGAAGAAACTGCTGGCGAGTAGTTAGTCGTGAGTCGTAAGTGGTTAGTAGATTTTTTCCACTCTCCACTGAGGCACGTAGTGCCGCTCCACTCACCGCTTACAATTTTTAAAGGTCTTAAATGCTAGAAATGCTTGCGGGCACCCAGTTCTGGGTGGATGTGCTGAAAATCATCATGATAGACGTGCTGTTGTCCGGTGACAATGCCGTGGTCATCGCGTTAGCTTGCCGCAACCTGCCGGCGCAGCAACGCAAAAAAGGCGTTCTTTTCGGTATGGCCGGCGCGGTATTGTTGCGCATCGTGCTGACCTTTTTTGCGGTCAGCCTGTTGTCGTTGCCCTATCTGAAGCTGGTGGGCGCGCTGCTGCTGATCTGGATAGGCATCAAGCTGATCCTGCCCGAAGATGAACACAATGAGGACAGCATCAAGGCCGATGCGCGCCTGATAGGCGCGATCAAAACCATCATCATTGCCGATTTCGTGATGAGCCTGGACAATGTGCTGGGTGTTGCGGCGGCAGCCAAGGGCAACGTGCCGTTGCTGGTATTCGGCCTCCTGATCAGCATTCCGCTGATCGCCTGGAGCAGCCAGCTGGTGTTGAAACTGATAGATCGTTTCCCTTATATCATCTATGCGGGTGGGGCGCTGCTGGGATATGTGGCGGGTGAAATGCTGGTGGCGGAGGCGCTGTTCGCACCGCTGCTGGAAGCGCAGCACGCTCTGCACTGGCTGGTGCCTGCCGGTTGCGCCGTAATGGTGCTGGCGGTCGGTAAGTGGCTGGCGCAGCGCCGGCCGACAGATGGCAAGGCAGTCGATCTGCTTGATGGGAAAGTGGAGCCGAATAGTGTGTCATCCGGCTCGCAAACTGCCATGCCCGGCAAACATGACTGAGGAGTCAAGATGAATACAGCATGCGAACCCTGCAAGATACTGATTCCACTCGATGGTTCTTCCGCTGCACAGCGTGCGGTCGACTACGTGATCAGTCACAGAGACATGTTCAAACTGCCGCCGCAACTGCTGTTGCTCAACGTGCAATGGAAGGTGGCGACGGGTAACGTCAAGTTGTTCATCAATCAGGACACCATCAACGATTACTACCGCGAACAGGGCTTGGCCGCACTGCAACCGGCGCGCGCAGCGCTGGACGCGGCCCACATCCCCTACCAATATCACATCAGCGTCGGCACGCCTGCCGATTCTATTGCACAATATGCGCGGGAGCAGGATGTGGGCCAGATCGTGATGTGCAGACAAGGTCAGGGCGGGCTGCAAACGCTGCTGTTAGGTTCAGTGGTAGCCAAGGTGCTGCATCTGGCTGACTGTCCTGTGTTGCTGGTCAAATGAAGGCTAAGGGCTCGTAAATGAATAAGTTGTACTGTTGTAAATCCGCGATGAATGCAAGGCGTGAACTGAAACCAATGGTTGTTTCATTGGCAGGGTTTGCAGCGCCGCTGACGCGCGGATTTGCAGCAAATCTCAGGGCAGCGGGCGGTTTGTGCGCATCATTTTGTCGCAAGCCCCTTGTAGTGAATGACGCAATTGCGTGTCTTGCGTCGCGTGCCGCATTTCAAACCATCCGCTGTGAAAGTACAACTTATTCATTTATGAGCCCTAAATTATGAAACAGGAAGAAGCGCTGGAAATCGTTGCACTAACCCATTCCGGCATGGTGAGAGCGCACAACGAGGATAGCGTAGCTGCTGATGCGGCTTGCGGCCTGGTTGTATTGGCGGATGGGATGGGTGGTTACAACGCAGGCGAAGTCGCGAGTGGCATAGCGGTGTCCGTCACCATGACCGAAACTGCCCAGCCGCTGAAAAATGCCAGCCCCATTGCACGTGACGAAGAGTCGGGCGAGGAATTGGCGGTTGTGTTGCTCGGCCGCAGCATACAAAAGGCAAATGCGTCTATCTATCAGGCGGCGCAGAGTGATGCGCAATATGCCGGTATGGGCACGACCATTGTTTCAGCGCTGTTTTACGATAACCGGGTGGTGGTGGCTCACGTCGGCGATTCGCGCCTGTACCGCTTGCGTGACGAGACGCTGGAGGCGATTACCCGCGACCATTCGTTGTTGCAGGAGCAGATCGATTGCGGAATGATCAGCGTTGAAAATGCGCGTCATTCGCAGAACAAGAATCTGGTGACCCGTGCTGTCGGCATAGATGCCGAGCTGATCCCGGAAATTCATGTGCATGATGTGGCGGTGGGTGATATTTACCTGCTCTGTTCGGACGGGTTGAATGACATGGTCGAAGACGACGATATTCAGTCGATACTGTATGCGATGCAAGGCAATCTGGCGCTCGCCGCAGAGCAGTTAATCCAGACCGCGAATGATAATGGCGGCAGGGACAATGTTTCGGTGATTCTGGTTAAAGTGAAGCAGGAGTTTGCGCAGCCACGCAGTTGGCTGACAAAAGTGCTCAATTGGTTAAAGAAGTAAAAGAGAGGCGTGATTATGACAGCAAAATTGATACTGAGCCTGGACGGGGCGCTGATTCAGGATTACCCCTTGAATAAGGAGCGCATGACCATAGGCCGCAAAGCTGACAACGACATCGTCATCAACAACCTGGCCGTGAGCAGCCAGCATGCGGCGGTCATCACAATCATGAATGACTCTTTCATGGAAGATCTGGACAGCACCAACGGCATGATAGTCAACGGAGTGCCCGCCAAAAAACACTTTCTGCAAAACAATGATGTGATTGAGATCGGCAAGTACAAGCTGAAGTATCTGAACGATTATGTCAGCCAGACGAGTGCCGCTGACTTTGAAAAGACCATGATCATGCGTGCGCCGGTGGCTCCGATCAAGACTCAGGTCGGAAAATCGGGAGACACAGGTTATTTTCAGAACATGCGGGGAAATATCCCGGAACATGAAACTGCAAACGTGGTTGAAAAAAAGCCGGATGCGGCCCTTCAGGCGCCTGCTGAACCGATTGCAGCCCCGCAAGTTGCGCCCCCGCCTCCGCCTGTGCGTGCGGCGATACAGATACTGAGCGGCCCGAATGCAGGCAAGGAGCTTGAGCTGGTGAAAGGCCTCACTACCCTGGGTAAGCCGGGTGTACAGGTGGCTGTGCTGACGCGCCGTCCCCAGGGATTTTTTATCACCCACGTTGAAGGGGCGAGCCATCCTTCCGTGAATGGTCAGGTGTTAGGCGGGCAGCCGTGCCAGTTGCAGGATCACGATTTGATTGAACTGGCTGGCGTCAAGATGGAGTTCTTTCTCAAAGACTGATGGCGTATCGGGAGAGCAGGTATTTTAAAATTTGCTGGTGGAAAGCGGTCAAGCATGAAATTTAGAGTATTGGGGTGTAGTGGCGGGATCGGTGGCAGTCTGCGCACCACTTCGTTCGTGGTTGATCATGACATCCTGATCGATGCGGGGACGGGCGTGGGTGAGCTCAGCCTGGCCGAATTGAGCAGAATTGATCATATTTTCATCACGCATTCGCATATGGATCACATCTGTAGTCTGCCCTTGTTGCTGGACAGCGTCGCGGGAATGCGCAGCCAACCTGTGACCGTATATGCCACCACCGCCACCCTGGAAATACTCAAACAGCATATTTTTAACTGGAAAATCTGGCCGGATTTCAGTGAGATTTATAACGGCTATCAGCCTGTGATGCGCTACTGTGCGATCTCGGTGGGAGAGGTGATCGATTTGCAGGGACGCAAAATTACCGCGACTCCGGCCATTCACACTGTTCCTGCGGTGGGCTACCATCTTGACAGCGGGCAGGGGAGTCTGGTGTTTAGTGGCGACACCCATATTAACGACGCCTTGTGGGCGGTGGTGAACAGGATAGCGAATTTGCGCTACCTGATTATAGAAACCGCATTTTCCGACCATGAACGGGGATTGGCTGTGCTGTCAAAACACCTGTGTTCAAGTCTGGTGGCCGGTGAGCTGGCCAAGTTTGAGGGCGATGCAGAAGTATTTATCACCCATTTGAAACCCGACGAGGCCGAGTTGATCATGAGTGAAATCAAAGCCTGTGCGGGCGGCGTTAATCCGCAGATGTTAATGAATAATCAAGAGTTTATATTTTAGAAGGGCAGCCGGAATTCAACGCGACAGCCAGGCCGATGCAGCGGCGCAGTGTTGAATGAAGGGTGTTATTGAGGTTTACGCAGGCGTATGGCAAAACAGGAGCGGTAATGGGTTTAGCAGCAGACAATGATATGAGTGCCAGGCTTGAATTTACCAAGAATCTCAATCACGTCACCAACAAGATACATGCCACCAGCAATATCGACGAAATCATGCTGGATGTCAGCAAGGATATTTGCAGTCTGTTCAACGCCGACAGGCTGACTATTTACGTCGTGGGCGATGACAATGTCTCGCTGGTTTCCAAGGTCAAGACCGGGTTGAATTCCTTCAAGGATCTCAAGTTGCCGATTGCGGAACAGAGCGTAGCCGGCTATGTGGCGGTCAACAAAAAACTGCTCAACATCAAGGATGTTTATGATGACCAGGAGTTGTCCAGATACAGCTCGCATCTGCGTTTCTTACAGGAAGTAGACAGGCGTACCGGTTATCGCACCAAGCAGATGCTGGTGGCGCCGATAGTCGATGCGCATGGCGGCGACCTGGTGGGGGTGATACAGGTTATCAACAACAAGGCCGGGGTTCCTTTTTCGGCGCTGGTTGAAGACGGCGTACGGGAATTAGCGCAGACCATGGCCGTGGCATTGCGCCAGCGCCTGGAAAAATCGACCGTCAAGACTAAATACGACTATCTGGTGACGGGTGCGGTGCTGTCTGCCGCCGAATTCGAGCTGGCCGCCCGTACCGCACGGCGCAAAGGGGTCGATATCGAAGAAGTGCTGCTCGACGAGTTTCAGATAACCGTCGCAGCGCTAGGCAAGGCGCTGTCCAGTTTCTTCGGGGTGGCGTATGAGCCGTTCAGGGCTGATCGCATCAAGCCTGCCGACCTGCTGCGCAATCTGAAGCGCGAGTACGTCAGCAGCAGTCACTGGTTGCCGATAGAAGAAACGCAGGAGGGGGTGGTGATACTCACCACGGATCCTGAGCGTATTCAGGGCTCCAGGGTGGTGAATAACATCTTTCCCAGGAGTCGGCTGGTCTATAAGGTCTGCTCGCAACGCGAGTTTATGCAGACTCTGGATGCGTTTTACGGCGGCGGAGGTGATGCAGGCGTCACTGGCGGCTTTGCCGTGGATGAATCATCCATGGATGACCTGCTGTCCAGCATGGGGGGGGATGATGACGAAATTTCGGCTGTTACACAGGATGATGTCAATGCGGCGGCCGATAACGAACTGGTCAAGCTGGTCAACAAGATCATCGTGGATGCCTATCGGATGGGTGCGTCTGATATTCACGTCGAGCCGCAGCCCGGCAAGGGAAAGACGCAGATACGGCTGCGCAAGGATGGCTCGCTGCTCAACTACATCGAGGTGCCGTCCACTTACCGCAACGCGCTGGTAACGCGTCTCAAGATCATGTGCGATCTGGATATATCGGAAAAGCGCAAGCCGCAGGATGGCAAGATCAAATTCAAAAAATTCGGGCCGCTGGACATCGAGTTGCGCGTGGCAACCATCCCGTCGCAAGGGGGGGTGGAAGATGTGGTGATGCGTATTCTTGCCTCGGGCGAACCGCTGCCGCTGGAAAAAATGGGCTTCTCGGCGCGCAATAACGAGCTGATCAAGAGTACGGTCAGCAAGCCTTATGGCCTGTTTTTCGTGTGCGGTCCGACAGGTTCGGGAAAAACCACCACGCTGCATTCCATTCTCAAGTTCATCAACAAGCCGGAAACCAAGATCTGGACGGCGGAGGACCCGGTGGAAATCACCCAGAAGGGTTTGCGCCAGGTACAGATCAACAAGAAGGCCGGCCTTGATTTTCCGACCATCATGCGCGCTTTTTTGCGTGCCGATCCGGATGTGATCATGGTCGGCGAAATGCGCGACAAGGAAACGGTCTCCATCGGGATCGAAGCCTCGCTGACGGGCCACCTGGTGTTCGCTACCCTGCATACCAATAGTGCGCCGGAATCCATACTGCGTCTGCTCGACATGGGCATGGATCCGTTCAATTTTGCGGACGCACTGTTGGGGATACTGGCCCAGCGACTGGCCAAGCGTTTGTGCAGCGATTGCAAGAAGCCGCATATTGCGAGTGAAGACGAAGTGCAGGCAATGCTGGCCGAATATAGCGAAGAGCTGAAATATACCGCAACCTGGAAGAGGGATCCGGTCGCAGCGAACCGGGCGTTGTATGAGCAATGGCTCAAGCTGTTTGCCAATGACAAGAAACAATTCACGCTTTATACCCCGGTGGGCTGCGATAAATGTGCGGGTACCGGTTATCGCGGCAGGGTTGGTTTACATGAATTGCTCATCGGCAGCGACGCTGTGAAAAAAGCCATCCAGGAACGCGCGCGCGTCGCCGAATTGCTGGCCATCGCGCTGGACGAGGGTATGCACACCTTGAAGCAGGACGGCATGGAAAAGGTGCTGGAAGGAATCACCGACATGCATCAGATCCGCGCTGTTTGTATCAAGTAATTTCAGTATCACCATGCCGGTCACAAACAGCCTGATTGCACATCTGAAAGAGCTAAACGAGATCGGCATCGCGCTGTCGCAGCAGCGCGACATCAACGGTTTGCTCGAACTCATTCTGGAAGCGGCCAAGCGGATCACCCATGCTGATGCCGGTACGTTGTATCTGAACGATCCTGAGCAGCGAGTGCTGCGCTTTGAGATTGTGCGCACCGACTCGTTAGGTCTTGCGATGGGTGGCGCAACGGGTGAGCCTATCAGCTTCTATCCGGTGCAGTTGTACGATCACGCAGGCCAGCCTAATCACGCGATGGTGGTGAGTTATGCTGCGTTAAGCGGCGAGACGGTGAACATTCCTGATGCCTATGAAGCGATAGGCTATGATTTTTCCGGCACCAAGAGTTTCGATGCAAAAATCGGCTACCGCTCACAGTCTTTTTTAACGGTGCCGATGATCAATCATGAGTATGAGGTCATCGGTGTGTTGCAGCTTATCAATGCGCAAGACCGTGATTCAGGTGCAATCGTGCCGTTTTCACGGGGTGATCAGCAGTTGGTCGAATCGCTCGCATCCCAGGCGGCTATTGCGCTGACAAATCGCCGTCTTGTCAGGCAAACGGAAGAATTGTTTGAGGCATTCATTCAGCTCATCAATGCCGCGATAGACGACAAGTCGCTTTATACCGGCGGGCATTGTAAGCGTGTGCCTGAGCTTACCATGATGCTCGCCGACGCGGTAACGCGTACCCGGCATGGGCCGCTCAAAGATTTTGTGATGACGGAACAAGACCGCTACGAATTGAAGATCGCCGGCCTGTTGCATGACTGTGGAAAAATTACCACACCGGTACATGTGGTGGATAAACCGACCAAGCTGAACACGCTGTTCGACCGTATCGAACTGCTGGATACCCGCTTCGAGGTGCTCCGCCGTGATGCTGAAATTGCAATGCTCAGAAAAACAGGAGCCAGGAGTCAGGGTTCAGGATGCAGGATGCAGGATGCTGAAGATGCCGAAATACGCGCCGAGTACGAGGCGCGTGTCAGGCAGCTCGAGGATGACCGCGAATTTTTGCGGCAGTGCAATGTTGGCGTCGAGAAAATGCCGGAAGCCGCCTGTCAGCGCGTGTTGCAAATCGCCGCCTATCAATGGTGCGATGGCGCAGGCGGGCAAAAAAACTTTTTGAGCAGCGACGAGGTCGAGAACCTGACAATACGTTCCGGCACGCTGACCGCCGCCGAGCGTCAAATCGTCAATCATCATATCGAGGTCACGATCCAGATGCTCGAATCGTTGCCTTGGCCTAAACATCTTAAAAATGTACCGGAATATGCGGGCGGACATCACGAGCGCATGGACGGCCTGGGCTATCCGCGCGGCTTGACCCGAGAGCAAATGTCGCTCCAGGCCAGAGTCATGGGCATTGCCGACATATTTGAGGCGCTGACGGCAAAGGACAGGCCGTACAAGCCGGGCAAGACATTATCCGAGTCGCTGATCATACTGGGGAAATTCAAGCTGGGCGGCCATATCGATCCCGACCTGTTCGACGTATTTATCCGGGAAAAAGTCTATCTCGACTACGCTAGGCAATTCCTCCCTCCCGAACAGATCGATGAAGTCGATTTGAGCAAAATTCCGGGGGTGAATCCGGATGTTTGATTTTTGGCTGACGAAATTCGTCACATGACTGACGGATTTGGGAAGCCAGGCTCATGATCTCATCGTTCTTATATGCCACCGTGACAATGATGACAAATAAAAAAATCTGGCGCAAGCCCTGCCAATACAAAGGCTTACTGAATCCTCAAGCCTCAATCCTCAATCCTGAACCCATAATCCTGTTTTTTGGCACGGCTATTGCTCTATAGTAACCAAGGCGAATCGGTTATCAAGCCAGTTTGGCCGAATGGCAAGACGAATTTAACTACACAGGAGCTTCAAATGAAAAAAGTACAACAAGGTTTTACCCTGATCGAATTGATGATCGTCGTGGCGATTATCGGTATTCTGGCAGCCGTTGCGATTCCTTCGTATCAGAATTACACCAAGAAGGCCAAATTTACCGAGGTTGTCGCTGCTGTCGCGCCGCTTAGACAGGCAATTGATGAATGCGTACAGTCGCAAGGTTTGGGTGCCGGTGCGGTGACAGGCTGTACTGCAGGTTCAAACGGTGTTCCGGCTACGATGCCTGCAGCAACAGGTTATGTCGCTTCGATCGCTTTGACAGGTGCTACCGGTGTAATTACCGCAACTGCTACTACGGCTCTTGATGCTACTCAGCCGACTTACATCCTGACGCCAACCGTGGATGCAAACGGTGCGGTGCAATGGGCCTCATCGGGCACTTGTAAGACTACCGGAATTTGCAAATAATACAATTAGTGTTTAATAAAAAGCCCCTCGTAGAGGGGCTTTTTTCATGTAAAGTTGCGTGAAATTTTTCGGGGTAAATCTGTGTGAGCGCTTTTAAAAAAATATCACTCTGGGTCGTGCTGATCGGTGTCATGATCGCGGCCCTTTACGGGCAGTTCCTACACAACCCGATCGTCTTCGACGACCTGTATTTTTTCATGCTGGACAACGATGGACATTCGGCCATCGAAAAATTTGCCAACCCTTTTTGGCTCGACCTGCGCGCCTTGCCTTACGCCACGCTGGCCTGGAGCGCGCAGCTATTCGGTTTCGGCTTGCCGCCGTTCAGAATCGAAAACCTGCTGCTGCACTGGCTGGTTGTTGCAGCGTTGGCGATATTCGTGCTGCGCCTGTATCGCATGGCACTCCCTCCCGCTGCGCAGGACGGAGAAAATACCGGCATGGTCACGGCGGTGCTGATCGTCGCAAGCCTGTTTGCGCTGCATCCGGTGGCGGTATATGCGGCAGGCTATCTGGTGCAGCGCAGCATCGTGATGGCAACCTTGTTCAGCGTGCTGGCCTTGTGGACATATCTCAAGGGAAGTAAAGAAAACAGTAAAGCTTGGCTCTGGGTTAGTGTCGCCCTGTATTTCCTGGCGACGCACAGCAAGGAGCACGTCGTCATGTTGCCTGCCGTCATGGTGGCGATGACGGTGCTGGTTTACGAAGACTGGCCTGCGCGCTTGCGCCGGAACTGGCCTGTCTTCGCCAGTTTCACCGCCGTTGCCCTGCTGACCATAGCCCAGATACGGGGCGTTATCGGCAATGCCTATGAGATAAATGCAGCAGACATGTTTGACGGCGCACTGCCTGAACATGCATTTTTTTACAGCGTGTTGACCCAGGCCTGGCTGTTTTTCAAATACGGTTTGCTGTGGTTGTTGCCTGATCCTGCCTGGATGTCGGTGGACATGAGGGAGCCGTTCGCCGAAACATTCTTTTCCGTTTATGGCGCTGCGCTGGTAGCTTATCCGTTGTACGGACTGGTAGCGATCCGGCTGTTGTTCAGACGTGGCCGCGCCGGGCTGATCGGATTTGCGCTGCTGTTTCCCTGGCTGATGTTCATGACCGAGTTTTCCTCGGTACGCATCCAGGAAATCTTCGTGTTGTACCGCAGCTATATCTGGGCGCTGGGCGGGGTAATGCTCCTGCCGTTGTTGTTGATGCAATTAAATGCGCGGTTGACCGTCATGATGTCGGTGCTGTTTGCAGCCACCTTGTTCATGGTCTCGATGGAGCGGCTGGCAAGTTTCTCGCATCCTATCGTTCTGTGGGACGATGCGGAGAAACTGGTCAAGGACAGGCCGTCGTTGCCCGGCGCGGGACGCATTTATTACAATCGGGGTACGGAGTATTTCAAGGCGGGTATGTTAGATAAAGCGCTCCCCGACCTGCAAAAAGCGACGCAGCTCAGCCCCAGGCTGTCGGCGGCCTTTGGCAATCTCGGGCTTGTCTATTCCGGAACAGGCCGGAATGATCTGGCGATACAGGCCATCAGCCATGCGATTGAGCTGGACAATGAGCAAAAGGCCGCGCCCAATTTCAAATATTACTTTAGCCGTGGTGCAGCTTATGAGGCGAATGGGCTGTGGCGTGAGGCGGCTGTCGACTACAGAGTGAGCTGCCTGTTGACCGGCAAGATGGGATGCGATAAAAACAGCCGTAGCGCCCCGCTGCAAAATAAATAGTCAAAAATAGTCCATCCCCCGTTCTTTCTGCATGTCGCGTGAAAGGCGGGCGGAGGGCGTGTTCCGGATGATCGGGGTGTACTACCCTTTACAGTTTCAGGATGAAAAATATGCGCGTACTGCTCGTTGAAGATGACCCGATACTGGCGGATGGCCTGATGCGTATCCTTCGCCGCTCGCACCATGTCGTGACCCATGAAGCCAACGGCAAACGTGCGGATCGCTTGCTGACCGTACAGCAATACGAATTGGTGATTCTTGATATGGGGCTGCCGGATATGGACGGAGCTGAAATATTGCGCCGCTTGCGTCAGCGCAACGCGAAAGTGCCGGTGCTGATACTGACGGCGCGGGACAAGGTGGAAGACCGCGTGCTGGGGCTGGATTTCGGGGCGGATGACTATCTGGCCAAGCCGTTCGACTTGCTCGAACTGGAGGCGAGGATAAGGGCATTGCTGCGGCGCGGGCAGTCAGCCGGCAGTGCGCACTTGCAGATCGGCGAGTTGGCTCTGGACACCGTAGGCTGTCGTGCCACGCTGCACGGCGAGGCGCTGGAATTGTCGGCGCGCGAACTGAGCGTGCTGGAAATTTTGATGCTGCGTGCAGGCCGCGTGGTGAGCAAGGAATTGCTCAGCGAACAAATGTCAGGGCAGGGTGAGGAAATGAGCGTCAATGCCATTGAAGTGTATGTGCATCGGTTGCGCAAGAAGATCGAGACGGGCAATGTACGCATCCGCACCCTGCGCGGCCTGGGCTATTTGCTGGAAATCAATGAGCCTCTGTAAATCCATTTTTGATTCCGGCACCTTGCGCCAGAAGTTGCTGTGGTGGGTGCTGGCTCCGATGGTGGTTTTGCTGTTCCTCAACATCGCGCTGATCTACAAGGCAGGTCATGACAGTGCAGATCGCAGACATGACCGGTTCCTGCGTGACATAAGCAAGATATTGCTGGATCAGCTGCACACCAGCCAGGGGCATGTGGAATTCAGTCTTCATGTCGGTGCGCTGAACATGCTGTCCGAAGATAAAAAAGATCATGTGTACTACGCCCTCAGGGGGTGGCAGCAAGATTACCAGTTTGGTTATCCGGATTTGCCGCTGCCACCGGGTGAACTGAGTGAAAAACCGGTCTTTTACATGGCCAGTTATGCAGGCCATCCGGTGCGCATGATGGCAGCCATCATGCCGGAGCCCGACGTATCCAGCGGACGTGTCGTGGTTGTGGTGGGCAAAACACTGGTGTTACACGATGAGCGCGCCAAAGAGTGGATGTGGCGCCTGCTGCCCGCCCAGATTTTTTTGATGGTGTTTGCCGGGACTGTGGTGTGGTGGGGTGTCGGACGCGGTTTGCGGCCGCTATTGCAGTTGAGAAATGAAGTGGCACGCCGGTCATCGCAGGATTTGAGTCCCCTGCCGGAAAATAAAGTCGTCGCCGAAGTCAGGCCGCTGATCCACAGTTTTAACGGATTGATGGGGCGGCTGGATGAGTCTCTGATATTGAAGCGCCGCTTTATCGCCGATGCCGCACATCAGTTGCGTACGCCGCTAGGCGGGCTCAAGGCGCAAGCCGAGCTGGCACAGCTGCTGGATGATCCGGTTGAGATTCGTCACTCACTGCAACAGATAAGCCGTGCGGCGGATCATGCCGCGCACCTGGCGAACCAGCTGCTGCTGCTGGCTCGTGCCGAACCCGGTGCGCAGGACAGCATGGCGGAGCTGGATCTGGCGGGTCTGGCGAGAGATGCCACCGCATACTGGGTGCAACACGCGTTGCACAAAAGCATGGACCTGGGTTTCGAGAGCGCCGACAGTGATTTTCTCATCGCAGGCAATGCGCTGTTGCTGGGCGAGATGCTGAACAATCTGATCGACAATGCCTTGCGCTATACCCCGTCGGGCGGGCATGTAACGGTGCGTATCAGTCGCGATGACGAAACGCTCGTGCTGGAAGTGGAAGATAACGGCCCGGGGATTCAGGAATGCGAACGCGAGCGGGTGTTTGAACGCTTTTATCGCGTGCTGGGCAGCAATCAGGAGGGCTGTGGCCTGGGTTTGTCCATCGTCCGTGAAGTCGCAGATCGCCACTGCGCCGAAGTGAGCCTGCTATCCGGTGCAGAAGGTGTCGGCACGCTGGTGAGAATAACTTTTCGTGCGGCAAGTCAGCGCAGGAAAAATTAGTTCATTGCCGCCTGGTAAGCGATAATCGCACATCGGAATTGACTGGAGTCTTGCATGTGCGGAATTTGTGGTGAGTTGCGCTTCGATGGGGCATCGCCTGACATGGATGCGCTACGGCGCATGACAGCGCGACTGGCGCTGCGCGGCCCGGATCATGAAGGCTATTACAACGACGGCGCGCTGGCGTTCGGCCATCGCCGCCTGGCAGTCATCGACTTAAGCCCGCATGCCGATCAGCCGATGCTGGACGAGGATTTGCAACTGGCGCTGGTATTCAACGGCACGATCTACAACTACCAGGAACTGCGCGCGGAACTCGTCGAAATGGGTTACGCTTTCTTCTCGACAGGCGATTCCGAGGTGATCCTCAAGGCATATCACGCCTGGGGCGAGCATTGCGTGCAGCGTTTTTATGGCATGTTTGCCTTTGCCATATGGGATTTGCGCGGCCGGACCCTGTTTCTTGCGCGCGACCGGCTCGGCATCAAACCTTTGTATCACACGCTGGACGGCGCACGACTGCGCTTCGCTTCCACACCGCAAGCGCTGCTGGCTGGCGGCGGAGTGGATGTCAGCCTCGATCCTGTCGCATTGCATCAGCATTTCACGCTGCACGGGGTGGTGCCCGCGCCGCGTACTATTTTGCAGGGCATCAAGAAACTGCCTCCGGCGCATACGCTGCGCTTTTCTGCATCGGGCGAAGTGGTGCAGCGCTGCTACTGGACACTCGATGCAACCCGTCCGGCTCAGCCACTCACAGAAGGGGAATGGCTCAGCGCTACCCGCACGGTATTGCTCCGCGCGGTGGAGCGGCACAGGCTGGCCTCCGATGTGCCCGTGGGAGTCTTGCTCTCCGGCGGCCTGGATTCCAGCCTGCTGGTGGGGCTGCTTAGTCCTCATGTGGATGAGTTGAATACATTTTCTATCGGCTTCGAGGAAGTGGCGGGCGAGGTGGCCGATGAATTCGAGTATTCTGATCTGGTGGCTGAACAGTTTAAAACCCGTCACCACAAATTCGCACTGCCCAATGACGAAATTCTGAAAAATTTGCCACACGCCATCCTTGAGATGTCGGAACCGATGCCCAGCTACGACGTGACGGCGTTCTATCTCCTGGGCGAGCGGGTATCGCGTGATGTGAAGGTGGTGCTGGCAGGACAGGGTGCGGATGAAGTGTTCGGCGGTTATTTCTGGTATCCGCGCATGGCGGCAGAGGGCGGCACGCCGCTTGAGCGTTTCTCCCGGCATTATTTTGACCGCGATCATGCCGAATATCTGGAGATGATGACCGATGACTACGCCGTGCCGGATGTGACGGGGGTATGGGTATCCGAGCAGTTGCAACAGCCCGGTGCCGATGAGTTTCTCGATCAGGTGCTGCGCCTCGATGTGACGCGCCTGATGGTGGACGACCCGGTGAAGCGCGTGGACAACATGACCATGGCCTGGGGGCTGGAAGCGCGCGTGCCCTTTCTCGACCACGAACTGGTGGAGCTGGCGGCCAGGATGCCGCCTGAACTGAAGCTCAAGGAGGGGGGCAAGTTTCCGCTCAAGGCGGTGGCGCGCGGCCTCATTCCGGATGCGGTGATCGACCGCGCCAAGGGATATTTCCCGGTGCCTGCGTTAAAACACGTGCGCGGCGATTTTCTCGAGAAGATACGCAGCATCCTCTATTCCGATGCGTGCATCAAACGAGGCCTGTATCGGCGCAGTTATGTGGAAAAGCTGCTGGCAGCTCCAGAAGCGCATCTGACGCGCATTCAGGGCAGCAAGCTGTGGCATCTGGCGCTGCTGGAATGGTGGCTGCAACTCAATGTGGATGCGGTTAATAATTCATAATTGTCAGTTGATAATTGACAATTATGAAAGAGAATATCGTCAAGGAAAAATCGTTTAGCTTTGCGCTGCGAATCGTAAAGCTGTATCGGTTTCTAACTGAAGAACAGCGGGAGTTTGTGTTGAGCCGGCAATTGCTGCGCAGCGGCACCGCTATCGGCGCATTGGTAAGGGAAGCTGAGCAGGCTGAGAGCCGGGCTGATTTCATTCATAAAATGGCTATTGCGCTGAAAGAAGCCAATGAGTCGGTATATTGGATCGAGCTGCTTAATCAGTCCGGCTACATTGATAAAAATGGTTATGAATCCATTTATCCTGAGATCATCGAGTTGCTCAAACTGCTCACCGCTATCATTAAATCATCGAAAGACAATACCTGAGGCGGGATGCTTTTTAACTATCAACTATCAACTATCAACTATCAACTATCAACTATCACCTGCTTTTCCCAGTCGCCACAGCGAGGTGAGTTCGGCTTTTCGCGCTGCGTGCAGCGGATCGCTGCTGTCAGAAACTTTTGAGTGATGAGGCTTTACATCCAGTTTTCCAAGGACTGTCAGTCCGGCCATATCGATAGCCTCAAGCAGTTCGGCGCGGGTGCGCAGCCCCAGATGTTCGGCAAGATCCGAGAGTATCAGCCAGCCCTCTCCACCAGGCTCCAGATGTGCGGCCAGTCCACCCAGGAAGCCTTTCAGCATGCGGCTCTCAGGGTCGTATACCGCATGCTCCAGCGGTGAGCTTGGGCGTGCCGGTACCCACGGCGGGTTGCACACGATAAGGGCTGCGCGCCCTTCGGGAAACAGGTCGGCCTCTGCGACTTCAACCTGGGCATTTAATCCCAATCTCGTCAGATTTTCGCGTGCACAGGCCAATGCACGCTGATCCTGATCGGTCGCGATGATGCGCTGTATGCCGCGGCGCGCCAGCACGGCGGCCAGCACGCCGGTACCCGTGCCGATATCGAATGCGACGGATTGCGTTTGGGCAAGCAAGGGCATGGGGGCGTCAGCCACAAGTTGGATATATTCGCCGCGTACCGGTGCGAATACGCCGTAATGCGGGTGGATGCGTGCATATAACATAGAGTCGGCGCAGCGATTCGTTTGCTCCTTCCCTTGCTTGCGGGGGTAGAGCGAAGCGAGGGGGCTTTGGGAAGGGGGGGCGGGCATGACCGCCAGAACGGGAATCTCGACGCCGTTCTTGCGCCACTCATAGGCGCCTATCAGCCCCAGCAGTTCGCGCAGTGAGGCGATATAGGGTTGCCCGTCTGAGGGGCCATAAGCTTGTATGCAAGGCAGGTGCACATCGGGTGCGCGGCGCAACGGGATGGTGTGATCGCTATTGAACGGCAGCAGCAACATGCCCAAAGTGCGGGCGCGCTGCGAGATGGCCTGGCGGTGCAGATGAAAGGATTCGGTGGGTGTAGATGGAGCGGCCTTTGGTTTGCGTGGTTTTTCATCAGCACGTCGCGCCATTGCCCCAAGCAGTTGGCGGGCGTTCTGAAAGTCCCCGCGCCACAACAGTGCGGTGCCCTCGCATGCCAGACGGTAAGCTGCATCGGCAGTCATGCGATCATCGGCAATCACCACGCGCCTGGGCGGTGGCGCACCGCTCTCCGAGCGCCAGCGGGCGGATTGATCGATGCCGGCCTCGTGCCATTTGATGACGGGATAGTCGCTCATTTAGCGGCCTTCTTCTCTTTTTAGCTGCTGATAGCGCAATTTGGCTTCGTGATCGTCGCGAGCCGTGGTTATTTCACGCATCACGGAATGCACGTCGGCGGTCTTTTTGCTTTCTTTAACGTGACCGGTTAACGGCGTGTCGGGCAAGAGTTCGCCGCGCTGGTAGATCGCCCATATCTCTTTGCCATACTGGGTGGCTTTGAGTTCCGGGGCGAACTGAGCAAAGTAATTGGCCAGGTTGTCGACGTCGCGCTCCAGCATGCGGCTGGCATTGTTGTTGGCGGCGGCATCCACCGCCTGCGGCAAGTCGATGATGACAGGCCCTTGCGCGTCGACGAGAATATTGAACTCGGACAAGTCGCCGTGCACGATGCCGGCGCACAGCATCAGCACTACCTGCCGGATCAGCCTGGCGTGAAAGTCGCGTGCCTGATCTGCGGTGAGTTCCAAATCGTTGAGCCTGGGTGCTGCCGCGCCGTTTTCGTCCGTCACCAGTTCCATCAACAGCACACCCTCATAAAAGCCAAAAGGGTGCGGTACACGCACGCCTGCGCTGGCTAATTTGTACAGGGCGTCGACCTCGGCGTGTTGCCAGGCAGATTCCTGCTCTTTACGTCCGTAGCGCGAGCCTTTTTCCATCGCACGCGCCTGGCGGCTGTTTTTCACCTTGCGGCCTTCGGTGTAGTGAACGGCCTGATGGAAGCCGCGCTGGTTGGCTTCCTTGTAAACCTTGGCGCAACGAATCTCGTCGCCGCACTGGACGACATAGACTGTCGCCTCTTTGCCGCTCATGAGCTGACGCAAGACCACGTCAACGAGTCCGTCTTCGACGAGGGGTTCAATTCTTTTCGGGGTTTTCATCGGGCGGCTTTATTCATGCTTCAGTCGGATCGCCACGCAGGGAATGAATTCGCGGTTTTACAGGATTTTCCAGCGCTTCTCTGATCATGGTTTCACGCGAGGACGGTGATTCCAGACTGATGCGGCCCAGTTTTCCGGCCCGGTATTCGGTCAGCAGAATAATAGACGCTTTTTCAAGATCCAGCTCTCCGCCACGCCCCTTTATCAGGCAGCCGCGCTTCCTGGCGACGGCTTCGATCACGTCAACGCCGTCCATCCCGCTTACATCCAGACCGAAGCGCTCGGCTAACCGTTCCGGATAACGCGCCAGCAGGTTATTGGCAAGGTGTTCGGCGATTTCTTCCTCGATGACGGCGTTGCGCCCGATGGCGTGAATCGCGGCGAGTATAAAACCGTCTTCATCGAATTCGATTTTCGGCCACATCAGGCCTGGGGAGTCGGTCAGGGTCATGTGGTCGTTAATCTTGTGGCACTGCTGCGACTTGGTCACCGCCGGCTCATCGCCAACAGCAGCGACACGGCGTTTGAGCAGCATGTTCATCAGCGTGGATTTCCCGACGTTGGGGATGCCCATGATCATCAGGCGTAGCGGCTTGTGCGTGCTGTCACGATGAGGGGCTAACGGCTGGCACAACTTCGGAACTTTCGCAGCATCGGTCGCGCTCTTGCAGCTCAACGCTACGGCTTTCACACCTTCCTGACGGTTGTAATAATCCAGCCACTGCTGCGTGATAACCGGATCTGCAAGATCGATCTTGTTGAGTATCTTCAGGCAAGGGCGCTGGCGGTGTTCGCGCAGCTCCCTGATCATCGGATTGCAGCTGGCTTCGGGGGCGCGTGCATCCAGCACCTCGATGATGACATCGGTAAATTCCATCGTTTCGGCAGCTTTTCTGCGCGCCGAGGTCATGTGACCGGGAAACCATTGTATTGCCATAATAACTTTGAGCCTTGAAATTTATTCGAGAAAACAGTTGTCCACGAAATGCACGAAAAAACACGAAAATTCAAACAGATACCTCGATTTCGATCTTCATGTTGCTGGTGAGTTGCAGTATAGACGCAGATTTTTGATTTATTTAGTGTCTTTCGTGATTTTCGTGGATGAAAAAGGTTTTTAGGTTTGCTTGGTGAACGGCGGTGTCAGCAGCGTCAGTTGTGCTGCATCCAGATAGCACCATGCACCTTGCGCAAGATTCAGGTCAGCAAGTTTCAAATTGCCGATCTGCGAACGGTTCAGCGCCGTACAGTGATTGCCGGCAGCGGCCAGCATGCGTTTAACCTGGTGGTATTTGCCCTGTTCCAGCACGATTTCGAGATGATTTGAGTCTATCATCCGGCAAGTTTCCGCAGCCAGTGAGCCCGGTTCGTCGTGCAATTTAACGCCTTTTAACAACTGTTCGATCAATTCTGGTGTCACGGGTTCGTGGGTGGTGGCGACATAGATCTTTGGTACATGATGTTTCGGGGATGACTGGGTGTGGATGAACGCACCGTCATCCGACATCAACAAAAGTCCCGTTGTGTCGTGGTCCAGTCGTCCGACTGGCTGCACATCGCGCCGGGTAAATTGATCAGGCAGGATGGTCAGCACGCCGGGGTGATGACTGGGTTTGCGGGAACACTCGAAATTGGCCGGCTTGTTCAGGGCGATATACACCTGTTTGCGAAAAACCCACTGCTCGTCGTAAATCTCGAACTCCAGCCCATCGGTTTCAATCGGGATATTCGTGTCAGTGGCAACATGGCCTGCGATACTGACTTCGCCATTGGCAATCAATTCCCGGCACCATTTGCGCGTGCCAAAACCCTGCGTATGCAGGATGCGATCCAGGGTTAATTTACTCATGACGCGATTTTAACAGAATGAAGGACATGCGAAGTGGTAAGTAGTGAGTGGCAAGCGGCCACCCGGCTTACTGCTTTCTACTCTCCACTCGCTAGTTGTTGGGAAACTTGCCATCGAGATAAAACCACTGCCCTTCTTTATGCACAAACCGGCTGACTTCGTGCAGCCGGTGCGCGCGGCCTTTGACCTTGTAGCGCGCGACAAATTCTACCGTGGCGGGATCGGCTGGCTTGTGCTTTTTTACTTCCAGTCCCAGCCATTTCATGCCGTCAGCTTCAAAATCAAGCCTGGCAGGACGGGTGTCAGGATGCCAGGTGGCGAGCAGGTAGGCTTCCAGTTCGAGCACGTATGCGCTGTAGCGTGAGCGCATCAGCGATTCTGCATCGGGTGCGGGCGCGCCGTTATGGTAACGACCGCAACAGTTCGCGTAGTCGCCCCCGCCGCAGGGGCAGGCTGTTAGTTCTGTTGCCATGCCTGACCGGATGGCAGCTTGCCATGCCAGATTACGGGTTCAATTTCTACCACGCCATCCTCGCTGGTGATCATCATCTGCCCTTCCTGGATGGTGCATTGCAGCTGCATGGTGCGGTTGACCAGCTTTGTAAGCGCCTGGGTCACGTCAACAGGCAGTCTGAGTACGGTAAGGTTGTCCAGTCGAGTCAGTTTATTGCGATTTTCATTCCACCAGATCTCGGCAGCGCGTCCAAAGCTGATGATCACGACTTTGTCAGCGCGCCCGCATGCTTTGCGAATGGCGCGCTCGTCGGGCAGGCCGACGACGATCCAGCGCTCGATCGCGCCCGTGAGGTCTTTATGCCACAGGTCGGGTTCGTCATCATTGCTGATACCCTGGCCGAACGTCAGCGCTTCGTCAGCGTAGAGCGCGAAAGCGGTCAGGCGCACCATCATGCGTTCCTCGGTCTCCGACGGGTGCTGTGCTATCGTCAGTGTGTGATCGGCATAGTAATAGCGATCCAGGTCGGCGATCTGGAGAGTGGCTTTGAAGACGGTTGCTTTGATGGCCATATGGCGAGCCTAGGTAATGGACAGGCGCACATTCTAACAGGCGCCAATCACGCCCGATGGTATTGCACTGCGGTTCCGACTATAATCCGCATCTCTTTATAGCTTTGCCATAAATCAAAACTACGATGCAGCTGTTCGCCTTTGGCCTTAATCATCAGACTGCGCCGCTCGCCGTGCGCGAGCAGGTCGCGTTCAATGTGGACGGGATTGAGAATGCGCTGCGCGATTTAGTGGAAAACGGCGCGGCAAAAGAAGCCACGATACTGTCCACCTGTAATCGCATGGAGTTGTATTGCAACGCAGCCAGGCCCGAACACGCGATTGACTGGCTGGCGCAGTATCATCAGATGTCGCGCAAGGACCTCGAGCCTTACCTCTATTCCCTGCCGCGCGAGCAGGCGGTGAAGCACTCGTTCCGTGTGGCCAGCGGTCTGGATTCGATGGTGCTGGGCGAGCCGCAAATTCTGGGGCAGATGAAGCAGGCGGTACGTCAGGCCGAGCAGGCGGGCACGATGGGCATCTTGCTGCACAAGTTGTTTCAGAATACCTTCTCGGTCGCTAAACAAGTGCGTACGGAAACCGAAATCGGCGCAAACCTGGTTTCGATGGCGGCTGCTGCGGTGCGGCTCGCAGAGCGCATTTTCCCCAGTATCAGCGATCAAAACGTGTTGTTCATCGGCGCGGGCGAGATGATTGAGCTCAACGCGGTATATTTCGCGGCGCGTAATCCGAAGCGCATCACCGTTGCCAACCGTACGCTGGAACGCGCGCAGACTCTGGCGCGGCAATTCAACGGTTCGGCGATTACCTTGTCCGATTTGCCGGAACAACTGGCTCAAAACGATATTATCGTGACCTGCACCGCCAGCCAGTTGCCGATTCTGGGCAAGGGTATGGTCGAGCGTGCGCTCAAAGCCCGCCGTCACAAGCCGCTGTTTATCGTGGATCTGGCCGTGCCTCGCGATGTGGAAACCGAAGTCAGTGATCTGAACGATGTGTTCCTGTACACAGTGGATGACATTGCCGAAGTGGTCAAAGACGGCCTCGAAGCGCGTCAGGGGGCGGTCAAGGAAGCCGAAGTCATCATCGATTCCGGTGTGTCTAATTTCATACACTGGATGGAGTCGCGTGATGTGGTGCCGACCATCCGCGCACTGCGCGACCAAGCCGAATCCAGCCGTCGTCAGGAACTGGAAAAAGCGACGCGTCTGCTGGCCCGGGGCGAGAGTCCGGAAAAAGTGCTGGAAGCGATGAGCCGGGGACTGACCAATAAATTTTTGCACGCGCCGACGCACGCGCTGAACCAGGCGCATGGCAATGATCGCGATAACTTTGTCGAGGTGGTTCGCAGGTTGCATCATCTTCAAGCTGAAGAATGATTGCAATTCTATTTTGTCGGTGAAACTGTGTTGACTCGTTATTATTCATTGCCGTGCATGTGCACTGCCTGCGTCGTTCGTTCGTCGCCGTCCCTTCGGCCTGGCTCAGGACAGGCTTGTTTGACCTTCAAAATAGAACTGCAATGAAACCAAATATCGCCACCAAACTCGCTCAGCTGAGTGAGCGCCTGCTCGAAGTCAATCAGCTGCTGAGCACTGAAGAGGCCACCCGCGACATGGATTCGTATCGAAAGCTGAACCGCGAACGCGCCGAGCTCGAACCTGTGGTGGAGCTGTTTCACGCCTATCAGTCCTGTGAGGGCGATATCGCCGCCGCCCGTGAAATGGCGGAAGATCCAGAAATGCGCGAATTTGCCGATGCGGAAATCAAGGAAGGCGAAGCGCGGCTGGCGCAACTGGACGGCGAATTGCAGACGCAATTATTGCCTAAAGATCCCAATGACGAGCGCAGCGTGTTTCTGGAAGTGCGGGCAGGCACCGGTGGCGACGAAGCTGCGCTGTTCGCCGGGGACTTGTTTCGCATGTATTCGCGTTTTGCCGAGCGTCGTCGCTGGCAGGTCGAAGTGATATCGGAAAGTCCCGGTGAAATGGGCGGCTACAAGGAAATCATCGCACGCATCGTGGGGCAAGGGGCGTATTCGGTGTTGAAATTTGAATCCGGCGCGCATCGTGTGCAACGCGTGCCGGCCACCGAAACACAGGGGCGCGTGCACACCTCTGCCTGCACCGTGGCAATCATGCCGGAAGTGGATGAGGTGGATGACGTGGTGCTCAACTCCGCCGATCTGCGCATCGATACGTTCCGTGCCTCAGGGGCTGGCGGGCAGCACATCAACAAGACCGATTCGGCGGTGCGCATCACGCATATTCCGACCGGCGTTGTGGTGGAATGTCAGGATGGCCGTTCGCAGCATCAGAACAAGGCGCAGGCAATGCGGGTGTTGTGTGCCCGCATCAAGGACGCCCAGGTGCGCGCGCAGAACGCCGAAACGGCTGCAACGCGCAAGAGTCTGGTGGGCAGCGGCGACCGCTCCGAGCGCATCCGCACTTACAACTATCCGCAAGGGCGCATAACCGACCACCGCATCAATCTCACGCTGTACAAAATGGATGCGATCATGGACGGCGACATCAGCGAGCTCACAGGCGCCTTGATGGCCGAACACCAGGCCGAACAGCTTGCCGCGATGGCGGACGATACCAGCTTCTGAGCAGGTGGGATTTAAGCCGCACGCCGGATGAGGCCTGACCTGGAGAACGCTTTGTCGGGTGGCGACAGGCGATACACTATGAACATTCAAGAAGTTATTCAGCACGATAGCCGGCAACTGCAAACCGCACTGAATCTTGATTCCAGTACCGCGCGCATTGAGGTGCAATGCCTGTTGCAGGCCGTTTTACAGGTGAATCGCGCGTACCTGCTCACACATCCCGAACGCCTGCTAAGCGACCATGAATCTGCAAGTTACAGTGCGTTGTTCGAGCGGCGCATGCAGGGCGAGCCGATCGCCTATCTGCTGGGGATGCGCGAATTTTTCGGCCTCAATTTCAAAGTCACGCCCGCTACGCTGATTCCTCGCCCCGACACAGAATTGCTGGTTGAACTGGCTTTGCATCAAATGCCCTCTCCTGGCCTCTCACTCCCCCTCTCCCGATTGCGGGGAGAGCGGAGCGAGGGGCGCGCAGCCGGAGGGGAGAGAGATTTTCGCGTTCTGGATATGGGCACGGGCAGCGGTGCGATCGCCCTGTCAATCGCCCATGCTCGTCCCGACGCAGAGGTTGTTGCGGTGGACGCATCACAGGCGGCGCTGAGCGTTGCGCAATACAACGCGCTGGCACTTAAAATACGCAACGTTCGTCTGCTGCACAGCGACTGGTTCGCAGCGCTGTCAGATGAGCGTTTCGACCTGATCGTCTCCAACCCGCCCTATATTGAAGCTTGTGATGTTCATCTGTCGCAGGGAGATGTACGCTTCGAGCCTTTGGGTGCGCTGGCATCCGGCAGTGACGGGCTGGACGACATTCGCCGTATCATTAACGAAGCCAAAGATCACCTCAATTCCGGCGGATGGCTGATGCTGGAGCATGGTTACAACCAGGCAGCGCGCGTGCGCGAGTTGCTGCAACAGGCCGGATTCGCCGAAGTCTCGTCGGTGCGGGATTTGTCAGGCACTGAGCGTGTGACGATGGGCCGTGCTTGACGCGGGCTGCCCAACTCTGCAATAATACCCGACAATTTAATTCGGGTAATAATCATGACCACAGATATTCAACAACTTATCCAGTCACAAGTCAGTTCCAGTCCGGTAGTGATTTACATCAAAGGCACACCGAAATTCCCACAGTGCGGTTTTTCAGCCAAGGTGGTGCAGATTTTGAGTTTGCTGGGCGTCAAAGAAGTTCTGGCGGTGAACGTGTTTGAAGACCCAGCCCTGGTGCCCGGCCTGGTCGAGTATGCCAACTGGCCAACCTTGCCGCAGTGTTACGTCAGAGGTGAATTTATCGGCGGTTGTGACATCCTAACGGAGATGTACCAAAGCGGTGAGCTGAAACAATTGCTGGGCGAACTGGCTACGGCATAATCGCGGTTGCCAGCAGCCCGGTTCGTTAAACTTACCCCCTGAAGGGCAATCAGCTGATTGCCCTTTTTTGCAGATGGCGAATCAGGTGTTGGCGAGATTTTTTCGCGCCCGTGCAATGGCAGCTTTCACCTGATTCGGCGCCGTGCCGCCGATGTGATTGCGGCTGGCGAGCGAGCCTTCCAGCGACAGCACCTGATAGATGTCATCCTCGACCAGTGTCGAGAAGTTCTTCAATTCAGCGAGGCTGATGTCGGCCAGATCGCAGCCGCGCTGTTCGGCGAAACGCACTGCGAGCGCCACGGCTTCATGGGCGTCGCGGAACGGCAATCCTTTCTTCACCAGATAATCCGCCAGATCCGTCGCCGTGGCATAACCTTGCAAGGCCGCACGTCGCATGGCGTCCGGCTTGACCCTGATGCCTGTGATCATGTCGGCATAGATGCGCAACGTTTGCGTGAGAGTATCCACCGTGTCGAACAGCGGCTCCTTGTCTTCCTGATTGTCCTTGTTGTACGCCAGCGGCTGGCCTTTCATCAGCGTGAGCAATGCCACCAGATGACCGTTTACCCGGCCGGTCTTGCCGCGCACCAGTTCCGGCACGTCGGGATTTTTCTTCTGCGGCATGATGGATGATCCGGTACAGAAGCGGTCAGCGATGTCGATGAAGCCTACCATCGGGCTCATCCACAGAATCAACTCTTCCGAGCAGCGCGACAGATGCGTCATGATCAGCGCAGCGCAAGCGGTGAATTCGATGGCGAAATCGCGGTCGGAAACGGCATCCAGCGAGTTTTCGCATACGCCGTCAAAGCCCAGCAAGGCCGCGACCATCTCACGATCTATCGGATAGCTGGTGCCGGCCAGTGCTGCCGCGCCGAGCGGCAGGCGGTTCACCCGGCGGCGGCAGTCTGCAAGGCGTTCAGCATCACGTTTGAGCATTTCGTAATAGGCCATCAGATGATGGCCGAAGCTGATCGGTTGCGCGACCTGCAAATGGGTAAAGCCGGGCATGATGGTCTGGGTGTGCTGCTCTGCCAGGTCGATCAATGAATTTTGTAATAGCTTGATTAAATTCAATAAATCGTCAATTGCATGGCGCAGATACAGGCGCACATCGGTCGCCACCTGATCATTGCGCGAACGCCCGGTATGCAAGCGTTTGCCGGCATCACCGACCAGCGTGGTGAGGCGCTTTTCGATATTGAGATGCACATCTTCCAGATCCAGCGACCAGACAAAATCGCCGCCGGTAATTTCAGTTTCAATCTGAGCCAGTCCGCGCCGGATGTCGGCCAGATCCTGCGGGGCGATGATTTTGCATGCGCCGAGCATCTGCGCGTGCGCCAGCGAGCCCTGAATGTCGAACAGCGCCAGCTTGCGGTCGAAATCCACCGAAGCTGTGTAACGTTTGACCAATTCTGCTACGGGCTCAGAGAATCGTCCCGACCAGGTGTCATTTTCTTGTATGCTTGCCATCTTGTATCAAAAATCCGGATTGTAGCGTTAAGGCAGCTAACCTGAGGTTTACCGCCATGAATAAGTCTCGCAGTATAAAACAAAATACCCCGCCCGACGCGTTGCCCAACTTTCGCAATCTCGGTGTCATGCTGCGCATTCTGTTGCTGGGCAATGGTCTGGCGCTGGTTGGCGCAATTTTTCAGGCCGGCGGCTGGCTGGATGTGGCGCTGAAAATAATGCAGATTAGCGCCTTGCTTGTACCCATTATGCTGTGCAGTCTGCTGCTGCTCTGGATAGGGCAGCCCGTATTGAGCAGGCTGTCCTACTGGCGTGGCGTGTGGGCCGTGAACATCATCGCCGGCACGCTGACGCTCATCGTCTACTATATCGGTGGCGAGTTCTACCGCCCGGATGCCAGCGGAGACCCTTATTTCGATGTGCTGCGTGGCGAGTTCATCAGTGTGTCTATGTGCGGCCTGCTGCTGATGTATTTTCGCCTGCGCGCTCGGGGGTTGTCGCGCGCCCTGGAGGATGCGCGTCTTCAGGTGTTGCGCGCGCGCATCCGGCCGCATTTTCTTTACAATACGATCAACGCGGTGCTGGGTATCTTGCGCGCACAACCCCGGCAGGCCGAAACTGCACTGGAAGACATGGCGGACCTGTTCCGTATGGCGATGGCCGATGAACAGGATCTGGTGCCGCTGCACCAGGAAATTAAACTGTGTAAGCAATATCTTGCGCTGGAAAAAATGCGCATGGGGGAGAGGCTGAGCGTAGACTGGCAATTTCAGGATATGCCGGATGATGCATTGATTCCCGCCTTGTTATTGCAACCCTTGCTGGAGAACGCGGTGTATCACGGTATTGAGCCCTTGATCGAAGGCGGCTGCATTGATGTATTGTTGCGCCGTCAGGGAGCAGAGTTGAAGATTGCGGTGAACAATCCATGTCCGCTGCACGGTAATGTCCGGCCACATGTCGGCAACAAAATCGCCCTGCAGAATATTCGTGAACGGCTGGCTTTGCTGTTTGATGCCGAGGCAAGTTACCATGTGACAAGCGGAAAAGATTTTTATCGGGTGGAAATTTCCTTGCCTTATATGAAAGAGAAGATATGAGCACGATAGAACTGGCCTTGCGCGTATTCATTGTGGATGACGAGCCGCCGGCGCGAAACCGGCTGCGCGAGTTGCTGAGCGATTGCAATGAACAGTTGCCGCTGGTCGTGGTGGGTGAGGCGGGCAATGGTCAGGAAGCGCTGGACAGGCTGGTGGATACTCCCGCCGATGTGGTGCTGCTGGATATTCGCATGCCGCAAATGGATGGGATCGAGTTGGCGCTACACCTGCAAAAGCTGCCCTATCCGCCTGTGATCATTTTTACCACGGCTTATGATGCCTATGCGATCAAGGCCTTTGAATTGCATGCCATCGACTACCTGCTCAAGCCGATACGTCTGGGGCGTCTGTTCGATGCGCTTACCCGCGCGCGCAATGCCGTGCCGGTACAGATCGAAGTGCTGCATGAGTTGCTGCCCGAGCCGCGCCGTAATCTTGCCATTCATGAGCGGGGCAAGATTCACCTTGTGCCTATTGAACAGGTGTTGTTTTTGCGCGCCGAGTTGAAATACATCACCGTGCGTACGATTGAGCGCGAATATCTGATCGAAGAATCGCTGACTGCGCTTGAAAAGGAATTTGCCACGCGCTTCGTGCGTATCCACCGCAATTGTCTGGTGGCCAAAAGCGAGATCGAAGGCTTTGAGAGGGGCGGCGGTGAAGAAGGCGAGGGGAGCGGCTGGATGGTCAAGCTGGCCGGCTTGCCGGAGCTGCTTCCGATCAGCCGGAGGCAGCAGCATATCGTCAAGGAGTTCAGCTGATCGGGACGATGAAGGACGGCAGCCTGCTGCCCTTCATGAGGTTTAACCGCTGTTGCGCAGACCTGTCGCGATGCCGTTGATGGTCAGGTGAATCGCACGTTTTACCAGTTCGTCCTTGTTGCCCGCACGGTGATGTTCCAGCAGGGCTACCTGCAAGTGGTTGAGCGGGTCAATGTAGGGAGTTCGGGTCAACAGGCTGCGCGCGAATGCAGGGTTTTCCTGCAACAGGCTGCTGTTGCCGGTAACGGCGAACAGCTGCTCTACGGTGTCTTCCCATTCGCTGTGAATCGCGCCAAAAATCCGCTCGCGCAGTTCTACATCTTCCACCAGGCCGGCATAACGCGAGGCGATACCCATGTCGGTCTTGGACAATACCATATCCATATTCGACATCAGGCCACGAAAGAATGCCCATTCACGATACATGGCTTGTAACTGGGCCAGGCCGGCTTCACCTTCGCGGGCGATGAACTGCTTCACCGCGCTGCCGAAACCCAGCCAGCCCGGCAGCAGCGTGCGGTTCAAACCCCAGCTGAATACCCAGGGGATTGCCCGTAAATCTTCGATGCGATCCGATGCGCGGCGGGCGGACGGGCGGCTGCCGATGTTGAGTTCGGCGATTTCACGGATCGGCGTAGAGGTGAAAAAGTACTCAGTGAAGCCGGGTGTCTCATAGACCAGCTTGCGGTACGCCGCAAACGCGTCGATGCTCAGCGCTTCCATGATGCGGTGAAATTCCGGCATGGTGCTGTCATCGCCGTGATGGTGCAGCAGCGTCGCTTCCATGGTGGCGGCAATCAGTGTTTCCAGATTGCGCTGGCCGATCTCAGGGTTGGAATATTTGCTGGAGATCACTTCGCCTTGTTCGGTGATGCGGATCTGCCCGTTCACGCTGCCCGGTGGTTGCGCAAGAATTGCTTCATAGCTTGGGCCGCCGCCGCGACCGACCGTGCCACCACGTCCGTGGAACAGGCGCAGTTCTATGCCGTATTTGGCGAATACCTTAACCAGTTCCAGCTCCGCCTTGTACAGTTCCCAGTTGGCCGTGACGTATCCGCCGTCCTTGTTGCTGTCGGAATAGCCCAGCATGACTTCCTGGGTGTTGCCGCGATTGACCAGCAATTGACGGTAGTAGGGAATAGCGAAAAGTTCGTCCATGATAGGTCCGCAGCTGCGCAGATCTTCGATGGTCTCGAACAGCGGAATGATGTTGATGTGCAGTGTGTCATCGCCTTCGAGCAAGCTCACCTGTTGCAGCATCAGCGCCAGCTCCAACATGTCGCTCACCGCATCTGCCTTGGAAATGATGTGGTTAGGCAATGCGGCGCGGCCAAAGCGCTGGTGGATGTCTGCCGCGGCCTGCATGATGCGCAATTCGCTTTGTACAACGTCTGAATACTGCCCAAGGTCGACGATCAGCGGTTTGCCCGCCTGCAATGTGCTCAGCAATACCTGGCGTCGTGCAGTTTCATCAAGCTCCGCATAGTTTGTTATCGAAGCACCATGAGCCAGCAGTTCGCTGACCGTCTGTTCGTGGATTGCGCTGTGTTGGCGCATGTCCAGTGGTGCCAGATGGAAGCCGAATACTTCGGCTGCGCGGCGCAGGTTAGCCAATCGTCCGCGTGCCAGATACACCGCGCCGTGGCGGAGCAAGGACTCGATCAGCACATCCAGGTCGGCGATAAACTGTTGCGGCGTGGCATAGGGTTCCGCCTGTTTATCCACCGGCGGCAGATGGGAGATTTCGTGGCCGAGTTTTGTGGCTGTCGCCGACAGGCGCGAATAGATCAGTATCAGCGCGCGGCGGTAGGGTTCGTCGCTGCGGCTGACGGCCTTATCAGGGGACGCGTCGGAAAGTTTGCGCAGTTCATCGCTTACATCTGCCAGACGATCTGTCAGGGAAAGACGCTGGCCGAGGATATGCGTCTCGTTCAGGTAATGTTCGAACGCCAGTTCGGAATGTTGTTGCACCGCATATTGCATGACATCGTGCGTGACAAAAGGATTGCCGTCGCGGTCGCCGCCGATCCAGCTGCCTACGCGCAGCAGCGGCGGCACCTTGATATCCTTGTCGAAACGCGCGCCCAACTGTTTTTCCAGATTGGCGTAAATCTTGGGGATTTCGTTCAGGAAGGTGTAGCGATAAAATTCCAGGCCGTTCCTGATCTCATCGCGCACGGTCAGCTTGGCGGTGCGCAGCATGCGTGTCTGCCACAGGATCAGAACGAAGCGGCGCAGGGCATTCTCGTTTTCGGCGAGTTCATCCGGCGTCATGTCCAGACGGTCGCGGTTGGACAGCAGGCTGGAGATGATCAGGTGGCAGTCGAGGGTGCTTTTGCGTTGCACTTCGGTGGGGTGTGCGGTCAGCACCGGCGAGATCAGCGCATTGTCCAGGAATGCCTGTAAGGTTTCCCGGCTGACCGGCTTCTCTTCAAGACGGTCAAGCGCCAGCAGCAGACTGCCGTTTTTCGGCGGTGAACCTGCCTTGAGATGGGCGCGATGACGGCGGTTATGATGCAGATCTTCGGCGATGTTGGTCAGTTGCGAGAAGTAGCTGAAGGCGCGCACCACCGCGAGTGTCTCGCTGGGGCTCAGCGCATCGAGCATCTGTTCTAACTGTTCTCTGTCGCGGTCGTCCTGAGTCTTGCGAAAACGCACCGCAGAGCGGCGCACGCTTTCAACCAGTTGATAGGTTTCCTCGCCCTCCTGTTCGCGCAGCGTGTCGCCGAGTATGCGGCCGAGCAGGCGTACATCCTCGCGAAATGGCAGGTCTTTGCTGGAAATGTCGGAAGGGGCAGAAAATAAGTTCATCACAGTTTAGTACGCAAATAAGCGCGGCAGCCTCCGTGTTAGAATGCACCGCGTAATTAATCACAAGGAAATTTCGATGAGACCTGTTGCTTCAACCTCACCCACTCCACTGGCCCGCCTGGTTATTGCATCGCGTGAAAGCGCGCTGGCCATGTGGCAAGCGGAACACATCAGGGACAGATTGCGTGCATTATATCCGCAAACTGAAGTCAGTATTCTGGGCATGACTACGCAAGGTGACCAGATTCTGGATGTCAGTCTGTCCAAAATCGGTGGGAAGGGTTTATTCGTCAAGGAGTTGGAAACGGCGCTGGGAGACGGTCGCGCCGATTTCGCCGTGCATTCCCTCAAGGACGTGCCTATGGTATTGCCGGAAGGTTTTGTGCTGGCCGCGATCGGCGAGCGTGAAGACCCGCATGATGCCTTTGTCTCGAATCTGCATGAGAATCTGGCCGCTTTGCCGGCAGGCAGCGTGGTAGGTACCTCCAGCCTGCGTCGGGAAAGCCAGCTGCGAGCGCGCTTCCCGCATCTTAAAATCGAGCCGTTGCGAGGCAATGTGCAGACCCGTTTGCGCAAGCTGGACGAAGGACAGTATGCCGCGATCATACTCGCGGCAGCCGGTTTGAAGCGGCTGGGGCTGATCGCCCGGATACGAGCGATCATTTCCAGCGAAGACAGCCTGCCGGCCGTAGGGCAAGGCGCGCTGGGTATCGAATGCCGTGCGGATCGCGCGGATGTAATCCGCATGCTGCAACCGTTGCACCATCCCGATACTGCTGCTTGTGTGCTGGCAGAACGAGCCATGAGCCGGGCGCTGAATGGCAGCTGTCAGGTGCCGCTGGGTGGATTTGCTGAAGTTAATGACGGGCAATTGCGCATGCGCGGTTTTGTCGCAAGCCCGGATGGGCAGCATATGGTACGTGCCGAATCGACCGGTGATATCGCCAATCCCGAAGCGTTGGGCAAGCGTATTGCCGATGCATTGCGCGCGCAGGGTGCGGGCGAAATTTTAGCCGCATTGAATGGCTAACGGGCATAGCTGCATCTAATGATGGAATCCGACCATGCCCGTCCCCTCTTTCCTGGCTCTCCCCCGCTTGCGGGGGAGAGGGACGTGGTCTCGCGATGCGAGTCTGGTATTAAGCTGCCGCTTGCCGGATTGAAGATCCTGGTCACGCGTCCGCGCGGCCAGGCGGTGCAGTTGGCGCGGGATATCGAGCAGGCAGGCGGCATCCCGTTGCTGTTTCCCCTGCTGGATATTGCGCCAGTGCAAGATGTCCAGGCACTTCAAGAGCAAGTCTCGCGCCTTGTGGATTTCAATCTCGCCATTTTCATCAGTCCGAATGCGGTGCAATATGGCATGGTGGCGATTCGAGAAGTGCTGGGTTCGATTCCTGAAAATATGAAAATCGCCACAATAGGCATGGGCAGCGCAAAAGCCTTGCGAGAACTGGGTATTATGGATGTGCTGGTGCCCGACGAGCGATATGACAGCGAAGGTTTGCTGGATCAGTTGCAGCACGTTGCCGGGTGGCGTGTGATGATCTTTCGCGGTGATGGCGGACGCGAGTTGCTGGGCGACACGCTAAAGCAGCGCGGGGCTTCGGTTGAATATGTGGCCTGTTACCGACGCAGCAAGCCCGGGCAGGACCTCGTGTTAGACGTTCATCCCGACGCGATGACCGTGACCAGCAGCGAGGCGTTAGGTTATTTGTGGCAGATGCTGGATGTAAAATCACAACCGGTATTGCGCGATACGCCATTATTTGTGCCGCATCCGCGTATTGCCGAATTGGCGCGCCGGCAGGGTTGGGTGCATGTACATCTGACGGGTGCGGGTGATGAGGGTTTGTTGTCTGCGCTGCAAGACTGGGCGGGGAAATCAGGATTCAGGATTCAAGAACGAGGATCGACATGAGCGATAAAATTCCGCACGGTTCGGACAGCCTTGAGGCTGCAACACGCCTCGCGACTAAAACCTCGATGGCCGACATATTCGCAAGGCTGAGCATTACCCAGCTGACATTGATCGTGCTGGTAGCCATTTTTTTGTGGCAATGGCTCGATGGTCACAGGGCGATTGCCGACATGAGGGAGGAATTGGCGAAGAAAATCGCCGAGATGGATGGCGCAGCCCGTGCGAATGCGATACTGATCGCGCAAAATCAGGATGAGGTGCGCGCGATGTCGGTCAGGGTGGCAACCCTTGAGGCGTACTATGACCAGGCGCAGAATCAGCGCGCCGCGCTGGAAGCGTTGTACAACAACCTGTCCATCAGCCGCGATGAAACCGCGCTGGCTGATGTCGAGCAACTGCTGCTGATCGCCGGGCAGCAATTGCAATTGTCCGGAAATGTGAAAGCGGCGCTGATTGCCATGGAGAGCGCGGATGCCAGATTGCAGCGCATGGACAGGCCCGCCTTCAATGGCTTGCGCAAGTCCATTGGTCTGGATATAGACAAGCTGCGCGCGGTGCCCAGGGTGGATGTGCCTGGAATCAATCTGAAAATCAACAGGCTGTTGTCGGCGGTGGACGGACTGCCGCTGGTTGACCGGCACAGGCCAACTGAAAACGTGACAGAGCTGGCAAAGCGCCCGATTGCGAATGAGTCCGCCTGGCAAAAATGGTTGGGCGCCATCTGGCTGGAGGTCAAGCAGCTGGTGCGGATAGAGAACACCAGCCTAAAACAAATTGCGCTGTTGCCGCCCAGGCAGGAGTTTTTTCTGCGCGAAAATTTGAAGATGCATCTGGTATCGGCGCGCCTGGCACTTTTGTCGCGTGATGAAGATAGCTTCAGGCAGGAATTGAAAACCGCGCAGCTTTGGACCGCGCGCTATTTTGATGTCAAATCACCGGAAGGATCGCGCCTGCTGGATGAGCTGAACAAGCTGGCGGTGGCCAGTATCAACATTGACTTGCCTGACGTCAGTGGCAGCCTGCAAGCCGTGCGCAGCTACCGTCTGAGCCATGAGAGTGCAGTTGATGGCGGGCGCAGCTTGCCGAAAAAGGCGGCGCGATGAAATACCTTATCTCCATTCTGGTGCTCTTTGCGGCAGCGGCAGCGCTGGGCACGATATTGCAAAACACCGCCTACGTGCTGCTGGTGTATCCGCCGTATCGCATCGAGTTGTCGCTGAAGCTGTTTGTTGTGCTGCTTTTATTGGTTTTAATGCTCGGGCACTGGCTGATGCAACTGTTGTCCGATACCACTAAATTGCCCGCTGTGGTGCAGAAAATGCGGCTTGATCGCGCCCAGAACAATTCCCGCAAGCTGTTGGATGTGACGTTGAGAGCCTTTTTTGAAGGCCGTTACGCGGATGCAGAAAAAGCTGCCGCCCGTGCAATCAAGCACGGGGAGCGTTCCGTCATTTATCCGATCATCGCGGCTCGAGCGGCACATGAACTGGGCGCGTCCGAACGGCGCGATGATTATCTGTCCAGGGCCGGAGGACAGTTTCAGGGAGACTCCACGATGCGTTTACTGTCGGATACCAAATCCAGGTTTAGCCAGAATGACCAACAGCCATAAGAATTGCTGTCCACGAGCTTCGTAACAGCCTGATATTGTCAATGGCACGCGGCCTTACATCGAATTCCACTTCGTGCAATAGCCGTTGGGCGATATTTCATCATCTCCTGCAATGACCTTGCATCTGCCTGAATCCTTGTCAGATTTCCCGGGAATAAATTCAAGGCAAGTGCTGCAGTTCATGTTGCCCATCGGCGTGTTTTGATATTTCAATTCGGCACGCACAATGGAATTGCTGTTCGCACTTGCCTGTCGGGTGACAGCAACAAGTGGTATCAGAACTAAAGCTGCAGTCTTCAAAAATTTGCGGCGTGTCAGGTGTGTACTCATGACGTTTCCAGTTATTCCGTTAATTAATTCGATGCCCCAAGGCATCATCCCTGCCAGAATCAATTTACCTATTGGGAAATATCTCTGCGCGAATTACTTCGCGGACTATGCGTTCTGCCGTTGTGGCGCAACATCAGGTGATGACCGTCGGCTGTGCACGTCCGGTTCTCGCTGTTAGCTCAGACAATTGTCCCGCGATGCCGATGAGTTCAGCCAGCGCGATCTGTGCGTCAAGGTGGTGGTTCTTGATGTCGGGATCGTAGGCTTCCAGGTAAACGCGCAAGGTCGCACCTTCGGTTCCTGTGCCGGACAGGCGGAACACGATTCGTGAACCATCCGTAAAAATAATACGTATGCCCTGTCCTGTGCTTAAGCTGCCATCTACCGGATCGGTGTAGCTGAAATCGTCGCAGCAATCTACGGTGTAGCTGCCGAGTTTTTGACCGGGTAACTGACGGAATGATTCTTTCAGGTGATTCATTACGCCGTTGGCGGCCTCTGTGGGGATGCCTTCATAGTCGTGGCGTGAGTAGACATTGCGGCCAAAATGCGCCCAGTGTTCGCGTGTGATAGTCTCCACGGACTGTTTACGGCTGGCTACGATGTTGAGCCAGAACAGCACCGCCCACAGGCCGTCTTTTTCGCGGATGTGCGAGGAACCGGTGCCGAAACTCTCCTCTCCGCACAGCGTGACACGGCCCGCATCCATCAGGTTGCCGAAAAATTTCCACCCCGTGGGCGTCTCGAAACAGGGGATGCAGAGTTCTTTTGCTACGCGATCCGCAGCCGCACTGGTCGGCATCGAGCGCGCCACACCCGAAAGGCCGGCGCTGTAGCCGGGAACGAGACGGGCATTGGCGGTCAGGATGGCCAGGCTGTCGGAGGGCGTGACGAAAAAGTGACGGCCCAGTATCATGTTGCGGTCGCCATCGCCGTCCGAGGCGGCGCCGAAATCCGGTGCGTTTTCGCCATAGAGAATTTCGACCAGTTCGTGCGCGTAAGTCAGGTTCGGATCGGGGTGGCCGTTGCCGAAATCGGGCAGCGGTACGCAATTCATGATGCTTTCAGCAGGTGCGCCCAGCCGGTTTAAAAAGATTTCGCGTGCATAGGGGCCGTTGACGGCGTGCATCGCATCGAATTTGATGCGGAAACCGCCTGCCAGCAGTTTTCTGATCGCGGAAAAATCAAACAGCGTTTCCAGCAGATCGGCGTAGTCACGCACCGGATCGATCACCGATACGGTCATGTCGCCGATTGTGTAATCGCCTAATGAATCCAGCGCCACATCCGGCGCGTCGATGATGCGGTATTGCGCGATCTGACGGCTGGCCGCGAAAATGGCTTCGGTGATTTTTTCCGGTGCGGGGCCGCCGTTGGCGGTGTTGTACTTGATGCCGAAATCGCCACCCGGGCCTCCGGGATTATGGCTGGCGGACAGGATGATGCCGCCAAAGGTGGCATATTTGCGTATCACGCAGGAGGCGGCGGGAGTGGAAAGTATGCCGTTTTGACCCACCAGCACGCGCCCGAAGCCATTGGCTGCCGCCATCTTGAGGATGATCTGGATCGCCTCAAGGTTGAAATAACGGCCGTCGCCGCCTAATACCAGCGTAGCGCCTGATGGGGGGGAGATGCTGTCGAAAATGGCTTGCACAAAATTTTCCAGATAATGCGGCTGCTGGAAAACAGACACGCGCTTCCTCAGTCCTGATGTTCCAGGTTTCTGGTCGTCGAAGGGGGTGGTGGCAATGGTTAAAGTGACTTTTTCTGACAGGTTCTCTGGCATTTTCATTCCTCACTATTCGATTGTAATTTGTTTGTTATCTTACCATCAGCCCAGTTGAAAAGGCGTGTCGCCACGGTTGTCACGACAGATCGACAGATGACTTTCCCCAAAGTCATCATTTCCTGCAATAATTACGCAAACTAAAAATGAGGGTGAGGAATGATGAATCAGGACGATTTGAAGCGTGCGGTGGCAGTGGCTGCGATTGAATATGTACCGTTTGATTGTATTGTGGGTGTGGGAACGGGTTCGACCGCCAATTTTTTTATCGATGAACTGGCCAAAATCAAGCACAAAATACGCGGTGCGGTGGCGAGTTCTGAAGCGTCTGCAAAACGCCTGAAGGGGCACGGTATCGAAGTGCTGTCGCTGAACGACGCGGGTGATTTACAGGTGTATGTGGATGGCGCGGATGAAATTACCCGTCACATGCACATGATTAAGGGCGGTGGCGGCGCGCTGACGCGCGAAAAGATCGTGGCTGGTGCGAGCCGCAAGTTCATATGCCTGTGCGATGCCAGCAAACTGGTGGATGTGCTGGGCAGGTTTCCATTGCCGATCGAGGTGATTCCGATGGCGCGCAGTTCCGTGGCGCGGCAGCTGGTGGCGCTGGGCGGTCAGCCCGCATTGCGCGAAGGATTTACCACAGACAACGGCAACCTGATTCTCGATGTGCATGGTTTGCAAATCATGAATCCTGTCGAGCTGGAATCAACTCTGGATCATATTGCAGGTGTCGTAACCAACGGACTGTTTGCGCGGCGTCCGGCAGATGTGCTGCTGCTGGGTACCCCAGAAGGCGTGAAGACGATGACGGCGTAAATAGCAAAGAGGACCGGCGCCTTACCTGTGGTTTCATCAGGGCGAAGTTCCGGGGTGCTGAGGCCGCTGTCATCTGTCGTTCACATTCAGCTATTAGACTATACCGTTTACCATTAAAAAATGAGGGATTCCATGATCAGTAGCGAACACACCTCCAAGCAATTCGATGTCGAGCTTGAGGCTATACGTGCCTACGTGTTGCAAATGGGGGGGCTGGTAGAAAGCCAGATCAAGAGTGCCGTCATATCCCTGGTGGAGGGTGATGTTGCGCTGATGAACCGGGTGATTGAGGATGATCATCGCGTCAATGCAATGGAAGTCAAGATCGACGAAGCATGCAGTCAGGTGATCGCGCGTCGCCAGCCGACTGCCAGCGATTTGCGCCTCGTGATGATGGTCGTCAAGACGATTACCGATCTTGAGCGCATCGGCGATGAGGCTGAGAAAATTGCCCGTATGGCCAAGATGCTGTCTGAAAAACACGGGCTGGCCATTCCCCGCTATCACGAAGTCAAGCATGCCTCTGAACTCGCCGTTGATATGCTGCGCAAATCCCTGGATGCGTTTGCGCGCCTGGATGTTGCGATGGCTGCTGAAGTTGTGCGTCAGGATGATCAGGTGGACATCGAATTTCGCGCCATCATGCGTTATCTCATCACCTTCATGATGGAAGACCCCCGCACGATTTCCACTTCGCTGGAAATCCTGTTCGTGGCGAAGGCGATTGAACGCATCGGCGACCATGCCAAAAATATTTCCGAATATGTCATTTATATGGTCAAGGGGCGCGATGTCCGCCATGTTTCCGTGGATGAAATTGAACGGGAAATCCAGCAGTAATGGAGCAACAGCCAGTCCTGGCCGCCGTTGATCTGGGGTCGAACAGTTTCAGACTTCAGATAGCCAGGGTAGAAGGCGAGCAGCTTTACATGCTGGACGGGCTGCGTGAGCCGGTGCGCTTAGCCGCTGGTCTCACGGCGGATAATTATCTGGATGAGGCCGCTCAGCAACGTGCACTTGCCGCGCTTGCCCGGTTTGCCGAACGTCTGCGTGACTTGCCGCATGAGGCGGTTCGTGTGGTGGGCACCAACTCCTTGCGTGTGGCCGAAAATGCCGCCCAATTCATCTCACAGGCTGAACAGGTGCTGGGTTTTCCGATAGATGTGATCGCGGGCCGCGAAGAGGCGCGCCTGATTTATCTTGGTGTGGCGCACGGTCTGCCGCAGTCGGATGAACAGCTGCTGGTGATGGATATCGGCGGCGGTTCCACCGAATTCATCATCGGTCACGGACTCAAACCCCTCAAGCTGGAAAGTCTGTACATGGGCTGCGTCAGTTTCAGCAGCCGTTACTTCCCCGATGGGAAAATCACCAAACATAATCTGGCGCAGGCTGAACTTGCCGCACGCTGTGAATTACAAAATATCGTTGCCGATTATAAAGGGCAGTGGCAGAAGGCCATCGGTTCATCGGGTACAGCCAAGGCGATCGCCGAAATCCTGGAATTGAACGGTTTCAGCAGCGGCGGCATTACACGTGACGGACTCGATATGCTGCGCGCGCATCTGATCAAGGTGGGGGATGTGCAAAAGCTGGGCTTGCTGGGATTGCGGCCGGATCGTCTGCCGGCCCTGGCCGGCGGCTTTGCCATCATGTATGCCGCGTTTGACGAGCTGGGCATCACCCGGATGCAGGTGGGCTTGAGTGCGCTGCGCGAAGGCGTGTTGTACGATTTGTGGGGGCGCTTCCACAACAACGACATGCGCGATGTGACGGTGCAGCATTTCATGCGCCGCTACCACGTTGATGTCAATCAGGTAACGCGGGTTGCCCGGCTGTCGAACGTTCTGGCGCGGCAGTTTTTTGGCGGTGACGCGAACGAGTCTGCACTGCAGGTTTTAGGCTGGGTCGCGAGTTTGCATGGTGTCGGCATCCGGGTTGCGCACAACGGCTATCACAAACATACCGCCTACATTCTCGCCAATGCCGATATGCCGGGTTTTTCGAAGAAGGAGCAGGCGCGACTGAGTTTGCTGGCGCTGGCGCATCGCGGCAATTTGAAAAAATTGCAGGGTTTGCTGACGAACAGTGAGGATTGTCTGCTGGCGATGAGTCTGCGCTTGGCTGCGCTGTTTTATCGCAATCGCAGCGACGTTGTTCTACCGCAGATGACGGCCAGCTTCACCGGAACGAAATATTACCTCGCCATGGAATCAGACTGGCTGAACCAGAATCCCCTGACTGAAGCTGCTTTGCAGGAAGAGATGAAGCAGTGGAAGACGCTCGGGGTCACCATGCAGCTCATCAAAAAATAACCAAAAATCCATGAGCGCAGGCGGGAGTTACGAGTGGGGGCGGTTGCCTCGTTCGATGCTGATGCCCACCATCTTGCAGTTGCGTATCGCCTGCAGTTTGGCGACGCTCACCTTGACCCAGGGTGCGTCGAAGTCTTTCAGGATGATTTGCGCGATGTGCTCGGCCAGGGTTTCCACCAGGGAAAAATGTCCTTCGCTCAATACCGTCTGGATGTGTTGCGCAACTTTTGCGTAATCCAGCGCATCGTTGATGTCGTCGCTGAAACAGGCGCGGCTGTTGGGCAGCGCGATATCGAGGTCGAGTTGCAGTGTTTGCGGCACGTACTTTTCACGCTCATAGATGCCGATCAGTGTGGTGACTTTGAGTTCGCGTATAAAGATGATATCCATGCTGATGGCCTTTGTGCTGCTCCTGTTTGTTGCAGAAGCAGACAGATGAAATAAACGGTTTGTTTTGGCGGATCTTTCTCATTCAAGTAAAATCCGGCATTCGCGCATTTTAAGGTATTCCCGATGTTGACTCTGTTTTTTGTTGTTGCAGCCTATCTGTTGGGTTCGATTTCTTTCGCGGTCGTGACCAGCCGTGCATTCGGCATCGCCGATCCGCGCACTTACGGTTCAGGCAATCCGGGGGCGACCAATGTGTTGCGCAGCGGCAAGAAGCTGGCTGCCGCGTTGACATTGCTGGGTGATGCGGCGAAGGGCTGGCTGGCGGTGATGCTGGCGATGCACTTCGCCACGCACGATGCACAGGTGGCGCTGGTTGCGTTGGCCGTATTCCTGGGCCACGTGTTTCCAGTTTTTCTGAAGTTCAGGGGCGGCAAAGGCGTGGCGACAGCATTGGGCGTGCTGCTGGCGCTGAACGGCTGGCTGGGCCTGGCGGCTTTGGCGACCTGGCTGGTTGTAGCAATGGTGTTTCGCCTGTCTTCACTCGCGGCTTTGATGGCGGCCTTCGGTGCGCCGCTCTACGCAATGATGCTGGGCTTGCCGCGCGAGTGGGTGCTGGCGTCCGCCATCATGTCCATGCTGCTGATCTGGCGGCACAAGAGCAATATTCAAAATCTGCTGGCCGGGCGGGAAAGTAAAATCGGCAGGAAAGCCAGTCCGTAATCAGGGTCTCGTGTCCGGGCTTGAGTATTATAATATGATAATATTTGATCTCAACTATTGGAGTCACCATGCGCCCGGCACAACTTCAGGCCGTACTTGATCGAGAATTTATGAGTGCCCGCGAAGGGCACCATACGCCTGTCATGCTCTGGGGGCCGCCTGGCGTGGGAAAATCCCAGATCATCGCTCAGGTCGCAACCCGTCATGATGCGCCGATGATCGACATACGCCTGTCGCAGATGGAACCTTCCGATTTGCGCGGCATCCCCTTCAGAATCGATAATCGCGTCGAATGGGCAGTGCCATCGATGCTGCCGGATATTGAGCGCCATGGGCCGGTGGGTGTTCTCTTTCTGGATGAAATAACTTCCGCACCGCCCAGCGTCTCGGCTGCCGCCTATCAGCTTATTCTCGACCGTCGTCTGGGCGCGTACGAAGTCCCTGCAGGCTGGGCAATTTTCGCTGCCGGCAATCGTCAGGGAGACCGGGGCGTCACTTACACCATGCCCGCGCCGCTAGCCAACCGCTTTTCCCATTTCGAGATCGAGGCTAATCTCGACGACTGGGTGAGTTGGGCCTATAGCAATGGTATCGATGAACGTCTGATCGGTTTTTTGCGCTTTCGTCCGGAACGTCTGTTCGATTTCGATCCTGCACACAACCCTGTTGCCTTCCCCAGTCCCAGGTCCTGGGAATTCGCCCACCGCGCGTTGCAGAAATTCGGCGACTCACCGGAACTGTTGCTTGCCACGCTGCAAGCCTGCGTCGGCCCTGCGGCGGGTCTGGAACTCAATGCATTTGTTGAAAACCTCGACCGGATGCCTGATCTGGATGCCATCCTGCGCGGCGAGCAGGTTCCCGTGCCGCTTGAGGTGGATCTGCAGTATGCCGTGGCATCCGCCTTGGTTGGCCGCGCGACCAGAGCCCGTGGCAGCAGTGATGCGCGTGAAATTCACGGATATATTCTGGATTACGCCGGCAGTTTCCCGTTGCGCGAAATGGGGGTGATGCTGGTATCCGACATGCACCGCGCCATCGGGCAGCAATTGTTTACTGTGCCGCAGTTTTCCGCATGGGCGAATTCGATAGCTGATGTGATGCTTTATCAGCGTTAACACATGGACCTTCGCGACATCGAAACCAAGCTGGCGGCGGCAAGAACCCGGCTGATTCTGGACAAGCCGTTTCTGGGCGCGCTGGCATTGCGTCTGCCGATGATCGCGGCCGATCCACAATGGTGTCAAACCACCAGTACCGATGCGCGCAGCTTTTATTACAATCCGGCTTACATCGATGCCTTGAGTATGGAACAAGCGCAGTTCGTGCTGGCTAACCAGGCGTTGCATTGCGCGCTCTCCCATTTTGCGCGTCGTGGCCATCGGAACCGGTTCCGATGGGAGATTGCATGCGATCACGCGATCAACCCGCTTCTGGTCAGGGACGGGCTCATTCCTCCGCCCGGAACGCTGGTGCTGGAGAGCTTTGAAGGTATGACGGCGGAGGAAATCTACCCCAGTATTGCGGAGAATAACAGCGACGAACCTGAAGAGCAGCCGCAGCATGAGGGCGACGGCAGCGGTGAAAAGAAAGAAGAGTCCGACCGCGGGCAAAAGCCGAATGATTCGGGGAAGAATGAGGGAGCGCCTAAGCCACAGCCACTGAGTGAAAGCGAACAGGCGTCGCTGGCAGCACAGTGGCAGCAGCGTCTTGCCGGTGCAGCCCAGCAGGCGCAACAGGCGGGAAAGTTGGGCGGCATGCTGGGCCGTATGGTTGGAGATATGATGCAGCCCAGGTTGCCATGGCGCTTATTGCTTGCGCGCTACATGACGCAGTATGCGCGCGATGATTACAGCTACATGCGCCCCTCAAGGCGTGAAGGTGAAATGATTCTGCCTTCGCTGAGGAGTGCACAGGCCGATATTATGGTGGTGCTCGATACCAGCGGCTCGATCTCAGGTCAGGAGATCGACGAATTCATGAGCGAGATCAATGCAATCAAAGGACAGTTGCGCGCGCGCATTGTGCTTCACGCCTGCGATACATCGCTTGCCATCGATGGGCCATGGCTATTTGAGCCGTGGGATGAATTTAGATTTCCAAAGACAATTTGTGGCGGTGGCGGTACCGATTTCAGGCCGGTTTTCGACTGGGTTTCACGCCAGGGGCGCGAGCCTGATCTGCTGCTTTACTTTACCGATGCCCAGGGGGAATTCCCGCCGGTTGAACCCGGCTTTCCCGTGCTCTGGCTGGTCAAAGGCAAAACGCCTGTGCCCTGGGGGCAGCGCATCCAATTGAATTAAGGTCAAGAATATGTCAGAACTGGCACCGGAAGATGAGTTGCGCCTCAATGTGATGATGGCCGGAGACGTTCAGGCTGTCCGTATCGACGAGGCCGCCATGATCGTTCATGGTTTGTCTTCGCGCGGCGAGGCGGCTATCAAGCTGCATCCGACCGGGCGCCCCGAACAGTATTTGCGCCGTGTGCGCGAAATGCTGGCGGGCCACGCCACCGGTTCTCCGGGTGGTTACCCTGTCTATCTGCATGGCTGGACGCGCATGGGGCAGGCGCGCGACAAGGGGCTCGATTGCCTGTTGCTGCTGGGCGAAGTCGAGGCTGTGGTGTCGGTGGCTTATTCAAGCGGGCTCACCGACGAGTTGGCGCGGCGCGCGTGGTGGGCCATGCCGGTGGCAGACAATGCGCGACGCATGCTGGAGCGCGACTGCGTGGTTCAGGGAAGCATGGGCAAAATATTGGCCGAATATCTGGTCGAGCACCTGCCCTTCGAGAACAGCCCGCATACCATCATCGATACGGTCAGGCTCGTGCTGCAGCCGGGGCTTGTCAACGATGAGGTGCGCCAGAAACTGTGGAACCGGGGGGCTGTCGATAATGCCTACCATGTCGGATTTCTCGAACGCATGCCGGATAGCTTGCCGACAACAGTTCCGCCGCGCGATGACTGGAGCGCGTTGAATTTAAAGCCGGCGCAGGATAATCCTTATGCGGTGCAGCTTGAGCGTGTTTTGTCCGCGCGGGGGCAGGCGTTTCTTCAGACTGTCGAAGCGATGCTGCGCTATCCGGCAGACAGGGACGTGGTATATACATTGCTCAACGCGCTGGCAGCTTATTTTTCATCCCTGCTTCATCCGTGCGGTGAGGATACGGTGGAGGAAATTGTGGCAAACGTGGATGCGTTTTGCCGGGATACGGCATCAGCGGCAGGATTATTTCTGGAGAACTTTCCGGAATATGCAGCGGAAGTGCGCGCGATGCAGGTTTTGGCGTGCATGGATAGCAGTATTGCAGCGCCGATTCTGTCGCACAGCACGGCCAGCGGTACGCTGATGCGCCAGAAGCTGGAGCCGGTCACGACGCCGATTTTGCAGCAATTGGCCACATTGCGCGGGCAGGAATTCAGCGCCGCCGTGACGCGCCGACGGCAGCGGACATAGGGTGGCTGTCGGTAAATCCGGTTTGTCAGGATGTTATTTCTGCCAGGTTCCAGCGCGGTTTGACGTTGAAGCGGTAATCCTTTGAACCCTGCCGTTCGGCAAGGCGCAGTGCGCCGGCGAAGGCGATCATCGCACCATTGTCGGTGCAAAATTCCAGATCAGGATAAAACACGCGGCCGCCGCGTTTTTCAATATCGCGGGTGAGCCGCTCACGCAGTAGCCGGTTGGCACCCACTCCTCCCGCGACCACCAGTTGAGTTAACCCGGTTTGCACCAGAGCGGCACGCGCCTTGTGCGCCAGCACATCGATGATGGCTTCCTGCGTAGCGCAGGCAATATCGGCACGGGTTTGTTCCTTAACTTGAAATTCGCGCAGCGATTCGTTTGCCCCCTCGCCCGGAGGAATTAACAATTGCTTTTCTCGTTCGCTTTCTCGCCCGCTTGCGGGAGAGAATTGAAGAGAGGGCGTCTCTGGGAGAGGGTTGAGGAGAGGGGAACGGGCATGCTGTATTTGGATATCGGGGTTTGTAACTTTGCCATGCCCGTTGAGATCGCTTTGCCTGACCAGCGTCAGCACGGCGGTTTTCAATCCGCTGAAACTGAAATCAAGATTGCCGCTGTGCAGCATCGGGCGCGGCAGCTTGTAGATGCCGGTGCGACCGGCGTCGGCAAGTTTTGCAAGCGCAGGGCCGCCCGGATAACCCAGACCCAGCAGCTTGGCGCTCTTGTCGAAAGCTTCACCCGCTGCATCGTCTACTGTTTCGCCCAGCAGTTCATATCGCCCCACGCCATCCACGCGCATCAGTTGGGTGTGTCCGCCCGAAACAAGGAGGGCTACGAACGGGAATTCGGGTGCAGGGTCAGATAACAGCGGGGAGAGCAGGTGGCCTTCCAGATGATGGATGCCTATAGTCGGTATATCGAGTGCGTAAGCCAGTGAATTGGCGACGCTGGCGCCGACCAGCAGCGCACCGCCCAAACCGGGGCCCTGGGTATAGGCAATCGCATCGAGCTGGCCGAGTGACACGTCAGCCTGCTGCATGACCTGGCGCACCAATGGGATGACGCGCTGAACATGATCACGGGACGCGAGTTCCGGCACGACGCCGCCGTATTCGCTGTGCATGGCAATCTGGGTATGCAAGGCGTGAGCGAGCAAGCCGCGACCCATTTGATAGAGTGCGATACCGGTTTCATCGCAGGATGATTCAATTCCAAGTGTAATCAACGACAGCCTTTCAAAGTAAGCTGTATTGTAGTTAAAAACAGAGTCAAACAGTTTGTCTGACAATAATTACAGTAATATTTCCGAAAGTTGTTGACGTGTTGGTTTGTATCTCTATAATGCGCACCTCTTCGCCGGTACGGGGGATGAAACGAAGCGGTTCTGGAAACAGAAAGCGCTTAATAATCAAT
>DFWZ01000054.1 GCA_002381565.1 Gallionella sp. UBA4121
CGGTATTTTCATCATTTGCCTTTTTAAAAGTAACGTTAATTTTACATCACCATTGAAAGACTATTATTCGAGGGAACCTAATACTGCATGACAAATACATCATATATTGATAATATTATATTGTGATGTTAATTTTTTAAACTTATTGTGTAGCGATCTATCATGGCAAGAAATATTCCTACTAAAAAAGAATTTGAAGCTCTTTCTAACTTTCGTTACCAATTACGCTGTTTTATGCGATTCAGCGAGGATTTAACGCGCGGATTTGGCATCACCAATCTTCAATATCTCCTATTGCTTCATGTGAAAGGATACAAAGGTCGTGAATGGGCGACTATAGGTGAGCTTGCCGAGCGCTTGCAGACCCCCCATAACGGTGTTGTGTCACTGGCCTCGCGCTGTGAAAAATTGGATTTAATCTATCGGGAGCGGGGGACCATAGATAAGCGTGAGGTGAAGATATATCTGACACCGGAAGGAAATAATCTGGTGAAAAAAATCGCAAACTTGCATCGCAATGAGTTATTGAACCTGCAGGGGATCTTCAAGATTCCTGGAGCCCAAGAATTGGGTATGGGACCATGATACAGAATATGCCATAAGCTGAAATGATTGTTTTTTTATTGATAAGATTGCCCTAAAAAGTGAAAGGAAAAAATATGCAACTACCTGATACTGATGATGAAGGATATCTGATAGACCCACTAACGTGGAACGAAGAAATAGCTCAGGAATTTGCGCGTCAGGAAACTATTCAACTGACTGATGATCACTGGGATGCGATCTTCTTTATGCGTGAATATTATGCTGAACATCAGGTCGCGCCTGATGTTCGTCATGTGATGAAACATCTGGCTGTTAGGTTAGGCTTGGAGTCACGGAACAAAATATTTGAACTATTCCCATACGGTTATGTAAAGCAGGCGTGCAAAATCGCCGGCATGAAACGTCCAAGAGCATGGAGTACGGGTTAATTTCTTTGCAGTGAGGTAACAACAGAAAATAAAATATCTAAGAGGTTATTTAGATTGAATACCTTTAATACAATATCGTATTTTCAGTATCATCATGACGATTTTTAATTCTTCGAAGGAAATATTGTGAAACATTTAATTTTAATCCCTCTAACTCTTTTCGCTTTCACTGCAATACCCGCCACTGCAGAAATGAATATGCCAATGGGCATGCATATGGACAGCAAAGCACATGCACAAAGTCATGAGGGACTGGGCAAGATCAACAGCATTGATGCCAAAGCGGGCAAGATCAATCTGAGCCACGAGCCGATTGTCAGTCTTGACTGGCCTGAGATGACCATGGATTTCCTGGTTCAGGACAAGGCTTCTTTGACTAATCTTAAACCAGGACAGAAAGTCACATTCAAATTGATCGAGGGTCGCCCCGGAAAATACGTGATCAGCGAAATTACAGCGGTAAAATAACTGCAAAGGGTTTGCACGACCGCAAAAGGTGCTGCACATTTCGTGCATGGCTCTTGAAACCACCGGTCTTAAACTAACGCTATAATTAATCTGCACTGTAAGACATAAGGAGCATTTAATGGCTGCCTGGAATGTTGGTAAAGTGGTTGAGCGCACGCAGTGGAGCAAAATGCTGTATTCACTTTATGTTGAGTCTGATATTGAGCCATTTGAGGCCGGCCAGTTTGTCAAGATGGCGTTGGAAATTAACGGTGAAGTGATAGGGCGACCCTATTCCTTGGTGAATCCGCCCGATCACCGGCCTTTGGAGATTTACTATATTGAAGTGCCAAACGGCCCCCTGACTTTCCGACTGGCCAAGCTCAGTTCCGGTGATGAAATTCTGGTCGCGTCACGCGCCCACGGCTTCATGATTCTCGATGAAGTTCCTCAGGCTAAATGTCTGTGGCTGATGGCTACTGGCACAGGCGTCGGACCTTTTCTTTCGATTCTGGCAACTGACAAGCCTTGGCAGCGCTTCGAACGAGTGGTGCTGGTATATGCCGTGCGGACCTTATCGGATCTCAGTTATCAGGAGCGCATCTCGCAAATTTCAGTTAAACACCCGGGGCAATTTACCTTTATTCCGTTTATCAGCCGCGAACCTTCGGATTTCGCGCTGCCCGGTCGCATCCCTCAGGCGATTATCGACGGCCGACTGGAAGCTCACGTTGGAATTAACATCAGCACAGAAAACAGCCAGATCATGCTCTGCGGCAATCCACACATGGTAAAAGACACAACTAATGCGCTGATTGAGCGGGGCTTGAAAAAACATCGCCGTTTTGATCCTGGCCAAATTACTATGGAAAATTACTGGTAAGGGAAGAACTAACTGCCAAACTCACCCGATAAGGTTCTGAACATTTCCGGTGCCTGACTGCCAAGGTTTACGGCTTGGTGGAAGCATGGGCGCAGTTGGGGGCATACGCTGATTGCTTACGCGATCAGCCCGGCTGACCATCCGTACGCGTCCGCCAATAGATCGGCAAATACCGCAGCAGCCAGGGCGAGAAAAAAACCAGCCAGATGGTTGCTGCGGCAAAATAAAGCCAGTATCGCCCTTGCACAGGCAGCATATCCGCCAGCACACGCAGCAAGGCGGCAAGCTGCATTCCCGCAAACATCAGCCTGATCGGCATATCCGCTTTCATCGGCAGGCCGGAATGGCCGAGCGTGACGCGCGTGACCATACCGATCATTATTGTGGCAAAACACCCTATGGTCAGGGCGTGCAGCGGTGCCAGCCCCCAGATCAGGGTCGTGCCGTGGTTGATGAACAGCACGAAACTTTGCGCACTGAACAGCAGCATGGCGATGCCCAGCCAGGCGAGGCCGATGTGCAGCACACCGACCAGAGGGTTATGCAGTGTGTGGCGCGAGCGCCATACGTGTGTCAAATAGAATGCGGCGGCTGCCAGTGGTATATCGCATAACCATGACAAGACGGGCGCATCAGTAAATTGCAGCAGGCCATGCGTTGCGCCGGATGCCAGTATTACCCACCATGGCCAGTCAGGTCGATCCACATGCAGATGGGGCAATGCACTGTTGGTGAAGAAGGGAATCATGCGGTGTGCGACGCTGGCAAATACCGGCAACAGGAACAACCACAGGCCGGCTTGCGTTGCAAAGCGCAGCCATGCCGGATCGCCACTGAGCAACCAGATAAAGAAGGCAACCAGCCCGCACCAGCCCATGCTGAGTGCGGCGAAGATAATTTGCGGGTGTCGCTTGTCGGAAGACGGCGTGTCAAGCAGTACGCGCAACAACGCATACAGTGCCACTCCCCAGCCAAGCAGCGTACTGGACAGAGCAGTCAACAGGATATCGTCACCGATGAACAGACCGGCATAAAAACCAATAGCCCCTAACATGAGCAGTATGAAGGCAGACATATAGTATCGCGCCGGAATTTCTTTGCCATTCATCCAGCGCGGGAATATGGTCATCGAAAAACCGAACATGAAGAACGGGAACAGGCCATAGATCATCAGGTAGGCATGTGCGGCACCGGGCGCGATCGGCCAAACGAAGGGATGTCCTGCCACACCATAGCGCGTCACCAGTTCAGTCAGCCACCACGCCATCACGGCAAAGGTTTGAAGCGCGCCGCCGAAGAACATGACGCGATGCGGTGCGGCAGTAAAGTTACGCCAGAGTTTTGCAAGCATCATGGTTAATATTAATAGGTCTTGATGAGTGGGCCGTGTAGAATATTCCAAAACCACCGGCATGGTGCTCAATTCGATATACCTTGACCAGTAGGACAGTTGCCGGGGTTTTACGGTTTAAGCGTCAGATACGATTCCGATGCCGCGCGTCTCGATCTTCAGCGATCTTTCCTGCCACCACAGATAAACTACCGGCATGATGATCAATGACAGCAACGGCGCTGTCACCATCCCGCCTATCAAAGGCGCGGCGATGCGCTTCATTACGTCGGTTCCGGTTGCCTGTCCGTACATCACCGGGAGCAGGCCCGCGATAATCACAGAAACCGTCATCAACTTAGGGCGCAACCTGAGTACCGCCCCCTGCATAATCGCCGCCCTCAGCATGTGAGCATCGGTCAGTCGCCCCGCTTCACGGAATGATTCAATCATCTTATCGAGATAGAGTAGCATTACGACGCCAAATTCGGTGGCCACGCCCGCCAACGCGATGAATCCGACGATGACTGCCACCGAGACTGGGTAGCCTAACAGATAGACGAGCCACACGCCGCCGACCAGTGAAAAAGGCAGACACAGCAACACCAAAAGCACTTTTCCAAAGTCCCTGAAATGAAAATATAGCAGTGCAAAGACCAGCAGCAGAGTCAGCGGTATCAGCAAGTATAGGCGCGCCCGAGCATGCTCAAGATTGGCGTACTGACCCGACCAAGCAATGGCATACCCTGGCTTGGCCTTGACCGATTTTGCGATCTGTCCACGTGCCTCTTCGACATAGCCGCCCAAGTCGCGGCCCTCGGTATTGATGTAAATATAGCCAACCAGTCGGCCGTTCTCGCTCTTGATCTCTGTCGGACCATCGTGAATGCTGATACGCGCCAGACTGCCCAAAGTGACACTGTCACCAGTGGGCATCATCACCCGGCTTTTCGACAGTGTACTGATTGAATCCCTGAACGCTCTCTGATAGCGCATATTAATCGGATAGCGTTCGCGCCCCATGATCATAGCCGAGATACTTTTTCCGCCAACTGCGCTCTCAATCATCTGCTCGACAGCGGCAACCGTAATACCATATCGTGCAGCCTGTTCACGATCCACTTCGATGTCAAGATAATGACCACCCTCAATACGTTCTGCAAACACACTGCGCGTCCCCTTGATCTGGCGTAACACTATTTCAATCTGCTTCGCCAACTCTGAAATTTCCCTTGAGTCAGAACCGGTAATCTTAATGCCCAGCGGTGTGCGTATACCTGTGGACAGCATGTCTATCCGGGTGCGTATCGGATAGCCCCAGGAATTAGTCAATCCAGGCAGGCTGACTACGCTGTCGAGTTTTTTGATCAGATCCTCGGTGCTCTCCCCTGCAGGCCATTCGCTCCTAGGTTTTAAGCGAATCACCGTTTCAAACATTGACAACGGCGCGGGATCTAGCGCCGTATCCGCCCGACCTGCCTTGCCATATACCCGTTCGACTTCGGGCATCTGGCGGATCAGCCTGTCGGTAATCTGCAGGATGTTGGCCGCTTCATCTATTGAAATCCCCGGCAAGGTGGTTGGCATGTAGAGCAGATCGCCCTCATACAAAGACGGCATGAACTCGCTGCCAGTTCGACTTGCAGGCCAAAGTGCGCTCAGTAATAACAACAGAGCCAGAGCGGCCGTCATTTTTCGGTTGTTGATAGCACGATTCAATATCGGCTGATACATCGCTTGCAGTACACGGTTAAGCGGATTTTGCTGCTCAGATTTAATCTTTCCACGCACCAGATAACCCATCAACACCGGAGTCAGCGTGATTGCCAGCAGGGCTGCGGCCGCCATCGCGTAGGTTTTAGTGTAGGCCAGCGGCGTAAACATCTTCCCTTCTTGTCCGGTGAGCGCAAACACTGGAAAGAATGAGACCATGATGACGAGCAGCGAAAAAAACAACGCAGGACCGACTTCATGCGCAGCGGCCCTTGCAGCCTGCCAATGATTGGCATTCTCGCCCAATCGTTCGAGGTGCTTGTGCATGTTCTCGATCATCACGATCGCCGCATCAATCATCGCGCCGATGGCAATCGCAATTCCGCCCAAAGACATTATGTTAGCGGACACGCCCTGCATGTTCATTACCGCAAAGGCCGCCAGTATGCCAACCGGCAAAGTTGCAATCGCGACCAGAGAAGAACGGAAATGCAGTAGGAAAATCAGGCACACCAGCGCGACGATGAGTGATTCTTCGATGAGTTTGCTTTGCAAGGTATGTACCGCATCACGGATCAGGCCGCTCCGGTCATAAGTCACCACGATCTCGACACCATCCGGCAGGCCGGATTTGAGTTCTGCAAGACGTTGCCTAACCGCTTTCACAGTATCCAGTGCATTGGCGCCGTAGCGCATCACGACGATGCCGCCGGTCGCCTCGCCCTCGCCATCGAGATCGGTTACGCCACGTCGGGACTCGCCGCCAATGCTGATGTGCGCTACATCGCGCAATAAAACAGGAGCCCCATTCTCGCTGAAGCCGACGGCTATCTTGGCAAAATCATCCAGCGATTTGAGATAGCCTTTCTCGCGCACCATAAATTCGGAACGTCCCATTTCGACCACGGCTCCGCCACTGGCAGAATTGCTGTCACGCACGGCACGGGCGACTTGTTCCATGCCGATGCGGTAAGCAGCGAGACGATTGGGGTCGATCTCGATCTGAAACTGCCGCACCATACCGCCCACGCTGGCCACTTCCGCCACACCGGGCAAACTTTGCAGTTCATATTTCAGATAATAATCCTGTATCGTGCGCAGTTGATCCTGATCATAGCGGTGATGGCGATCTACCAGTGCATATTCAAAAATCCAGCCAACCCCGGAGGCATCGGGACCCAGTGCCGGTGTCACCCCTTGCGGCAGCCGAGAAGAAATCTGGTTCAAGTACTCCAACACACGCGAACGCGCCCAGTATGGATCCGTACCGTCTTTGAAGATGATATAAACGTAGGACTCGCCGTACATCGAAAAGCCGCGAACAGCTAATGATCCCGGAACGGAGAGAAACGCTGAGGTCAGCGGGTAGGTGACTTGATCCTCGACAATATCTGGTGACTGTCCTGGATATGAAGTCTTGACGATGACCTGCGCATCCGACAGATCCGGAATGGCATCTATGGTCATGACACTCAACGACCAGGCACCCCATAACAATAGTCCCAGGGAAAGCAGCAGGACTAACAACCGATTACGTAGCGACCAGTCGATGACTCGTTTGATCAGTGTGTTGTCATTGTGCATTATGCATTTCGGATTTCATGTATTGATCTGACATCATCCGTTGGGCGGCAGCACTTATGGACGCAGCCGAATCAAGCAGGAACTGGCCGTTAACCACAACCTCTGCGCCTGCCAGCAGGCCATCGGTAATTTCAATATTGTCCTGGGTTTCGATCCCCGTATCGATGTAAACGGGAAGAAAATGTCCGTCGCCTCTGGAAATAATCACCATATCTCCCCGTCCGGTATGTATCACCGCCGAACGTGGCAATACCAGTGCTTCGCGAGGTTGCGTATGTATGGTCACGTCAACAAAACTGCCGGGACGCAAATGCAGTCGGCTATTCTCGATCGACACTCTTACGCTAACCTTATTGTTGTCGGCGAGTGGACTCAAAAAATCCAGACGACTTTGGATACGCTGCCCATCGGTACTCGTGATGGTTATATCGTCACCTATTTTCACATCAGCTATCTGATCCGGATACAACGTGGCAGTGACCCATACACGTGAGACATTGGCCAGTGTGAACAGTGTCGCAGAGGGGGGCGCGAAGCTGCCTTCGCGCGCATTGATCTGCGTCACGATGCCGGATTCTGCTGCCACGATTTTGACAATGTCGATGGCCTGTTTGGAGTCCTCAAGTTTCTGCACGGTGTCGAGGCTGACATCTTCATGGAGAAATTTCGTTCTCTCACGTGCCAGGTCTTGCAGCAGATCCATCACATATTCGTTTTCCTCCATCCGTGCATCGCCTACGGATTGCAATATCTGATTGCGCCGCACCAGGAATGTCAAATATGCCTTTTGCTGCATAATCAGGTCCGGTGAATAAACTTCATAAATCACCTGACCTTTTTCGATGTGCTGACCGATGGAATGAATATACGATTTCTTGATCCAGCCGTCGAATTTGCTGTGTACGTTATACAGTCTGTCCTCGTCCAGCGTGACGTTGCCGTAGGCCTTTACCTCCAGACTGATGGGAGATTTTTTCACGCGCGCCAGTCTCACTCCAAGCTTCTGGATGGAAGCGCTATCGACATGAATGCCATGCTCGTGGCCTGCATGATTTTTGGATTCCACCAGATCCATGCCGCAAATCGGGCAGGTTCCCGGGTGATTCTGCATGATTTCCGGATGCATCGGGCAAACCCATACTTTGCCTTGTCCCGCCGGGTTAATGCCTGGCAAGGGTGACGCATTGATACCCGTGCTGACACTTGGCAATGCTTGCCCGGCAGCTAGCCATGAAATAGAGAGGTGCGGATAGATAACGTACGCGGCCAGAATGACCATGCCCAACAGCGCGATGCTTCCCGCTTTATATCTGTTCATATTCATCGCCTGTTTTCCTGCCGCAAAGGATTAAAAACAAAAGAGACACATGCCTCCTCCAAAAAACTACAACACCCTCCTTACTTGTGGATGATCAACTTACCATTGTCTTTTTTCGGGTATGCATCTTTCTTTCGTTAGAACCAAAACACACCACGTAATACAGCACCCATAGCATGATCAATGCTCACAATATCCGTTGCAGGCTTTTCGATGATCGGTATCACTCAGTCTAAAGTGACAGCTTCAGCCACTACCAAGTTCTACATTTGAGTTCCGCACAGCGTGCTCTTTGGATTACAAACATTGGTGCAGATATTCAAGCCTGGAATCACTTTTGTGCCATAACCTGCTCAACTTCATTCTCGGTCAGTGAGCCTTCATAACGGCTGACAAGCTTGCCAAATGGAGAGTAAAGAAAACTGGTCGGTAGTCCGACCATCCCGCCGAAATCGCTGGCGGTGTCTTCGTTGCCCATGACGACAGGATAGAAAATAGCCATGCTCCTTACCATATCCAAGACTTCCTTACGATTTTTATACATCACCGCCACACCGATTACCTGCAAGTCCTTATGCTGTTTTTGCAACGAGATGAGTTTCGGCATTTCCTGAATGCATGAGGGGCACCAGGGAGCCCAGAAGTTGACCAGCACCCATTTCCCGTGCAGGCCGGACAAGGTATAGCGCACGCCCCCGGTATCCTTGAGCGACCACTCATCTGCCCATGTGCTGAACGAGAATACCAGCATGAGAGTGGCTAGCAGTGCTCCCTTTAGTCGGGTATTGCTTTTAATTACCGTTTGCACAGACGACCTTTCAGATAAGAATTACTCAAAGGATTGTCGCATACCCAGGTTCAGTGTGTACTGCGGCACGAGTTGCAGCGAGTTGACTGACTGATAGATCGGCAG
>DFWZ01000006.1:0-6091 GCA_002381565.1 Gallionella sp. UBA4121
GAAAAAGGCGGACTACCTTGACGATGCGATCCTGAGTCTGGATGATTTCGATAGGGTAGCCGGCAATTTTCAGGCTGGTGCCGGTTTCCGGAATATCTTCGAGATGATCGAGTATCAGGCCGTTGAGTGTTTTTGCGCTGTCCAGCGGCAGATGCAAACCCAGTTTTCGGTTCAGTTCGCGCAGGCTGCTGCCGCCTTCGAGCAGAATGCTGCCATCGTCCTGGCGCAGAAATTTTCCGGTTTGCGAAGGTGACTGGGTCGTGAATTCACCGACAATTTCTTCCAGGATGTTTTCCAGTGTGACCAGGCCCAGCAGTTCGCCATATTCATCCACGACCAGCCCAAGACGCGCATGGCGTTCCTGGAACTGTTGCAGTTGCTGGAGCAGCGGCGTGTCGGAAGGAATGAAATACGGCTCGTAAAGCACATCACGCAGTTGCGTTGCATCAAGCCGGGACTCCTGAAACAGGGCAGGAATGCGTTTAATATGCAGGATGCCGATGATGTTGCCGGGCGTATCGGCATAAACCGGCAGCAACGTGTGGTGGCAGGTGATGATTTGCTGGCGCAACGCGTCCTGATCGGTGTTGATATCCAATGATTCGATCAGGTTGCGGGGGATCATTACGTCGTTGACCGTGATGCGCTCCAGATCGACCAGATTCAGCAGCATTTTCTGATGCTTGCGCGGCAGGAAATGTTCTGCATCCAGCACCAGTCCGCGCAACTCTTCCAGCGTCATTCTCTGTTTGCTCTGGTCGGTTTGAATTTTGATGCGCAGCAGCCGCAAAAAGCCTTTGACAATGCCGCCTGCTACCACGACCACGGGGTGGAATAGCGTGATCAGCGGCGCGAGCAGGTAGCTCGACGGGAGGGCGACGCGTTCCGGATAGCTCGCCGCGATGATCTTGGGCATGATTTCGCTGAACACCAGCAGCAAAAAGGTGATCAGCAGCGTGCCAAACAGCAGCGCCAGTTCGCTGGTGCCGAACAGACGCAAGATGAGGATGTTGGTGATTGCCGCCGCCGTGACATTGACCAGGGTGTTGCCAAACAGAATCGAACCCAGCAGTTTGTCGATCTTGGATAGCAGGCGTCCGGTCAGTTTCGCGCCGCGAACATCCTTGCGTACCAGATGACTCAGCCGGTGACGGTTGATCGCCATCATGCTGGTTTCGGCCGCAGAAAACCACGCGCCGCATACCAGCAAAAGCAGCAGGATGCCGAGCAGCGTGTTTATAGAAAAGTCATCCAAAGTAGGGTTGCCCTTATTTTACTAACGCAGTGTGCGAGGGGCGGTTGTCTTATGTCAAGCCGCCCGGCGGATGCTCCAGACCATCATCAGCACGCCTGCTATCACCATGGGCAGGCTGAGCCACTGACCCATGCTGATACCAAGGGTCATCAACCCGAAGATGCCATCATCGGGGTTGCGCGTGAATTCGGCGATGAAACGGAAGCTGCCATAGCCGATCAGGAACAGGCCGGAAACCGCGCCGACCGGACGGGGTTTCCTCGCATAAACCCAGAGCAGCGCGAACAGCAACACGCCTTCCAGCGCGAATTCGTAAAGCTGCGAAGGATGGCGCGGCAGGCTGTCTACCCTGGGGAAGACCATGCCCCAGGGCATGTCGGTGGGGCGGCCCCACAATTCGCCGTTGATGAAATTTCCCAGCCGTCCGAATGCAAGCCCGGGCGGTACCAGCGGGGCGATGAAGTCCATCAGTTCCAGCCAGCGCAATTTCTGTTGCCAGGCGAACAACGCCATCGCCACCATCACGCCCAGAAATCCGCCGTGGAACGACATGCCGCCTTCCCACACCGCAAAAATTTTCAGCGGATGCGAAAAATAGTAGCCGGGGTTGTAGAACAGCACTTCGCCCAGTCGCCCGCCCAGAATGACGCCGAGCACGCCATAGAACAGCAGGTCGTCGAGCAGCTTGTTGTTATATTGCTTAAGGTTGAGCATGGCGATGCGGCGACGCCCCAGCCATAAAAAGGTCAGGAAGCCGGCCATGTACATCAGGCCATACCAGTGAATCGCGAGCGGACCGATTTGCAGTGCTACCGGATTGAATTGCGGATAAACGAGCATGATGTATTCAGGTAGAATTGATAACTTGATTATAGCTTACACCAGAGAGACATCATGCCAGTTTACCGTTCCCGTACTTCCACCCATGGCCGCAACATGGCCGGCGCGCGTTCCCTGTGGCGTGCGACCGGCATGACCGATGGCGACTTCGGCAAGCCCATCATCGCCATTGCCAACTCATTCACCCAGTTCGTGCCAGGGCACGTTCACCTCAAGGATATGGGGCAACTGGTTGCGCGCGAGATTGAAAAGGCCGGCGGAATCGCGAAAGAATTCAATACGATAGCGGTGGATGACGGCATCGCGATGGGCCACAGCGGCATGTTGTATTCGCTGCCCAGCCGCGATCTGATTGCCGATTCCGTGGAATATATGGTCAACGCCCATTGCGCCGACGCGTTGGTGTGCATTTCCAATTGCGACAAGATCACGCCGGGCATGCTGATGGCGGCGATGCGCCTGAATATTCCTGTGGTGTTTGTCTCGGGCGGGCCGATGGAGGCCGGCAAGGTGAGCTGGAATGGCGTAACGAAAGGTCTGGATCTGGTCGATGCGATGGTCGCGGCGGCGGATGACGCCTACAGCGACGAAGAAGTCAATGCGATCGAGCGTTCAGCATGTCCTACATGCGGTTCCTGTTCCGGCATGTTCACCGCCAATTCGATGAATTGCCTGACCGAGGCGCTGGGCCTGTCCTTGCCCGGCAACGGTTCGCTGGTCGCGACGCATGCCGAGCGCAAACAACTGTTTTTGCGTGCAGGTCGCGTGATTGTCGACTTGTGCCGCCGTTATTACGAGCAGGACGACGAGTCGGTGTTGCCGCGCAATATCGCCACTTTCAATGCCTTTGAGAATGCGATGACGCTGGATATTTCGATGGGCGGTTCGACCAATACCGTGCTGCATCTGTTGGCGATTGCGTTTGAGGCGGGTGTGGATTTCACCATGAAGGACATGGATCGATTGTCGCGCCATGTGCCGACGCTGTGCAAGGTCGCACCCTCAAGCGAGTATCACATGGAAGATGTGCACCGTGCAGGCGGCATTCCTGCAATTCTGGGTGAGCTGGACAGAGCCGGGCTGCTGCACGGTGAGGCGGCTACGGTGCACAGCAAGACGCTGCGAGAAGGGCTGGCAGAGTGGGACATCGTGCAAAATAAAGATGGCATCGCGCAGAAATTCTTTCGCGCAGCGCCGGGCGGCATCGTGACGACCATCGCGTTTTCACAATCCATGCTGTACCCGGACGTGGATGCGGATCGTGCGGCGGGTTGCATACGCGATAGCGCACATGCCTATAGCCAGGATGGCGGGCTTGCGGTATTGCATGGCAACGTTGCGCAAGATGGATGCATCGTGAAAACGGCGGGTGTGGATGAAAGCATCCTTAAATTTACAGGTCGTGCGCGCGTGTTCGAGAGTCAGGACGATGCGGTTGCCGCGATTCTGGCCGATCAGGTGATCGCCGGCGACGTGGTGGTGATCCGCTATGAAGGGCCTAAAGGAGGCCCCGGCATGCAGGAGATGCTGTACCCGACCGCGTACCTGAAATCCAAAGGGCTGGGCAAGGTATGCGCCTTGCTCACCGACGGACGTTTTTCAGGCGGCACGTCGGGTCTGTCTATCGGCCACGTCTCGCCGGAAGCCGCGGCGGGCGGTGCGATAGGGCTGGTACAGGAAGGCGATACGATAGAAATCGATATTCCGAATCGCAGCATTATGCTGGCGATATCTGACGAGGAAATGACAAATCGTCGCGCCGAGATGGTGGCGCGTGGCAAGTTGGCATGGAAGCCTGTCAATCGCGACAGGCATGTGTCTGTTGCCTTGCGTGCGTATGCCGCGATGACCACCAGCGCCGACAAGGGTGCGGTGAGAGATGTGTCTCAAATTGAAAAGTAAGAATTATCAATTATCAATTAGGAAGTAGTCATGATTACTGCACTGAATACGCAATTTGGCATCGAAGGGCAACTGAGTTTTAGCGAGGATGCCAGCGGCCTGGTCGTGGCCAAAATCGACAATGCGCAGGGAACTGCATCGCTGTGTTTGCAGGGCGCGCATCTGATGAGTTGGCAGCCTAAAAGCCAATCGGTGCCGGTGGTATGGTTATCCCGTGATGCCAAACTGGCGGCGGGAAAGTCGATACGCGGCGGTGCGCCGGTGTGCTGGCCGTGGTTCGGCGCGCATTCGACTGAAGCCGGCTTCCCGGGCCATGGTTTTGCGCGCACCGTGCCCTGGCGCGTGATCGAATCGGGTGTCGAGCCAGATGGTGCAACACGCCTGACCTTGCGTCTGGTGGCGAACGACAAGACACGCGTGCAGTGGCCTCATGACTGCAACGTGGATTTGACTGTGATCGCAGGTGAGACGCTGCGCATGGAAATGACCACCGAAAATACCGGTTCAACGGATTTTGTGATCGGCGAAGCGCTGCACACTTATTTTCAGATCGGCGACATAGGCGCGGTGCGCGTGAGCGGATTGGAAGGTTGCAAATACTGGGACAAGGTCGGTGGCTCCAGTCTGCGGGTACAGGATGGCGCGATCAGCTTTCCGGCCGAGACCGATCGTGTGTATATCAACACTGCCGCCGAATGTGTGATTCACGACGATCAACTGAAGCGCCGCATTCACGTGGCTAAGTCCGGGAGCCTGTCTACCGTGGTATGGACGCCGTGGGCCGAGAAAGCCGGCAAGATGGGCGACATGGGGCAGCCGGACGGCTGGCGCGAAATGCTTTGCGTGGAGTCGGCAAACGCGATCGACAATCTGGTGAAGGTGGCAGCGGGGACGCGTCATACACTGATCGTTGAATATCGCGCCGAGTCACTGTAGTATTTGCTTTAAAATCCTAGGGGGAAAATCATGCGTACTCAAAGTTTGTTGTTGGCTTCGTTGCTGCTGGGATTATACGGTTGCCAGCCTGAAACGCCTGCACAACCGGCGTCTGAACAGGCTGGTGAACACGCTGCGACCCCTGCCTCTGCACCGACTGAAGCGGCTGGCAGCGGCGTCACAGTCGCAGATTCTGCGCCAGTTGCGGAAGCGGTAACCGTCGCTGTAGTTAAGCCCGAAGCGGATGCGCTTGCACTGGCGAAAAAGAACAACTGCCTGGCTTGTCATGCGATTGACAGGAAGATAGTTGGTCCGGCATGGAAGGATGTGGCAGCAAAATATCGAGGCGATGCAGGCGCCGAGGCGCATCTGGTGAACAAGATCGCCAAGGGTGGCAGCGGGGTATGGGGAAGCGTGGCGATGCCGGCTCATCCGCAAATCAGCGAGGCGGATCGCACCACTCTTGCCAGGTTTGTGTTGAATTTGAAATAGCTTGTCAACCGAATTGTTATTGTGAGCGTTAATTGGCAACGGTCAGCGAAGCGGGTAGGCAAACTGAACGGAGTTGTTTAGAATCAACAGCGGAGGCAATGCCTTCAAATTCATTGATAATAAAGCGGAGAGAAATATGAAATCTATCGTCGTAAGCGTAGCGTTAGCAGCAGGTTTGATGGTTGCAGGTTCTGCAATGGCTGGCACCTTTGCAACCGGTGCATGTAAGGCTTGCCATGCAGTTGGTAAAGATGTTGTAGGACCTGATTGGGCTCGTGTTGCAAAGGAATATGGCAGCGCTGATAATCTGGCAAAGGTTTTCAAATCTGGATTTAAAGTGGAAGATCGCAAAATTGCAAGCTCCGAGCCGAAATACAAGGCGCAAGCAGCTCTGATGACAGGTCAATATACCAGCCTGATCAAGGGTCACGAAGATGACGCGGCAGAAGCAATTTTTGCTGCTGTTAAAGCAGGTAAAATCTAAACACTTTCAGTGTTGATGGGTTTTAAAGGCGGCTTATCGGGCCGCCTTTTTTTATGGTTGCGCCCGGCAGGGCGTATTTGCCTGGAGGTGAAAGTCCTCTGCTCAACTTTAGACTTTCAGCCCTCATTGTGACAGGCGAAAAATTGTAGGCAAACTGAGCGGAGTTGTTTAGAATCAACAGC
>DFWZ01000006.1:6277-45385 GCA_002381565.1 Gallionella sp. UBA4121
GGAGTTGTTTAGAATCAACAGCGGAGGCAGCGCCTTCATATCTTGTAAGTATCTTATTATAAAGCGGAGAAAAAATATGAAATCTATCGTCGTCAGTATGGCTGTAGCAGCAGGTTTGATGATTGCAGGTTCTGCAATGGCAGTAGATATGCCTCCACTGGCCAAGAAAAACAACTGCGTAGCTTGCCACGCAATTGACCATAAGGTCGTTGGACCGGCCTGGATGGATGTTGCCAAGAAGTACAAGGGCGCAAAAACATACAAGTATTCCAGCAAGGGATCGGCAGCGCCTGATGCCAAGGAATATCCTGTTGTAGAAGGACTGATGCAGAAGGTGTCGCACGGCGGTACAGGTAACTGGGGTTCCATGCCTATGATTGCTAACGATCCAGCTGGAACAAAGCAAGCGGACATCAAGGAATTGGTTGAATTCATTCTGGGTCTGGCCAAGTAAGATTTCCCCGGATTTTTTGAAGGGGCAGGAGCAATCCTGGGAAAAGCCGGCGCAAGCTGGCTTTTTTAATGCTCTTCAAAATTGACAAGCAGTGTGCCTGCTCCGCATAATCCGGGCGTTAGACGGTCGCGTTATATTCATTAACTTGGGATTTAAAATGTCATTACGTTCTGTTGGCTCATTATTGCTCGTCGCTTTAACACTGGCCGCATGCGGAAAATCCGCCACCGAACAGGCCTCCGGCGACCTGCTGGTGCGTATCGGCGCGGCAGCACCCCTGACCGGACCGCAGGCGCATCTGGGCAAAGACAATGAGAACGGCACGCGTATGGCAATCGATGATGCCAACGCCAAAGGCGTCGTGATCGGCGGGAAGAAGGTGCATTTCGAGCTGATCAGCGAAGACGATCAGGCCGATCCCAAGACGGCGACCATCGTCGCGCAAAAGCTGGTGGACAACAATGTGAGCGGCGTGATCGGCCATCTCAACTCGGGCACCACGATTCCTGCTGCCAAAATATACAGCGATAACGGCATTCCGCAGATTTCGCCTTCTGCAACGGCGGTCGCTTACACCAGCCAGGGATTCAGGACCGCGTTCCGCGTGATGGCGAACGATGCGCAGCAGGGTCATGTGCTGGGCGTATATGCTGTTAAAACTCTGGGCGCTAAAAGAATAGCGGTCATCGATGACCGCACGGCCTATGGGCAGGGCCTGGCCGATGAATTCATCAAGGCAGCAAAGGCCGCCGGCGCCGAAATCGTCGCACACGAATACACCAGCGACAAGTCGGTGGACTTCACGGCTGTGCTGACTGCGGTAAAGTCAAAACAGCCTGATCTGCTGTTCTATGGCGGAATGGATGCGCAAGGCGGCCCGATGGCAAGACAGATCAAGGCGCTCGCACTCAATGTCAAGCTCATGATGGGCGATGGCGGTTATACCCCGGAATTCCTCAAGCTGGCAGGCGATGCGGCGGAAGGTGCTTACGCCTCGTTGCCCGGCGTGCCCCTGGATAAAATGCCCGGCGGCAAGGATTTTGCTGCGCGTTTCGAAGCCCGTTACCAGCCTATCCAGTTGTATGCAGCTTATTGCTATGACGCTGTGAATGTGATGATAGCGGCGATGCAAAAGGCAGGCTCCACCGAACCTGCCAAATATCTCCCCGCACTTGCCAGTATTTCTTTTGATGGCATCACCGCCAACATCCAGTTCGATGCGAAGGGCGATCTCAAGGGCGGGGCTGTGACGCTGTATCAGGTGCAGCAAGGTAAATGGCAGGCGATGGCAACTGTCGGCGCGGCGCAATGAGCTCTGTATCCGCACGAGTGGATTGAGCAGCACCAGTAAATGGAAATATTCTTACAGCAAATCATCAACGGTCTGGTGCAGGGCAGTGTGTACGCGCTGGTGGCGCTGGGCTACACCATGGTGTACGGCATCCTTGGCCTGATCAATTTCGCACACGGCGAAGTAGTGATGGCAGGCGCGATGCTCGCACTCTCCGCACTGACTGCCATGATCGGTTGGGGTTTGTCGCCGTTGCTGGCGCTGCCCGTCAGCCTGGTGCTGGCGATGGCAGGATGCATGCTGCTGGGTTTTGGCATCGAACGCATCGCCTACCGGCCCCTGCGTCACGCGCCCAGACTGGCGCCGCTGATCACGGCGATCGGCGTATCCATCGTGCTGCAAAATCTTGCCATGATGATCTGGGGGCGCGAGTATCACGCTTTCCCGCAATTGATCATCAATCACCCGCACCAGATAGGCGGCGCGATTATCAATGACATCCAGATCATCATCGTCATCACGGCGCTAAGCTTAATGGCGGGCCTGATGGTGGTGGTACATCGCACCCGTCTGGGACGCGCGATGCGCGCGGTGGCCGAAAACCAGCACGCCGCACAACTGATGGGGGTGGATGTCAATCGCGTGATCTCGACAACCTTCATGATAGGTTCAGCACTGGCGGCCGTGGCGGGTTTAATGGTCAGTGCCAACTATGGCCTTGCGCATTACTACATGGGTTTTCTGCTGGGGCTCAAGGCATTTACCGCTGCGGTGCTGGGCGGGATAGGCAACCTGCGCGGCGCGATGCTGGGCGGGTTGTTGCTGGGCCTGATCGAGAGCCTGGGAGCCGGCTATATCGGCGACATCACCTACGGATTCATGGGCAGCCAGTATCAGGATGTGTTTGCTTTCTTCGTGCTGATCGCGGTGCTGGTGTTCAGGCCAGCGGGTTTGCTCGGTGAACGTCTGGCGGAGCGGGCGTGAAAACCTTTAAATTCTCCAGGCGAAACCTGATGTTCTGCCTGGCGCTGGGCGGTTTGCTGTTGTTGCCCTTCGTCACCGATGCGCTGCTCGGACGCGGCTGGGTGCGCATCGTGGATTTTGCGATGCTCTACATCATGCTGGCTCTGGGATTGAACATCGTGGTGGGGTACGCGGGGCTGCTGGATCTGGGTTACATCGCTTTCTTCGCGGTGGGCGCATACTGCTATGCGCTGACCGGATCGCCGCATCTGGCGATTGCCTTTCCATTGCTGTTTCCTGACGGTCTGCATCTGTCATTCTGGATCGTGTTGCCGCTGGCGGCGGGGCTGGCGGGCGGCTTAGGCGTGCTGCTGGGTTTTCCGACACTGCGCTTAAGAGGTGATTATCTGGCCATTGTTACCTTGGGCTTCGGCGAAATCATCCGCATCTTCATGAACAATCTGAACGCGCCGGTCAATCTGACCAACGGCCCGCAAGGCATCAGCCGGATTGATCCTGTCAGCATCGCAGGCGTGTCGCTCAATGCAACGCAGAAACTGTTCGGTATTGAGTTGCCCTCGGTGCACCTGTATTTTTACCTGTTTTTAGGTTTTGCCGCGCTGGTGGCGTGGGTTTCATACAGGCTGGAAAAATCGCGTATCGGTCGTGCCTGGATGGCGATACGCGAAGACGAGATTGCAGCCTCGGCGATGGGCATCAACACCCGCAACCTCAAGCTGCTGGCGTTCGCCATGGGCGCTGCGTTCGGCGGCGTGTCAGGCACCTTGTTCGCGGGATTTCAGGGATTCGTCAGCCCCGAAAGTTTCAGCCTGATGGAATCCATCATGGTGCTGTGCATGGTGGTGCTGGGCGGAATGGGGCACATTTACGGGGTGATCCTGGGCGGGCTGATGCTGGCCCTGTTGCCGGAAATGCTGCGTCACAGCGTGGTGCCCTTGCAGCAGGCGATGTTCGGTAAAGTCATCATCGACCCTGAGAGTCTGCGCATGTTGCTGTTTGGCATCGCACTGATCGTGGTGATGCTGTATCGTCCGGCAGGTTTGTGGCCATCCCCTGTGCGTCGCCGCGAACTGGCGTCCGATGAGGCGGAGACACTATGATCCTTCGACAAGCTCAGGACAGGCCGCGGGTGTTCAAATGACTAACGTTGTCCCACTTCTGGAACTCTCAAATATAGGCAAACAGTTTGGCGGTTTGCATGCGCTAAACGATGTGTCTTTGCACATCGGGCGCGGCGAAATCTATGGACTGATCGGCCCGAATGGCGCGGGCAAGACCACGCTGTTCAACGTCATCACCGGCTTGTATCAGCCTAATTCAGGCGAATTTCACTTCAACGGACGCAGCTATCAAAAGGGCGCGCCTCACGTGCTGGCAGAGGCGGGCATCGCGCGTACTTTCCAGAATATCCGCCTGTTTGCCAATCTCACCGCGCTGGAAAATGTGATGATAGGTCGTCATGTTCGCACCCGTGCGGGCGTGTTTGGCGCATTGCTGCGCAATAAGGCTGCACGGCTCGAGGAAAAATTCTGCCAGGAGAGGGCGCACGAATTGCTGCGCTACGTCGGCATCGGGAAACCGGGCCATACGCTGGCAAAAAATCTTTCCTATGGCGAACAGCGGCGTCTGGAAATCGCGCGCGCGCTGGCCACCGAGCCGTTGTTGCTCGCGCTCGATGAGCCTGCCGCCGGGATGAATGCCACAGAAACAGAGAGTTTAAAGGTGCTGTTGCAGGATATACGCGCGACGGGCATCACCGTGCTGCTGATCGAGCACGACGTGAAGCTGATCATGGGGCTGTGCGACCGCGTGGCTGTGCTCGATTATGGCCGCAAGATTGCAGAAGGTGTGCCTGAAGAAGTACGCAGCAACCCCGCCGTAATCGCCGCCTATCTGGGAGCGGACGATGAGTGAAAAACTTACTCCCTCACCATTGAAGGGGGAGGGCTGGGGTGGGGGTGAAAAAACTTCTATTATCGATTGTCCTTTATTGGAAGTGCGCGATTTGCAGGTGGCCTACAGCGGCATACATGCGGTCAAAGGTATCGATTTGCACATAGCACCCGGTGAACTGATTGCGCTGATCGGCAGCAATGGTGCGGGCAAGACCACCACGCTGAAAACCCTGGCGGGCCTGCTCCCCCCGGCCGCCGGACAAGTGATTTTCGACGGGAAAAATCTGGCAAACGTGGTCGCTCACCAGCGCGTGGCGATGGGTATTGCGCTGGTGCCTGAAGGGCGCGGCGTATTCGCCCGTCTCTCCGTCGCGGAAAACCTGCTGATGGGTGCTTATAGTCGCTGTGATCAGGCCGAAATCAACGACGATCTGGCGCGCATGTACGCCCTGTTCCCGCGTCTCGTCGAACGACGCAGTCAACTGGCGGGCACGCTGTCCGGCGGCGAACAACAGATGCTCGCGATGGCGCGCGCCCTGATGAGCCGTCCGCGCCTGTTGATGCTGGACGAGCCCAGCATGGGTCTGGCGCCCTTGATGGTGAAAAAGATTTTTGAAACCATCAGCGATGTGGCGGCCCAGGGGATGAGTATACTGCTGGTCGAGCAAAATGCCCGGCTCGCCTTGCAAGTAGCCGGGCGGGGCTATGTGATGGAGGGCGGTGCGATTACCCTGTCGGGAGAATCCGGCGAGCTGCTGGGCAGCGATGCCGTGCAACGAGCCTATCTGGGAGGTTAGCTGCAATTTCGTGTTGTATCTGGCCTGTGACAGTGATTATTATTTACTAATCCTACTCATCGCCATATTTGGTTTTGAGCCGTACTTGTCGCGACACCACTGCGCGTTTGATGCCCCTGGTCTGTCGGCTTTTATTCTGTAGTTTATTGAAAGATTCTTATGTTCCCAGTCTACGATGTTGATGCCCTCCTTTTACTTGCCATATCCTTAGCCTCGAAGAGGCGACCGGCTGAACTTGTCGAGATCATCGCTGCAGGCGATCTGATTCAGGGCGCGGTTTGTTCCGAGCTGGATCTGGCAGAGGCGTTTCATCGGCTCTCCGCACACGGCCTGATCTGCGAGGTCGGGGGCGGCTATGCGCTGACGCTGGATGCGCAGAAACTCATGACGGGTCAGAAGAGGGCCGATGCTCATGAGCGCGTCTTCGGCATCAAGGATAATCTCGCCGCCTACAACCCCGCGGGCGAACACGCACCCATCCTGGTCACAGTGGAACAACTGGCTGAGGCCGTTCTGGCACACCAGACGGCCAAAAGCTCGCCGGGCAGAAACCTGTTTGTGCCTAAACCCAAACCGGCTGAACTCGACAGCAAGCGGCCGGGGCGGCGCAAGCCTCTGCCGGTACGCCGACGCAAGACTTGATCTGCCTCTCGGGTGATGGATGCGATAATTTTGTTGCTGCTGTTAGTCGCGCTGCTATGGTTCTGGTTCGACAGTATGCGTGCGCTTGAGGTCGCACGGAATATGGGAAAACAGGCCTGCAGCGAGGCGAATGTGCAATTTCTCGATGACACGGTCGCCAATGTCGGGCTTGCGCTGGGACGTGACCCGTCCGGGCGCCGTGTATTGCGCCGCACCTATCGTTTCGAATTCAGTGAGACCGGCAACACCCGACTTGAAGGCCGACTGATATTGACGGGCGACAAAATTGAATCGGTCACGATGGAGCCTTATCAAATATTGCCCTGAACCGATATCGAGCGGATGTCAGCTTGATGCACATGTGCTCTGGCTATTCGCTCCACCTGGCTTCAAGCAGACGGTCTTGCCTTGCCATGCGCAGAACGTGCGCGCAGTCCTGCCGGTGTATGGTAATGCCACGGTCGCGGGTAACGTACGCGGTGATGTTATCAGGCGGTTTCGGATTGCAGCATCTGGCCGTCCGGGTCATCAGGTTGCCCACGCCTTCGATCAAAATGCCGGTAGAACTGCTGTGTTCTGCGGCCGGCCTGAAAACGGGTTTTATGATGGCGATTAGCTTGTTCGGCAACTCTTCCTGAAGGGCTATGGCAATGCGCCGCAGCGTGATTTCATTGCGTCCGATGGCCGCCAGCAAATCATCCAGCTTATTGAAATGCAGTCGTTGCGCGAGCTTTTCCTGATTGACCGATGTGACGCCATGTCGGTGCAGTTCCCGATCCAGTTGCACGCGACCCTGGGCTACGCTCTCATCGTAATTCTGGGCTTTGAACCAGGCGCGAACCTTGGCGCGTGCGCGCGCACCTTGCAAAAAGCCCAGCGTCGGGTTGAGCCAGTCGCGGCTGGGCCCACCCAGCTTGGTGGTGAGGATTTCTACGCGCTGACCGTTCTGTAACGGGTAATTGAGCGGGACGATACTGCCGTCCACTTTTGCACCGCGTGTGCGGTGTCCCAGATCGGTATGCAGGCTGTAGGCAAAATCCACCGGGGTGGCGCCTTTGGTCAAGGCGATGACGCGTCCTTGCGGTGTGAGCACGTAGACCTGATCCTGGAACAAGTCATTCCTGAATTGTTCCTGCAAATCGCCTGTCTCGGAGATATCTTCTTTCCATTCCAGTATCTGGCGCAACCAGATGATTTTTTCATCGAGCCTGGCGTCGGATTTCCCGCCTTCCTTGTAGCGCCAGTGTGCTGCGACCCCCAGTTCGGAATACTGATGCATTTCATGGGTGCGGATCTGCACCTCGAAAGGCTGGCCGCGCTGATCTGTGACAGCCGTATGCAGCGAGCGGTAATTGTTGCTCTTGGGATGGGCGATGTAATCGTCGAACTCGCTGGCAATCGGCTGCCACAAATCCTGCACCAGGCTCAGCGCCGCATAACAGCTTTCCACATCATCAACCAGAATCCGCACGGCCCTTACGTCGTATAACTCGTCAAACGCAAGATGTTTGCGTTTCATCTTGTTGATGATGCTGTAGATGTGTTTGGGGCGGCCGGTCACGTCGGCCTTGATGCCGGCTTTAACCAGGGCCTGCTTTAATTGTGACACCACATCGCTGATATAGCGTTCGCGGTCGATGCGGCGCTCATCCAGCAACCGGGCAATTTTCTTGTAGAGTTCGGGCTCCAGGTAGCGCACGGACAAGTCTTCCAGCTCCCATTTGATTTGCCAGACGCCGAGACGGTTTGCCAGCGGGGCGAACAGGTTATGCGTCTGCGCTGCGATCAGTCTTTGCTGTTCCGCGCTGGCCCCTGACAGGCAGCGGAGGGTATGGGTACGCTCGGCCAGCTTGATCAGCACGACGCGGATGTCCTGCACCATCGCCAGCAACATCTTGCGCAGACTTTCGATTTGCAGGGCATGCTCCCCCTTTTGCTGCTCGCGATGTTGCCGCGTTGTGTCCAGATGCTGGATTTGCTCCAGGCGGGAAATGCCTTCCACCAGACCTTTTATATTTTTGCCGAAATCAGTTTCAATTACCTCGTCCCAGTTGTCCAGATATTCCGGTACAGCATGCAGAATGGTCGCGGCTATCGCCTCGTAATCCATGTTCATGCCGAGCAAAATAGTCGCGGTGCCCAGCGCATGTTGCAGCAATGGCGTTCCGGTCAGTTCGGCTTTTCCGGCATAGAGCGCCTCAGTCAGTTCGCAGGCGCGCCGAATTACATCGATCTCAGCAGGGGCGAAGGCGGGCGACAAGGCGGCAAGCCAGGACACGGTATCCTGGATATTTTGCGAATCTTTTGTATGGATGGAAACCATCTGTGTCAGCACATTGCCTTGAACATGTTTGCGGATAAGGGCTGTACGACGCACAGTTTATGCAAGCCGGTTGCGCCCATCAGTCGTGAACCAGTATTGTGGTGATATATTTCCACTCGGCAGGGGCCAGCGGCGTGATGGACAGGCGGTTGCCCTGTTGCAGTGTGCGCATACGCGCAAGTTCAGGGTGCAGACGCAACTCACTCAATGGAATCAGCGCGATTTTCCTGACCAGCTGCACATCCACATTGAACCAGCGCGGTTGTTCCTGTGTGGCCTTCTCATCGAAGTATTTGCTGCTCTTGTCGAACTGTTTCGCATCGGGATAGGCCGTGCTGGACACCCGTGCGATCCCGGCGATGCCGGGCACTTTGCAATTGGAATGGTAAAACAGCACGCCGTCACCTACCGTCATCTGGTCGCGCATGAAATTGCGCGCCTGATAGTTGCGCACGCCATACCAGGCCACGCTTTGATCGGGGAAAGCGGCAAGATCGTCAATGCTGACGTCGGCGGGTTCGGATTTCATCAGCCAGTAGCGCATAGTGTATTTAGTATGTTAATAATGTTTTAAGTGATTGATTTTAATTAATATGTATCTGTATCTGTGCATGTTGTGCGATTCGGTAAAGTCACACAATGCACTAATGGTACCCGAACACAGGAAATTAATGCTACGTTCAATGGCGCAAGACGGGAAGTTGCGATACGCTTGCGCGTGAAGAAGCTTCGCTAACGACACGCACCAGGGATAAATCATGACCGATATTGCAGGACGCGCCATTCAGGCTGAAAACATGCTCAGGCAACGTGACCTCGCCAGGATGAAATGGATTGCCGCAGGTTTGCTGGCGTTTGCCGCCTGTCTGTATGTTCTCGGCAGGGCATTGGCGTGGGGCTATCTGGCGGCTTTTGCGGAAGCTGCGATGATAGGAGCGCTGGCGGACTGGTTTGCGGTGGTGGCTCTGTTTCGACACCCGCTGGGGGTGCCGATTCCCCACACGGCCATCATTACCCGGAACAAGCGCAGTATCGCAAACAGTCTGGCCGATTTTGTGGTGGTGCAATTTTTGAGCGCGGAAGTTATCGCCGAGCGGCTCAAACGTTTTGACGCCGCCCGGCATTTGTCGCAGTGGCTGCCTGGTAATCGGGAAAAAGTTGCGGCGTACCTCAACAAAGCCATCGGATATGGCGTGAGGGCGCTGGATGACAGGCGTATCCACGATTTTATTGCCCAGGCTGCCCGCAACAAGCTGCAAAAGATCGATCTTTCGGTATTTATGGCAAACGGTCTTGAGCTGGTCACGCGGAATCAGCGGCACCGGAAAATATTGCACGGCGGACTGAATCGCTTTGCCGACTATGTAGAGAACCCCGATAATACGGAAAAAATTTCGGCCTTCATCAAGGGCTGGAGCGATAATTCCTTTGTGCAAAGCATGATTGAGCCTTTCGTCCCGACCATCCGCTCGGCTGTCGTCAACAAGCTGCGCGCGGCGGCTGATGATGAAACCAATGGCCTGTATCTTGAATTCGACGAACAAGTGCGCAACTACGTATCCCGCCTGCAGCAGGACACCGAATTGCAGGAATGGGTGACAAATCAGAAAAATGCCTGGCTTAATCACCCCGAGTTCGGTCATCAGATTGAATCGTTGTGGAGCCAGTTCCGCGACTGGGTGGTGCTTGATCTGTCGCATCCCGAGTCCGTGATCGCCGGCAAAGTTGAAAGCATGGTGGGTGAACTGGAGTTGTATCTTGCCGGCGACGAGGAACTTCGCGCCTGGCTCAATGATCAGATTCAGGCTGCGCTGATCAGGGTAGCTGATGCCAACAAGGGCCAGGTCGGGGACTTGATTCGGGAGGAATTTGGCAACTGGGACGACAAATATATGGTCAACCAGCTTGAGCTTTATCTGGGGCGTGACTTGCAGTACATCCGCATCAATGGCACGCTGGTCGGCGGGCTGTTCGGACTGCTGATCTATACGGTAACGATGATGATAACTGGCAGCTAGTGTTGCAGGTGCTTTTAAAGGGCGCGTTCCCCGATTGCCAGACTTTTCAGGCTAACCGCCTGGACCCGTAAAATGGACTGCGTGTCGGAATTCGGGGTTATAGAGGTACGCTGAAAATAGTTAGGGATATATAATGCCAGCCGACTTTGAGGAAGATAAATGAAAAATAAATTACTGTGGATTTTGCTGGCGTTTACGCTGGTTACGCTCAATACAGCGCAGGCTGATAAAGAGCTCATGCCGCTGCATCAGCAGACACAGGCAGCGCTTTTGTCCGCTGAAGTCCTGACCCGATACCATTACAAACGCATACCGCTTGACGATGCATTGTCGTCGAAAATATTCGACAACTATCTGAAAGAGCTGGATGGCGAAAAGATTTTCTTCCTGCAGGCCGATATCGACAGGTTTGCAGATGCGCGAACGAAGCTTGATGATGCCATCATCAAGCAAGACCTGAGTATTCCTTTCGCCATGTTCAATCTTTATCAGCAGCGCATTACCGAGCGCGTCACATATGCGCGCAGCCTGCTGAAAAAAGGTTTTGATTTCGGCAAGAAGGAAAGCTATCAATACACCCGGAAAAATGCGCCCTGGGCAAAATCTGAAGCGGAGATGAATGACCTGTGGCGCCGGCGCGTTAAAAACGACTGGCTGCGTCTCAAGCTGGCTGGCATGGATGATAAAAGCATAGGCGAGACGCTGGGCAAACGCTACGACAATTCCCTGAACAGCATATCCAAGGTCAAAAGCGACGATGTATTTCAGGATTTCATGAATGCCTATGCGATGGCGATCGATCCGCATTCAAATTATCTGGGCATACGTGCGTCCGAGGATTTCAATATTTCGATGAAACTGTCGCTTGTCGGCATTGGCGCCGTGCTTCAGGACAAGGATGAGTACACCACAATCAGGGAACTGGTGCCGGGCGGGCCTGCTGCCTTGTCGGGAAAATTGAAAGCAGGGGATCGCATCGTGGGCGTGGGGCAAGGTCGGGATGCGCCGGTTACAGACGTGATGGGCTGGCGCATCGACGACACGGTGGCGCAGATCAGGGGCGCCGAGGATACCGTGGTGCGCCTTGATGTACTGCCTGCGGAAGCCGGCCTGGACGGTAAACACAAGCTGATTTCACTGGTGCGAAAGAAAATCAGTCTGGATAAGCAGGCCGCTAAAAAATCAATTATCGAGGTGCGGGACGGGAATGCAACACGACGCATCGGCGTGATTTCCTTGCCCGGGTTCTATCAGGATTTTGCTGCACGTCAGAAGGGCGACAAGAATTTCAAAAGCGCGACGCGCGATGTCGCACGCCTGCTGGAGGAATTCAAAAAAGACAAAGTTGATAGCGTGCTGATGGATCTGCGTAACAATGGCGGTGGTTCACTGGATGAGGCGGTTGAGCTGACAGGCCTGTTTATAGGCAAAGGTCCGGTCGTGCAGCAACGCGATTCAAAAGGTAACGTAACCGTTGAGAGTGACACCGATGAAGGTGTTGCCTGGAACGGGCCGCTGGGCGTGCTTATCAATCACGGATCGGCCTCGGCATCCGAAATTTTTGCCGCAGCGATACAGGATTATGGCCGCGGCGTTGTGATCGGTGCGACCAGCTTTGGCAAGGGTACTGTGCAGTCCGTGATAAATCTGGATCGACTCGTGAAAAATGAAAAGCCAAAATATGGCGAACTCAAGATGACCATCGCCCAGTTTTTCCGCATCAATGGCGGTACCACGCAGCTGCGCGGCGTGACGCCGGATATCAGTTTGCCGATGATGAGTGATGTGGAGGATTTCGGTGAGTCCAGCTACGGCAACGCCTTGCCCTGGACGCAGATTAAGGCGGCTGACTATCGGCCTGCCGGTGATTTGGCAGGCATCTTGCCCATGTTGGTCGTGAGCCACGACATGCGCGTGGCCCGCGACAAGGATTTTCAGTACTTGCGTGAAGATATTGCCGAGTTTGACGCTCAGCGCAAGAAAAATCTGATCTCGCTCAATGAAGCCGAGCGCAGCAAAGAGCGTTCAGCGCAAGAGGCACGGATAAAATTGCGTGAAAAATCCAGAGAAGCCGATAAAAGCGCCACTGCATCAGATGCAGTCCTGAGCGCAGCCCTGGAAGACGACGGGTTGCAGTCCAATGAACGCAATCTCAACACTGACCTGGCAATCGAAAAAGCCAGAAAAAACGCCAAGGATGTATTGCTTGACGAAGCCGCACACATACTCAGCGATGAGGTGGGCCTGCTCAAAGGCAATGCAAATCTCGCGGCCAGCGTATTGCCAAAAGTGACCATGCACTGATGGGCGTGGCGCGGAGCGTTTTGATTCTGTGCAAGATCCGTCAATCCGGGATTGGCCGTGCGCCAGTCCCTTGTTTTATCAATTTTGGATAGTCGGCGCAGTCATTGGCGGCTTTTCATGAATCCTTGTGGTTCCCCCAAAAACGTGGAGGTGTAAGTGAGTTCAACGTATGACGAGTCGTCATTCAAGGTTTTGCGCGGCCTGGAACCCGTGCGTCAGCGCCCGGGGATGTACACGACGCTGGATAATCCGAATCACATTATTACCGAAGTGGTGGACAATGCCTGCGATGAAGCGCTGGCCGGTTACTCAAAGAACATAATCGTCACGGCGCATGCCGATGGCTCGGTATCCGTTGAGGATGAAGGCCGTGGCATCCCGGTCGGAATCCATCCGGAGGAAGGCGTATCCGTCGTCGAGGTCGCCTTTACCGTGCTGCACTCGGGCGGCAAGTTCGACAAGGAATCCGGTGGCGCATACAGGTTCGCAGGCGGCTTGCACGGTGTCGGTGTGGCCGTTACCAATGCGCTGTCGACTGCCGTTGAAATTACGGTGTACCGGGAAGGCGGCGAACATCATCTGCGCTTTGAAAACGGTATTGCGGTCAGCCCGTTAACCCGGGTTGCTGCGTGTGCCAGGCGCCGGACCGGCACGATCGTACGGGCGTGGCCCGATACCCGCTATTTCGACAGTCCCGCTGTCAATCTGGCGCAACTGGAGCGCGCGCTGCGCGCCAAGGCCGTATTGCTGCCCGGCGTGACGATCACCTTATACATAGAAAAATCGGACGAGACCAAATCGTGGTCCTATCCTGACGGATTGCGCGGCTATCTTGCCGAGGCGCTAACCGATCAGGAACTGGCAGCGCCGATTTTTACCGGCGAGCGATACATTGCCAAAGGGGGAGACGACAGTTTTGTCGAGGGCGAGGGGGCGGCCTGGGCATTCGCCTGGGCGGAGGAGGGGGCGATTACCCGTGAATCCTATGTCAATTTGATTCCGACCTGGTCGGGCGGCACGCACGACTCCGGTTTGCGCGACGGCATTTACAACGCGGTAAAAAGCTTCATCGATCTGCACGGCATGCTGCCAAAAGGGGTCAAGCTCGCCTCTGACGACGTGTTCTGTCGCGTGAGTTTTGTGCTGTCCGCCAAGCTGCTTGACCCCTCATTTCAGGGGCAAACCAAGGAAAAACTGGTGTCGCGCAATGCCCTGAAGCTGGTTTCCGGCATGGTCAGCGACCCGCTGTTGCTGTGGCTCAACGAGCACATCGAGTATGGTAAAAAAATAGCCGAGATTTCCATCCGCCAGGCGCAAAGCCGGATGAAGTCAACCCAGAAGATCGAGAAGAAAAAGGGATCATCGGTGGCTGTGCTTCCCGGAAAGCTGACCGATGCGGCGGAATTCAACCCCGCGCGCAACGAGCTTTTTCTGGTCGAGGGCGACTCGGCAGGCGGGTCAGCCAAGCAGGGACGCAACAAGGAGTTTCAGGCCATCCTGCCCTTGCGCGGCAAGGTGCTCAACACCTTTGAAGTCGACCGGGACAGGCTGTTTTCCAACGCCGAGGTGCATGACATTGCGGTTGCGATCGGCGTGGATCCGCACGGCATGGATGACAATGCCGACCTGTCCGGCCTGCGTTATCACAGTATCTACATCATGGCCGATGCGGATGTGGACGGCTCCCATATAGCCACGCTGCTGCTGACGCTGTTTTTCCGCCACTTCCCGCAACTGATAGCGAATGGCAACATCTACCTGGCCCAGCCGCCGCTGTTCCGCATCGACGTGCCCGCACAGGGCAAAAAGCCGTTGCGCAAGATGTATGCCCTGAACATCGATGAGTTAGCCTCAATCGAAGACCGGATGCGCAAGGAGAAGGTGCGCGAAGGTTCGTGGAGTATTTCGCGTTTCAAGGGCTTGGGCGAAATGAATCCGTTGCAGTTGTGGGAAACCACCATGTGCCCCGATACCCGACGCGCCCTGTGCGTTGAACTGGATGCGGGGTCATTCCTGGCGGCGGAACAAACCATGACCATGCTGATGGCAAAAAAGGAATCCGGCTCCCGGCGCGAGTGGCTGGAATTTCACGGTAACGAGGTAACAGGCGATGTCTGATATTCAAGATGAGTTGTTCGAAGCGGCTGAACCAGAAAAGACGCCGGATGTGGAAGTGCTGGCTGTTACCTCGGGTTCACGCCAGTTTTTACCGCTGCCGGCCTTGCCGGAAGGCGACTTTGTGCCGCTTGCCCAGTATGCCGAGCGCGCCTATCTGGAATATGCGGTCTCGGTTGTGAAGGGACGGGCGCTGCCGGATGTCTGCGACGGGCAGAAACCGGTGCAGCGCCGCATTCTGTACGCCATGCGGGAAATGGGACTGACGCACAACAGCACGTTCGTCAAATCGGCGCGCGTGGTGGGTGAGGTGCTGGGTAAATTCCATCCGCACGGTGATTCCTCCGCTTATGACGCGATGGTGAGACTGGCGCAGAATTTCTCCTTGCGCTATCCGCTGGTCGACGGCCAGGGTAATTTCGGTTCGCGTGACGGCGACAATTCGGCCGCGATGCGTTATACGGAAGCCCGCCTGACGCCCATCTCCGCCGTGTTGCTGTCCGAACTGGACATGGGCACCGTTGACATGATCCCGAACTATGACGGCCACTTTCAGGAACCCGCCATGCTGCCGGCACGCCTGCCGATGGTGCTGCTCAACGGCGCATCCGGTATTGCAGTCGGCATGGCCACCGAGATCCCGTCGCATAACCTGCGCGAAGTGGGGAGCGCCGCAGCGCTTTGTGTCAGGAATCCGGAGTGCTCCGACGACGAGCTGTTAGGCCAGATCACAGGCCCGGATTTGCCCAGCGGCGCTCAGATCATTTCATCGCCGTTCGAGATTCGCGAATGCTACCGGACCGGGCGAGGCTCGCTGAAGATGCGCGCGCGCTGGAATGTCGAGGAACTGGCGCGCGGACAATGGCGCGTGGCGGTGTATGAACTCCCTCACGGCACATCCTCCAAGAAGATCATGGAGGAAATCGAAGAGCTGACCAACCCGAAGATCAGGATCAACAAGAAGGCATTGACGGCGGATCAGGCGCAAAATAAGCAGCTGATTCTGTCCGTACTGGATAAGGTTGCCGACGAGTCGGACAAGGATCAGGCGGTGCGCCTGGTGTTCGAGCCTAAATCGGGGCGCCAGTCGGTCGATGAACTCATGACTATCCTGTTGGCGCACACCAGCCTGGAGAGCTCTCTTGCCATCAACATGGTGATGATCGGTATCGATGGCCGGCCAAAACAAAAAGCCATCACCGACATCATCCGCGAATGGGGCCAATTCCGCATCATGACGGTGCACAAGAGGTGCGCACATCGCCTGAGTCAGATCAATGACCGCATCCATGTTCTGGAAGGGCGCATGACGGTCTTCCTCAATCTGGACGAAGTGATTGCGCTGATACGCGAGTCCGGCGACCCCAAGGCGGCACTGATCGCCAGGTTTGAATTGTCTGACCGTCAGGCCGAAGATATTCTGGAAATCCGCCTGCGCCAGCTGGCTAAAATGGAAGGCATCAAGATCGAGCGCGAGCTGAAAGCCTTGCAGGATGAAGGTGCGGATCTGAACAAGCTGCTGGGTTCAGATTCCCTGCTGCGCCGGCGCGTGGCGCGTGAGATCGAGGACGATATCAAGGCCTATGGTGACGACAGGCGCACGCTTATCGAGCAGGCCGAACGGGCCGTGCTGAGCGCGCAGGTTGTGGATGAGCCGGTGACTGTGATTATTTCCAGAAAATATTGGGGGCGCACGCGTTTGGGTCATGGACTGGATCTATCCGGGATCGCCTTCAAGGAAGGGGACGGGCAGCTATCCGTGTTCGAGTGCCGCAGCACCGATTATTGCATCGCAATATGCAGCAATGGCAGGGTTTGCAGTATTCCCGTGAGCCAGCTCCCCGGCGGACGCGGCGACGGTGTGCCGTTGACCACGTTGATCGAACTGGCGCAAGGGGCCAGGATAGCCCATGTGATTTGCGGCGCGATTGATCAGAGCGTCATGCTGGCAACGACGGTCAGTTACGGGTTTATCTGCACGATCGCGAACATGACAGGGCGCAACAAGGCCGGCAAGCAGTTCATCACGATCGAGGGTGATGAGCTGATCCTCCCTCCCGTTCTGTTTACGCCCACCGAGCAATCATGGGTGATTTCGGTGAGCCGTTCGGGGCGTCTGCTGGCATTCCCGCTGGCAGAGATGAAGCGGCTTGCCGCGGGCGGGCGCGGGCTGATCGTGATGGGGCTGGAAGATAATGATGAACTGGCAGGCGTCATCGTGGCCGGAAAATCAAAGATCGTCGTCACAACCCAGACAGCAGCAGGCCGCGAGCAAATTATTCGCCTGTCGGAGACGGATTTGCAGGCTCATTTAGCCAAGCGGGCCAGGATGGGCAAGATGCTGCCGGTGAAAGCAAAAACTGTTGTGACGCAGGTGGAGAGCGCCAACTGAAAATGTGGTGTTTGCCTGCAAATTGAAACTTCTGAAAGCCGTTACTTGTGACAGGAAGCAAACGAGACGTTGCGGACTGTGGCGATTTACTGAAAATATTGTCAATTAACATTACTCTGACCACAGATATTTTAGAGTTGATATGCCAAGTCTGCTATTTCTTTAATATCGTTGCTTGATAGATTATTCGCGCAGTGCATCTTGACTGTCAGGCTGGATATTTTCCACCTTATCGCCTTTCCCGAGATTGCATTTGAAACAAAGCGTGCGCAAGTTCTCCTCTGTATTTTGACCTCCACGCGACCACGGATAAATATGATCTATGTGTAATTCAACTGTTCCATCTTTAGCTGGTGAAGCACCGCATATTACGCATCTGAACTTGTCACGTACGAGAACTCTATAACGTAAGGCCAGACTGATTGAACGAGGAACAGGTTCTGCATATTTCGGATGATCATTCTGAAAGACAGGGGGTTGAACAGGCTCAACGGACTCAGTCTGCAACTCAGAGGATTCACTTATTTCCGTCACAAAAGCAGTTAAACTTGCCCGCCATCCGCCCCAACGGTGAATATAGGCCTTGGGGCCGACAATTGAAGGGGAATGCTTTAGTTCACCGAAATTTGGCTGTCTGCCGTAGTGTGTCCAAAGAGTGAGAATGTTTTCGAAACACTCTTGGTCTGTGTAGCGCCGCCCCAATGGAACAGGATTAAGACCAACTTCTGCAAGAATGGACTCCCATTTGCCGAAGCGTCGTGTGATTGCCCCCCTATATAACCCTAATCGTTCCGCAATTTCTTTTTCAGTGACCGAATTTCCAGGGTTCTTTTCGGCAAACTCCCGCAGAGTTTTAAGAACGGAATCACGGCTTAGGACTCGCGATCGTGGCGCAACTGATTCGCTTATACCAGCCTTGTCCAATGCCTCAGTCCAAGAACCAAAGCGTTTGTGTAGCGTTGAGGAGTGAACACGCCCCAAAGAGTCAAAGCGATCACGAGTAAGACGCTGATCCTGCAGCGATTCGGCGACACGTCGCAACTCCGCAAGAAGTGACTCGTCGCTGTATTCGTCAAGAGTGGTTAGTTCAAATTTCATAAATTCCAAAACGAACAACGGTTAAATTTAGCTGCCGCCGGAAAGATGGGTTAACCTAACTCGCTAAATGGAGTTGTCATGAAGATAACTGCCAATATTTTCCGCCGTCTGCGCAAATTTATCAATAACCTCCTCTCGATAGCTGGCTAGCATTTCTGAGTGTAGTTCGTTCGCAAGCTGTGTTATCGCTTCCCTGAAATCGGCGCATGCGATTGAGGTGCCAAACGAATCGAATGCCGATTTAAGCGCGCGATGAAAGCGTTGCTCATCAAGAGGATGCGCTGTGTGCCAAGTACCAACTCTGATCCAAGGTGCAAGTTCGGCTTTCAGGTTATCAATATTCATCTGTTCCTCCCCAAAATATACCGTAAACTAAGAGACTGCGCGATTTTTTTGCAGCCCCACTTGAGTGCAGGATTATTCTATAAAATCAAGTGCAGACTGAATATCCGCCACATTTATATTGCGGTCAAATGACAATGACCAGATTGATACGTCACTTCCCACGCTAGAGTCGTATGGCTCCACTCCAGACACAGCCGTTGACCAGTCGCCTTTGCCTTCGCAACCACAACTTTTCAGTACATCTTCCACGGCTTTTCGCTGACTTGCAGCTACTAGGAGCACACTTCCGTTGAATCTAAGCGCTTTTCCGTCTCCAGTGGCATTAGATATCATAAACATAATCTCCATTCAGTAATTGTTCCCACAATAAGGGAAAGTTTCATGATTACGCTTATCCGTCCGAAATCATTGTCCTTGCTCCGTTATGCCCGTGGGCTAACGCGCCGACTTTCGCCATTCACTCCCTTGAGCAGGGAGTCAACTTCGTCTTGTGAGAGAAAATCGCTCATTTTTCTATTGAATAATGAAAGAGGTAAATAACACGGCTGCTATTCCCTTCTTGCCAGGTACCGTAGCGGTTGACGCAGCAGGTGTTGCAGATGCGGCCGCTTCGCTGTCAGGCGGTACGGAGTGAATTGCAGGCGCGGATTTTCTAAGCCCCAGCACAAATTCAATTTGCTCCTTTATTTCGCTGGCGAGTTTTTGTTTGCCCGCTACGGTTGAGAGTTGAGAAGGGTATTTGCTTTGAAGCAATATATTGATTATATTATTAATTTCAGGCGTAACGGCCTTAACTTTTTCTTCCAGCTCCGGCTTGCTCAGCTTGAGCGATATGCCAACCTGCAGATAGCGGTCGCCTTCTTCATGCATCAGATTCGCGGTAAAGGTGCCGATTTCGACAAATTTAGGCGGCAGTTTGGAGTCTTCTTCACTATTCTGAATTTCTCGCACTGTGTCTGGACTATTCCATCGGGAATATGGAACTACAAGTGCCCCATTGCGCGCATCTTGAACCAGCCCCCAAAGTACAGACCCCTTATCAACTGGGATTGCCTCGACGCCATTGGCGTTGTTGTTTTGCATGTAATTACATGGCTCATGGCAGGTCAGCGAAATCACACTTTGCCCTTGAGTTAAGAAAAACGTATATGTGTTGTTTATATTTCCTCTGTAATAAAAACATAGCATTGTGTTAGAAACAATACCATTTTCCCGATCTTCCTTACTAACTGAACGTCGATAACAATAATTGTCATTTTGCGCCATAAAAGACCAGTAATGCTTCTTAGGTTTGCTTTTAGGTGATAACGCCGATACGCCTAGATCGTCGTCCACAGTCCGATCATCATTTACCCCTGCAAAACATAGCCCTGTAACAAACAATCCAATCAAAATGAAACTTATGATAAATCTCTTATCCATATTCGAGTCCAAATTAAGTTATATTGAATTTATGGTGTTTATGATACTTGTTGGGACTGATTGAAGCGGTTGTCTGGTGCGGAGAGAAGGAATCGAACCTTCAGCGTTCACTCTCAGCAGGCAATACTGTCAATGCAAGTTCTTCTCTCATTTGGGTTGGAATTTCCACCAGGCTCCGCAGCAACGCTATTCCGCACCAAACACATGCCACAAAACTATAAACAACGGCGTTTAAGTTATTCATAACTATCTCCATAACGGTTAAAGCTGCGTAAACAACGGAGATGAAAATGTCCAACCCAAGCGAGATTGCAACTTGCACTTCAATATGTACCTGAGCTACTTCTGAGCTAGTTTGCCAGCAGCCACAGAAGTGGCGCTGACAGTTAATGATTCACACCAGAGCTATTTTAACTGGAGCTCTGGAATTAAAACCAGTTGTCGATCACGAACGACTACTTTCTTGCTACATATATTAAACCTCGACGGACTGCAATTGGCACGTTCCTGACTTTCATACTGGATTATTGCACGCCTGAAACCAGCCGTTGAAATTTTGTCCATTACGCGCTGTAGTGCTGATTATTTGTCACGTTTCACTTGCAGGTTCTTTTTCCGGAAGAAGTGGCAGGGCTCTCCTGACGCATCGATCACATCAAGAATCGGCAGCCTTTTGCTTTTGAAGTCTAGCGCACGGCAGCCATATCTGAAATGCGCCTCGTGGGTAATGAAGAAGTGCGTGCAGAGGTTGCAATCCGGGCGTTGCGGCTTTATATCCATGCGCAGCTCAGACACAGTCTATTTTTTGACTTGCTCATTCTGCATGTCGCGCAGTTCGTGCAAGTCGGACTCGATGATGGAGAGCTGATAAAAATTTCCTCCCGCCCGTTTGGCAAGTTCCAGTTGCTGTATTGCATCATGCAGATCGCCTTGCCAGGCAAAGCTGTAGGCCTGCGCCTGGTGTTGTTCGAGCGGTCTGTGAAGCTGGTGGTAGCTGCGCGCTTGCAGGTCGTAGAGCGTGGTATCTGTGGGATGGCGGGTGATTTGATCCGTCAGCAGTTTGACGGCGGTTTCCGCCTGCTTGTTATTCAATAGCAGGTCGACGTAATCGTAAATCAGGGCGCGATGCTGAGGGAAGTTCTGCACGGCAACACGATAAAAGCTGAGCGTATCGGGGTCATTCGCGGCGCGTTTCACTTCTCCTTCCAGTGCTGTCAGCATGGCATTATTCTGTGCTGACGGTGTGTTGGCCGCCTGTTTCAGCAACACGGCCAGCTCCGTTCTGGCGCGATCGAGCTGGTTGTTGCGCAGCAGGGCTCGCACCAGCCCATATTGTTGCGCAATCGGGTTGCCGTGTCTGTGAGTAGTCAGCGCATCCGTGAAGTAGCTGACGGCGTCACTGGCCGTTTTCTGCGCACCGATGAGTTTGGTGCGCACCAGATCGAAGTCGAGGCTGTCGGGCAGCAAACGGTAAGGCTGCTTGCTCACCCGGTTTTCAATGTCGGCGATACGATCGCTGGTGATAGGGTGGGTGCGCAGATAGTTGGGCGCATTGCCATCGATCAGTCGGGTCGCCCGTTGCAGTCGGCCCAGAAATTCCGGCATGGCGTGGGTGTCGAAACCGGCCTTTTGCATCAGTTCCAGACCGAGACGATCCGCTTCCTTTTCATGAGCACGGGTGAAATCAAGCTGTTTTTGTATGGCGTGCGCCTGTACGCCGGCCATAGCGGCTGACGATGCATCCGGGTTGCTGCGCGCGGCGAGTATCGCGAGGGCAATTGCAGCCATGGAAGCCATCGTGTCGCCTTTCTGGGCGGACACCATGCGCGCCAGGTGGTGCTGGGTGACGTGTGAGATTTCATGGCTCAGCACGGAGGCCAGTTCCGATTCGTTTTCCGTGATGAGCAGCAGGCCGGCATTGACGCCGACAAATCCGCCCGGCAGGGCAAAGGCGTTGACGCTGTAATCATTCATCGCAAAGAATTCAAAATCGAGCGATGGTTCATTGGAAAACTGGACCAGCCGGTTGCCGATCTGATTGAGATAGTCGTTGATTTCAGGGTCATTGAGAAATTGTTTGCTGGCCTTGATCTGCATCATGCTCTGCTGACCGATCTGCCGTTCCTGCATCGGGTTGAGCGTAGCCTGCGACACATCGCCCAGGTCCGGCAAGCCGTCACCCAGGGTGCAGGGGGAAAAGATCAGCAGTAGAAGCAGCGGCAATATTTTCATGGTCGATATCTTATCAGGATCAGGGCGCGGCGATTAAGGATTGAGTGGAAAATGCGCAGCAGGTTTTGCTCAGTCCTTGATCCTGAATCCTGATTTTTACTGGACTTTGCTTGCAAAATTGCGCAGAATTCGCCACCGGAAAATGAACAGGAATACACACGTGGCCGATTTCAAAAATATAACAGTCGCCGAATTGGTGAAGATTTTGCAGCAGGATAATTTAAAGCTGATCGATGTTCGCACGGATGCGGAAATATCGCATGGAAAAATTCCGCAGGGTATGGCCTTGCCGCTGCACTTGTTGCCTCTGCGGCTGAACGAGCTGGACAAGGGGGCTGCGACGGTTTTTTACTGCCAGATGGGCGGACGTTCGGCGCAGGCAGCAGCCTTCGCAGTTGCCAATGGTTTTTCCGATGTGTACAACCTGCAAGGCGGCATTACCGCGTGGGCTCACGCGGATTTGCCTGTTTCATGATGGACTTCGACAGCGAGCTGGATGCGCGTCAGTTGGCCTGCCCATTGCCTATCCTGCGCACCAAAAAATCGTTGTCGCAATTGTCGAGCGGTCAGGTGCTAAAAGTGATCGCAACGGACAAGGAATCACCGAAAGACTTTGCCGTGTTCTGCCGTCAGACCGGTAACGAGTTGCTTTCATCAAGCGAGCAGCACGGCGAATTTACTTTCTATCTGCGCCGCAGATAAAAAGTACTGCCGCCAGCCCCCGATTGGATTTGTCGGGGAATGACTATGCAGGTTAGCCCAGCTTGACGCGTTGCGCTTGCAGTTGCACCAGCGTAGCGCTGAAATCGCTCATGCGTTTTTTCTCTTGTTCAACCACCGCTGCCGGCGCCCGTGCGACGAAGCTCTCGTTGCCCAGCTTGCCTTCCGTCTTGGCAACTTCACCGATGATGCGTGCAATCTCCTTGTCCAGTCTTTCGCGCTCTGCCGGGACATCGATCTCGACTTTGAGCATCAGTCGGTAGGCGCCTACGATGGCCACAGCTGCCTCATCGGAAGGCAGTTCGGCTGCGATCTGCACCTCACTGAGTTTGGCGAGGCTGCTGATGTAGGGGGCGAGGGCCGCGAGCGTGGCGGCATCCCCCGTCGCGATCAGCGGCACACGGAGGGCAGGCGAGAGATTCATCTCGCTGCGCAGGCGCCGGCAGGCGTTGGTCATTTCCTGCAACAGCGTGATTTGGGTGATGGCGGCTTGATCTATCCTGGCTGTATCGGCTTTCGGATAGGCTTGCAGCATGATGCTCTCCCCCGTTTTGCCTGCCAGGGGAGCGACGGATTGCCACAATTCTTCGGTGATGAACGGGATGATGGGGTGAGCCATGCGCAGGATTGTTTCCAGGACGCGCACCAGCGTGCTGCGTGTGGCACGTTGCCTTGCCTCTGAATTCTGAATCCCGACTCCTGTATCCTGAAGTTGCACCTTGGCCAGTTCCACGTACCAGTCGCAATAGGTGTTCCACACCAGTTCATACACCGTGCGCGCAGCCATGTCGAAACGGTAGTCGGCGAAGTGCTGCGCCATTTCCAGTTCCGCCTGTTGCAGCAGGCTGATCATCCACTTGTCGGCAGTGGAATATTCCAGCGGCAGCGATTCGTCCAGTCCGACGTCCTTGTCATCGCAGTTCATCAGCACGAAGCGCGTGGCGTTCCACAGCTTGTTGCAGAAGTTGCGATAGCCTTCGCAGCGCTGCATGTCGAACTTGATGTCGCGCCCCGGGGAGGCTAACGATGCGAAGGTGAAGCGCAGCGCATCGGTGCCGAAGGCGGGGATGCCTGCGGGGAATTCCTTGCGGGTGCGCTTCTCGATCTGTTCCGCCTGCTTCGGATTCATCAGACCGGTGGTGCGTTTTTTGAGCAAATCATCCAGCGTGATGCCGTCGATCAGATCGATCGGATCGAGCACGTTGCCCTTGGACTTGGACATTTTCTGCCCTTCTGCATCGCGGATCAGGCCGTGTACATACACATCCCTGAACGGGATTTTTCCGGTGATGTGTTTTGTCATCATCACCATGCGCGCCACCCAGAAAAAAATGATGTCGAAGCCTGTGACCAGCACGGTTGATGGCAGATATTTTTCCAGGAACAGATTCTGTTTGTCTTTGGCATCGTCGCCAGTCCAGTCCAGCGTGGAGAACGGCCACAGCGCGGAGGAGAACCAGGTATCCAGTACATCATCGTCGCGCTTCAAAGGTAAGTTAATACCTTTCTTGCTGGCAATTTCATTTGCTTCTGCCTCATCGTGCGCAACAACTGTTTGCAATTCTCCATTTTGATCAAATCCATACCACGCAGGAATCTGATGGCCCCACCAGAGCTGGCGCGAGATGCACCAGTCCTGGATGTTGTTCAGCCACTGGTTGTAGGTGTTCACCCAGTTTTCCGGATGAAACTTGATCTCGCCGGAGGCGACACACGCCAAAGCCTGTTCGGTGATGCTTTTACCTTCAGCACCCGGCTTGCTCATCGCGACGAACCACTGGTCGGTCAGCATAGGTTCGATCACCACGCCGGTGCGGTCGCCACGCGGCACCTTCAGTTTGTGCTTCTCGGCCTTGTCGAACAGGCCTGCCGTTTCGAGGTCAGCCACGATGACTTTGCGCGCCTCGAAACGATCCATGCCGCGATATTTTTCGGGCGCTTCATCGCTGATCCTGGCATCCAGGGTCAGGATGCAGATCATAGCCAGTTTGTGTCGCTGACCCACCGCATAGTCATTGAAGTCGTGCGCGGGCGTGACCTTGACCACGCCCGTGCCGAATTCCTTGTCCACATAGTCGTCGGCGATGATGGGAATTTCACGCTCGCACAAGGGGAGTTTAACGGTCTTGCCGATCAGGTGGCGGTAGCGTTCATCTTCCGGGTGCACCATCACAGCCACGTCGCCCAGCAGCGTCTCGGGGCGGGTGGTGGCGACGGTAAGATAGGTCAGGCCATGCAGGGTGTCAGGCATGCTGAGTGGATAGCGGATGTGATACATGAAACCGTCTTCTTCTTCCTGCACCACTTCCAGATCGGATACGGCGGTATGCAGTTTCGGATCCCAGTTCACCAGGCGCTTGCCGCGATAGATCAGGCCCTCGTTGAAAAGGCGCACGAAGGTTTCAGTCACCGACCGGGACAGGCCCTCATCCATGGTGAAACGCTCGCGCGACCAGTCGGGGGAGGTGCCCAGCCGGCGCATCTGACGCGTGATACTGTCGCCGGAGTACTTTTTCCATTCCCAGACTTTTTCGATGAATTTTTCCCGGCCCAGATCATGGCGCGAAATGCCCTGTGCATCCAGCTGGCGTTCGACGACGATCTGGGTCGCGATGCCCGCGTGGTCGGTGCCCGGTTGCCACAGGGTGTTGTCGCCGCGCATCCTGTGATAGCGGGTCAGCGTGTCCATCAGCGTCTGGTTGAAACCATGACCCATGTGCAGCGTGCCGGTGACATTGGGCGGCGGCAGTTGAATGCAGAACGATTCAGGTTTTGCAGGATCCATGCCTGCCTTGAAAAAGCCTGATTCTTCCCACTTGGGATACCAGCGCGCTTCGATGTCTTTTGGTTCAAAACTTTTGGTGAGTTCCATTGCAATACCTTGTGGCAGATAGCCAGTGTCGACTTTTGTGAAGGACGGGATTATACAGCCAGACAGTGGTGGTAAGTCGTGAGTGGTGAGTCGTAAGTAAAACCGGGTGGCAAGTGACCACTTACCACTTACGACTTGCTACTTTCGTTTGCCGTTTTCAGTGCGTCGCGCAGCAGTTGGGGCAGTTCAGCCTTGAATTCGCTGATCGCCAGGTTAACAGCCAGTCGTTGCAGTTGCTCAAGCTGGCTGTTGAGCTTGCCGGTAAATACGGTTTCGAGATGGACTTCGAGTTGCTGCTGGAGTTGATGTAATTCCGCCGGGTTCAATGTGCGTGGCGGGTTGTTTGGAAGGTTGGCTGGATGAGCGTCAGGCTGCGCGACGATTTCGGTGAGCATTGGCAGCTCGGCTGATTCCGGCTCGTCCGCCACTTCGGTCAGCAACGGTAATTCATCTGGATAATCAATCGGCTGTTCGCTCATGATTATTTCGCACGGGTCAGATCGAAATGGCGCAGTTCGTAGCCGCGATCGCGATAAAACTTGAAGCGTTCCCGCCCACGCCGGCTGTCTTCCTCACCCAGGCCGATAATTTCGGCGACCCGTTCAAAGCGGCTGAAAAATGGCATGCACTCGTCATGCAGGCTGATCAACATGTCGTAATACGGGAACTTGTCATTGTCGTGGCTCAAAAAAACCGGCGTTTGCTCAGTATCGATCTCATCGCAGCGGGCGTGCGGAATGAAGGCCGTGTCAGGGTAATGCCAGAGCAGTTTGTCCAAAGCTTCGCAGCTAGCTGCATCGGGCAGGCTGATGACCGTGTGCAGGCCGTGTTGCATGGCTTTATGGCTCAGCTGGCAGGCGGTGCGCAGCTTGTCGGCAGAGCCTGTGTAAAAATCGACTTTCGTCATTATTTTTTGGCTTGAGCCCGCCCGATCAGATACTGCGTGAGCAAAGGCACGGGGCGACCGGTCGAGCCCTTTTCCTTGCCGGATTTCCAGGCAGTCCCTGCGATATCCAGATGCGCCCAGCGGTAGTCTTTGGTAAATCGTGACAGGAAGCAGGCGGCGGTAACGCTGCCTGCGGCCCTCCCGCCGATGTTCTGCATGTCGGCAAAGTTGCTGTCCAGTTGTTGCTGATACTCGTCCCACAGCGGCATCTGCCAGGCTTTATCATTCGAGTATTCGCCCGCCTCAAACAATTCACGCGCTAACTGGTCCTGATTGCTGAACAGGCCGCTGGCAACGCCGCCGAGTGCGATGACGCAGGCGCCGGTGAGCGTTGCGATGTCCACCACGGTATCCGGTTCAAAGCGTGCGGCATAGGTCAGCGCGTCGCATAAAATCAGCCGCCCCTCGGCATCGGTGTTGAGAATTTCGATGGTGAGGCCTGCCATGCTTTTTACGATGTCACCGGGACGGCTGGCCGCGCCGTCCGGCATGTTTTCGCTGCTTGGAATTACCGCGACCACGTTCAGCTTCAGGCCCATCTCGGCAACTGCCTGCATGGTGCCCAGCACGCTTGCCGCGCCACACATGTCATATTTCATTTCGTCCATTTCAGCGCCTGGCTTGAGCGAAATGCCGCCGGAGTCGAAGGTGAGGCCCTTGCCGACCAGCACCACGGGTTTTTGCTTCTTGTCGCCGCCGCGGTATTCCAGCGTGATCAGTTTGGCGGGTTGCCGGCTGCCACGCGTGACGGACAGCAAGGAATGCATGCCCAGTTTTTCCATGTCCTTTTCTTCGAGGATGGTCACCTTGAGCTTGTGTGCATCAGCCAGCTTGCGGGCTTGCTCGGCCAGATAGGTCGGGGTGCAGATGTTGCCGGGCAGGTTGCCCAGATCCTTGGCCAGTTTCATGCCGTGCGCGATGGCGCTGGCCTGGTGCAGTGCGGTTTGCGCGGCGCTGCCTGGTTTTTTTGCGCAGCCCAGCAGGATTTTTCGCAAGGCGGGCTTGTCGGCCGGTTTGCTCTTGAGCTGGTCACCGCGGTAGGCTGACTCCGCGGCTGACAACACGATCTGGTTGATCTTCCAGGTTTCATCGCGCCCGACGACATCCAGGTCTGTGAAATAAAGCGCCGCGTCCTTGCAAATGGTCTTGTGCAGTGCGGCAAAGGTTGCGCGCAGCATGTCGAGAAATTGTTTGGCGTTGAATTCGTCAGGTTTGCCCAGGCCCACCAGCAAGACACGCTCCGCGGCGACGCCCGATAGCGTATGAACCATCACGGTGCTGCCGGCTTTGCCCGTCATGTCGCCGCGTGCAATCAGATCGCTCAGCTGATGATCGGCAGTCTGGTCAAGAACGTGCGCGGCGGGAGCCAATTGCCCCCCTTCAAAGACGCCCAATACCACACAAGCGCTACGCTGATTTTCCGGACTGCTTTGTTTTATGCTAAATTCCATGGGTTGCTCCCTATTCAATTTTACGTCCCGATGCCTGATTATCCGCAAACTACTCGTATAAAGTCAAAGTTGTTTCATCAGGGCCAATTTCACCGCGCCCTGGTGATCGAATTTGCGGGCAATGGTTTCCTGGTATTTGCAACCTTGCTGGGCATTGTCGTGATCAGTCAGCTGATCCGTTTTCTGGGTGATGCGGTCAGCGGCAAGCTGGCGGTAGACGGCGTGCTGGCGCTGCTGGGTTTCAGCGCGCTCAATTATCTGCCGGTGCTGCTGTCCCTGAGTTTGTTCATCTCCATTTTACTGACGCTGTCCCGCTGTTATCGCGACAGCGAAATGGTGGTGTGGTTTTCTGCCGGCATCGGATTGACGCGCTGGATACGCCCGGTGTTATGGTATGCCACGCCGGTGGTCATGGTGATTGCGCTGCTGAGCCTGGTGTTGTCGCCCTGGGCCTTGCGAAAATCCGATGAATACAGGAACAAGCTCGACAGCCGCGATGAGGTATCTACAGTCACGCCGGGTACGTTTCACGAGTCGGGTCAGTCGGACAGAGTCTACTTTGTCGAGAGTGCTGATCCGAAAACAGGTCTGATCGGCAGCGTGTTCGTGCGGTCCATACAAAACAGCCAGCTGGGTACCATGGTGGCACGTCAGGGCGTGCAGGAAACCATGCCGAATGGCGACCGTTTTCTGGTGTTGTTGAATGGCACGCGTTATGAGGGTACGCCGGGGCAGCGGGATTACCGCATCGTGGATTTTGAACGTTATGCGATGCGCATCGACAGCGTGGCAACCAAACAGGAACTGCCGAATGTGCGCACCCTGACTACCCCGGCACTGTGGCGTCATCCTACCACCTGGAATCTGTCCGAGCTGGAGTGGCGGTTGGGATTGCCGCTCAGCGCAGCCGTGCTTTCCTTGCTGGCGATCGCCCTGAGTTATGTCAATCCGCGCGCAGGGCGCTCGTTCAATCTGGTTCTGGCGATGGTGCTGTATATGTTGTACAGCAACATGATCAGCGTCACCAATGCGTGGGTAGGACAGGGCAAACTGTCTCCGGGCATCGGACTTTGGGGCATCCATGCGCTGATGTTGCTGATCACGGCGTTGCTGTTCTATAAGCGCATGACACTGTTCTCGTGGCGCAGGGTGTTCAGCCGATGAAATTATTGAACAGGTATCTGGCCAGGGAAATATATGCCAGTGTGGCGCTGGTGTTCACAGCACTGCTCATGCTGTTTGCCTTCCTCGATTTTATTCACGAGTTAAGCGTGATGGGTTACGGCAAATACAGCCTGGGCTATGTGCTGATTTTCGTGGCGCTGACCATCCCGGGGCATATTTACGAGTTGTTTCCGGTGGCGGTGCTGGTCGGCACCATCCTGGCGCTGGTGCAAATGGCGGCGCGTTCCGAGATGACGATCTACCGCGCTTCCGGTGCATCGACCATGCAGATGCTGGGCGCGCTGGGCAAAATTGCGCTGCCGATGATTGTCGTCAGTTTTCTCTGTGGTGAGTTTCTGGCGCCGCCATCCGAGCGCATGGCACAGAAACTGCGCCTCCAGGCAATGAATACCCAGGTTTCCTTGCAGGCGTTTCGTTCCGGCGTCTGGGTCAAGGATGGCCACAGTTTCGTGAACGTCAAAAGCGTGATGCCCGACACCAGTTTGTCGGATATCGACATTTATAATTTCGATGAAACCTTCCACCTGCAAACGATCGTAAGCGCCAAGCGTGCAAGCTACGTTCAGCCGGGTAAATGGCTGCTGGGAGACGTGCTTCAGACGCGCTTTGACAAGTCCGGTGTAACCACCCTGGCCGCGCCGAGTCAGGACTGGCAATCTTCGCTGACGCCGGGTATCCTGAGTGTGATGCTGGTGGTGCCGGAGCAGATGTCGGCCTATGATTTGTACAAATATGCCAAGCACCTGAAAGAGAACAAGCAACAGAGCGCACGCTACGAAATTGCGATGTGGAACAAGCTGATCTATCCGTTTGCGCTGCTGGTGATGATGGTGCTGGCGTTGCCATTCGCGTCTTATCAGCGGCGCGCCGGCGGCGTCAGCGTGATGGTGTTCATGGGGATCGTGCTGGGTCTGGTATTCCACTTTACCGGACGCCTGCTGGCGAGTTTAGGCGCGCTCAATGACTGGCAGCCAATGGTCAGCGCCACTGCGATGACGGGGCTGTTCCTGGTGATCGGTGTGGTGATGATATGGTGGGTGGAACGGCGCTGACGGGCTGGCAAAATCACCCATGCCGGACATGGCGATACGTTACAATCCATACGATGAATATCAAACCAGCAGTCATGAATACTCCCCTTGCAGCATCCGCCGAGCAGGTTTCCGACTGTACTGGTAACCCGATGCGGGCCGGCAGGCTCGAGGGTCGCGGCGTTGCCGAGTGATGGTACGGTGCATGATGCCTGATTCGGTATTGCGCGGCGAAAACCTGTCCGTTGCCGAGTTGTTGCAGCAACCGTGCAGCGTGCTGGGCGCGATCTGTTTTTCTGTACAAGTGTCCGAAGATAAGATGCTGGCTGATCTGGATATTCCCTGCATGAGCGTCCATATGCAGCGACTGGATGCAACTGAAACTTCCTGTGAAGTCTGGCATGGCAGCGGACAGCTGACGCAGGGAAAGTCTGGCGATATACATTATCGCCACGATGATGATTTGCTGTTCGGCGTGATTACGCTGCCTGAAACCCGGTTCACGGCCGACGCTGACAAAACGCCGTTGCAGCAGGCCACCGAGACGGCTTATCGCCAGATATTTGCGCTGCTGGATACTGCGCGCTTCCCGTGTCTGTACCGGTTCTGGAATTACATCGCCGACATCAATACCGCAAGCTTCGGTCTGGAGCGCTACCATCAGTTCAACCGGGGAAGGCAGGATGCCTTTATTGCGCACGGGCGCGATGTGGCGGGAAATGCGCCTGCCGCATGTGCGCTGGGCTCGGTCGACGGGCCGCTGACGATTGCCTTCCTGGCCGGACGAGTAGCGCCGCTGAACATAGAAAACCCGCGCCAGATCAGCGCCTGCCAATACCCGCCGCAATATGGTCCCCGCAGTCCGACATTCTCACGTGCCAGCCTGGTGAGACTTGGCCGGTCGGAGGTGTTGTTTGTATCGGGCACGGCCAGTATTGTCGGCCATGCAACATTGCATCACAATGACGTCGTGGCTCAAACCCGTGAAACCATGAACAATATTGTGGCCGTGCTGGCCGAGGCAAACCGGCAGTCGTGCAAGCCCGGTTTCGATCTGGCCGATCTGACCTACAAAGTCTACGTGCGCCACCCTGCCGATCTGGCACAGATTCGTGCGGAACTTGCGCACTGCGTGGGAGATTCGCTCAAGGCCGTGTACTTGCAGGCCGATGTGTGCCGCCAGGATCTGCTGCTGGAAATCGAGGCCACAGCCATACGGCCGCTCTCGTCAGATCAGGCGGCATGATCATGCGTTCTGTATTGCGTGCATTGCTCAATGGCTACGATTATCTGGTGCTGTATCTTGGCCTGGTCTGGCTGGGAATACTGTGTCTGGCATGGACGCCGATTGCGATGATCGTCTACCCGTTGTTGTCCGAGAACAGGGGACGGGCATTGGGGCGTTATGTGATCATGGCGGCGTTTCGTTTGTACCTTGCCAGTCTTAGTCTGTCGCGCCGTTGCAGCTTTGATCTGGAGGCGCTGGATGCGTTGCGTGATGAACCGTCGCTGATTCTTGCGCCCAATCATCCGTGCCTGCTGGATGCCGTGATGGTGATCTCCCGCCTGCCTAATGTCGCCTGCGTGCTTAAAGCCGATCTGATGAATAATGCTTTTCTCGGTGCCGGCGCCAGGCTTGCGCGCTACATCCGCAATGATCCGGTCCGGCGCATGGTGCAGCTAGCCACCGGCGATTTTAACTGCGGCAGCCATCTGTTGCTGTTCCCGGAAGGCACCCGCACTACCTCGCACCCGGTCAATCCGTTCAAGGGCAGCATTGGAATGATTGCGCAGCACGCGCAGGTGCCCGTGCAGACGATACTGATAGAAACCAATTCGGCCTATCTGAGCAAAGGCTGGCCGCTGTTCCGCAAGCCGGCCATGCCTATCCATTACCGGGTCAGCCTGGGACGGCGCTTTGATCCGCCGCAGAATACCAGGAATTTCATGGCTGAACTGGAGCGCTACTTTGCACAGGAGCTGGTTCAGACACCGGCGTCTCAACCGGCTCACTCACAGCCCGCGCAAGCTGGCCGTATGACCTGATTATTTATTACTCTCCCACATGATGACTGCCTCGACTACGCATCTAGTCCTCATTCCAAGCTATAACCCCGGCGCCAAGGTTTATGAAACCGTGCGTTCGGCACGCCGATTCTGGACTCCGGTGTGGGTGGTGGTGGATGGCAGTACCGATGACAGCGCCGAGGGTTTGCTGGCGATGGCAGCCGAAGACCCGGGTCTGCGGGTGATGGTTCTGCCGCACAACCGGGGCAAGGGAGCTGCGGTATTGCATGGTCTGGATGAGGCGGCGGCAATGGGATACAGCCACGTATTGACCATGGATTCGGATGGACAGCATCCGCCTGAGCGTATCCCGGCCTTCATGGCCGCATCCGCGCAGCAACCTGCCGCAATGATACTGGGCGTACCGGTATTCGATGCGAGTGCGCCTGGCCTGCGCGTAAAAGGACGGAAAATCTCCAACTGGTGGGCCAATCTGGAAACACTGTGGGCGGGCATAGGCGACTCGCTGTTCGGGTTCCGCGTGTATCCGGTTGAACCCTTGCGGCGGGTGATGCGCAGCCAGCCGTGGATGCGCCACTTCGATTTCGATCCCGAGGCGGTGGTGCGGCTGTGCTGGCGCGGCGTCAGGCCGGTCAACCTGCCCGCTGCTGTGCGCTACTACCGGTCTGACGAGGGCGGCGTGTCGCATTTTCGCTACCTGCGCGACAACGTGTTATTGACCTGGATGCATACCCGGCTGTTTGCAGGCTTTGTGCTGCGCCTGCCGATGTTGCTGGCAAGGCGTGTGCTGGGGCGTTTTTGAGCCTGTGATTTTCCTGCTCTCAGCGTGTTGAGAGCGGTTGCCAACATCGGCTAACGCGACAATGCCGTCGTACGAAACGGTCAGCTTTCTGACAAGCAATTTATAGGCACGAAACTCTCCAAATACTTATCATCGATTTGGTTAAAAATTTACACACCCCCAGTTCCCATCAAAATCCACGAAGTCCGATAGTCTGCTAGACATCAGAGTGATTTACTCTTTGCTGGGGACAAGCTGTTCAACGGAGATATTTCTTTGTACTACATCAAGGATAATCTCAAATAATTCAGACTTAGGTGTTGGCAAATCGTCGCAATAAATTTTAACGTTCATTTTGATTGCTTGTGAGTTTTCCGCACCTATATAAATCTGATCTGATGTCAAGACCAAGTCTTGTGGTTGAATTTTGCCAAGAGTGCAAGTTACTTCCCAGCCAGATATGGTTTGTTTCACCATAATATCTGGAGGCATATTTGGAGCGAACAATTTTGAAGGAACAAAATTTCTATTGGAATCTGGCTCGGCAGGAAGCTTACCTTTTGTGCAAACAATTAACTCATCAGAGCTGCCATTGATCTCCAAAACGACTTTTACATCTCTTGCGGGCAGATTGCCAGAGTTACGGACGCAAATTTTGAATCCTTTGACCTTAGCGATGGCCGCGTAATACTTTGCCCGCTCTCGATAAAAGTCATAGTTGGTATGTATATCAAAGCTCGGGATTGTATATATGCCGCCTATAGATTGCGACCTAGAACCATAGTCCGGTATATCTTTATCATCAGGAAGTGTCGCATTAAATGTTTGGAGCTTAATGTGCTGTTCTTGAAATTCATCATGCTTACCATACACTAAAAAGGCATCCAGTATGGGAGTTCGCTCATTCTCAATATTGGCATCTGCCCCCATTAAAGCCACCTCATCAGGCGAAGCCGTCTCTGTGGAAGAGCCTCTACGAATATATACAGTACTCTTTTTAAGTTTTCCGAAATCCTTTTGGAGGTAAAGAGGACGTTTCTGAGCTGTTATTTGAAAGAGGCCCAACTTTACTTCGTTGAATTCTATAGTGCGATAAGAAAACTCTAGTGGTCTATTTATCTTTGCATTCACAAATTGCTGCAGATGCGCGTCATCCAAATGATCATTTATCCCGGTGACTATGCTTTGCCCGCCTTTCACTTCTTTGACCCCCACCAAAATATATGCATCTGTGCGGCGCCACGCATTTGCGAATGCCAAAATGTCCTTTAATAACTCTGATTTTTCTTCGTCAGATGCACCAGTGAATTTGTATTGCCCGCTTTTAAAGTCAAGGGTGGCACCTTCTTCTTCATATAAAAGACGTTCGATAAGAGCTTGCTGTGTCATGGGATTTTTAACGACGCTGTAGGAAAAATTTGCTCATGAGCGCATCGTGCCGTGAACCAAATGAAATATCAAGTTGAAGCTCCAATTGTGGCACCTTGTTGCTGCTCACGACTTTCGGCTTTCTTGCCACCTCGACAGGCGGCAATTGACACTTATGCACAGAATCAAACTGTGAGTGCGATACCGCACAGATGCTATAGCGGCACAACTATATTCTGCGACGGCTGGGTGCGCTACAGCTCAATCCATTTGTCAAATCATCAGGAGTCAACATGAATAAGTTCACTATCAGTTCTTTCGCACTTGCAGTCAGTCTCGCGTTTAGCGTTAACGCCATGGCTCAAAACATGTCCAAGGATGAATACAAAGCAGCGGAAAAACGTATCGCCGCCGAGTACAAATTGGATAAGGCGAACTGCGGTTCTCTGGCCGGCAATGCGAAAGACATTTGCAAGGCCGAAGCCCGTGGCAAAAACAAGGTTGCAGAGGCCGAGCTCGAAGCGCAATACAAGCCTTCAAAAAAGGCCACTTATGAGGTCAGTGTTACCAAGGCAAAAGCGAATTACGCTGTGGCCAATGAAAAATGCGATGACAAAGCGGGCAACGACAAAGACGTCTGTGTGAAAGAAGCAAAAGCCGCCCTGGTTCGCGACAAAGCCGACGCCAAAGCACAGCTGAAGACCTCGGAAGCCAATGCGGCAGCCAGAGAAGAGACCTCTGATGCGCGCACCAAGGCGCAAGAAAAGGGCAGCGAAGCACGCCACGATGCAACGGCAGCTAAACGCGATGCCGACTACAAAGTGGAAATCGAAAAGTGCGACAAATTTGCCGGCGACACGAAAGATCAATGTGTTGCTCGTGCTAAAACACAATTCGGCAAGTAAATAGCAATATTCCTGGTCTGCCAGTCGCTTTGGTACGGTATGCAGCAGAGACCGTGACAGGCGGTTGGCGATGACATAGCCTTAGGTTGGATTCGGCACCTTCGAGGTGAGTGCGCCGCTCGTACTGGGCGTAACCCTGCGATTGGTGCAGAACTGAAAATCGAAACATCGAAACAGGCTGCATTTAAAGCCGGCGCACCGTTGAATGGATAGGCGAAGGTCCAATACTGACACACTCCGGAAGTTCGCGACCTCTATCAACAGGGCTGCTGCTTACCCTGTTGCGTGGATCGAGCCTTTTTTCATGATCTCCGTGCGTAACATCGGTTAGTCAGGTTTGCCTGCCTTGATCGCCTGATATTCCGAAAAAATACCGGCTACCAGATGCCGTTTAACCTCGGTCAGTCCGGTAGCGCTTAACGTCGCTAGGACGCGTTCGGGCGGAACACAGGCTTCTATGCTGTCCCAGAAATAGCGCCAGATCGTCGCGGTATCTTTTTGTCGGGAAACGAATCTTGTCAGCAGCGGTATCACGCCGCGCATATAACTTTTAAGCAACCATCGTCCAAAACCGCTTTTCGGCCGGGTAATTTCGAGTATGCAAAGGCGGCCTCCGGGCTTCAAAACCCGCTCAAACTCCGCAAAGGCCACGGAGAGATCGCTGATATGGCGCAGTGCATAGCCCATGCTCAGGAAATCGAAATGATTGTCTGGAAAAGGCAGCGATTCAGCCCGGCCTTCGATCAGCACCATGGTTTGGGGCAGTTTGCTGGCAGCCATCATGCCGGGGCTGGGGTCCAGCCCGGTGACCAGTGCGGGATCGCCCGTCAGACGACAGGCCTGCGCTGCAACCAGCCCGGTGCCCACGCCCACATCGAGCATCTTCATGCCTGTTTTCAAGCCTGCGCGAACCAGTGCATCACGCCGGTAGCCGGGGCCGGTGCCGAATGCCAGCATGGACTCGATACGGTCGTAATCGGCTGCGGTGTCGTCAAAAATCCGGCGCAAATAAGCCTGCCGATCCTGTTCTGTCTGGTAGTAATCGGTCAGCGGGATATGCGGTGCATGCACTACGGTGTCAGGGGTTGTCATAGGTTTACTCGCTGTTAAATTATGCCGCCGTTGATGGAAATGATCTGTCCGGTAATATAAGCCGCCTGATCCGAGGCAAGAAAACCGATCAGGTCGGCCACTTCATCCGGGGTGCCGGCGCGCTTCATCGGCACCATGCGTGCGATATCCTGAGTGCTGAACGCCGATTCGCTCATCGGGGTTTCGATAATGCCGGGCGCCACTGCGTTGACGGTGATGCCGCGGCTGGCGACTTCCAATGACAGCGACCTGGTGGCTGAATTGAGCGCGCCTTTGGCAGCCGCATAATTCACCTGACCGCGATTGCCGGTCAATGCTGCGATGGAAGACACATTGATAATTCGCCCCCAGCGGCTGCGGATCATCGGCATCATCAAAGGCTGGGTGACGTTGAAAAAACCGTTGACACAGACGTCCATCACCCGGTGCCACTGCGCGGCCTGCATACCGGGGAACACGGCATCGTCATGGATGCCGGCATTGTTGACCAGAATCTGGATCGGCTGGTGTTCGATCAGCGGTGTCAGGATGTCGGCGACCGCCTGGCTGTTCGTCACATCAAATGTCAGCACCTCGGCGCTGCCGCCATCCGCACAGATAGAATCTGCCAAGGTCTGTGCGGCCTGTGTTCCCTGATGAGCGTGTATGTAGACATGGCAGCCATCGGCTGCCAGACGCCGGCAGATGGCAGCGCCTATGCCGCCGCTGCCGCCGGTAACCAGCGCATTCTTCATGGGGCAGTACCTTTAATGAGTGAATCCGCATCGAGCACGACTGCGGCGCGACCGTCCAGCAGCAACTGACCCGCCGCGCTGACGCTGAACTGATAGAGAATATTGTTTTCATTGCGGGTGATGCAGGCAGCGATCACCAGCAGATCGGCTGGGATATCGTCCAGTCTTGCCGCATGAATCTTCGTGCTGCGCACGCTGACCAGGTAGCCTGTTTTGGCGATGGTGCTGCCATGTGGTGAGAGCAAAGCGCCGTGTACGGCCATGGCTTGTGCCGCGTATTCGATGCCGCAGATTGAGCTTAGCCTGCCCTTTGCGCGCAGCGGGTTGTCAGCGTTACGGTGGCTGACAGCGCGACACAGAATCTGCTGCTCATCCCATGTTTCTACGCAATCGAGCAGGCACATGCTGCCCTGATGCGGGATGTGAGCGGCAATCCAGGCATGATCGAGGCGAGTTTGATTCAGCACAGCGTAATTTCCACGGCAAGCGTCGTGCCGTCCAGATAGTCGAGCACCACGCGGCAGTCTGCTCGCTGCGCGATGGCGCGCAGCATCGGCAGACCGCGAGCGGCCGGGATGCTGATGCGCAGGTTTTCGAGTGCGTTGTCGTCCAGCCGGTCTGCGGTGGCGTCGCTCAGGCTGACGGTGATTTTCGCCTGTGCCTGTGCCGAGCGCTCGGGCGCCAGCACCAGCGCAATGCCGAACGCATCGGAGATGGGTCGTGCGCCGAAAAGCGGCTCCGGGTAGGGTGTGTCGCAGGCGAGCATGACGGTGCGTGTGCGATCAACTGCAACCTGGCTTAGCGCTTCGAGCAGGCCTGCGCCGAAGCTGGCGTCAAAGGCACACAACACCGATGAGGTGGTCATCGCGCCGGTAGCGATACTCCAGTATCCGGCGGCCGTGTTATGCACGGAATTATGGAAACGGGTCGGGGAGATTTGCCGGTCATCGGAGGCTAACATCTCGCAGATGGCGTGACAATTCTCCCCATCGCCGCCAGACGAAGAAAATACGCTGGGCAGACTGGCTGCGTTGAGTCCGGCCGCGGTAATGGCTTCCAGTCCGGTCGCCAGCGTGAGTTTGACAATCGCGCCGCTGCGCCGGCGTTCTGCCGCCGGCAGCAACGTGGGCGAAGGCAGGATGGTCTTTTGCGGCTGATAGGGCTGTTGCCCGCAAAGGACAGGCTGGCTGGCGGGCCAGTCGGTCAGGCCCGGACCTGTCACGCCGATGCCTTCGATATATGCGGTGAGTGTCATAAGCTGCCTGCCCGCCCGAAAATCAGGCTGCAATTGGTGCCGCCAAAGCCAAACGAGTTGCTGAGCACGCGCGCTACCGGCTGTTCGCGATTTTCCAGCAGATAATCGAGATCGAGCGCCGTGTCGAGTTGCTGCGTGTTAAGACCGGCCGGCAGCAAGCCGTGTTGCAGCGCCAGCGCGCAAATCACCGCCTCCAGTCCGCCGGCCGCACCCAGTGTGTGACCGGTAGCCCCCTTGGTGGAACTGCACGCGGTGTTTCGTCCGAATAGCGACTGGACGGCACGACCTTCGGCCGCATCGTTGTTTTGGGTCGCGGTGCCGTGCAGGTTGATGTAGTCAATTTCAGCGGGCTGCAAACCCGCCATTTTCAGCGCATCCTGCATCGCAATGCGCGCACCCAGGCCATCGGGATGCGGCGATGACATGTG
>DFWZ01000006.1:45653-48677 GCA_002381565.1 Gallionella sp. UBA4121
GGGGTGCGTTCCAGCAGCGCAAAGGCAGCCGCTTCGCCGATCGAGAGGCCGTTGCGCTCTGCATCATAGGGACGGCAGGCCTGTTCAGACAGCAGGCCGAGCGAATTGAAACCATACAGCGTCGTCAGGCATAGCGAATCGACGCCTCCTATCAGGGCAGCATCTATCAGTCCCGCTTCTATCATGCGCCGTGCCGAACTGAACACCTTGGCGCTGGACGAACAGGCCGACGATACGACAACCGCAGGTCCGGTCAGGCCGAAATAGTGGCGCGTGAAATCTGCAACCGAATAAGTGTTGTGCGTTGTGCCATAAATGAAATCGGCAGGCAGTGCGCCAGTCACAGGAACCCGTCGCCGGTAGGCCAGTTCTGTCTGCAGAATGCCGGAGGTGCTGGTGCCGAGGAAGACGCCGATGCGCTGTTTGCCGTGTTTTTTGATAGCAGCGCGCACTGTCTCGTCAAAGCCATCCTGCATCAGTCCCATCAACGCGAGCCGGTTGTTGCGGCAATCAAAGTCGGACAGCTGCACGGGCAGTTGCACCGCATCCACCCCTGACACTTCACCGGCGAAGGTCTTCAGATCAACGGTATCGAACGCGCACGGCACGAGGCCGGTGCGCAGCTCTTGCAACGCCGCCAGCGTCTGGTCGAGACCGTGGCCGATGCTGCTGGTTGCAGTGAAATGGGAGAGCCAGAGTGGGTTCAAATGAATGTAGGGCTATCGTCAGTAAAGGAGCAGTTTAGCAAATTACAGCAGCTGGGTTGGATTAAATAGACGGGTCGGGTACGTTGCAGGTCAGACTGTGATATCGCAATGACAGGACGGCTGCCAGCACCCCAAGCGCGAGACCTGCCAGCACATCCAGCGCCACATGCTGGCGTGTGGCCAGCGTCGAATAGATGATGGCGATGCACCACGACAAGTTCAAAATGAGCATCCAGAGCGGCGCAGCAAAGCGGCGCAGCAAATGATGCAGCCAGATACCCGAAAAAATCGCGGTGGCGACATGCAGCGAAGGGCAGGCATTGCCCGAGGCATCCATGTTTTTCAGGGAATTTATGTCAGGATACAAAGCCCAGTCGATATCGGCAGCGGGCACTGCCGTCGGCCAGAAGTAGAAGACGATCAGCGCTGTCAGGCAGGTCCCGGCCATGGACAACCCATAGCCATACAGTTCGCGCCTGGTGGACAGTAATGCCGGGGGCAGGGATACATAGAACCACAGCGACACGTAAATAGTTAAGGTCCGCGGATGAAAGCCGATCAGGCGATCGGGCAGGGTAACGGGCATCACCGTTGTCGGGTAGGCAGGGTCTTTGAGCAGATAAAAATACGCGCCGAAAAACAGGCCGATGAAAAGCATCGTGCCGATACTCTTCAGATACAGATGCATGGGTATCACAGCTGCAATCAGGCGATACCAGGGCGTCTTGTCCGTTCTGTGAGTCATAAAAGCGCTGCCCGCAAGGTGACAAAGCGCAGATCAGCTGCGCGGGCGGCAGTCAGCAGGGTGGGGAGCACGTCGAGAATCACCGGGATGCCGCCCGGCGTGCGTGCCGCGTTGCCATCGTGCAGCAGCAAAATGGCGCCCGCGCGCAGATTGCGTAACAGCCTGTTGGTCACGCGCGCGGCGTCATTGACCCGGGTGTCGAAGCCGCGCGCCGACCAGCTGGCCAGTCGCAGATCCAGTTTTGTCAGCACCGGATCGAGAAAAGGATTGCGCAAGCCGGCGGGGGCGCGAAAAAACAGCGGCGGCTTGCCGGTAATTGCAGTGAGTGTGTGCTGGGCTGCCTGCAATTCACGCATCATAGCGGCATGTCCCATCATTGCAAAATGGTGGCGGTGATGCTGGCTGTGGTTTTCTATCGTGTGACCGCGCCGCACGATTTCGCGGCACAAGTCAGGGTAATGCGCGGCCTTTTCGCCGATGCAGAAAAAAGTCGCCCGAACGTGATAACGATCCAGCATATCCAGCACCTGAGGGGTGACGGCGGGATCCGGGCCGTCGTCGATGGTCAGGGCGATTTCATGTCGATCGGCAGCGGCGGGCGGCAGCCGTGTCCAGTTCGGCCCCAGCCAGTGGCTGCGCGGCCACAGACCCGTCAGCATGAGCAGCGCGTGATTGGCAATCACGGCAAACAGCACCCGGCGCCACTGCAAGGGATCGGCGATGACGACAATGAGAGCCAGCGCGTGCAGCAGCAGCGTGGCGCGGATCAGCAGCGTCGGTCGCCAGAGCGCGTTATTCATGGGAATGCCTGGCGAAAATCGCAGAATAAATCAGCGCAAGGATGACACCCGGCGCCACCGTGACGCCCATCGCCTGCAAGATGGATACGTTGGAAAACGCAAGCAGGCCGAAACCTGCAACGGCAGTCAAGTTGGCAAACAGCATCGAGGCCAGCGTTCGCGGCGAAATGTGGCCGGCGGATTGATGCGTCGTGCCGTCAGTGTGGTCGGTACGGTCAAAAAACAGGGCGTAATTGGAGCCTACCGCAACCACCAGCAGCAATCCCACCAGATGCAGAATGATCAGTTGCTGGCCAAATAAGGCTAATCCCGCTGTGACGGTGACGACCGCAGCCGCGAGCGGGGCGATGATGCGCAGCACGCGCATGGGCGAGTGAAAAACCAGCAGCAGAAGTGCGATGATGGCGAGCAGCCCGCCCAGCGACAACTGAATGACTTCATGCAGGTAGCCGGAATACAGGTTGTCCGATTCGGCTTTCATGTCCACAAACAGCACGTCGGCTAAACTGGAAGCGTTCAACGCGGTGCGAATTTGACTGGCGTTGATGCTGCCGCCTTCAGGAGCGGTGAGCGGCAACAGGGCGCTCCAGTGGTGTGCCTGCCGGATGAGTAATGCATCCACCGCCATGGCCATCGAGGTCTTTTCAAGATCGGCCGCCACCAGATCAGGCTGGCGGCGTGCGGCGGCGATGTCGGCAAGAAATGGCGCAAACAGTGACGCACGCACAGGCAGGCCCTGAACAGCCAGCGCAAGCCGCGATTCCAGCACGGC
>DFWZ01000006.1:48993-87982 GCA_002381565.1 Gallionella sp. UBA4121
CTGATCGACCAGCGCTTGCAGTATCCGGGATGCCTGCTCTGCGGACTGTAATACCGATTCCTGACTCTCGCCCGATACTACCACCAGATAACGCACATCCGGTGCGCCCATGTCGGCGCGCAGGCTGGCATCCAGTGCGACATCGGACTGAGACACCGGACTCAATGAGGATATTTTGTCATTCCACAAGCTGGTGCGGTGGAAGGTTAAGATGGCACAGGCCGCCAGCAGCACTATCGCTGCCGCCCAGCGCAGTTTAGCTGCACGCTTAACCTGACGGGAGAGGAACTGGCCGATATGCGACATATCGTGAATGCGGAAGTTCGCAGGCAGCAGATGAGGCAGCACGAAGCGCGTCACCATCGCGGCGGCGATCAGGCCTGCAATCGCATACAGACCGAGTTGCGCCAGACCGGGAAAACCGGACAGCAGCAAGGACGCAAAGCCGAATATCGAGGTCAGCACGCCGAGACGGACGGTGGGCCAGAAGCGCCTGATCCAGCTTTGCTGATCCGCATGCTCTGACTGCATAAATAAATAGATTGAATAGTCCACCGCCTCGCCGATCAGTGCGGTGCCAAATCCCAGGGTAATGCCATGTACCGCCCCGAAGCCCAGACTGACTGCCGCGATGCCTGCCAGCGCGCCGCTGATAACGGGCAGAAAACTCAATGCCAGTGCGGTGAAGGAACGGTAAACCAGCAGTAAAAGAGCGGCGATGAGTGCGATGCCGATGATGGTCAGACGGGTGACTTGGCTCTGGATGGCGTCGCGCGACGTGACCGAAAACACGCCGGGGCCGGTCATCAGCAGGTTAATACAAGCGCCCTTCACGTTTGCCCCTTCTACCGCTTGCGGGAGAGGGTTGGGGGGAGGGCAGCCTTTTGGGAGAGAGTTGGGAGAGAGGGAAACTGCCGTGTCAAATGCCTGCCGGATGGCGGTCATGGCGTGATGCTGCGCATCGGTGTCTGACCCCGACGCGCGCGTTTGCACCAGCATCAGGGCACGCGAGCCGTCCTTTGAGGCCCACGCGCCATCAACCATCTTCGGGCGGGCGCCGCTGTCCATCTGGTCAAGCAGCTGCACCATTTCACCAGTCGGGTCGCGCGGCAGCAGGGACTTGACCAGCAGACCCGCGGGCGAGGCGAGCAAGTCGATACTGTCGCTCAACGCGGCATGCAGGCCGGCCACGCCAAAACGTGCAGGCGTCACTGCCGGGCTTAGCAGGTAGCGATTGTTGAACAGGTAGGCACGGTCGCGCTCGGCGTTGACGGGCTCGCCATTGTTGACGCTGATAAAAGCTGGATCGGCGCGTAACCGCTGCGCGATTTGTCTGGAGAGCGCGGCGCGGGTGGATGCGTCAGCTCCTTCAATCCCGACCAGAATCAGGCGTGAAGCGAGCCCGTCGCGTATCTGTTCCAGAAGCAACTGCTGTGCCGGTGTGGGGTTTTTCGGCAAAAATGCCGATAAATCCGCGGTGAACTGGCTGCGGCTGATGACGATGATGCAGGCTGTGATAAATGCCAGCCACAAAACGATTGCCGTCCGGCTGCGCCTTACTGCTGTCTGTTTCACGGCGCGGCCATTTTTTCGATGAGCATCAACGAGCTGTCGCCATCGGACTGGGTAATTTCGATGCTGCGCACGGTATTTTCCGCGCCCGCAATGCGGATGCGTTTTACCACCGCCTGCATTTTTTCATCTACGGGCAGCAGTTGCAGTGTCCAGTGCTCAGTGGTGCCCTCCAGACTCAGATGGTAATTGCGTTCCAGTGCACGGCGATCCCCCGCCAGCGTGCCACGGATGCTGTCGATGAAAGCCGCCAGTTCGGGATAATCCTGCAATTGCAGGTGATGTTTCTGGCGGCCACGCTCGATCACCAGAGTGCCGCCATCCACCGTCATGGATTCAGGTTTGGGCTTGAGCGTGCGCTTTTCCAGATGGTCAGGCGCGGTGTAGAACAACTCGCCCGAGGATTCCACCGCCTTGTCGAGCATGGCGATGGATTTCTTCTCGACAAAACTTGCGTGGTCGGTGCGGGTCTGCGCAAGATTATGCATGAGCTGGTCAATGTCCCATGCAGCGGCGCAACTGATGGCGGGCGCCAGTATCAGCGCAATCATTATGGCGAGCAAGCTGCGGCGGGAAAATATCATCATCATTTTGTTGAAGTCACGGCAGCGGGTTGCCAGAAATCGAAAAAATTAAACCAGTTGTATGGCGCCTTGCGGCAGTATTTGTCCAGCAGTTCGGCATAGCGGGCAAGCGCTGCCTGCATGGCGGCATCGCGCTCGCCGGGTGCTGTGGCCGAGAAATCTGCCAGATGATCGAAATGGATGGCGTAGCGGTTGCCGCCCAGATATAGCCCGGTCATGAATATTACCGGGCGCCGCAGCAAGGCGGCCATGCGGAACGGCCCGCCGGGCAGGCTTGCGCTGTCACCCAGAATTTGCACAGGGTAGCGTATCTCGTTGCCGGGCGTGCGATCGGCCAGCATGCCGACCACGCAGCCGTCCTCTAGGTGTTCCTGTACTTTGAGCATGGAATCAATGTGTCCCAGGCCGATGATGTCCTGTACCGATTCCGGATTGATGGCTGCCAGCATGGCGCTGATTTTCTGTGCATTGGCCTCATGCATGAGCATGACGACGCGTAAATCGGTGTCTTTTTTGCCAATCGCGCGGATCACTTCAAAGCTGCCCAGGTGTGCACCCATCAGGAATAAGCCATTGCCCTCAGTGAGCAGTCGGCGCAGCATGTCTTCGCCATGCACCTCAAAATCAAACAGGTCGAAGCGGCGGTTGATCAGATAGATCCGGTCATGGATGGTGGCGGCGAAGGTGAAAAAATGCCGGTAAATATCGCGCCACCGGGCAGATCGACCTAACGCACGCTTAAGATAGGCGCTCGACTCGCGACGACTGGCCGGCGCAAACAGCAGGAAGTAGGCTGCGATCAGGTGCAGCACGCTACGCGCCGCCCGCCGCCCCAGTCGCAGTGAAATCCATGTCATCACGCGCAACATGAACATGTTGCTGCGCTCCGGGGTCCGTGCCCAGCTGCTTTGGCTGGCTGTCATTTGAGCTGTCATGTGATTATTTTCGGCACGATACTGCCGCTGGCAATTTTGCGTATATCCGCCATGATATTGAAACTTATCGTACCGCTGGGCAAGACGGTGTGCCGGATCATCAGTTCGCAGCCTGGCCCCACCGGGCTTGTAAACTTGACTGAACTGATTTCGTAGCTGTCCAGTGCGATTTCGCAGGCATCGGCAATTATTTGCAGCGCTGCGTCCAGCAGCACGACACCGGGGAGGATGGGGGTGCCGGGAAAATGCCCGGCAAAAGCGAGGTGATCTGCGGGCGCCGTCCAGTGGATGGCGTCATTGGGCGCCTGAAACAATGCAAGCAGCGCTGCGCGCGGCAGTTTTCCCGTGCTGTTGCGAGGCAGCGTATCGACAAACAGTAATGGGCGCGGGAGAAAAACAGGGTCAATGTGTTCCCGCAGCGCCGCCAGCAGGGTTGAGGCATTCAATCCCGGCGCCACCACGACTGCTGCAAGCCGCGTGACATGGTCGGTCTCGTCGGGCATGTAAAAAGCGCCATCCAGCACGCCGGGCAGGGTATTTAGCAGGTGATTAAGACTCGCAAGTGAGTGCCGTTTGCCCGCGATATTGACCAGATCAGCCATGCGTCCGTGCAGTAGAAAATACTCGTCTGTAATCGGTTCAATCCGGTCGTTCATGGCGATCGGCGTCTCGATATAGTCGCCGCACGCGTGCACGCAGTCGTTCTCCACGATCCATTTTATCCCGGGAAACAATTGCCATGCTGCGCCTTGAGTGGGACGACGGCTGGCAATTTGACCGGTTTCGGTGCAGCCATAGATTTCAAAAAGCGGCGCATTGCAACGTGTCTCAACCTCATGCGCTAGCTGGGCCGTCATCGGCGCAGTGGCGGATACCACCCGTGCGAGTTCCGGCAGCGCCAACCCCGCATCCAGCAATGCGCGCAGGTGCAAGGGCGAGGATACCAGCACGCGTGGCATGGGCACAGCGGCCAGTGCCTGACAAATGTCAGCAGGGTAAAACGGTTGTGCATGGCTGAATGCGCAGCCGTTGCACCAGGCCATCAGCAGCGTTGATTCAAATCCGTACATGTGTTGTGGCGGTACGGTGCCAATCAGGGTGCAGTCGTGCAACACCCCCAGCCGCTGCGCCTCCGCCTGTACGCTGCCAACCAGTGAACCCCAGGTTTTTGGATGCGGTTGCGGGGTGCCGGTTGAGCCTGAGGTAAATACCACCGCGATGCGCTGCGTGGTTTTTATTTGCGGAATTGCAATTTCGTCCGGCGGGCACGTGCTCATGACCGGGTAGCGCAGTTGCGGCAGATCCACCGTGCACAGGTCGCTATCAGTCAGGCAAAATACATCCGGTGCAAAAAGTGTGATCTGACGCACGACTTCCGGTGTTTGTGTAGACGGCAGCAGGCTGACTTTGCCAGCCAGAATGGCGGCCGCCAGACCGACGCTGAAACGGTAACGATCGCTGCACATATTGAGCAGGTGCCCCCCTGCTGGAAACAGCGCGGCAAGCTGAGCGACCTCGTACAGAAATTGCTGCCTTGTGACGGCGCCATCGGCGCGATGGGCGATGATACTGTCCGGGGAGAGATGCGATACCAGCGGCAGCGTAGGCATGGTTAGCGTGGCAGTTCGGATGCGTTCCTGAATGCTCGCACTGCATCGAGGATGCGCGTATTTTGCACATCAGGCAGCGCCCATCTGCGTATCCAGTACTCGGCAATAAACATCAGGGCAATCAGAGGTAGCGTCAGAAAATTGGCAAAAAGCGACCAGATGGCCAGCGGCGCCAGGAAAAATAGCAGTGTTGAAATCAGTGCCATCGCGGCAAAAAACAGGGTCCAGGCGACCGTGACCCGGCGTGCGTAGAGTTCATGCTGCGGCGTCAAGGGGGGGTGTGCCGCCTGTGCGAAGCGGGTGCAGAGTGGCTGTCGCCCGGCGAGCAGAGTGCGGCCAAAAGTCATCAGCAGGATCAGCTGTAAGCCCACATCCTGCAGCCAGTAAATCAGCCCGAAATGCTGTTCAAGCGCAGACCATTCGGTCGTTAGCGCAATACATAACAACACGAGTCCGCACAGCATGATGAAGCGCCTGGGTGAGTTCCAGGCCATCGCCAGTGCAATCACGAGCAGGGGGGCAACAGACAGCAGCGCGCCGAGATGTTGGCCGTGCGCGGATATGTTGGTGTAATGCGCCAGTAGCGGATAGCCGATCACCAGCGCAGTAATGCCCAGCAAACGCATGGTGCGGCCTGCCATCAAAGGGTTCTGTGTGCTGCGATATAGTCGCAGAGACTGCGCAGCGAGCTGAAGATGTGCTGGTTGTCTGCGCCGTCGGTGCGCAATTGCAGGCCATAACGCTTGGAGACCACTAAGGCGACTTCCAGTACATCGATTGAATCCAGACCCAGACCATCGCCATACAAGGGGGCGTCAGGGGGGATTTGATTTGCGGCGACCTCGAGGTTCAGGCATTCGACCATCAATTTGGCAACTTCATCTTGCAAATCGGTTGTGCTATCGGGTTTCTGGTTATCTTGCATGGTGCGTATTAAGTTGTGCTTTTGAAAAATCCCCCATCTGAGCGGAATTTGGCTGCGGATGGGGTGAAGAGGTATGTACATTGCATGCAGGAACAAACATCGTGCCCGAGATGGATACTACGCAACACAGGGGAATAATGCAACGGTGGCGAGGGCGCGGCGGATATTTACGGGTATGTCGTTTTTATTGCGGGTCAAAATGGTGGCGGTAAGCAGGGCCGATCCGCAGGGCTGGGTGTTACGGTTGCGTGTTAGCTGGCGCCGGAGATACTGCGCTGGCGGGTTGCTGGGTTTTAATCGCCTGGTTTTGCCTGACCATCTGTTTGACTTGTTCGCGTTTATCGATGGGTACCTGGCTAAACGCACGATATTTTTCGCGTGCAGCCTGACGCTGTGCGGGTGTCAGGCTGGCCCAGGTTGCCAGACGGCTCGAAAATCGCCGTTTTTCATCTGCAGTCAGTTTGGGGTACTGCTGCGCGAGGTGACGGAAGTTATGCTGTACTTTTTCGGGCAGCGTGTTCCATTGTGGTTGTACGGGCGCTAACGCCTGTTGTTCTGCCGGAGTAAGCGTGTTCCATGGTTCAGGAGAAGCTGCGGCCAGTGAGGCAGCGCAGCAGAGTGCAACGGCGATAAGCAGGCTTTTCATGCTGTTATTTGTCCACAAATACGTCAATCGGCAGATCGCCGGTCAGTATTTCGAGGTCCGGGTTTTGCTGGTTCTGCTGCCAGTAAGTGGCCATGCCGAAGACGATTGCTGCAAGCACGATGACGGCGGCCACCCATTGGTGGGTGGAATGCGGTCTCAGATGGTGGACGCGATGGCCGATTGTGTTCAGCGAAAAAACATGCTCGTGCACCCGCTGTTTTTGCAATGCGACTGCTCGCGCCTGGCGAAGCGCTGACACGACGCCCTCATCCAGATGATTTGTGCTGCGCGTGAGCAACTCGGCTATTTGCCTGTGGTCAATGTGGGCGTCGCGCGCTGGGCCTTGCCCATGTTGAAACTGATTTTTCATGGTAGTTCTACTCCTATTGCTGCTAGCGTTGCGGACAATGCGTGGTTTGCTCTCGAACAGTGGGTTTTTACGCTGCCTTCGGTGCAGCCCATCGCTTTTGCAGTCTCAGCGGTATCCAGTCCCTCCCAGTAACGCAGCAGAAAGGCTTCGCGTTGACGCGCAGGCAAATTACTTAATGACTGTTCGATCAGGGCGATGATTTGCTTTTGCTGAAAAGCCGCATCGGGCGTCGCGGGCGCGCTTTGATTGTCACCGTCTTCGAGCACATCAAGCGGGTCAAATTCTTCTTCCGCGTGTTTGGCGCCAAAGGCGGAAAACAGCGTGGTCCAGTTGCTGCGGACCTTCTGACGGCGACAATGATCACGGATGGTGTTTTGCAGGATGCGATGAAATAACAGCGGCAATTCGTCAGGCGGCTTGTCGCCATACTTTTCCGCCAGCTTGATCATTGCGTCCTGAACCACGTCCAGCGCTGTGTGACTGTCATGCATGGAAAATACGGCATGTTTGTAAGCGCGGCGCTCGATGCGGCCAAGAAAATCGCTTAGTTCGGCTTGAGTTGCCAGTTTTTTCTCCTCGCTTTAAGACCTGCGATAGTAGCAAATTGTGGGGTATTCTGCCATGGATCATGCGGGTATGCGCGGCAAGTGGGTTGACCAAAAGGCCGCCAGCCTTTATTGTACGCAGTTCTTTTAGAATCAACCATAAGGTGTTAGTCATGGAGATGACCGGCGCGGAAATAACCATCCGTTGTTTGCAGGAAGAAGGGGTCGAATATTTATTCGGATACCCGGGCGGTGCAGTGCTGCACATTTACGACGCGCTTTTTCAGCAGGAAAAGGTCAGGCATATTCTGGTGCGCCATGAACAGGCGGCCGTGCATGCGGCTGACGGCTATGCGCGTTCCTCCGACAAGGTAGGTGTAGCCCTGGTTACTTCGGGGCCGGGAATTACCAATGCCGTGACCGGGATTGCGACGGCCTATATGGATTCGATTCCCATGGTTGTCATCAGCGGTCAGGTGCCGACCTATGCGATAGGTGAGGATGCGTTTCAGGAAGTGGATGCGGTCGGCATTACCCGCCCCTGCGTGAAACACAACTTCCTGGTCAAGGACGTGAAAGATATCGCGTCGACCATCAAAAAAGCCTTTTACCTGGCCAAATCGGGACGCCCGGGCCCGGTTCTGGTAGATATACCCAAAGACATATCGGCGCAAAAAACCTCCTTCGTTTACCCGGCCAGCGTCAATATTCGCTCCTACCAACCGCCAGGTCGCGGCGACAGTCAGCAGATCAGGCAGGCGGCGCAGATGCTGCTGGAGGCCAAACGGCCGATGATTTATGCGGGCGGTGGTGTGGTGCTGTCCGATTCGTCCGCACAACTGACCGATCTGGTGCGTCTGCTGGGCTTTCCTTGCACCAATACCCTGATGGGGCTGGGCGGCTATCCTGCAAACGACAAACAGTTCGTCGGCATGCTGGGTATGCACGGCACGTATGAAGCGAACATGGCGATGCAGCATTGCGATGTGCTGGTAGCCATCGGTGCGCGTTTTGATGATCGCGTGATCGGTAACGTAGAACACTTTGCCCAGGTGCCGCGCAAAATCATTCATATCGACATTGATCCGTCTTCGATTGCCAAGCGCGTCAAGGTGGACGTGCCGATTGTGGGCGATTTGAAGCTGGTGCTGGATGAGTTGCTGACCGTGCTGCGCGCCAGCCGTCAAAAGCCGGATGCGAATGATATGGCGACCTGGTGGAAGCAAATTGAAGATTGGCGTGTGACCGGCGGCGGGTTGCGCTACAAAAACTCCAGTGAAATCATCAAGCCGCAATTCGTGATCGAGACCTTGCACAATCTCACCGGCGGCGATGCGTTTGTCACCTCGGACGTGGGGCAGCATCAGATGTGGGCCGCACAATATTATAAATTTAACCATCCGCGTCGCTGGATCAACTCAGGCGGCCTGGGCACGATGGGGTTTGGATTGCCGGCCGCAATGGGCGTGCAGTTGAAGCATCCCGGGGAGACGGTTGCCTGTGTGACGGGGGAAGGCAGTATCCAGATGAATATTCAGGAATTGTCCACCTGCAAGCAATATCATTTGCCCATCAAGGTGCTATCGTTGAATAATCGCTATCTGGGTATGGTGAGGCAATGGCAGGAGTTTTTCCACGGCAATCGTTTTTCCGAGTCCTACATGGATGCGCTGCCGGATTTTGTAAAAATTGCCGAAGCATACGGGCATATCGGCATGCGCATCGATCATCCTGCTGATGTTGAGCCTGCGATGAAGGAAGCCTTTGCGCGCAAGAATGATCTGGTGTTCATGGACTTTCGCACCGATCCGACCGAAAACGTATTCCCCATGGTGCCGGGCGGCAAGGGCTTGTCTGAAGTCGTTCTGTCGGAGGATCTATAATGCGCCATATCATTTCCCTGTTGATGGAAAACGAAGCGGGTGCCTTGTCGCGTGTGGCGGGGTTGTTCTCGGCGCGCGGTTATAATATCGAGTCGCTGACCGTTGCGCCGACCGAAGAGGCGACCTTGTCGCGCATGACCATCGTCACCAGCGGTTCGGATGCGGTGATCGAACAAATCACCAAACAGCTCAATAAACTGATCGACGTGGTGTCGGTGATGGACCTGAGTGAAGGTGAGCATATCGAGCGTGAGCTGATGCTGGTCAAGGTGCGTGCTGAAGGGGGCGCGCGCGACGAGTTGAAACGTATGACGGATATTTTTCGCGGACGTATTCTGGATGTGTCGGATCATACTTATACTATCGAATTGACCGGTTCGCGAGTCAAGCTGGACAGTTTTTTAGATGCAATTGGCCGTGATTTAATTCTGGAAACGGTACGTACCGGCGCTTCAGGAATCGGGCGCGGCAACAGAATATTGAGCCTGTAGCAGAGAAACAGTCATTAAGACGCAAGTCTTGAGTTGGCTTTGTCCGCTGCGCGGGTTTTGTTCAACTTACGACTTATGACTTACGACTAACAACCAATTTTTTTATTTTATTTTGAAGAGGGCAACATGAAAGTTTATTACGACAAAGATGCAGACATATCCTTGATCAAGGGCCGCCAAGTCACCATCGTGGGTTACGGCTCACAAGGCCACGCCCATGCGCAAAATCTGCGCGACTCCGGCGTGAATGTGACCGTTGGTTTGCGCCGCGACGGCGCATCCTGGGCCAAGGCCGAAGCGGCAGGGCTTAAGGTTGCTGAAGTAGCGGACGCTGTGAAGGTTGCTGACGTTGTGATGATCCTGTTGCCGGATGAAACCATTCCGGAAGTCTATCACCGTGATATCGCGCCGAACATGAAGGCCGGTGCGGCACTGGCGTTCGCGCACGGTTTTAACGTGCATTACAATCAGGTAGTTCCTCGCAGCGACGTGGATGTCATCATGATCGCCCCGAAAGGCCCTGGCCATACGGTTCGTTCCGAATACCTGAAGGGCGGCGGCGTACCCAGCCTGATCGCAGTATTCCAGGACAAATCAGGCCGTGCACGCGATATCGCGCTGTCCTATGCAGCAGCTAACGGCGGCACCAAGGGCGGCGTTATCGAAACCAATTTCCGCGAAGAAACCGAAACTGACTTGTTCGGCGAACAGGCTGTGTTGTGCGGCGGTGCGGTTGAACTGGTCAAGGCCGGGTTCGAGACGCTGACGGAAGCGGGTTATGCGCCGGAAATGGCATACTTCGAATGTCTGCATGAGCTGAAGCTGATCGTGGACCTGATGTATGAAGGCGGTATCGCCAACATGAACTATTCGATTTCCAACAATGCGGAATACGGCGAATACGTCACGGGTCATCGCGTGATCGGCGATCAGGCGCGCGCAGCGATGAAGGAATGTCTGACCAACATCCAGAACGGCAATTACGCCAAGCAATTCATCTTGGAAGGTCGCACCAACTATCCGGAAATGACCGCACGTCGCCGTCTGAACGCGGTACATCCGATCGAAGTGGTCGGCGGTCAACTGCGTGCGATGATGCCCTGGATCGGCAAGAACAAGCTGGTCGATCAGAGCAAGAACTAGGAGCGAGGAATGAGGATTGAGGAGTGAGTAAGACCATTACCCTTCGATCCTCGGTTCTTGTTTTTCAATCCTCAATCCTCGATCCACTATCCTATGAATCAATATCCTCATCCTATCATCGCCCGCGAGGGGTGGCCGTTTCTGGCTATTTCAATCATTCTGGCGATTGCAGCCACCGTCTGGTGCGCGGCCTGGTCGATCCCGGTGTGGATCATCGCGCTGTTCGTGTTGCAATTCTTTCGTGACCCGCCTCGCGAAATTCCTCAGGATGTGGGCGCGGTGCTCTCTCCGGCGGACGGGCGTGTCATCAAGGTCGAGCGCACGCAAGATCCTTATGGGCAGCGAGAGGCGATTCTGATCAGCGTGTTCATGAACGTGTTCAACGTGCATTCCAACCGCTCTCCGGTGGATGGCAGGATCGAGCAGATTCAGTATTTCCCCGGCAAGTTTTTCAATGCGGACCTGGATAAGGCCTCAACAGAGAACGAGCGTAACGCCATTGTGCTGACGACCACAGGCAACCAGACCGTGACCTTTGTGCAGGTCGCAGGCCTGATTGCACGGCGCATCCTGTGTTACGTGAAGGCGGGCGATGTGTTGGCACGCGGCCAGCGTTATGGCTTTATCCGCTTTGGTTCGCGCGTGGATGTCTATCTGCCGCTGGATGCCAGCGTGAAGGTGAGCATCGGCGACAAGGTGTCTGCCACGACAACGATACTGGCAGTATTGGCGCAAAACGGTTAATCTCGCGCAATGGATGAATTCAATACACGCAAGCCGATGAATCTGCGCCGTCGCGGCATTTATCTGCTGCCCAATCTGTTTACCACGGGTGCGCTGTTCGCGGGTTTCTATGCCATCGTGCAAGCGATGAATGGAAAGTTCGAGCATGCGGCGGTCGCGATTTTTATCGCGATGGTGCTCGATGGGCTCGATGGTCGTGTGGCTCGCATGACGCATACGCAGAGTGAATTCGGTGCGGAATATGACAGTTTGTCTGACATGGTTTCGTTCGGCGTCGCTCCCTCGCTGATCATGTACGAATGGGCCTTGAAAGGCATGGGTAAATGGGGGTGGTTCGCCGCCTTTATTTATTGCGTCGCCACTGCATTGCGCCTGGCGCGCTTCAACACCAACATCGACGTCGTCGACAAACATTATTTCCAGGGTCTTCCCAGTCCGGCGGCGGCAGCGCTTGTGGCGGGTTTCGTCTGGGTGATGCTCGAATCCGGTTACAGCGGCGAGTCGCTGCGCTGGTATGCCTCGGCACTGACGGTATTTGCCGGCTTGAGCATGGTCAGCAATTTGCCGTTTTACAGTTTCAAAGGTATCAACATGCGCAAGAGCGTGCCATTTTTGGTGATCTTTCTTGCCGCGATGTTCTTTGTGCTGGTTTCCAGCGATCCTCCCCGTGTGCTGTTCGGCCTGTTCCTTTGCTATGCCATGTCAGGCTATGTGATGTGGTTTATAAGGCGGCGCAGAAAATCCATTGCGTAAGCGGTTAAAACTCGCTATATTTCAACTATGCATTTTTCACGCCAAATTTCTCAGCTTCATTCCACGTTCAGCCTGATGGCGGCATTGCTGCTGCGCGGCGCGCGCTAATCCTATACCCGAAATCTGAAGTATCAAGCGCGCTAACCTCAAGCGGTTGCGCCGGTTAATCTATTCCATCAGGAGTTCAGCATGACAGACAAGTTAATTATATTCGATACCACCTTGCGCGATGGCGAGCAAAGCCCGGGGGCAGCGATGACCCGCGAGAAGAAGCTGCGCATTGCACGCCAGCTGGAAAAACTGGGTGTGGATGTGATTGAGGCCGGTTTTGCCGCTGCCAGTGCGGGCGATTTTGAAGCAGTGAAAGCCGTAGCCGAAATCGTCAAACAATCCACCGTGTGTTCGTTAGCTCGTGCCAGTGAGAACGACGTGCGTCGTGCCGGGGAAGCGATTGCGCCCGCAAAATCGGGCCGTATCCACACCTTTATCGCCACCAGCCCGATTCACATGCAACACAAGTTGCGCATGAACGAGGATCAGGTGGTCGAGCGTGCGATCAGTGCCGTGAAATGGGCGCTCGAATATACCGACGATGTGGAATTCTCCGCAGAGGATGCCGTGCGCTCGGACATGGATTTTCTGGTGCGGGTATTCGATGAGGTGATCAAGGCCGGCGCGAAAACACTTAACGTGCCGGACACGGTCGGCTACTCCATTCCATCGGCCTGGGGCGAGCGCATCAAACAATTGATTGCACGCGTGCCGAATTCAGACAAGGTAATCTGGTCTACCCATTGCCACAATGATCTGGGCTTGGCCGTGGCCAATTCCCTTTCGGCCGTGATGAACGGCGCGCGCCAGGTCGAATGCACCATCAATGGCCTGGGAGAACGTGCCGGCAATGCCTCGCTGGAAGAGATCGTCATGGCGGTGAAAACGCGCCGCGATGTGTTCAATCTGGACACGCGCATTGACACGACTCAGATCGTGACAACGTCCAAGCTGGTTTCCAGCATCACGGGTTATCCGGTGCAGCCGAACAAGGCGATCGTCGGTGCGAATGCCTTTGCACATGAATCAGGGATTCATCAGGACGGCGTGCTCAAACATCGCGAAACCTACGAGATCATGCGCGCCGAAGACGTGGGCTGGAATGCAAACAAGCTGACTCTGGGCAAGCTCTCCGGCCGCAACGCCTTGCGCTCGCGTTTCACCGCCCTGAACATCGAATTTGCCACGGATGAGGCATTCAATGCGGCATTCTTGCGCTTCAAGGAATTGGCCGATCGCAAGAGCGAAATCTTCGATGAGGATTTGCAGGCGCTGGTGAGCGATGAGGCGATTGCGCAGGTGGATGAACATTACCGTCTGATTTCGTTGCGCGCCCACAGTGAAACCGGCATCCTGCCTGTTGCACGCGTGGTGATTAGCATAGGCCATGACAATTACGACGCGGAGATGCAGGGCGGCGGGCCGGTGGATGCGGCGTTTAAAGCCATTGAAAAAATCGTGCACAGCGGCACCGAGTTGCAGCTGTATTCGGTGAACAATATCACCAGTGGCACCGATGCACAGGGCGAAGTGACGGTGCGTCTGGCCAGCGGCGGGCGCATCGTGAACGGGCAAGGTGCGGATACCGATATTGTTGTGGCGTCCGTCAAGGCCTATCTGAATGCGCTGAACAAGTTGCACGGCAATTCGGAGCGCGCCCACCCGCAGGTTTGATTTGCGTCTGGCAGCCTGTCGGACTTCCTGGTGCGAATTGCTGACCTTCGTAGTTGTGTTTTTAAGTGGGAGTGGGGATGTCAGCATTGAGTCGCAATGATTATCGGACGCTGGTGCTGTCGGCTTTAGGCGGGGCGCTTGAGTTCTATGATTTCGTCATCTTCGTGTTCTTCGCGGTGGTGATCGGAAAGTTATTTTTCCCGCCGGATATGCCGGACTGGTTGAGGCAACTGCAAACCTTCGGCATCTTTGCGGCGGGCTATCTGGCGCGCCCGCTGGGCGGCATCGTGATGGCGCACTTTGGCGACATGCTCGGGCGCAAACGAATGTTCATGCTGAGCATCCTGCTGATGTCATTGCCGACTCTGGCGATCGGCCTGTTGCCTGTTTACGCCGTGATCGGAGTCGGTGCGCCGTTGCTGCTGCTGGCATTGCGCGTCATGCAAGGCGCTGCCATCGGCGGGGAGGTGCCGGGTGCGTGGGTGTTCGTCTCAGAGCATGTGCATGCACGCCATACCGGCCTCGCGTGCGGCATTCTCACGGCGGGCCTGACCGGAGGTATTTTGCTCGGTTCTCTGGTGGCCACCGCCATTCATCAGGTCTACTCTCCGGAGGAACTGCTAAGCGGAGGATGGCGTGCGCCCTTTATTTTAGGCGGCTTGTTTGGTTTGTTGTCGGTGTGGTTGCGCCAGTGGCTGAACGAAACGCCGGTGTTTAAAGAAATGCAGGCCAGACAGATGCTGGCCTGCGAAATGCCGTTGAAAACCGTGATACGGGCTCATCGATCTGGTGTCGTGCTGACGATGGCAATGACCTGGTTATTATCGGCGGCAATCGTGGTGATGATACTGATGACCCCGGTCCTGGTGCAAAAACTATATGCCATTCCTGCTGTAGTGGCTTTGCAGGCCGGCAGCATCGCCACCCTGTCTCTGAGCCTGGGCTGCATCGTGTTTGGCGCACTGTCTGATCGCTTTGGTGCGGGCAGGGTATTGATGGCGGGGTGCGTGATGCTGGGCTACACCGCGATGCTGTTCTACAGCCAAATGGCCATAGCGCCGCAACACATCAATGAGCTGTATGCGCTGTGCGGATTTTTTGTCGGCGTGATCGGCGTGGTGCCGAGTGTGGCTGTACGTGCATTTCCGCCCGAGATTCGGTTTTCCGGGCTGTCATTTTCCTATAACGTGGCCTACGCGGTATTTGGCGGTCTCACGCCGGTGCTGGTGAGCATGCTTTTGCCGCTCGATCCGCTGGCGCCTGCACATTACGTGCTGCTGTTAAGCGGTGTGGGTGTGTTGATCGGCTTGTATTTGTGGCGTCGCGATAATGGGCGCGCTCAAGGCCTGACGTAAGGCTGTTGCAAGTCAGGCGTGTGCGACTGAACGGTTTTTTATGCGACAATGCGCAATTCGGCAGTTGTGAGCTGGTGATGGATTATTTTAGGGCGGAACGTGTTTTTAGATAACTTCAATCAATTGTTAGCGCTTGATATGAGCGCGGTCGATCAGGTCATACGACGTCGGTTGCACTCGGAAGTGGCGCTGGTCAATCAGGTCGGTGAATATATTGTCAACAGTGGCGGCAAGCGTCTGCGCCCGGCGCTGGTGGTGTTGTCCGCACATGCCTTTGCCTATCAGGGTACGCGTCACCACGACCTGGCGGCAGTAGTCGAGTTCATTCATACCGCGACCCTGTTGCACGACGACGTGGTTGATGAGTCCGGTCTGCGCCGCGGACGGCCAACGGCCAACGCGCTGTTCGGCAATGCGGCATCCGTGCTGGTTGGCGACTTTCTGTATTCGCGCGCGTTTCAGATGATGGTCGAGGTGGGCGAAATGCGCGTGATGCAGACGCTGGCCGATGCGACCAATGTAATCGCCGAGGGCGAGGTGCTGCAACTGCTCAATTGCAATGATGCCGACGTGGAAGCCGACAACTACATGCGCGTGATCCACTACAAGACGGCCAAACTGTTTGAAGCGGCGATGCGTTTGGGTGCGATTCTGGGCAAGGCGTCTAGCGCCGATGAAGCGGCAGCAGCAACGTACGGTATGCATTTGGGTACGGCCTTCCAGCTGATCGATGATGTGCTGGATTACTCGGCCAACGAGCAGGAAACGGGCAAACATCTGGGCGATGATCTGGCTGAAGGAAAACCTACCCTGCCGCTGATCTACGCCATGCAGCATGGCACAGCCGAGCAGGCGGCAGTAGTGCGCGCTGCGATCGAGCAAGGTGATGTAAGCAAGTTCGCAGAGGTGTTGCAAATCATTCATGCTACCGGTGCGCTGGATTTCACGCGTCAGCAGGCTATGCGCGAGGTGGAACTGGCCTGCGCGGCCATTGCCGGAATGCCTGATTCAAAGTACAAGGTGAGTTTAATCGAATTGGCACACTTTGCCGCCACCAGGCAATACTAGAAGCATCTGTCCAGCAAAGACACGAAAAGCACGAACAGAATCAATTCGACAAAAAACTTCAGGTTACTGCACCAACTGTAAAATACCTGATCGCCCCATTTTGAGGGCGAAAAGTCCTTTTAATTACAAATAAATTGGTGAGCTGTTAAGGTTTGTGTTGTGTGTTTTTTCGTGCGTTTCGTGTCTTTCGTGGACCGTGTTTAGTGTTTTTACCAATCCTGGTCGCTGTAACGGAGTTTTCATGAGTCGTTTGATTTTTTTGTTCGCCATTGCGGCAGTCGTCTATCTGCTGATCAAGTCCTATCGCAAGGGTACGCCCGCAAAGGATAAGGCATCTGCTGAAAATATGGTGCGTTGCGCGCACTGTGGCGTGTACCTGCCCATCAGTGAAAGCGTGCGTGCGGGTGAGTTGCAGTTTTGCTGTGCAGCGCACCGTGATGCCCATCAGAAATAGGCGGGGCGCGTATTGAATGCGCAAATTGACAACGCTGATTCGACGCCCGCCGACTTCTGGCGTTCACTGACTTATTTCAATTTATATCGTCTGGCTTTAGTCAGCTTTATTGTTGTTATAGCCCTGCTTTTTGACGCACGAGCGTTGTTCGGCGCGGAAAAAGGGCGATTGTTTCTGATGACAGGCTGGTTCTATGCGGTCATCGTGATACTGTCATTTGTTCCGCTGCGTCTGCGCTGGTTGCCGTTTTCCTGGCAACTGGCGCTGCAGGTGTGCAGCGATATCGTCGCCTTGACCGTGTTAGCCTATGCTAGCGGGGGGGTGCAGAGCAGCGTCGGGTTGTTGCTGATGGTCTCGATGGCCGTGGCGGGGATCATCAGTCGCGGCAGAATTACCCTGCTTTTTGCGGCGCTAGCCAGCATTGCCGCGTTGCTGGAGCATGCTTACGCGGTGTTGTATGACGATGCCCCCGTCGTGCAGTATATTCAGGTCGGATTGCTGTGCGTGGCTTTTTTTGCGGTTGCAGGCCTCGCGCACAAACTTGCTCAGTATGCGCTGGATAATCAGAAGCTGGCGCAGCGCCGTGGCCGTGATTTGATAGGCATGGCAGAGGCGAACCGTCTGGTGATGCGCGATATGCAGGATGGCGTGCTGGTGGTGGATGAGCATGACAAAATTGTGCAGATGAATCCCAGTGCGGCTCACCTGCTGCACAACGCCGGGGCAGCCGGAAGTTGGCTGGCGAGCAGCTTTCCGCTGTTGTATGCACAGTATGCGCTGTGGAAAAATAACGCGCTGAGCGGTCGCGAAACATTACAGTTGGATGGCGGGTTGCAGGCAAGATTGCGTTTTGTCGGTGTGGAACGCGAAGCGGCGCAAGGTGCGGTGATTTTTCTGGAAGATATGCAGCATGTGCAGGCAGAGGCGCAGCAAATCAAGCTGGCAGCCCTCGGCCGACTGACTGCGAATCTGGCGCATGAAGTGCGCAATCCGCTGTCAGCCATCAGTTACGCGACCGAGTTGTTGCAAGAGGAGTCGGGCGACGCCAGGCAGGAGCGGCTGTTGCAACTGATCAGGGAAAACACGCAACGCATCAACCGGATTATAGAGGATGTGATGCAGCTGAACCGGCGCGATCGCGCCCAGCCTGAAACGTTTGATTTGGCGGTGTTGTTGCCGACGTTTATGGACGAGTTCATTCAGGCTGAGCGGGTAGCACCCGGTGTGGTGGTGTTGCAGGCAGGGCAAGCCGGCATGGTCACCTTCGACCGGGGACATTTTCGTCAGGTGCTGTGGAACTTGTGTCGCAATGGCCTGCATTACGGGCATCATTTGCCCGGCAGCCTTGCGCTGGTGACAGGGGTCGAGCGCGGGCGCGTGACCCTGGAGGTGAGAGACGACGGACCCGGCATTGCAGTGGAACACCGATCCAGATTATTCGAGCCATTTTTTACCACCGCAGAGCAGGGAACCGGACTGGGCTTGTATATCGCGAAAGAATTGTGTGAGGCGAATGGCGCCTGGCTGGCATACTATGATGCGGAAGACAGGCCGGGGGAGCGTAAATCGGGTGCCTGCTTCATTATAACGTTTGGGGAGAGGCGGCTTGGAAAAAGACCGGTGCACCAACATGGCGGATAGAATATTGAGCGACAGACAGCCGGTTCATGAGCAGTCTGTCAGCGTCGTGCTGCTGGTGGATGATGAGCCGGACATACTGGAGTTGCTGGAAATGACCCTGCTCGGAATGGGCCTGATTGTGGATAAGGCGACGGGTGTGCGGGAGGCGATAAGCTGTCTGGCCGCCAGGCACTATGACTTGTGTCTGACCGATATGCGCATGCCGGACGGCGACGGTCTGGAGGTGGTGAAGTACATCGCTCAGAAAAATCTTGACGTGCCTGTTGCGGTGCTTACCGCGCATGGCAATATGGAAAATGCGATTACGGTGCTCAAGGCGGGCGCGTTCGATTATCTGGCCAAACCGCTCTCGCTGGAGCAGTTGCGCAACCTGGTGAAATCAGCGCTGAGTCTGCCGCAACCGGGTCCATCCGGCGACAAGCAGTTGCTGGGCCATGCGCCTGCCATGCAGAAGGTGCGCGATCTGATCGAGAAGGTGGCGCGCAGTCAGGCACCGGTGCATATCAGCGGGGAATCCGGCAGCGGCAAGGAGCTGGCAGCAAGGCTCATCGTGCAAAGCGGGGCGCGCCGCGACCAGCCGCTGATTGCGGTGAACTGCGGTGCGATCCCGGAAAATCTGATGGAAAGCGAGTTCTTCGGCCATAAAAAGGGCGCGTTTACCGGGGCGGACAAGGATAAAGATGGCCTTTTTCAGGCCGCGAACGGCGGAACCTTGTTTCTCGATGAGGTGGCCGATTTACCGCTGCTGATGCAGGTCAAGTTGTTGCGCGTGATACAGGAAAAACGCGTTCGCAAGGTGGGTGCAACCTCCGAAGAGGCGGTGGATGTGCGGCTTATCAGTGCGACGCACAGTGATCTGGCCTGTCGCGTGAAGCTGGGCCAGTTTCGCCAGGATCTTTATTACCGCCTGAATGTGATTCCCATCCAGATGCCGGCCCTTCGCGAGTTGCGTGAGGATATCCCTCAGATCGCCCGGCAGAAGCTGGAGCAATTGAGTGCGGGTGCGCCGGTACGGTTTTCTGAAGAGGCATTGGGTTCGCTGCAACATTATGATTTTCCTGGAAATGTTCGCGAACTTGAGAATATCATTGAGCGCGCGCTGGCGTTGTGTTCTGATAATTTGATCGCCGTTCAGGATTTGCATCTGGGACCTGTCGAGCGCACTCAATTCGATGTGGGTGAGGTGAGTGACAAGTATCCGCTGCCGGATTATCTGGACAAGGTTGAAAAAGAGGCTTTGCTGGAGGCCTTGCAACAGACGAATTTTAACCGTACCGCTGCCGCAAAACTGCTGGGGCTGACATTCCGCACCATGCGCTACCGCATGGAGCGACTGGGCATTAAGAGCCCGGCAGGCACAGATGATGCTGATTGACTCAAACGGCTGGCTGACGGGAGCTGAACATATCCCTTCGCCCAATTTTGATGAGCGTGCGACCGGGGACATCGAGCTTCTGGTGATACACAATATCAGTCTGCCGCCCGGCGAATTCGGCGGGGATGGCGTGCAGCGATTGTTCACGAATACCCTGGATCTTGATGCTCACCCGTACTATCGGACTATTCCCAAGGGCCAGGTGTCATCGCATTTCTACATTCGTCGCGACGGGCAGCTGATTCAGTTTGTATCCGTGTTGCAGCGCGCCTGGCACGCGGGCGCGTCAATCTGGCAAGGCCGTGCACGATGCAATGATTTCGCTGTTGGCATCGAGCTCGAAGGCAGCGACTTCGTAGCGTTTACCGATGCGCAGTATTCGAAGCTGCACGAGCTGACCATCGCCTTGCGCGCGGCTTTCCCGATACGCGGTATTGCCGGCCATAGCGATATCGCACCGGGACGCAAGACCGATCCCGGCCCCTGTTTTGACTGGCTGCGTTATCTTGCCCGGCTGGATATTAAGTAGCGCCTCATGTTTTGCGCGCTAACTGCCGTGGACTCTTGGTTTATCTGAAAATCCCGTTCCGCAGCCTGTCCAAAGTCGAATTTTTCGCGAATTAATGCCCGCCGGGCATTAACCCTGCGAGACCCGTTTAGTGTCTTTTGTGGGCAATCTCCTCTATGTATATGACTAACATCAGTTAGTTGTTTTAGGCCATATTTTTTGCTTGCAAAATTTATTCATCACACTACAATCAGCGTCAGCCGCTTGAATAATTACTAGATATAGTGGTTTTAAGAATTTTCCGATGAGTCTTCATTAAGGATACGCCCATGCCAAACGCCGCTGCCCATAGCGCTTCAACCTCTTTGCACTCTGCCAATGCCGCACCTGATGCACAGGCAGATTCGCAGTTCGATCAGTACAAGGTCATTCGCCGCAATGGTTCGGTGGTGGTATTCGAGCCTGCGAAGATTTCCATCGCACTGACCAAGGCTTTTATCGCTGTGAGCGGCGGTCAGGGGGCCGTGTCATCCCGCGTTCGCGAACTGGTAGAACAGCTGACCAGCGGTGTGGTGAATGCGCTGATGCGCCGCCAGCCGCATGGCGGCACCCTGCACATCGAAGATATACAGGATCAGGTCGAGCTGGGGCTGATGCGTTCAGGCGAACACGACGTTGCGCGATCCTATGTGCTGTATCGCGAAGAGCACGCTCGCTCGCGCGCCCAGACCAAGGCGCAGCAGCCGGTCCATGTCATCAATGTCACAGGCGCAGATGGCGTGGTGCGCCCGCTGGATCTGGATCGTATGACCGCTTTGGTGCATTCCGCCTGCGCCGGACTGGGTGAGGTGGTCAGCGTTGAGGTGGTTATTGAGGGCGCCTTGAAGGATATGTATGACGGCGTGCCGCTGCATGAGGTACATAAATGCCTGATTCTGTCGGCGCGCTCACTGATTGAGAAGGAACCCGCATATAACTTTGTAACTGCACGGCTGTTGCTGAACAACATTTGCAGCGAAGTGCTGGGTGAAGATGTGGCCCCCGCCGACATGGCTACGCGCTATGCGGAATACTTTCCGAAATTCATCAAGCGCGGCATCGCTGCCGAGTTGCTGGACGAACGCCTGGCGGGCTTCGATTTGCCGCGTCTGGCCGCCGAACTGGATGCGTCGCGCGATTTGCAGTTCGGCTACCTCGGTCTGCAAACATTGTATGACCGCTATTTCCTTCATATTGGCGGCACGCGCATCGAAGCGCCGCAAGTGTTCTTCATGCGCGTGGCGATGGGTCTTGCATTGAGCGAAATCGACCGCGAGGCGCGTGCGATAGAATTCTACCGCCTGTTGTCCGGTTTCGACTTCATGTGTTCCACTCCTACCCTGTTTAACTCGGGTTCCCGCCGTTCACAGCTGTCTTCCTGTTATCTGACGACGGTGGAGGATGATCTGGAGGGTATTTACGATGCCATCAAGGAAAATGCGCTGCTTGCCAAGTTTGCCGGAGGGCTGGGCAATGACTGGACGCCGGTGAGGGCGCTGGGTGCTCACATCAAGGGCACCAATGGCGAATCGCAGGGTGTGGTGCCGTTCCTCAAGGTGGTGAACGATACAGCGGTGGCGGTAAACCAGGGCGGCAAGCGCAAAGGCGCGGTGTGCGCCTATCTGGAAACCTGGCATCTGGATATCGAGGAGTTTCTCGATTTGCGCAAGAACACAGGGGACGACCGTCGCCGTACGCACGACATGAATACCTCCAACTGGATTCCTGACCTGTTCATGAAGCGCGTCATGGAAGGCGGCAGCTGGACGCTGTTTTCTCCCTCCGATGTGAAGGACCTGCACGATTTGTTCGGCAGTGATTTCGAAATCGCCTATACCGCCTATGAAGCCCGCGCCGCCAGCGGTGAGATCAAGTTGTTCAAGACGGTGCAGGCCGCCAGTCTGTGGCGCAAGATGCTGACCATGCTGTTTGAAACCGGCCACCCGTGGATTACTTTCAAGGATCCCTGCAATATCCGTTCTCCGCAGCAGCATGTCGGCGTGGTGCACAGCTCCAACCTGTGTACCGAGATCACATTGAACACCAGCGCGGACGAGATCGCCGTGTGTAACCTGGGTTCGGTAAATCTGCCCGCACATCTGTACCCGAAAGGGCATGAGCGATCCGGTCAGATCGATCATGACAAACTGCGCCGTACCATCAATACCGCGATGCGCATGCTGGACAACGTGATCGACATCAATTACTACGCCGTCGCCAAGGCGCGTAATTCCAACCTCAAACACCGTCCGGTAGGCTTAGGCATCATGGGCTTTCAGGATTGTCTGCATACTCTGCGTCTGGCTTATTCGTCAGAAGCCGCTGTTGAGTTTGCCGACCGATCCATGGAAGCGGTGTGCTATTACGCTTACTGGGCCTCCACGGAACTGGCGGAAGAGCGCGGTCGTTACGCTTCGTATCGCGGCAGCCTGTGGGACAAAAATATTTTGCCGCAGGATACGCTGGACTTGCTGCGCGAAGAGCGCGGCGGTTACGTCGAAGTGGATATGTCGGTCAACATGGACTGGGCTACCTTGCGCGCCCGCATTCAGCAGTACGGTATGCGCAATTCCAATTGCGTGGCAATCGCACCGACGGCGACCATTTCCAACATCATCGGCGTGTCGGCCTGCATCGAGCCTACTTACCAGAATATTTTCGTAAAATCGAATCTGTCCGGTGAGTTCACTGTGATTAACGATTATCTGGTTGCTGACTTGAAAGAGCTGGGCCTGTGGGATGAGGTGATGATCTCTGATCTGAAATACTTCGACGGCAGCCTGGCGAAAATTGAGCGTGTGCCGGCCGAGTTGCGCAGCCTGTACGCCACGGCGTTCGAGGTCGAGCCCAGCTGGCTGATCGAAGCCGCGTCCCGTCGCCAGAAGTGGATAGATCAGGCGCAATCGCTGAATATCTACATGGCAGGGGTGTCGGGCCGCAAGCTCGATGACACCTACAAACTGGCCTGGCTGCGCGGCTTGAAGACGACTTATTACCTGCGCACCATGGGGGCTACCTCGGCTGAGAAGTCCACCGGCCGTGCCGGGGCGCTGAATGCGGTCGCGGTGGGCGAAGCACAAGAGGAAAGTACGCAGTTCTGCTCGATTGACAATCCTGAATGCGAGGCATGTCAGTAACAGGCTCGAATTCCGGATTTCGGCGACACCAAGTGTTAAACAATGGCGGAGCCACAACCCTGAGTGTGAGGCCTGCCAGTAAAGCCGTTAGTGGGAAGTGGTGAGTGGAAAACCCGCTCACTTGCGACTCACTACTTACGACTAGCAACTAATTAAGGAAATAACATGCTGACATTTGACGAAGAAATAGAGACGAGCGCGATACCTGCGCTGGACGCGCTGATCAACCCCAAGGTTTCAGCACCCGCGCCCGCGACGCCCAGTGGCCGCATCCGCGTGGAGGACAAGCGCATCATCAACTGCAAGGCTGACGTGAATCAGCTGGTTCCATTCAAGTACAAGTGGGCGTGGGAGAAGTATCTGGCTGCCTGTGCCAATCACTGGATGCCGCAGGAAGTGAACATGACGGCGGACATCGCGTTGTGGAAAAGCGACAAGCTGAGCGACGACGAACGCCGTCTGATCAAGCGCAATCTGGGTTTCTTCACGACCGCAGACAGTCTGGCGGCGAACAATATCGTGCTGGGCTCGTACCGGCATATTACTAATCCGGAATGCCGGCAGTTCCTGCTGCGTCAGGCCTTCGAGGAGGCGATCCACACCCATGCTTACCAGTACATCGTCGAAAGCCTGGGGCTGGATGAGGGTGAGATTTTCAATATGTACCACGAAGTGCCCAGCATCCGTAACAAGGATGAATTCCTGCTGCCGTACATCGATGTGCTGACCAATCCGGAATTCAAGACCGGCACACCGGAAACCGATCAGGCCTTGCTGCGCAGTCTGATCGTGTTCGCATGCATCATGGAAGGCTTGTTCTTCTATGTCGGCTTCGTGCAAATCCTGGCTTTAGGCCGTCAGAACAAGATGACCGGTGCTGCGGAGCAATACCAGTACATTCTGCGCGATGAATCCATGCATCTGAATTTCGGTGTGGATCTGATCAACCAGATCAAGATGGAGAATCCGCATCTGTGGACAGCCGAATTCCGTGAGGAGATTCGCGGCCTGATGCAAAAAGGCGTGGAGCTGGAGTACGCTTATGCCGAGGACACCATGCCGCGCGGCATCCTGGGCTTGAATGCGACGATGTTCAAGGAGTATCTGCGTTTCATCGCGAACCGCCGCTGTCAGCAAATCGGCGTGGACATCCTGTACCAGGGGGCTTCAAACCCGTTTCCGTGGATGTCGGAAATGATCGATCTCAAGAAAGAGAAGAATTTCTTTGAAACACGCGTGACTGAATATCAGACCGGCGGTTCGCTGAGCTGGGATTAAGCCTTATTCGCCGACACTGACGCTCCCGATTCGGGAGCGTTTTTTTTATTGTTACCATCCCGTCAGCTGGCCGGCTGTCGAAACACATATTATCTTGCGAGTATTACAACGACTCTGTTCATACCCATCTTTCTGATATGTGTAATAATCCGCTGGGCGTTTTGAATAGATGCGGGCATGAAAAAATTATTGCTGCGAGTTCCTGGTTTCGCATTGGTCGGGTTGATATTGGCTTTTATTCTGAGCCATGAGTCATCCCGGCTGGCAATAATCGGCAATGCGTTTGGCGCTGAGCATCCCCCTGTTATTATTGCCCATGTTGCGCCCACCACCGGACGTTTTTCCTTGCATTCTGAAGCCGATCGCCGTGGCGCCGAGATGGCGATCGATGAATTCAACGCCCGGGGCGGTGTCCTGGGTCGCGAGATCGTTCTCGTGTCGCGCAACCCTACCCTGGATAAAAATCACGCGGCCCAGGTTGCCGAAGAGCTGATCACCCGGAATAAAGTCGGATTTATGCTGGGTGCCATCGACTCCGGGGTCGCCGCGAGTATGTCCGCCATCTGTCAAAAACATGGCGTCATCTTTATCAACTCCAACTCTTCATCGCCGACCGAGTCTGTCGAGAACGCCCACCGCACGAAGTTTGTCTTCGATGCCAGTGCCGCCAACTTCAACCGCGCCCTCATCGAGTATGCCTTGGCGAATCGAAAATCCAAACGGGTTCTGCTGCTGACGGAGGATGACGCATGGGGTCACAGCAGTGCTGCGACTTCGCGGTTCTACATTGCAGAACAGGGAGGCACGGTCGTCGGTGAAGTCATCGTGGCAAAAGCCCTTCCCGATCCCGCCGGAATTCTCAAACAGGTCGCTGGTATCCCCGCCGACGTGGTAGCACTCAACATCAGCGGTGACAATCAGATCATGCTTTTTGCCCAGATCGACCCGAAGACGCTCGACAATCAATCGTGGGTCGTGGGTGAGGTGGATTGGGAGGAGCTCTATCCCGCGCCGGGAACCCCGCGCCCCCTGTACGGCATTACCTGGGCCTGGAATATCGATACGCCCGGAACGGCGAAATTTGTCGCCCGTTACCGGAAGCGCTATGGACGCACCAGTCTGGATTACCCCGGCGATGTAATACATGCCGCCTACTTTGCGACCAAGGCGCTGCTCAGTGCCATAGAACGTGCCGGCACCACGGACAACCATGCGGTGATACGGCAACTCGAAAACATCAGGTGGACAGCAAAGGAACGCATGCAGCATGACGCGGCCTTCATGGATCCGGTCAGCCACCACCTTCAGCAAACTATCTACATCGCCAGCTGGCGCCCACGAGTCGATCATCCCGAGCGCGGCCAGGTAATTCTGGGCCACGCTTCACCCGAGCAGGTTCGCTACGAACAGGAGCGGACGACTCAGCTTGAGTCTTTTGCCGACACGCCACACTACGCGCCATGAATATATTCCGACTGGGCCTCATTTCGCGAATTGCGCTGCTGGTCGTCTGCGTAGAACTCGTCGCCTTCAGCCTGCTCGGATGGTTTTACATCGACAGGTTCAGCAGGGCCATTGACGAGCGCACTTATGCACATCTGCGCCTTGTGGGCCGAATGATTGCCAATGATGAGCTGGCGATCAGCTCCATTGCGCGCCATTCCATTATGAGCGATCTGACAGGCGCCCCTTATCTTAACGGTATGGTCATCGGCGGCAATGGGCGCGTCATCGTTTCCTCAAATTCCGACTATCTGGGCCGCCTGGCCAGCAGCATTCCGGGCTTCGATGCACGCTGGATCGGCGACTCCGCTCCCGAACAAGCGTTCATCCCGGGCAGCAACACCCTCACTGCCGTTATGCACAGCGCGCTGAACGGTTCACCCATGTACACCACGGTGATCACGGTCAGTACTGAGGAACTCAATGCCCAAAAGCGTTCCATTGCCCTGTGGGGCCAACTCGGCTCGCTATTGTTTATCCTGCTCAGTTCCGCAGTTATCATTTTTATCGCCCAGCGCCTCATCACCCGGCGTGTAAGCATCTCCCTGAAGGTCTTGAAGGAAGTAGAGGATGGCGCCCTGAATGCACAGATTCCCATATCATCCGACGATGAATTAGGGCAGCTCCAGCACGGCATCAATTCGATGACTGCAAAGGTCGGCTCGTTGCTGAATCAACATCGCCACAACGAAGAAGAAATTCGCGAGAAGAGTTACCTGCTTGACTCCATCATAGAGAATATCCCCAACGTGATTTTCCTGAAGCGGGCTTCCGATCTGCGCTACACACGTTTTAACAAGGCCGGGGAGCGCTTGCTGGGTTTTAATCGTCAGGACTTGATCGGCAAGAATGCCTACGACATCTTTTCCAAGGAACAGGCGGACCTCGCCACAGCTAATGATCGCGAGGTGTTGCGCTCGTCGACGAGGCTGGATATTGCTGAAGAAACAATCAATACGCGCGATGGCGGACAACACACCATGCACACCCAAAAACTGGTTCTGCGCAACTCCTTCGGCGAGGCCGAATATATCCTCGGTATTTCCGAGGATATTACCGAGCGCAAAAAGGCAGAGAAGCGGATCCGTGAACTGGCTTTCTTCGACCAGTTGACAGAGCTGCCCAACCGCACACAGCTGCGGGATCGCCTGAAACAGGCCATGACGACCAGTGTACGCAGCGGAAATTATGGTGCGCTGCTGTTCATCGATCTGGATGATTTCAAGACGCTCAACGATACCCTCGGCCATGACATGGGCGACCTGCTGCTGCGGCAGGTGGCTGAACGCCTGAAGCTATGTGTTCGTGAAGACGATACCGTGGCACGGGTAGGTGGGGATGAATTTCTGGTGATGCTGACGGGTTTTGGAACGAGTGAGAGTGAGGTCGCCAGCCAGGTCGACGCCGTGGGCAGGAAAATTCTCGCCGCGCTCAGTCAGATGTATCGGCTCAACGACGTGGTTTTCAACACGACATCGAGTATCGGCGTGACCCTGTTCAGAGGTCATCAGGCTTCGCTCGACGACCTGTTGAAGCAGGCAGATCTCGCCATGTACAAATCAAAGGAAATGGGGCGCAACACCTTGCATTTCTTTAATGCTGAAATGGAAAGGATCGTGATGGAACGCGCTGCCCTGAAGACGGATCTGCGCGAGGCTATGCAGGAAAAACAGTTCCTGCTTCACTATCAGGCTCAGGTGGTGGACGATGTGCGAACGACAGGCGCCGAAGTGTTGTTGCGCTGGCAGCATCCCCAGCGCGGCATGGTGTCACCTGCCGATTTCATCCCTCTGGCTGAAGAAACCGGTTTTATTTTGGAACTGGGCCAATGGGTGCTGCACACCGCCTGCACTCAACTGGCTGTATGGGGGGCGCGGCCGGAGATGGCTCATCTCACGATTGCTGTGAATGTCAGCGTCCATCAGTTCCGTCAGGCCGATTTTGTAGCTCAGGTGCTGGGGGTGATCAGGGACACCGGTGCGAACCCGCATCGACTGAAGCTGGAGCTGACGGAGAGCATGCTGGTATCAAATGTAGAAGATATTATCGAAAAGATGTATGCGTTGAAGGCTAAGGGTGTGAGTTTCTCGCTCGATGATTTTGGTACGGGTTATTCCTCGCTCTCTTATCTGAGGCGTCTACCGCTGGATCAGCTCAAGATCGATCAGTCTTTCGTGCGCGACGTGTTCAGCGACACGAATGATGCCGCTATTGCCAAAACCATCGTGGCCCTGGCCAACAGCCTCGGTTTAGGTGTAATCGCAGAGGGCGTGGAAACGGCAGCGCAACGCGACTTTCTGGCCACAGCAGGCTGCTATGCCTATCAGGGTTATTTCTTCAGTCGGCCGTTGCCGCTGGAAGGTTTTGAGAAGTTTGTACAGGGCATCGTTTGATGCGCCTGAGCGCTTCCGGTTGCATCCGACTTGAGTCCTGATAGCGTCATTGGTTGAAAGTCGCTTTTTCAGATCACTTTCACCTGCATCAGCTCATTGCCTGCCGGGTCGGTCAAGTGCACTGCGCAGGCGATGCAGGGATCGAAGCTGTGGATGGTGCGCAAAATTTCCAGCGGTTGTTTCACGTCTTGCAACTGGTGACCTTTCAGCGCCGCCTCATAGGGCCCCTGATTTCCCTGCGCGTCGCGCGGGCCGGCGTTCCATGTGCTGGGCACGATGGCCTGATAGTTGGCGATTTTCTGGTCTTCGATGACGATCCAGTGCGACAGCGCACCGCGCGGCGCTTCCGTGACACCCACCCCCTGCGCATGGGCAGGCCAGCTCGAGGGATCCCACTTCGATTCGTTGAAGGTCTTGATGTCTCCCGCCTTGATGTTGGCGACCAGCTGGTCGTACCAGCCCTGCATCGCATCGGCGATGATTTTGGTTTCCAGCGTGCGCGCCGCCGTGCGCCCCATGGTTGAATACAGCGCCTGTACCGGCAGATCGAGTTTTTTCAGGGTCATTCCGACCAGCTCCCTGGTCTGCTCATGCCCTGCTGCATACATCATCAGCACGCGCGCCAGCGGCCCGACTTCGACGGCACGGCCCTTCCAGCGCGGCGATTTCATCCAGGAATAATCCTTGTCCACGTCCAGTTGCTGGTACGGTGGCACGGGCCCTGTGTAATCGAGTTTGGTCTCGCCCTTGTATGGATGCAGGCCCCGTTCCTTGCCCACGGAATATTCATACCAGGCATGACTGACAAATTCCTGAATCTCGCTTTCCGCATCGAGGTCAATGGGATGAATCTTGCTCAGGTCGCGATCCAGTATCACGCCGGAGGGAATCATCAAGGAAGACGGATCGGACATGCCTTTTGCCGGGAAATCGCCGAAGGTGAGGAAATTGCCGATCCCTTCGCCCTGCGCAAACCAGTCCTTGTAAATGCCGGCTATGGCCAGCGTATCCGGCACATAGACCTGATCGACGAACTCGCGCATCTGGTTGATCACGTTCTGTACCGTTTGCAGACCGACCTCATTGAGTGCGGTGCCGGAATTGCCTCCATGCGAACCATGACCCGAGTGCTCAGGGTCGATACTGATGGCGCACGGCACGCCGCCGACCAGAAACATCGGGTGGGGATTTTTTCCGCCGAAAACGGCATGCAGTTTGACCACATCGCGCTGCCAGGCCAGCGCATCCAGATAGTGCGCAACAGCCATCAGATTGGCTTCGGGCGGGAGTTTGTAAGCCGGATGCCCCCAGTAGCCGTTGGCAAAGATGCCCAGCTGGCCGGCATCGACAAAGCCCTTTAATTTTTTCTGCACATCGCCAAAATATCCCGGCGACGATCTGGCGTAGCCCGACAGACTCTGCGCCAGCGCCGAAGTGGCTTTGGGATCTGCTTTCAGTGCCGATATCACATCCACCCAGTCCAGTGCATGCAGGTGATAAAAGTGCATTACATGATCGTGGATATATTGCGCGCCTATCATCAGGTTGCGGATCAGTTGTGCATTGCTCGGCACTTCAATTTTCAGCGCGTTCTCCACCGCGCGCACCGAAGCGATGCCATGCACCAGCGTGCAGACACCGCAGATACGCTGGGCCAGCGCCCATGCCTCGCGCGGGTCGCGCCCGCGCAGGATGATCTCGATTCCCCTCACCATGGTGCCCGCCGATGAGGCGCGGATGATGCGACCTGTGGCATCGGTTTCCGCCTCAATGCGCAAATGGCCTTCGATACGGGTCACAGGATCGACGATGATGCGTCTGGTGGCGGGCTGGTTCATGATGTCTTTTCCTCAACGAGATATTGGGCAAGCAATTCGGTCAGCCCGATCACTTCGACCTTCATGTGGTAATGCTCAAGCGCGTCCTCCATCACGATGCGGCAATTGGCGCAGGCGGTAATCAGTGTTTGTGCGCCTGTGGTTTCGATCTGCGCCTTTTTATGTTTGAAAGCCTGCAACATTAACGGTTCGGCGCGCGAGTTGGCCGAAACGCCGCCGCCGCCACCGCAGCACCAGTTCATCACGCCCGCATCAGGCATCTCGCGAAAATCTTCAGCGATTTCGCCCAGCAAACGGCGCGGTTGCTCCACCACGCCGCCGCGCCTGGCGATCTGACAGGGGTCGTGATAAGTCAGAGGGCGTTTATCCTTGCCGCGGGTCTTGAGCTTGCCGGCCACGCGCAGTTCATCCAGCACTTCGAGGATATGCTTCACCCCGAAGCCGAAGGGTCTGCCCATCAGATTCGGCCCTTCCCATCGCAGTGCGGTAAAAGCATGTCCGCATTCCGGACTGATCACGCATTTGACTTTCAGTCGTTCGGCTGCCACCACGATGCGGCTGACGATATCGCGCGCCAGGTCGGACGAGCCGATCTGGATGCCGCTGTTAGTCGCTTCAAATGCATCCTGGGCCAGCGTCCAGGTCACCCCGGCCTGTTTAAAGATACGACAGAGGGCTGCCAGATATTCGGGGAAGTTGATAATCTCCATTGAAGACATCAACACCAGATACTCCACACCCGGCTGTTCCACCGGCACCTCGATACCGGTGTCGGCCTGGACATGCCCTATCTGCGCCAGCACGGCCGGCCATTTGACACCCATCGGGCTGCCGATGGTGACGGCACGGGTTGTCGCTCCGATCAGGTCAGCCGGCGCATGCCCCGAAGCCGCCATGCCTTCGCGCATCTTGCGTATCATGTAGGCAAGATCATTGCCCACCGGGCAGACCATGGAACAACGACCGCACAGCGTGCAGCTGTCATAGACCAGCGGTTCCCACTCGGTCAGTTCGTCATCCGTCACCGGCTTTGCCAGTCCGAGCACTTTGCCCAGTCGGCCCGGCAGCGTATATTCCTGCTGCCAGACGCGGCGCAACGGTTCCAGCTTGTGGATGGGCGTGTATTTCGCATCACCGGTTTCGGTATAGAACAGACATGCCTCGGCACACAGCCCGCAATGCACGCAACTGGAGAAGAAGCTGGCGATCGGTGCATCGATGACTTCCCTGAAGGCATTGATGCCGCGGGCTAGCGTTGCGCTCATGATGCCACCCCCTTGTGCGCGGAGATGTCGCCGTTGTACCAGCGCGAAATAAACACGGAGAAAGTGTGGAACAGCTTGGTGAACGGTAACAATACCAGCAGCAACTCCACGGAAAACAGGTGCAGCGCCAGCATCAGGGTGTATTCCACAAACAAGTGGTGATAAGCCAGATAGCCGGTCAGCAGGGGCAGCAGTGTCACAGCCCATGCCAGATAGTCGCCCGCGCCTGACAACATGCGCTTCACCGGGTTGTTGAGCCGGTGTGCCAGCAGAATGCCCAGGGCCACGATGGATGCGACAGCCACAGCATCGATCATCGGTGCGGGCAAGCCTGGCCAGACGAGCCCGGTCATGCTGCGGAAGAATTCGATGTGCGGTGCATAAAACAGGATGACCGCCAGCAATCCCAGGTGGAATACGTAACCGCTGATGTAGGTTACCGGGTCTCGTTTGAGCATGCCCTGTGCCGGTAAGGAACGCGTGAGCACTGTGCGCCAGCCGCTGCCGGGGCTTTCGGTGCGCGGCCTTGCCAGATCAGTCTTGCGGCCAAGTCCGAAAATCTCGAACAGGCGCAGCATGGTGCCTGCGACACAGAACATCAGCGCCCAGTTCAATGCGCTGCCGCGCGCAAAAGTCAAAAGATCGAGCGGGTTCATTTGCCCTCCCGGATCAGGTCTTGCACAGTCACTTTTTCATGTGCCGCACTCGCCGCATTCCTGGTCGAACGGTTGTGCCAGGTGATGACCACTCCCGCTGCCATGCCAGCTGCGGCCGCTGCACCCAGCATGGAAGGGGTTGCCGATACCGGCATGGACAAGGATTTATACAGCGGCCCCGCATCCCAGAAATTCGGCTCTGAACAGCCGATACAGCCGTGACCAGACTGGATCGGGAAACTGGTGCCGTCGTTCCACTTCGTCGTGGCGCAGGCGTTATGCGTGACCGGCCCCTTGCAGCCGAGCTTGAACAGGCACCAGCCCTGCCGCGCCGCCTCGTCGTCGAAGGTCTCTGCAAACTTGCCCTGGTCATAAAATGGGCGGCGGTAACAGCGGTCATGGATGGTCTCGCCGTAAAATGATTTTGGCCGACCCAAAGCGTCCAGTTCGGGAATGCCGCCGAAAGTCAGAAAATGCGCCAGCACCCCGGTCATCACCACCGGGATGGGCGGGCAGCCGGGAACGTTGATGATGGGTTTGTCTTTGATAATATCGCCTACCGCAACCGCGCCTGTCGGGTTCGGATCGGCCTTGGGAATGCCGCCGTAGGCCGCGCAGGTTCCCACTGCAACGATGGCTGCCGCGCCGCTGGCGGTCTCCGTCAGCATGTCGTAGTTGCTGATGCCGGCGATGGTGGAGAAGCCGGGATTGCCCATCGGAATCGAACCGTCGACGATCAGCAGATATTTGCCGAAATTATCCTTCATCGACTGTATGCGGGCCTGTTCGGCAGCCTCGCCTGAGGCGGCCTGCAGCGTATGGTGGTAGTCGAGGGAGATCAGGTCGAAGATCAGGTTTTCCAGCGTCGGCGAATGCGAGCGCGTGATGGATTCGGTGCAGCCGGTGCATTCCTGAAAAGACAGCCAGATCACCGATTGCCGCCTCGCACGGGAGATGGCTTCCGCCATGACGCCGGCCATCGAAGGCGGCAATGCCAGCAGCGCCGCCAGGGAAATACAAAACTGGAAAAATTCGCGGCGGTCGATGCCGCGTTGCGCCAAACCTTCACCAACGGTTCCGGGCAAAGCAGCCAATTGCGCTCTGGTTTTCATGTTGACTCCCTGTAAACGGAATTAACCTTGCAACTTTCAGGTATTCTGCGCGGCTAATTTGCCCTGGTCAATCTATTCTGTGGGGCAGACGCATGACTTGCGATGCGCCCGATGATCTCCGCTGCCGTGTCATATACTTCCGGCAAGGCTGCTGCGACCGCGGGTGTCAACGCCTCTCCCCAGCCCGTGAAAGCGGGCTGGATGCCGATCAGGGCGCGATGAACCGGCCAATGCCCGGTCAGCAGCGAGATGGATCTCAAATCGAGCAGTCCCACTTCATGTACGCTGCTCTTGCGATTTGCGCCCAGGAAACAATCCATCTCTTCGCCTTCGAAGCTGCGCACCGTGCCTGGCGTGGCGCCAAGTTCGGCCGCATCAATCACCAGCAAGGCCGTGCATTCGCTGATCGGTACAGCCAGTGTAAAGGACAGCGTGCCGCCATCGAGAAACTCCATATCCTCGCGAGCGCCGAAGCGTGTCGCCAGTTCGTTCATGGCCACGATGCCCACCCCTTCGTCAGCGAGCAGCGTGTTGCCGATGCCCAGTACGAGTATTTTCATGCCCATTCCAGCTCCCAGGGTACGCAAGGATCGAGTGCGGCAACGGCTTGTGCGATACGTTGTTGCAGCGCATCACGGTTTCCGGCTTCCTGTCCCAGCAAATAATCGGACAGTGCTCCCCCGGGATGGAAATTCCATTCGGTGGGCGCCGCGATTTTGTAGTCGGCGACAGCACCACCGTCGAGCGTAATTTCATGCATCAATAAACCGCGGGCAGTTTCGACCAGTGCGCGCCCGACGCCGGGTGCAACGTTTGCCGCGCTGACCGTGCCACCGGCACCCGCTTGAACATGATCCGTAGCCCAGTCCAGCAGTTCATCGAAACGTGCCAGCCAGCGTGCAGAAAGAGGGATGGCCGCATATCTGTCCGTTTGTCGTGCGATGGCGCCAGTCTCGGCTGTCATGCCGTGCCAAAGGGGATGGCGGCAGAATCCGGCAGTTAATCGCGGCCATTCGGCAAGTGAACTTTTTGCATCCAGTCGCGGCAGCAGGCGAGACAAGAATGGCGTATCGTCGGATTGTTGCAAACGCTGGCGCAGCGTTGCAATGCGCGAACTGGTCAGCAGCGCATGCAGCTCGGAGCGGTTTTCTTCGGCGACCCATTTCGCTGCACTGACAAACTCTCGCTGCATTGCGGCATCTCCCAGCAGCGTCGGCAAGTCGAGCAAACAGTGCCAGAGATGTTCGCGCAATACTTCACGCTGAATATCCGGGTCGAGTAGCGGCAGGCATTCCTCGCCGCGTGCGGCGGCTGACGCCAGCACTGCTGCACGTGTTTGCGCACGACCGCATAATGCAAACAGCAATAAAACCCGTTGCACCGCCTGAGCTGTGGTGCGGCCACGCAAGGCCATCGTCACATCCGGCCTCTCGCAGCTGACATGCACCGCGTTGACCCATCCATCGGTACAGGCGATCCGCAATCTCACGCAGCCGGTATTGAAATCCGGCATCATCGGCATGGCGTGAAATCGGGAAAATATTTGTCAAGATCGGTTTCACCTTGCAATGCGGCTGCAACGCCATCGAGTGCCAGGTTTATGTCGGTCACCTGCCGCGGGGTCAGTTTCTCGCGGGCCTGCCCCAGTACGGCGTACAGCCAGTCGCCCGCTGTGACGTCCCCCAGGAGGCAGAGCGTATTCAGTCGCTCGCGACGGCCACGCCCCTCACACCAGGCAAACATGCCATCGACTTCGATCACTTGCATGGGAATGCCAAGGCACATGAAAGGTGGCTCTCAAATCTCGTCTTTCAACGCATGTGCTCATGCTACCAATTTTTTACCTTGACTGGGCGAAGATGTATCGGCCGGCGGACGGCGTTGCTCAGGCAATCAGGCTCGTGACAGTAAAGCCTTGTACTGTCTGCGTTAACACTACCCTGCCGCAGGCCATGATGCTGGTGTAGAATGAAACGCATTGGGCATCAGTATGTTGATTTTCATACTGTCGTATCGAGTTTCGCTTATATCTAATTCTGGTTAATCATGCCCGGACAACAAATTGGTCGTTTCGAAATTCTGAGTGAGCTGGGGCAAGGGGGGCTGGGGGCTGTTTATCTGGCCTATGACTCGCAGCTTGACCGCCAGGTCGCCATCAAGACATTGCGCAATCACAACATCGGACAGTTGGCGCATGAGGCGCACATCGTCAGTCGCTTGCAGCACCCCAACATCATTGCGCTGTATGACTCTGGCGAACACCAGGGGGCACCTTATCTGGTTTATGCCCATGTCGAAGGCGCGACTCTCGCGCAATTGCTGCAACAGGATAAGACCTTGCCGTTCGTGCGTGCGACGGAAATAGCGTGCGGCGTGCTGGAGGGGCTGATTTATGCGCATTCACAAGGTGTGTCGCATCTGGATGTTAATCCGGCCAACGTGATGATCGCCGCCAGCGGTGTGCCTATGGTGATGGACTTCGGCTTGACCGCTGCGAGCAACGATCAGGGGCTGGCACACGAATCCATTTCCAGCGGAACGCCACGCTACATGGCCCCGGAAGTTATTTCCGGGGAACGATTTGATGTTATGGCGGACATTTATTCTGTCGGTACCCTGCTCTATGAAATGGTGACCGGGGAATATGCGGTTCGCGGCGATCAAACGGCCGAGATTTTGAAGTTCGCCGTGCACGGGAAAATTGACGCGCCATCGACTCATAACGAGCGGGTCGACGAAAAGCTTGAGACGATCATTTTAAAGGCGCTGGCAAAAAATCCTGACGAACGCTATCCGAGCGCGTCTGCGATGAAAAAAGCCTTGCAGGACTACCTCGGTGAGGCTCGAGAAGCGCTTGCCACGCAGGGCGGGGCGCACAGCACGCTGGAATTTTTACTTCGCCGCATGCGCAGCAAGAGCGATTTTCCCGCACTCTCCAATATTATTTCAGAAATCAACCTGGTTGTTTCTTCCGACTCGGAAAGCAGCAGCAAGCTGGCGCGCATCATTTTGCAGGATTTCGCACTGACCAGCAAACTGCTGAAATTGGTGAATACCGCATCGTATGGGCAGTTTGGCGGCACGATCAATACCGTCTCCAAGGCGGTGGTGATCCTTGGATTCGAGACGGTCAGAAATATATCAATGTCTTTGATTTTGATGGAGTTTTTGCAAAACAAGACTCAGGCTGTGCAGCTCAAGGACGAGGTGGTGCGGGCTATCTTCACCGGCGTCGTGGCTGCGCAATTATCGGTCGGACACAATATCCGCGATGCAGAAGAAGTGATGGTCTGTTCCATGTTTCATAATCTGGGCAGGATGCTGGCCACTTATTATTTCTTCGATGAAAGCCAGGAGATTTTCCGGCTGGTAGAGCAAGGCGAGACCGAAGAGAAGGCGGCTGTTAAAGTACTGGGTATCTCCTATACTGAACTGGGACTGGCTGTCGGGCGTAGCTGGAATTTCCCGCCGCGCTTGATTGCCGGAATGCGCAAATTGGCGGCTGGCAAGGTAGGGCCTGCCCAGGGCGATCTGGACTACTTGACCGTGACCATCAATCTTGCTCATGAATTGTGTGAGATTGCAGCATCAACCACTGCACAGAATAAACATCAATCGTTATGCGATCTGGCCAAACGCTATGAGGGTGCAACCCGTGTCTCGGAACGCGAGTTGTCTGCTGCCATTGATGTCGGCATGAGTGAATTAAACCGGCGATCCGAGATTCTGAGCGTCAGCATAGCGAAGAGTCCGCTATTGGCCCGTGTGCGCAAGTGGTGTGGCAAATTGCTGGCCACTGAGCAACCTGAAAAGGAATTTAACGATATAGCTAACCTGGATCAGGCTGTAAAAAATGAGGCTGCCGATGACCGTCCGCTTGATCCGGAGGCCATACTCGGTGCGGGTATACAGGATGTAACCGCATCGCTGGTAAACGACTTCAAACTCAACGATGTTTTGCAGATGATAACGGAAACGATTTATCGCGGCATTGGATTCAATCGCACCCTGTTCCTGATACGAGACAACAAACAAAATGCCATGCTAGCCAAGTTCGGATTTGGCACGGGCGTTGAAGCGCTGATTCCGCGCTTCCGTTTTGCATTGCCTTTTGTGGCCGATGTATTTCATCTGTCGCTTGAAAAAGGTCTGGACATCGCGATCGAGAATATTGACGCGCCCAATATTGCCGATAAAATCCCCGCCTGGTACAGAACCACGGTCAATTCACCCTGCTTCATCCTGTTGCCTATCATGTTAAAAGACAAGGCTGTCGGGATGTTTTACGCCGACATGCTGGTCGCTAACAGTCTCAACGTGTCGCAACATCAGCTGTCGTTGCTGCGTACCTTGCGTAATCAGGCAATCCTGGCGATCAAGCAGAAAATTTGATGGGTCAGTTGAACAGCATGAAATTTTGTTCGCTGTTTCTGCCATGGCTCCTGGTCGCATGCGCCACGCCGCCGATACAGTATAAAGATGTGACTCCGCCCCAGGCAATCTATGCCGCACCTATTCAGTACGACAAGCCTGTCGTGGCATTGGCGCTGGGCAGCGGCGGAGACAGAGGTTTTGTGCACATCGGCGTGATAAAGGCGCTGGAGGCCAACGGCATCAAGGTGGATATCGTGCTTGGCACCAGCGCCGGCAGCGTGGTGGGGGCATTGTATGCAGGCGGCTATAACGGAGTCGAACTGGAGAAGCTGGCGCTTGAAATGGACAGGGAGAAGCTGAAAGACTACGATTTTTCCAGGCGTGGTTATGTGCGCGGCGAGCAGTTGCAGGATTTTATCAATCGCGCCCTGAAAAATCGTTCCATCGAGCAATTGGACAAACCTTTCGTAGCGGTCGCTACTGAGCTTGGCAGCGGCAAGGCCGTCGCTTTCAACCGGGGCAATACCGGTATGGCGGTGCGAGCGTCCAGCAGTATACCCGGCGTGTTCTATCCCGTGCTGATCGGTGGAAAGGAATATGTGGACGGCGATCTGAGGAAGCCGGTTCCGGTGACATTGGCGCGTGAAATGGGCGCCGACTTCATCATCGCTGTGGATATTTCGCAGCAACCGAAAGACCACCCGGAGCTTAAAGACATCATCGACATCCTGAAGCAAAGCCTGCGCATCATGCGTCAGTCCATTCTGTCGCAGGAGCTGAAGTCGGCGCAAGTCGTGATCCGCCCAGAAATCGGCCCGCTCCCGGAGATCGATGCGACCAGCAAGCTGCGCCTGATCAAGATAGGGGAGGATGCAACCATAGCAGCCATGCCGATGATACGCGAATGGCTGGAAAAAATTACCGCCGAGAAAGCGCTGGAGCATGCCGCGCCGTTGCCATGATCGAAAATGCTTAGTCCACGAAAGGCACGAAAAACACGAAATATTAGAGAACCGCTGATTTGTTCGTCTTCCCCGCAAAAGCGGGGAACCAGCGCCTTTATTCAA
>DFWZ01000063.1 GCA_002381565.1 Gallionella sp. UBA4121
TACCTGCGGTATATACTTGTCGCCTTTAATATTTTGCTTAGGAACCGCTGATTTATTCGTCTTCCCCGCAAAAGTGGGGAACCAGCGCCTTTATTCAACTGGGTTCCCGCCTACGCGGGAACGACAAAACCGAATAAATCAGCGGTTCCCTTATAACTTGAGATTTTTAGCGGAGTTTATTAAATCAATCATTCTGGAATGAAGCCTAATGAGCCGCAAGACGATGACGACGATGAATTAACGCCGCCGCTGCCTGCGGGCGTCAAGAATTACATCACCCCCGGCGGGCATCAAAGGCTGCAAGCCGAGCTGGAGCAGCTCTGGAAAGTGGAGCGTCCGGTACTGGTTAATACCATTAGCTGGGCGGCTTCCAATGGAGATCGTTCCGAAAACGGCGATTATATTTACGGCAAAAAACGCCTGCGGGAAATTGACAGGCGTGTGCGGTTTTTGCATAAACGGCTGGAGCAGGCCCAGGTGGTTGACCCGGCACAACGCGGCAGCTGTGAGCAGGTATTTTTTGGTGCGACGGTCACCGTTTGCAAGGACGACGGATGTGAAGCGACCTATGCTATCGTGGGCGTGGATGAGGCGGATGTGTCGCGCGGTCATATCAGCTGGGTATCGCCACTGGCGCGCGCCTTACTCAAATTACACGAGGGCGATGTCGCAAGGTTGCAGACCCCGCTTGGTATCGTCGAACTGGAGGTGGTGAAGGTTTGCTATCTGTCGTTAACGTGAAAGAGCACCTCAATTCGTTTGCGTCCGTGCACGCTTGCGGGATAAGCAGCGACTTGCCCATTTGTGAGCCGAGTCGATTGGCCAGTGGTTTTGTCAGAGGATTGATGAGAGGGTGAGCGTAGCGAGGGTACCGGGCATGGGTTTTCTGGGCGTCATCGATTAGATACCCGTTGGAATAACGCTATTTTTTGGATTATCTGGTGCGGGTGTTGCCTGTATTGATACAATGCGCATCATTGCTGGGCTAACCGGGATTTTTCCGGGTTTTCAGAAAGAACCAAACCACCGAGGGAGTTTGTTATGAAAAAAATCGAAGCTGTGATCAAGCCGTTTAAACTGGATGAAGTGCGTGAGGCGCTATCCGAATTGAATATCAGTGGATTGACGGTCACCGAGGTCAAGGGTTTTGGTCGTCAGAAAGGGCACACCGAGCTGTATCGCGGCGCGGAATACGTGGTCGATTTTCTGCCTAAAATCAAGGTCGAGGTGGTTGTGTCGACTGAAATGCTTGATACGGCTGTGGAAGCGATCATCAAGGCCGCGCACACCGGCAAGATAGGTGACGGGAAAATTTTCGTCTCCAGCATCGAGCAGGTTGTCCGCATCCGCACCGGTGAAGTCAACGAGGCGGCGCTGTAAAAACCAAGAAATTCCCCTGTAATTTTTACCACGCGCGACGGGTTGATTTACCCGTACGCTATGGATGCGTATAATGCGCGTTTTGCCGAGGCCTGTCCCCCATGCGCATCATTCAAAAAGCACTAACCTTTGACGACGTTCTGCTCGTTCCTGCTTACTCCAACGTGATGCCGCGCGATGTCAGTCTGCGCACGCAACTGACACGCAATATCAGCCTGAATATTCCGCTGTTATCTGCCGCGATGGATACGGTCACGGGCTCGCGCCTGGCGATTGCGCTGGCGCAGGAGGGCGGAATTGGCATCATCCATAAGAACATGACGGCTCGCGAGCAGGCTGCTAAAGTCGCCAAGGTCAAGCGTTTCGAAAGCGGCGTGGTCAAGGATCCGATCACCATTACGCCCGACATGACGGTGCGCAATGTGCTGGATTTGACCCGGCAGTACAGGATTTCCGGACTTCCCGTGGTGCAGGGCAGGCAACTGGTCGGCATCGTCACCAATCGCGATCTGCGTTTTGAAAACAACCTGGATCAGCCGGTTAAAAATATCATGACCCCGCGCGAGCGTCTGATTACCGTCAAGGAAAATACCAGTCTGGAAGATGCGCGCAACCTGATGCACCAGCATCGCCTTGAGCGTGTTCTGGTGGTCAACGATGCGTTTGAACTGTGCGGTCTGATGACAGTCAAGGATATCCTGAAATCCAGTGAACATCCGCTGGCCAGCAAAGACAGCCGGGGCAGGTTGCGTGCGGGAGCTGCGGTGGGAGTGGGTGAGGGCACGGAAGAGCGCGTGGCTTTACTGGCCGAGGCGGGTGTGGATGTGATCGTGGTCGATACCGCGCACGGGCATTCGCAAGGCGTGCTGGATCGCGTCAAGTGGGTGAAGACCAACTTCCCTAATGTCGAAGTGATCGGCGGTAATATCGCTACAGGTTCGGCGGCGCTGGCATTGATGGATCATGGCGCGGATGCCGTGAAAGTGGGTATCGGCCCCGGTTCGATTTGCACCACACGTATCGTCGCGGGTGTCGGCGTGCCGCAGATTGCAGCGATTCAGAATGTGGCGAAAGCCCTGCTGGGGACCGGCGTGCCTTTGATCGCCGATGGCGGGATTCGTTTCTCCGGAGACATCGCCAAAGCCATTGCAGCCGGTGCGCATACGGTAATGCTGGGCGGGCTGTTCGCCGGTACGGAAGAGGCGCCGGGCGAAATCGAATTGTTCCAGGGCCGTTCGTACAAGTCTTATCGCGGTATGGGCAGTCTGGGCGCAATGCAGCAAGGCTCCAGCGACCGCTACTTCCAGGAAGGCGAGAGCAATCAGGACAAGCTGGTGCCGGAAGGTGTGGAAGGTCGCGTACCTTACAAGGGCAGCGTGCTGGCGGTGATACACCAGTTGATGGGTGGTGTGCGCGCCAGCATGGGTTATCTGGGCTGCGCCGACATCGCGATCATGCATACCAAGGCCGAATTTGTCGAAATCAGCTCATCCGGCATTCGTGAGTCGCATGTGCATGATGTTCAGATCACCAAGGAAGCGCCGAATTACCATATAGATTAACAACAGGATTGAGGAGCGAGGATTGAGTTAAAATCAGCCCGATCCTCCTCCCTCGCTCCTTAACTCGATCCTCGATCATACATATGTCACACAAAAAACTCCTCATCCTCGATTTCGGTTCTCAATATTCCCAGCTGATTGCACGTCGGGTTCGAGAGGCAAATGTGTATTGCGAGCTGCATCCGTGGGACATGACGGAGGACGATATCCGCGCGTTCAACCCGGCGGGTATTATCCTGTCAGGCGGGCCGAATTCGGTCACGGAAGGGGATACGCCGCGTGCGCCGCAAGTGGTGTTTGAACTTGGCGTGCCGGTGCTGGGCATTTGCTACGGCATGCAGACCATGGCCGCGCAACTGGGAGGCAGAGTGGAGAACGGTCTGGTGCGTGAATTCGGTTATGCCGAGATCCGTGCGCAAGGCCATTCCGCGCTGCTTTCCGATATTCAGGACAGGATAAATGAACAGGGCCACGGCCTGATCGACGTGTGGATGAGCCACGGCGACAAGGTCACTTCCCTGCCGCCCGGTTTTAAGGTTGTGGCCAGCAACCCTGCCACGCCGATTGCCGGCATGGCCGATGAAACGCGGCGTTTTTATGCGTTGCAGTTCCATCCGGAAGTCACGCACACCCGTCAGGGAAAGGCGATGCTGGCTCGCTTCGTGCATGATATTTGCGGCTGTGGCCATGACTGGAACATGCCTGACTATATCGCTGAGGCGGTGGAAAAAATCCGCATGCAGGTAGGAAAAGATGAAGTCATTCTGGGTTTGTCCGGCGGGGTGGATTCTTCGGTAGCGGCGGCGCTGCTGCATCGGGCCATCGGCTCGCAGCTGACCTGCGTGTTTGTGGACAACGGTTTGCTGCGCCTGAATGAAGCTGCACAGGTGATGGAAACCTTTGCGCTGAATCTGGGTGTGAGGGTGATTCATGTCGATGCCAGCGTTGAATTTTTGCATCATCTGACAGGTGTTTCCGACCCCGAGCAAAAACGCAAGATCATCGGTCGCGAATTTGTTGAGGTGTTTCAGCGCGAATCCGCCAAGTTGTCTCAGGCAAAATGGCTGGCACAGGGCACCATTTATCCGGATGTGATCGAGTCGGCGGGCGGCAAGAACAAGAAAGCGCACACCATCAAGTCTCACCATAACGTCGGTGGGCTGCCTGATAGTCTGCATCTGAAGCTGCTGGAACCGCTGCGCGAACTGTTCAAGGACGAGGTGCGCGAACTGGGCGTGGCGCTCGGTTTGCCACCCGAAATGGTGTACCGCCATCCCTTCCCGGGCCCCGGCCTGGGCGTGCGTATCCTGGGTGAAGTCAAGAAGGAATATGCTGACTTGCTGCGTCGCGCCGATGCTATCTTCATGGAAGAGTTACATGACACAAAGGATGAAAATGGCAAGTCGTGGTATGAGAAGACTTCGCAGGCTTTCGTCGTATTCCTGCCGGTCAAGAGCGTTGGCGTGATGGGTGATGGCCGTACCTATGAGTGGGTGGTCGCCCTTCGTGCCGTGCAGACGCAGGACTTCATGACGGCGCACTGGGCCGAGTTGCCGCACTCGCTGCTGGGACGCGTCTCCAACCGCATCATCAATGAAGTGCGCGGCATTAACCGTGTGGTGTACGACATCTCCGGCAAACCACCTGCCACGATTGAGTGGGAATGAATTGATGTCTGGCAACGACCAGTAAATACAAGCAGAGAATAATCATAAGACCCCGTTTTTACGGGGTTTTTTGTTTTTTGTCTGGCAATATCTGGTAATGACAAGTAGCGGCAAGCAAGTTTTTTTCATGGTTTTATCAATGGTATAATTTTCTCTTATACCATTCGTCCAGTGCAATACCATTGCAAAAAACACGGTTCGACAATGGTATTAAATAAGATAAAGCTCAATAAATACGTGGGTTGTAGCGGTTTTTATGAGCTTTTATAATCATGGTATCAAATTGCGGAGTGAGCATGCTGACAGATACAAAATTACGGAATCTCAAGCCAGAAGCCAAGGCGTATAAGGTCAGTGACCGTGACGGCCTATATGTCACCGTTTTGACCACCGGCACGGTATCGTTCCGCTATAACTACAGCATCAATGGGCGGCAAGAGACGCTTGTGATCGGGCGCTATGGTGCAGGAGGGCTGACATTGCTGGAAGCCAGGGAGAGGCTTTCATTGGCGAAAAAAGAGCTTGTCGCTGGCAAATCACCATCCAGAGCCAAGGCGAGAGAAAAGCAAAAATCTAAAGGGGCTGATTCTTTTAGTGAATGGGCGGAGCTATGGCTTAAGAATCACCAGATGGCAGATTCAACCCGCGATATGCGGCGATCAGTCTATGAGCGTGACCTCAAGGAGCCGTTCGGCAAGCTCAAGATGGGTGAAGTATCTCATGATGACTTGCGCGCTTTGTGTGAAAAGATCGTAGCTAGAGGCGCGCCGGCCACGGCGGTACATGCACGTGAGGTTGTGCAGTCGGTTTATCGCTATGCGCTGGAGAAAGGGCACAAACATGACAATCCGGCTGACTTAGTGCGGCCAACCTCTATCGCCAGATTTCAACCCAAAGATCGGTCGCTATCGTCAGCAGAGATTGGCGTGATGTATCAGTACCTGGAGTACGTTTCTACTGCGCCTACAATCAGGCTTGCGGTAAAACTGTTGCTGTTGACCATGTTGCGTAAATCAGAGTTGGTTGAGGCGGTATGGACGGAGATTAATTTCACTGATGCGCTTTGGACTATTCCAAGTGAGCGAATGAAGCGGCGCAACCCGCACAACATTTACCTGTCGAGACAGGCCTTGGATATCTTCGTCGCTCTTAAGACTTGCGCAGGCGGCTCACGTTACGTTTTGCCATCACGCTACGATCCTGACATACCGATGAGTAAGGCGACCTTGAACCAAGTTACCAAGCTGACTTTTATGGCCGCGCAGAAAGATGGTAAGACGCTGGACAAATTTGGGCCGCATGATTTGAGACGGACGGCATCGACGCTACTGCATGAGGCAGGATACAACACGGACTGGGTTGAGAAATGTCTGGCTCATGAGCAAAAGGGTGTGCGCGCTGTTTACAACAAGGCTGAGTATGCAGATCAGCGGCGCGTGATGCTGCAAGACTGGGCGGACATGATAGACAGGTTTGCTACACGCCCCTAAGCCATGGGGCTGGCGGAAGTAATGCTGCGGATTTTCGTTGTTCGATCCAGGCTTCAATTTCTTGCAAGTCCCACGCAACCAAACGCGTTGTGATAGAAAATCGCTGTGGAAACTCCCCTCGTTTTTCCATATTGAGAATTGTTCTTTCTGAAAGAGGTACGATTTTGAGGAGACGCTTGCGGTTAATCAGTGCCTTCCCCGGTTTTTTCATTTCCTCGAATGTCAGGTCTCGTGCGTTCATTTTGTCCTCTCCTTGCTGCATGCTTTTTTCGTATTCATAGTCCAGACTTGCTTAAATCTGCGTATTAGAAAAGCTTGAAATATCTGTTGAGGAGAAATCATCCCAGTCTCCCCGATTTTGCCTTGAGTGCAATTAACCTAATTTCATCCAGTACCTTATCCGTTTGTTGCATGGCAGATCGCATGGCTACAGCCTCTTCAAATGGTGCGGTGATGTCGTATCCCTCACTGCACAGTTGATTCAGCAGCAACATGAGCGGCGACTTGAACTGCGTTGGATCAGATAGCATCGACAGCGACAGGCATGCTTTGTCAGCATCCGGTGCAACAAAGTGCGCTTGATCTAGCATGGCGCGTGGGTACTGGTATCGTGTACCGGGCAACGTATCGTTCCTGGGCAGCGTGGCAAGAAAGGCTACCGCTTCGAGAAAGTGCTCTGCCGGCAACTCACCACAACTGCCAATCTCGAAATGATCGTTGAAGCGACTCCAGATATCGGCGCGAACCACATCGGTGTTTTCTCCGCGCTGGGAGACGATCTGCTGCAAGGCGTTCTGTTGGACAGGGGAGAGTGCGCGCGCATCATGTGGTGTGGTGTAGCCCCCTGTTTTTCTGATCGCGGGCAGGATTTCTTTCGTTACCTTGACCTCGAAGGCTTGCGCTTCTTCTTCGTGAGAATTGATGATTAAGCGGTAGAGGTTTCCTTCGTTGATGTAGGTTAATCCCTGATTTTCACCTTCAGCATGTGAGCCGTGTTTCGCGATCCCCTTTTCACGGCAGTATTTTTTGATGGCATCGCTGTCGTTGCCATAGCCTAGAACAGCACAAACGTCCTTGGCAGAAAACCACGTCTCACCGTTGTCATCGACGAAGACGTGGATTTTAGCGCCATTAAAACTGAATACGTCGAGTGTGGCAGGACTTGTCATAGTGCTAACCACCTGCATGGCCCGATTAAATCGTTCTTACGTGCTGCCAAACTCGGCTGCGGATATGAACTGGCGTGGTCATTTTGTCCTTGTATTTTGTTTGTGCCGACTGTACAGCCGAGGTGATCGATAAGCTTAACCATTGAGCTTTTTCTCCATATTCCACTGGCTGATAATTCCCTCAAACACTTCGCTACCGTTATCTACGAAAGTATGCGGTTCGCGCTGCGTCACGTAACACAGCCGCAATGTATTCATCAGGTGCTCAAAATTTTCTGGATCAAGCGTCCCTATATCGCTCACGTCTGCCTTGACGCGATAACCGTTGTAGAGTGAGGCGAGAAACTGTGCGAACACGCGCGAACTACCGCAATCGCGCTGTGCCCACATAACGCAATGCTTAAGACTCTTTGTGCATTCCTGAATCGACGCATTACGTACCTCCTCAGCTCGTTCCCATGAATCTGCGCTCATAAACGCCATAAGTTTTGCCTGCTCACCTTCCTCGATGGTGAGGCTGAATGTCACCATCTTGGGTAGCGGTGGAATCAACTTTTGTTCGGTCATATCAAACCTCTTATGCTGGATTTGTGAAAAGTATAGATTTGCTTTACATTAAAAGTCAACTAAAAATATACTTTTTGGAGCTTTAATGTAAATGCTAACTAATCACTTGGGATATATGGGTATTTTCATGAGGCTGGATTCAATCAAAAAGCATTGAGGGTTTCTGTAATGCTCAGGCTAAAACTTGCAGGAAAAAATGTTCTTAAAGTGCGCGCTAGGGTTTGATGATGGCGGAAATGGCGGCCTCACGCTGGATGCCAAGTAAGCGTTTGCTATGGATATGACGATGGTGAAATTAACGATGGCGGCAAGACAGTAATGCGCTGAATGGCAAGCGGCATCAGCTTAGATAATTGTCATGTGGGGTGATGCGGTATTCGAGAAAGTCGCCGTATGCAGTGATGAATATTTTAGGGCTTTTGTGCGCAAGTGCGGCAATTTTCGCATGCGGTTAAAGCGTGGATATTTTCTGGCAAAAGTGGTTGAAATCATTGCTAAAGCCAAGGCTACAGCTGAATCCGTATGTGGTGTAAGCCTAGGCCGAAAGAAGAGTTTTGGGCTTTCGCTTGATCAAAACAGCTTGAGCTGAATCTGAAGCACGATGACGTTATTTGGTGCCGTTGAGTAATTTTTCAGGCGAGATGAGTTCAGTATAGAAATCCCCTTCTCGCGTTAGAGCTGCGACGGCGCTATCGGGAAGTGGTTGAGCCACGGCAAGCAATTTCTGTATTGATGGTCTGGTAAGTGCAAAGTTGCTGTCAACCTCGCCAGCGATAAGCCAGTCAAAGGAAAACGCCAAGTGTTTCCTGAGCGCTATTAAACGATCCGTGGGTGGTGTTGCGATGCCTATTTCCCACTGAGATACGGATGCCTTGCTCACGCCGCACAGTTCACCGAATTTCTCCTGTGAAAGTGTGTTGCGCTCGCGCAATTGTCTGATTCTGACTCCTATATTCATTTTTTTATTGTACAACGATTTTATTCATTAAATATCTAGTAATAATTGACTTTTGTATTTAGTATAAATATACTTTAGGTGTGAATATGTCAATTATTTCTATATCGACCGTTGTTGTCCGGTCTCTTGCGCTCGGTTTATGTCGGGTCGCAGTTCCTCAGCGGACGCGTGTGCCAGCAGAGAGCGCTACCGATGGCGAGCGATTGACTGGCATTAGCAACGAAAGAAAATCATGAGACAACGCACAATCAGCGACTTTTTCTGGCGTGATCCAGAAATATCTGACCTAAGCCAGGAAGACAAAGCAACACTGCTATATTTTTTAACCTCGCCGTCGTCAAATATCATCGGTGCTTACCAGGTAGTCTGGATGATTGCCGCAGCAGAAATGGGCTGGACGAAGGATCAGTTATTAGTGGTCGTCAAAAGACTCAAAGCCAAAGGGTTAATTGATTTCAACGACACAGGTTGGGTTTGGGTTAAGACGTGGTGGAAGCACAACTCCGCCAAGGGCGCATTCTCTCCAAAGCTACTAGAAAATGCCAAAAAACAATGCGCTGCAATTCCTTCTGAATGGCGCAATGATTTCGTCGAATCATTGGAATCCGTTGGAATAAATAGGGTATCTATAGGGTATCCATACGCTACCCAATACCCGATAGATAGCCTATCCATAGGGCATGAATACCCTACCGATACCCTATCAGACCCCGCAAATTCGGGGGGGAATACCCCACCGATACCTTATTCATACCCTATCGATAGGGTATCCCATACCGTACCCCATACCCCGCCCCCTAACACTACAATATTCAATATTCAATCTACAACCACCACCACAACTACCGGTGACCCGGAATACGATGCGTCACCCCAAGCTCCAAAAACAGTGGTGGTGAATGATTTAATTTTCCCACCTGGAATAACCCCAGAACAATGCAGCGCCATCCAGACGCTGCTCGCCAGTAGCGGGGTAGCACCTGGTAATTGGCAGTCCATTCTCGATGAAATGCACGGTGCACAACTCGTCGTCCCCATCGGAAACCCTGTGGGGTACGTTCGAGGCATCGCCAAGCGAGCTTCAGAAGGCTCTTTTGCCCCCGAACGGGGATTGGCGGTAGCGAACCAGCGGGAAATGCGCAGAAACCTGGAGCTGCAAGACGCTTTGCGGATTAGCGCACAGCACAAAACTCAAGCCGTCGAAATTCAACTTGACCAGTTACCAGACCATCTTCGTAAATCTTTAAGCCGGATTTTAGCCAGCAAAGCCAAAGAGGCCGCAGGTGCATAACTCGCTCCAAAAAGACATCGTTACACTCAACCGACGATACCTCTTGCTCGTCAAGCAAATGGCATCCGCAAAGCATCCGTTGCTTTGCGTCAGCGTTCCAAAGTTTCTCGCCAAAAAAGTGAGCGACATGACGCTTGAGGAGATAGATCAACTGGCGGAAGACATGATTGCACCGTGCTTTTACATGAATCTGGACGAGACTACTTTCAACCAAATGGAAGCGAAAATTCCCGGCGTGCACCGCAAAGCCTACATGACAAACGTTTTAGTTACCCGACTACAAACCGATGAGTAACGATAACCAATTCATCAAAACCCGAATCCTCGCGGCATCCCTAATCAAAGACGGGATGCGCATTGCCCTTGCGCATTCAATCACGGGCCTGTCTTGGAGAACGCTCCGCGAGCTATGGGAGGAAATCCATGGGGCAGATGTCCCGCCGCCAGGCCGAATGCCTTGCGACACACTGGCTTATATCAAAAATGGTCAGTCGTCTCTTTCACTCTCTACGGTGGTCTCCGTCTATTTGTCCGCAGAAAAAGAACATCGAACACCCACGGATGCTTTTTCTCAAGCATGGGAAATAGCCAAGCTGTTCTCGGTTGACGGTAAAAAAATCGACATCAATGCTGCGTGGTACGCAATCCGGGACGTTAAAGCAGGACTGCTGTCTTGGAGTAAGTGCAGAAATTGCAAAGCAGAACATATTTTTGATACAGGAACCAAAAAACCCGGCAAATGCCCTTATTGTGGAACGACAGGCAGCAAGATGCTGGAGGTGGCTCAATGACGTTTAGCACTCGCACCATTGTCTTCACCAGCGCAATGCTG
>DFWZ01000030.1 GCA_002381565.1 Gallionella sp. UBA4121
AAATCCTTGAATTGCAGGAAATGTTTTACTGCCATGATATGTTCCAATCAGGTTTGCAAAAATTCTTTGATGAGCGGGCACAGGATGTCCAGCAATTGTCGTGCTTCGTCTTGCGACATCACCAGCGACGGCAACAGGCGGATCACGTTGTCGGCAGTCACATTGATCAAAAGACCCTGCGCAAGCGCCAGCCTGACCAGCTCAGTACAAGGCTTGTTCAGTTCCACGCCTATCATTAATCCCTGGCCGCGAACTTCCACGAAGCCATTCACCCCTTGCAAGGCGGTGATGAAACCCTGTTTGATGAACTGGCCCAGTTGCTCAGTGTGTGCCAGTAGTTGATCCTGTTCCAGGACGTTCAGGGTGGTCAATCCGGCGATGCATGCCAGCGGATTGCCGCCGAATGTCGAGCCATGATTGCCCGGCCCGAAGGTGTTTGCAGCCTTGCCCGCTGCCAGGCAGGCGCCGATCGGTACGCCTGATCCCAGTCCTTTGGCCAGCGTCATGACGTCCGGTAAAATATCCGTGTGCTGGAAGGCGAACCATTTTCCGGTGCGGCCGATGCCGCATTGCACCTCATCGAGCATCAGCAGCCAGTTTTGTTGGTCGCAAATTTTGCGTAATTGTTGCAGGTAGGCGATGTCCAAAGTGCGGATGCCGCCTTCGCCCTGTATCGGCTCGACCAGCACTGCAACTACGCTGGTATTATGTTGAGCTACCTGACGGACTGCCTCCAGATCATCATAAGGCACACGCACAAAGCCCGTGACCAGCGGCTCGAATCCCGCCTGCACCTTGCGGTTGCCGGTAGCGGAGAGCGTGGCCAGCGTGCGTCCGTGGAATGCTTTTTCCATCACGATGATGGCCGGCGCTTCGATGCCTTGTTTGTGGCCGTACATGCGCGCCAGCTTGATCGCTGCCTCATTCGCCTCGCAACCGGAATTGCAGAAGAACACTTCCTGCATGCCTGACAGGCCGCACAGTTTATCGGCCAGCAGTTCCTGCCCGCTCACCTGATAGACGTTGGAGCAGTGGATCAGTTTGCCGATTTGTTCGGTGAGGGCGGCGGTGAGGCGCGGATGGGCGTGACCCAATGTGTTCACGGCGATGCCGGACAATCCATCCAGATAACGTTTTCCCTCGCTATCCCATAGCCAGACGCCTTCCCCGCGTTCAAACGCGACAGGCAGGCGAGCATAAGTGTTCATCACATGTGACATACGGTACCTTTAATGTGCGGGATGATCCGCCGTTCAGCTACTGGCCATAAACAATGGCGTATATTGAGCCAAACAACCCTGTCTAGGCAAGAGAAACAGCCAATAAAATGACAGGCTATAAAGCAATCAAGCCGACATTTCTGTCGGCTTGATGAATTTGCTGGTGCAGGTTTCAGGTAGCGGACTGAGGCGAAAATCGTCTAATCCATTACTAATAATCAGACCATTAAGTCGTTAACCGACTTAAGTGGCGGGTTACCTGTTCCGGTGCATCAAAGAGCAATTAAGCCATTGCCTTGATAGCCGCAGACAGACGGCTCTTATGGCGAGCTGCCTTGTTCTTGTGGATGATCTTCTTGTCGGCGATGCTATCCACGGTGCTGACTGAAGCTTGGTACACGGACTGAGCTGCTGTTTTGTCGCCAGCCTCAATCGCTTTGATCACTTTTTTGATCGCAGTGCGCAATTCAGAGCGCAAGCTGCTGTTATGAGCATTTTGTTTTACTGCTTGACGAGCACGTTTACGGGCTTGTGCGCTATTTGCCATGTTACTACTCCTTGAAATTCAGCCAGCTGGAAAGGGGAGCATTCTACTGACTTCCTCGGACTTGTGCAAATTTTTTACGGAAGCAGGTCTGCAATAAGCTTTTTCGGGCTCTATAGCTGCCTGTTCATGATGGCGGCGTGCGGCCTATAGCCGGACTGCTTTGCGCTGATCGTGCATCACGATGCGCGTGACAAACGCGATCGCCAGCAGATTTGCCGCGATTGCCACGTAGCCCACCCGGTCATAACCAATAATCTGGCCTGCTGCATTCTGCGTGGTGATGAAGCCTGCCAGGGTCGCCGCCAGACCGCTGGCCAGTTGCTGCGTGGCTGAGTTGAGTGACATGAACGTGCCGCGCAGTTTCGGCTGGGCAGCCGAGGTGATGATGGCCATCGCCGGGATCATGCGTCCCGAAATCAGCACGAAGAACAAGGTGGTGCAAATCAGCCATACCCAGAGCGGTGCAGCTCCGATCTGGGTGACGGCGAACAAGGGCAATGTGGCGAATATTGCCATGATGCGATAAATTTTGACCTTGCCGGCAGCATCCGCCCAGCGTCCGATCAGGCGCGAACTAATCAGCGTGGCCGCACCGCCTGCCAGGTAAACATAGGGGATGTCATGCAGCGATATACCGACGTTCGATACCGCATAAACGGTGATATACGGGATCACGGTGAAACCGGAAAACAGGATCAGCATGGTAAAGATCAGCGCACGCAGATGATTGGCGTCATTGAGCACTTCGAACATCGCCGAGAATGGATGCGCGCGTTTAGCCTGTCCTGAGCCTGTCGAAGGACTCAGGTGATGTCGGACGTCAGGCAGGTGGCGCAGCGCTACGATAAGGAATAGCACGGTGCTGCAGGCGATCAGGATGAAGGGCGCGCGCCACTGGAAGTGGTTGGCCAGCCACAACGATAGCGGTACGCCGGCCACGGTGGAAAGCGAAAATGAGGCCGAAATGACGCCGCTGGCAGTGGCGCGTCGCTCGAACGGAATCAGATCGCCGACCAGGGTTTGCACCATTGCCCCGATGATGCCGCCGAACGCACCCGCCAAGCCTCTCGCGATCAGCAGTGTGGCATAACTGGGCGACAGGCCGCAGGCCAGCGTCGCCAGGCCGAACAGTGCGAACACGGTCAGCAGCAGGCGTTTGCGCTCGAATTTGTCGACAAAGGTGGCGGCGAGCACGCCGGCCAGCGCTGCACTGAAGCTGTAGGATGCGACCAGGAAGCCGAACTGATGCGTGCCGATGCCAAATTCATGCATCAGAATCGGTCCCAGCGGCATCATGATCATGAAGTCGAGGATATGGGAAAATTGCATGCCCGAGAGAGTCAGCAGCAGATAACGTTCTCGTTGCGGGGTCAGGGTGTGGGGCATGGCGACTGAAAATTATTACGTGAGCGGCATTCTACCAGCAACAGGATTCAGGATTTTATCCGTGAATTCATTTCATCTGCCAATTACAGATACGCGAAGTGTAGTGGTAAAATCAGCGCTGAATATTCATAATCACTCAGTCATGTTGTCACCCGCCTTCGTCCATCTCCGTCTGCACAGCGAATATTCCATCACCGATGGGATGTTGCGCATCGATGAGGCGGTAGCAGCCGCGAAAAGCGACGGGATGCCGGCGCTTGCACTGACCGACCTGTCCAACTTTTCCGGCCTGGTGAAATTTTACAAGGCTGCGCGCGGCAAAGGGATCAAGCCGGTTGCCGGTGTTGATGTGTTCATCACCAATGACGCAGACAGAGACAGGCCCTATCGGTTGCTGTTGCTGTGCCAGTCGGTCGAGGGCTATCACAGGCTTTGCCGCCTGTTGTCGAGGGCCTATCTGTCCAACCAGTATCGCGAGCGCCCTGAGTTGCGTCGCGAGTGGTTTCGCGAGGAAGGCACCGAGGGGTTGATCGCCCTGTCGGGCGCGCATCTGGGCGATGTGGGCAGCGCGCTCCTCGCAGGCAACGCGGCACTGGCACGCCAAGTGCTCGGTGAATGGGCTGGGCTGTTCGATGACCGTTATTACATTGAACTGCAGCGCGCAGGATTCGCCGACGAAGAATCTTATATACATGCAGTTCTGCCGTTAGCCGCTGAGTTCGACCTGCCGGTCGTTGCAACCCATTCAGTACAGTTTTTGAGTGCTGACGATTTCAAGGCGCATGAGGCGCGCGTGTGTATCGCCGAAGGTTATGTGCTCAACGACAAACGCCGCGAGAAGGCGTTCACGCAGCAGCAGTATTTCAAGACGCAGGCCGAAATGACCGCACTGTTCGCCGATTTGCCTGAGGCATTGCAAAACAGCGTGGAAATTGCCAGGCGCTGCAATCTCACGCTGGTGCTGGGCAAGCCGCGCTTGCCGGATTTCCCCACGCCCAACGGCGAGAGTCTGGACGATTTTCTGCTCAGCGAATCCGAGCGCGGCCTGACGCAGCGCATGGAATTGCTTTATCCGGATGAGACCGAGCGCGCGGCAAAACTCCCGCAGTACCGGGAACGGTTGCTGTTCGAGATCAAAACCATCATCAATATGGGCTTCCCCGGCTACTTTCTGATCGTGGCAGACTTCATCCGCTGGGCGAAAGCCTACCGCTCGGACGCCTTTCCCAACGGCGTGCCGGTCGGACCGGGGCGCGGTTCCGGCGCCGGTTCGCTGGTGGCATACTGTCTGCTCATCACCGACTTGGATCCGCTGCGTTACGAGTTGCTGTTCGAGCGCTTTTTGAATCCCGAGCGCGTGTCCATGCCCGACTTCGACGTGGACTTTTGTCAGGACGGACGCGAACTCGTCATCGACTACGTGAAGAATAAATACGGTGCGGCGTGCGTGTCGCAGATCGCCACCTTCGGCACCATGGCGTCCAAGGCGGTGATCCGCGATGTGGGTCGGGTGATGGAGTTCCCGTATGGCTTGTGCGACAGGCTGTCCAAGGCGATTCCATTGGAGGGCGTGAAACCGGTTTCGCTCAAAAAAGCGCGTGAGATGGAGCCGGAGATCAACGCCATCGCGAATAGCGAAGAGGGCGTGCCGGAGTTGCTGGAACTGGCGATGCGTCTGGAGGATTTGACGCGCAACGTTGGCATGCATGCCGGCGGCGTGGTGATCGCGCCGGGGAAACTGACCGATTTCTGTCCGTTGTATTGCACTGACGGGGGAAGTAGCGTGGTGAGCCAGTTCGACAAGGACGATGTCGAGGCCATCGGCCTGGTGAAGTTCGACTTTCTGGGCTTGCGCACGCTGACCATCATCGACTGGGCGATGCGCCACGTCGCGCGGCTTGCAGGCGGCACCGCGCCGTTCACGCTGGAAACGATCCCGCTGGACGACAGACCTACCTACGACCTGCTGAAAAAATGCAACACCACCGCCGTGTTTCAGCTCGAATCGCGCGGCATGAAGGACCTGATCAAGCGGCTGCAGCCCGATACCTTCGAAGACATCGTCGCGCTGGTCGCGCTGTTTCGTCCGGGCCCGCTGGAATCCGGCATGGTGGACGACTTCATCAACCGTAAACACGGCAAAGCCACCGCAGATTATTTTCATCCCGACCTGGAAGTCTCGCTAAAACCCACTTACGGCGTGATCGTGTACCAGGAGCAGGTGATGCAGATTTCGCAGATCATCGGCGGCTACACGCTGGGCGGTGCGGACATGCTGCGCCGAGCGATGGGCAAGAAAGATCCCGAGGAAATGGCCCGTCAGCGCGACATTTTTGTGGCGGGCGCGGTTAACCGAGAGATCGACAAGAATCTGGCCACAAGGCTGTTCGACTTGATGGAAATGTTCGCAGGTTACGGCTTTAATAAGTCGCACTCTGCGGCCTATGCGCTGGTGGCCTATCAGACGGCATACCTCAAGGCCCATCATCCTGCGGCGTTCATGGCCGCGACCTTGTCGGGCGATCTGGATAACACCGAAAAGGTGCGCACTTTTTATGCCGATACCCTGCAACAGGGTATTGAGATTTTGTTGCCCGATGTGAACAGTTCCGGTTATGCGTTCTCGCCTGTGGATGAGAAAACCATTCGCTACGGGCTGGGTGCGGTCAAGGGTACCGGCGAGGCGGCGATTGCCGGCATCGTCAAGGCCCGTGCGCCTGGGCCATTCAAGGATTTATTCGACTTTTGCCGGCGCGTGGACAAGCGTGTGGTCAATCGTCGCACTATTGAAACCTTGATACGTGCCGGCGCGTTTGATTCCATCAGCGATCATCGTGCGGCGCTGATGGCAAGCGTGGATGCGGCGCTGGCAAGCGCCGACCAGCAGGCGAGAGCCGTCAATCAGGATAGCCTGTTCGGCGAAGATGACGCTGATGCCGTGCTGATCGAACAGAAATTCGATGCGCCGCGCTGGAGTCTGCGCGAACAGCTGGCACATGAAAAAACCAGTCTGGGTATTTATCTGGGCGGTCATCCGTATCAGGAGTACCAACTGGAATTGGCGAATTTCATCAAGGTGCGTCTGGGCGATCTTAACCCGTCGTTCGTTGGAAAAACAAATGGCGGTGGGGGCGGGTATGGTGCGCGGCGCGGTGTGCCGGTGCTGCTGGCGGGCATCGTGTCTGGACTGCGATTGCAGCAGACGCGGCGCGGGCGCATGGCGGTCATCACGCTGGACGACGGCAGTGCTCAAGTTGAACTAACGGTGTTCAACGAGGAATACGAAAAAAGCCGACAGTGGATCAAGGAAGATGAATTACTGGTGGTGCAAGGCAAGGCCAGCCTGGACGAGTATTCGGGTAATGTGCGGGTGGGCGGCGAAGAGCTGTTCAATTTCGCTCAGGCGCGTTCACATTTCGCCCGGCACCTCTTGTTGAATTGCAGCGGTAATCCCGGCATCGTGCAACTTATGGAAATCCTCAAGCCCTGGAGCGAGGGAGAATGCCGTGTGCTGATTCAGTACAGCAATGGTGTGGCCAGTTGCCAGTTACGCCTTGGGGAAGTCTGGCAGGTGACGCTCGCCGATGAATTATTGCACGATTTGAGCTGTGCCTTGCAACCGGAGAATGTGAGGGTGGTTTATGGCTAGTCGCTTCGCCACACCAAATTTATTTTGGTGAAATTCTGCTTGCTGACGGTCTGCCACAGGGCCGTTACAGGGGGAAATATATCCCCCTGAAGTTGCGATTGAATCCGCGAAGTTTAAAATTCCTGCACTTACCTTCTGATGATCATGTCGCTTTCAATTTTAACCTTGTCGCCGCGTACTACATCAGGAAGGGTGTTTTGATTGAAAGTACGTTCCTCACCAGTATTCATTTTCACTACGATATTGTAACTCTTGGTTTTTTTGCTGATTTTCTCAATTTTGTTGCCGGCGAATGCGCCGCCAACCGCGCCTGCGACTGTCGCCAGATCACGCCCCGTGCCACCGCCGACCTGATGACCCAGTACACCTCCTAAAACGCCCCCGGCAACTACACCCAAGCCAGAACCGGCACCTTCGGCTTCAATTTCGTTGACCGATAAGACTGTCCCGCAATTAATGCACACACTTGTATTTTGATGTGTTGGGTTGGAAGAAATAGACGTGGCGGTACTCGCGCGCCGTTCCTTTTTTGCGCTTGCAGCACGTTGTTCCGCTGTAATCTTTTTCCTCTCATTTGCAACAGCTTCTTGAACGGCTGCATCCTGTTTGGCTTTTTCTTCTGTCTTGGCTGCCGCGATAGCATCTTGCTTGTCTTTTTCAGCCGTTTGTTCGGTAATCATTTGTTTTTTGGCTTCTGCGACGGCCTGGTCAACTACCACCTTGGTTTGTGCAGCAGTTTCTTCGGCAGTCGGCTTGGGTGAACAGGCTGTAACCACACTGATTGCTGCCAGTGCCATCAGGGTGGTGGTAATAACGGAGATGACAGACTTGGGTTGTTTGGGTGATGAGTGAGAATTCAATTTGCGCTCCTTCGGATGTGCAGGTTAATTGGGGCAACTTATTTACATTTGGTCGAACGATTCACTATGCAGAGCTGAGATATCAAATCAGGATATCGCTCACCGACTCTATGTATAGGCGCCGCCGGGTTTGGCAAGAGATATTGCATGTTCTGGCCAAATGAAAATTGGCTGAGGTTTTATATTCGGCCTCGTTACAGGCTGAGCATAATCTGCGGGCGTGCAGAGTACTTGCTCTCAGTGAATTGCCACTTTACGCTATTCATACATACACTACTGTGCGGTAACGAACATAGTGCATCATCCCTGCATGAATCTATGCGGGATTGCCTGGCTTGCTGGTCCCGATAAGGCTCCTGGTGGCATAGTCTGCCCCATGCCGCTCCATATAGTCCCGAATCAGCTGGCGGACGACCTGCGATGGCGTGATGTCCTGAGCGGCACAAAGTTCCTCGAAAGCTTTTTTCTTCGCCGGGTCTATCAATAAGGTCAGTCGGGCAGTTTTGGTTTCCATTTTCGGCTATTCTGTTTTTTAAAATCGTTGTGAAGTTTGATGCAAAATCCTCCAATACACTGAAGCGTCATCGTGTAAGGTTGACAGGTAGGGATGCATCAGTGAGCACCGCACCCGTTATTTTTTCAATTAACACCGGACAAACGGATTCTGATGCTTGGCGATGATTGCCGGGCATGGAACAAACGATATTCAAAAGCGTTATGGTCAGGTGATGCGCTCTTCCATATTTCGACGGTTGCCAGACTCTTGAATTTAGCGAGCGTGGTTTTGATTATGGCCGGTGCTTGAAAGAGAGATTTTCCATGCAGAGTGTTAATTTTAATCAATATTATTTCCTTTGAGTTTGCAATATCTCCAGCGCCTGAATGATTTTGCTGGCCTTTGCCTGATAGTTTATCGGGTGTGTTTCGCTCAGACTATTGGCACGCTGCCTTAATGTTGCAGCCTGGGGCGGGAAATCTGCACTTTTCACCGCCAGTATAATTTTATTTGCACTGCCGCCTTCCACGTCAACAATAAAAATGCGGTTGGCAAAACTGTTGCAGATGCGCGATACATATTCTTTATAGCTGGCATATTCGAACCATAAATTGACCGCTAATATGCCGTTTTCGTTCAACATGGAAAAGCAGTTGTCGTAAAACTGTTGGGTGCCGAGTTGGGGAGCGTGTCCTGTGGCATCAAACCCGTCAACAATCAGCACATCAACGGGGGAGGGCGCATCGCTGACATAATCGGCCCCGTCTGCCAGCATGACATGAAAGCGCTCATTGTCAGGAGGAATGGCGAATTCGTTGCGTAGCGCAATTACCCCGGAATTGATTTCTATCACCAAAATATCGCTCTGCGGCAGATTGCGATAGCAATATTTTGCCAAGGATCCGCCGCCCAAACCAACCATGGCGATATGCTTTGGGTTCGGCGCAAACAACATAAAACTCATCAATGCGCGGGTATAACCCAGCACCAATTCATCAGGTGCATCCAGCCACATTTCACTTTGCACCGATAGCTTATCGAAGTGCAGTGCCAGTAGCCCATCTTCCTCATGAATATAGGGATTCCCGTTAAATCCATAGGACGGCTTTGGATTTAACCAGGCGATAATTCGCTTGAGCGGGTTCTGAAACAATCGTTTGGAGTGCTTCCCGGATTTGTCTGTTGAGCGCATTGCAACCGTCTATCCGTTTGCCATGATTTGGAATTGATAAAACATTAACATATGGTTAGCATAATATACAAATAAAATCATCCCTGATTCTGGCGGTTCAGTCCTGAATAAAAAGGAGTACACTTCGTGCAGCGCAAGGGTTGGCACGTGGTGTGTATTGCAGCTCATGTGAAAACAGGGTAAGCAAACCGGGGGCAAAAAGTAACTCAAGATGGATGCAGTGAATATTTTGCCGATAGATGTGGCTGGCGCGATCATCGCGTTTTTGGCCGGGTTGGGTCTGCTTGGGCTGATGTTACAGCGCAGCCCGCATCTTATCGCCGGTGTGATTTTCCCCGTCGGTGCCTTAGCGGCGCTGGCGCTTGCAGCAACCGGTTTATGGGCGCTCGGTTCTGCCTCCAATATAGCCGTGTTGCCGCTGGGTCTGCCCGGCCTGCCGTTACATCTTCGCCTCGACCCGCTCTCGGCTTTTTTCCTGATTCTGTTGGGTGGTGCGTCGTTCGGCGTGTCGCTGTACGGTGCCGGCTATTTCAAGACCATGCCGGGTAATGTGCTGGGCTTGTTGTGCCTGGAATATCATCTGTTTCTGGCCAGTATGGCGATGGTATTGCTGGCGGACGATGCATATATGTTCATGGTGGCCTGGGAATCCATGGCGCTGTCTTCCTATTTTCTGGTCACCACCGACCACAGCATCCCCGATATACGCAGGGCAGGCTATTTGTACCTGCTGATTGCGCATGTCGGTGCTATCGCGATCCTGCTCAGTTTTGGTGTGATGCAGGGCGGTCATGGCATCGGCGCCTATACTTTTGACGCGATGCGTGCGGCGCATCTAACGCCGTTTTGGGCATCAGTGGCGTTTTTGCTGGCGTTATTCGGCTTCGGTGCGAAAGCGGGGGTGTTGCCGATGCATGTCTGGTTGCCCGAAGCGCATCCGGCGGCACCCTCGCCTGTCTCTGCGTTGATGAGCGGCGTGATGCTCAAGACTGCGATCTACGGCATCCTGCGAGTGACCTTTGATCTGCTGGATACGCAGCTATGGTGGTGGGGTGTGCTGGCACTGACGTTGGGGTTGATGACCGCAGTTTTCGGTGTGATGTTTGCTGCCGTGCAGGGTGACATGAAGCGACTGCTGGCCTATTCATCCATCGAAAACATCGGCCTGCTGCTGGTGGGTATCGGCTTGACCATCATTTTTCATGTCTATGGCAAGGACGCGCTGGCGGCTTTGTCGCTCACCGCAACGCTTTATCACAGCCTGAACCATGCTTTTTTCAAGAGTCTGTTGTTTGTCGGCACGGGTTCGATTCTGCATGCGACAGGCGAGCGCAACATGGGGCGAATGGGTGGATTGATCCATTCGATGCCGTGGGTAGCTGCGTTGATGCTGATCGGGGTGCTGGCAATCTCCGGATTGCCGCCGCTTAATGGTTTTGTCTCGGAATGGTTGTTGTTGCAGGCATTCCTGTTATCGCCCGGCTTGCCGAACAGCTATATCGATATGCTGGTGCCGGTCGCGGCGGCGGTGATCGCCCTGGCCGCGGCCTTGGCAGCTTATGTGATGGTGAAGTTTTATGGCGTGATCTTTCTCGGTCAGTCACGTGAAAACGCGCCGCTTGCGGCGCGTTTCGAGGAACAGCCAAAAACATTGGAACATGTACACGATGCAGGTTATTGGGAGCGTGCGGGCATGAGTTGGCTGGCGCTGATTTGCGTGCTGCTTGGCCTCTCGCCGGTATTCGTGGTGCAACAGATTGATCGTGTGTCGCAGTTATTGTTCGGCACCCACCTGGGTAATGCGGCGGCGGGCTGGATGTTGCTGTCGCCGGTGGATACCGAACGCGCCAGTTACAGTCCTGTTTATTTTCTGCTGGCTGTGTTGGGTGTGATGCTGGCGACGGCTTGGGTGGTGCATCATTATTATCATGGCAGGCTGCGCAGCGCGCCGGCGTGGGACTGTGGCTTCCCAGCGCAGAACGCGCGGATGCAGGATACGGCCGAAGGCTTTGGCCAGCCGATACGGCGTATCTTCGAGCCGTTCTTCAAGATCGAGAGCGAGTTGCCTACGCCGTTTGACAAAAATCCGAAATACCAGGGGCGCAGCGAAGACCGCCTGTGGTATCTGTTGTATCTGCCAATCAAACGCGTGACCGAAAAATTGTCCGGCTGGATCTCGCTGTTGCAGCATGGGCACATCCATCTTTATCTTACCTATACCTTTGTGACGCTGGTCGTCTTGCTGATTTTTGTATGATGGTAAACTTGGAACAAGCCCCGGCCGTTGTCTTCCAGCTTACTCAGTTGCTGCTGGTGGTGCTGGCTGCACCCTTGCTGACCGGCTGGGTGAATCAGTGTCAGGCCTGGTTGCAGAACCGTTCCGGCCCGGGCGTGCTGCAACCCTATCGTGTGCTGCACAAGTTGTTCCTGAAGGATGCGGTAATCGCTTACAACGCCTCCTGGCTGTTCCGGGTTACCCCTTACATCGTGTTCGGTTGCATGTGGCTGGCGGCGGCCATCATCCCGATTATCGCGGTGGATTTGCCATTCTCGCGCGCGGCTGATGTGATTGCGCTGGTCGGCGTGTTCGCCCTGGCACGCATGTTCATCGCGCTGGCGGCAATGGACATCGGTACGGCGTTCGGTACACTGGGCGCACGGCGAGAAATGCTGGTGTCCTTCCTCGCTGAACCTGCGTTGCTGATGGTGCTGTTTACCGCCTCAATGATCAGCCATTCCACGCAACTGCCGCGTATCGTGGCCGCATTTGCGCATCACCAGTTCGTGTTGTATCCCAGTCTGGCCTTCGCTGCGCTGGCCTTTCTGATCGTGTTGCTGGCAGAGAACGCGCGCATCCCGGTGGATAATCCGAGCACGCACCTGGAATTGACCATGATTCATGAGGCGATGATCCTCGAGTATTCGGCACGCCATCTGGCGCTGATCGAATGGGCCAGCAGCCTAAAATTGTTTGCCTATTTTTCCATCGGCATCGCGCTTTTCCTGCCGTACGGCATTGCCGAAGTGGGCCATTGGTCCGGCTTGCCGCTGTCCATCCTGCTATTGCTGCTCAAACTGGTGCTGGCAGGCGCAGGACTGGCCTTGTTTGAAGCGCTGACGGCCAAGATGCGTATTTTTCGCGCGCCGGAATTCCTGGGTACAGCCTTTTTGTTGGCCGTATTGGGGCTTTTGATCCATTTTCTGTTGAAAGCCTAAAGATGCAGATTCCACTGCCCCTGCAATTCGTTAACCTGCTGGCCTCCATGTTGCTGCTGGTTGTGTTCGCTATGCTGGCCCAGCGGCGCATCTTGTCGCTGATCAATCTGTTCGCCTGGCAGGGCGCTATATTGGCGCTCAGCACCTTTGTCGTGGCGTACTCCACTGCGCAGCACCATCTCTATTACTCGGCATGGCTGACCTTGATTCTCAAGGTGATGCTGTTGCCTTGGCTGCTGCATCGTCTGATACGCAAGCTGAATGTAAAGTGGGATGTGGAAACACTGATCAATATACCAACCACCATGCTGGTCGGTATCGCGCTGGTGATCTTCTCGTTCAATCTGGCAGCGCCCATCTCGCAACTGTCGCAGGGCATCACGCGTGGACTGATCGGTATCGCGCTGGCCAGCGTGTTGCTGTCGCTGTTGATGATGCTGACACGGCGTAAGGCGGTGTCTCAGGTAGTGGCTTTTCTGTCGTTGGAAAACAGCCTGTTCTTCGCCGCCACCAGCGCCACGCAGGGCATGCCGCTGGTAGTTGAATTCGGTATTGCACTGGACGTGCTGGTAGCGACCTTTATCTTCGGTATTTTCTTCTTCCAGATTCGCGAGACCTTCGACAGCCTTGACATCTCACATATGGAGAATCTCAAGGATGATTGATTCGCAACTATTGGTATTGTTGCTCACGCCATTGCTGGGCGGCGCGCTGCTGGCGGTGCTGGGTTCTCGCCCATGGGCGGCAGAATTGAACTCGCTGATGAGTTTTTGCACTTTCATCGCATCGGTGATGCTAACCGTGCGGATCATTGATTCCGGGCCCCAGGTCGCATTCCATGAGGAATTTTTTATAGACCAGTTCAATGTGTTTCTGGTCGCACTGACCGCCTTCGTGGCCTTCACTACCTCGCTGTTCTCGCGCCCCTACATGCGCATCGAACAGCATCACGGCAAGCTCTCGACTTCCATGCTGCATCTGTATTACAGCATGTATCAACTGTTCACCTTCACCATGCTGGTCGCCCTCACCACCAATAACATGGGCATCATCTGGGTGGCGATGGAAGCGGCCACGCTCACCACTGTTTTGCTGGTCAGCCTGTATCGCACCCCGGCCAGTCTGGAAGCGGCGTGGAAATATTTCATCCTGTGTGGCGTGGGTATCGCGCTGGCCTTGTTTGGCACCATTTTGCTGTATTTTGCCGCCCAGCGTGTGCTGGGCGAAGGCGGGACGGCGCTGCTGTGGACGCATCTCAACCAGGTCAAGAGTCAACTCGAACCCACCGTACTCAAGCTGGCGTTTGTCTTCCTGCTGGTAGGTTACGGCACCAAGATCGGACTGGTGCCGTTGCATAGCTGGTTGCCGGATGCCCATGCAGAAGGCCCCACGCCCGTTTCAGCCGTGCTGTCAGGCCTGTTGCTCAATGTCGCGCTGTGCGCGGTGATGCGCAGCAAAGTATTGGTGGATGGTTCGCTGGGCACGCACTTCGCAGGCAATCTGATGATGGGCTTTGGCCTGTTATCGGTCGTGGTGGCGTCGCTGTTCCTGTCGCGGCAAAAAGACATTAAACGCATGTTTGCCTATTCATCCATCGAGCATATGGGGCTGATTACTTTTGCGTTCGGCATGGGCGGGCCGGTTGCGACCTTTGCTGCGATGCTGCACATGACCATGCATTCGTTGACTAAATCGGCGATTTTCTTTGCAGTGGGACATGCGGTGCAAAAAGCCGGTACGCAGCAGATGGAGCATATTCGTGGCCTGATGCAAGTCAGCCCGACCGTAGGCTGGGGCCTGATTCTGGGCACGCTGGCAATTTTGGGTATGCCGCCGTTCGGCGTGTTTGCCAGCGAGTTTCTGATTATTACCACCGCGATGCATGAATATCCGTGGACCACGCCGGTTTTGTTGATCGCGCTGGGTATCGCCTTCGCCGCGATTTTTGGCAAGATTCAGCCCGTCGTGTTCGGTGAAACCACCGTTAAGTCCTTGCCGCATCCGCCTGCGCTGATTTCGGTTTTCGTGCATTTGCTGCTGGTGCTGATTCTTGGTTTGTATATGCCGCCCTATTTGGCCAACTGGTATCGCCAGGCGGCAGCACTATTTTCATGAATTCGCGTAGTGATTCGTTTGCTCCCTCGCCTGCGTGCGGGAGAGGGTTGGGGAGAGGGGAATGGGCATGACTCGTTTGAACAACAGGGATGGCATTTCTGTCATGACTATTGGACTAGGATAATCTGTATGCCGATCAAACACCCTAATCTGCATCTTGAGCGTATTAACGGCGCGATCCCGGCCTGGCGAGGCAAGATTGCCTGTGCCGATTTACAGCCCATCTGCCAGACGGTACGCGACGGTGGCGGGCGCTTGCTTGCCTTGTGGGGCAGCGATGAGCGTGCGCAGGGCAATGGATTTGTGCTGCATGTGGTGCTGGTCAATGAAACCGGCCTGGTGTGTCTGAGCGTGTCTGCCGAACACTATCCCGATATCAGCCAGATTTTTCCCGTTGCAAACCGTATGCAGCGTGCCGCCTATGACCTGATGGGAATCGCTGCGCAGGACGGGCAAGACCAGCGTCAGTGGCTGCGCCACGCCGCCTGGCATGGTTTCCCGCTGCGCAAGGATTTTGTCACATCCCCTCCCCCTTGCAGGGGGGAGGAATATGCTGATGACTATCCCTTTGTGCAGGTTGAAGGTCAGGGTGTGCATGAAATACCGGTCGGACCCGTGCATGCCGGGATTATCGAACCAGGACATTTCCGTTTCTCTATCGTCGGTGAAAAAGTGCTGCGCCTCGAAGAACGCTTCGGCTACACCCACAAGGGGGTAGAAAAACGTTTTGAAAGTTTGACTCTGCAGCAGGGTGCGAAACTGGCAGGCAGAGTGAGCGGCGATAGCACGGTGGCTTACGCGTGGGCTTACGCCATGGCAGCGGAGAGCATCGCTGATATCCGGCCTCCCGACCGTGCCCTGTGGCTGCGCGCCTTGTTTCTGGAGCGTGAACGCGTGGCTAACCATCTGGGCGATCTGGGTTATCTGGGCAGCGATGTCGCCTTGTCATTCGGCTTTGCACAATTCTGGATTCTGAAAGAACAAGTGCTGCGCAATAATGCTGCGCTGTTCGGCCATCGCTATCTGATGGATAGCGTAATTCCCGGCGGCGTCACGGTGAATCTTACGGCAGAAGGCAGGCAGGTGCTCGAACAGGAATATACGATGCTGGAGCAGCAAGTGCACATTCTGCGCCATATCTACGATGAGCATGCAGGCGTGCAGGATCGCTACATCGGCACCGGACGTGTCGAGCCAAAACTGGCCGCACAACTGGGTTTGTGTGGCATGGCCGGACGTGCAAGTTCACAGGCCTGGGATACCCGCGTGCAATTCCCGTGTGCGCCTTACGATAAGCTGGATGTGAAAATGGCCGTACACCAGAACGGCGATGTGGCGGCGCGTGTCACACTGCGCTTTGACGAACTGTTCGAATCACTGCGCGTGCAGCGCGATATTCTGGTGAATCTGATTGGCGGTGATGAACTGGCGCATACTCTGGACCGGCTTCCTGCATTTGGTTTTGGCATCGGCATGGTGGAAGGTTGGCGCGGCGAGGTAATGGTGGCAATTCAAACCGATGCAGACGGAAATCTTGACCGTGTGCATCCGCATGATCCTTCCTGGCAAAACTGGCCGGTGCTGGAACATGCCATCATGGGCAATGTTGTGCCGGACTTTCCTCTCATCAATAAATCGTTCAACCTGAGCTATTCAGGACACGATCTGTAGAGGCTCACCATGTATCAGATACTTAAACAAATTATCAGAACCGGCATCAGGACTGAAGCCGCGCCACAAGTGGACGAGGCGATGCGCGTCGAACCGCAGCGCTTGCAGCAGCAAATTCTGGATGTGTTCGGCGGTGCGCTGGCCATCCGATTCGTGGATGCAGGATCATGTAACGGCTGCGAACTGGAAATCCACGCGATCAATAATGCGTATTACAATCTTGAAGGACTCGGCATCAGATTCGTCGCCAGTCCGCGCCATGCGGATCTGTTGCTGGTGACAGGCCCGGTGTCGCGCCACATGATCATTGCCTTGAAGCGCACCTATGATGCGATGCCTGACCCGAAGCTGGTGGTGGCCATCGGCGAGTGTGCCTGCGATGGCGGAATGTTCGGTGAGAGCTACGCGAGTTGCGGAAAAGTTTCCAATGTCATTCCGGTGGATGTGGCGGTGCAAGGTTGTCCGCCATCACCCACAGCGATTATGCAAGGCATACTCACCGCGATCAACGCAAAGAAATGATGCGTGAAATCGGCTGGGGACTTTTGCGTAACTCCAGTTGGTGTGTGCAATCCAGTGCGGCGAGTTTGTAGCATTCCGCGAGTGTCGGGTAGTTGAAGACATTGGCGACCAGATCGCGCACCGTGCCTTTGAGATTCATCACCAGTTGCCCGATGTGGACGAGTTCGCTGGCCTGCTCGCCGACGATATGCACGCCCAGCAGTTTTTCATTGCGCACATCCACGATCAGCTTGAGTAACCCTTGCGCGTCGCCGATGATCTGTCCGCGCGCACTGTCCTTGAAACGGGCATGCCCGACCACGTAAGGTATATTCTCCTGCCGGACTTCCTTTTCGGTTTTGCCGACGTAGGAGATTTCCGGGATGGTGTAGACCGCCATCGGCAGATTTTCCGCTGCGACATGTGTGCCTCCGCCAAAGGCGTACAGCACCGCGGCGCGACCCTGTTCCATGCCGGTCGAGGCTAAAGCGGGTCGGCCGATCAGATCGCCCACGGCAAAGATGTGCGGCACGCTGGTTTGGAAATGCCCGTTGACGGCTATCCAGCCGTCTTGCGCGGATATTCCTGCGCGCTCAACGTGCAGTCCCTCGCTGTTGGGTTCGCGCCCCTGAGCATAGAGCACGGCATCGGTGCGTATCTGTTTGCCGCTTTCCAGCAGGGTGAGCGTGGAATTTTCTTCGCGGCGAATTTGGGCTACGCGTTCTTTCATGTGGAATGTGACGCCCATGTCCAGAAAACTCTCAGTCAGCACGCCGACCACGTCTTCACTCAGATAGTCGAGCAATTGTTCATGATTGTCCACCACGCTGACCTGAACGCCCAGCGCTGCAAATATCGAGACAAATTCGCAGCCGATCACGCCGCCGCCCACCACCAGCAGACTGTCCGGCAGATGGCGCAGATTCAGGATGGAAGTCGAGTCCAGTACGGTCTTCTTGTCGAAGGGGATGTTGATTGGTCGACGCGGACGGGAGCCTGTGGCAAGCACGATGACATCAGCAGTAATCTGGCGTGTGTTGCCCGCCGTATCAACAACTTCAACTTTGTTTGGATCGACAAATGAGGCCTCCCCCGGAATCAACGCGACCCCAGAACTCAGCAAGCGTTGCAGAATGACCGATTCCTGCTGGGCGATGACCCCTTCCTTGCGCCGTACCGCATCCGCCAGCAGGCCATGACGACTGCGAGCGTCTGGCGCTACCGCCTGGCGCATCCCGCCGGTGCGGCTGAGAAGATAGGCGACTTCACGCATCGCCTTGCTGGGAATCGTGCCGGTTTGCAATCCTGCGCCCCCTATCTTAGGTTTGCGTTCGATGATCGCGGCGCGTTTGCCCATGCGCGCCGCCTGCCACGCTGCATGCTGTCCGGCGGGGCCTGTGCCTATGATGAGTATGTCGTAGTTCATGCTGGGGACCTCTAAAAATCCATTTTTTGGGCAAATCGCGGCGTCGCGTGCTCGCTCATTCCTCGCCTATCAATTTGATATGTCTCGTTATTCGCTGTGCGGCTCCTTGCGCTTCATCCCAAAACTCTTGATTTTTAGAGGTTCCCGGAAGGTGTTCCTGTGAACAATTGGATGTACTTGTCTATTTGATACGCATGCCGGGCGCAGCACCCTCATCCGGGCTCAGGATATACAGCCCCGACTCGCTCCCCGATGCGGCCAGCACCATGCCCTCACTCATGCCGAACTTCATCTTGCGTGCGGCCAGGTTGGCAACCATTACCGTCATGCGCCCCTTGAGTTTTTCAGGATCGTAAGCTGATTTGATGCCGGCGAATACGGTGCGAGGAGCTTCCTCGCCGATGTCCAGCGTCAGTTTCAACAGTTTTTCAGCGCCTTCCACATGCTCGGCGTTGACGATTTTTGCGACGCGCAGGTCGATCTTGGCAAAATCTTCGATGCTGATGGTCTCGGTGATCGGTGCAATAGCATGTTGCTGCGCCTCGGCATGGCGCGTTTGGGAGTGTGATTCGGTCATGGGTTTCATGCTTTCCAGGTTGGCGGCGGTCATCGCTTCGATCAGCTTCGGATCGAGGCGGGTTGCCAGGTGTTGATAGGTGTTGATGGTATGTCCGGCAGGTAAGGTTTGCCAAGTATCATTCCAGGCCAGCGGTGGAATGTTGAGGAAGTCCTCGACTTGCCCCGCCAGCACGGGCAGCACGGGTTTCAGATACAGCGTCAGGTCGCGGAACAGCGTCATTGCGGTGGAGCAGGCTGTATGCAGTTCGACGTCTTTTCCTGCCAATTTGGCCAGCTCCCAAGGTTTTTGTTCGGCGATGTACTGATTCGCCACGTCGGCCAGACGCATGATTTCGCGCAAAGCTCGGGAAAAATCGCGCTGCTCGTAGCAATGCGCGATGGTGCCGCTCCTGAATACAGATTCAAAATCAGCTGTGGCAGCAGTATCCGTCTGACCGAGTTTCCCGTCGAAGCGTTTTGCTATGAAACCCGCGCAGCGGCTGGCGATGTTGATGTATTTTCCGATCAGGTCTGAATTTACCTTGGCGACGAAATCGTCAAGGTTCAGATCCAGGTCTTCCATCGTGCCGTTGATCTTGGCGGCGTAGTAGTAGCGCAGGTATTCGGTGTTCTTTATGTTCTCGATATAACTCCTGGCGGTGATGAAGGTGCCGCGCGATTTGCTCATCTTCTCGCCGTTGACCGTCAAAAAGCCGTGCGCGAACAACTTGGTAGGCGTGCGAAAACCTGCGTGCTCAAGCATCGCAGGCCAGAACAGTGCGTGGAAATACAGGATATCCTTGCCGATGAAATGGTACAGTTCGGCCTTGGAATCGGGCTTCCAGTATTCGTCAAAGTCCAGAGCGCTCATCGCGCCTCCCCCCTGAATCCCGGATCCTGCATCCTGCATCCTGCTGTTACACAGTTGCTTGAAGCTGCCCATGTAGCCGACCGGCGCATCCAGCCAGACGTAGAAATATTTGCCCGGTGCATCCGGGATTTCGAAGCCGAAATAGGGCGCATCGCGCGAGATGTCCCAGTCGGACAGCTTGTTTTCACCCTCAGTCCCCAGCCATTCCTGCATCTTGTTGGCAGCTTCCGCCTGTAGCGCGCCGCTCCTGGTCCAGGTGCGCAAAAACTGCTGGCAGGTGTCGGCGGACAGTTTGAAGAAATAATGATCGGAATGGCGCAGCACAGGCGCAGCGCCGGAGACGGCTGAATACGGATTGATCAGCTCAATCGGGGCGTAGGCCGCGCCGCATACCTCGCAATTGTCTCCATACTGGTCCTTCGCATGGCACTTCGGGCATTCGCCCTTGATGAAGCGATCCGGCAGGAACATGTTCTTGACCGGATCGTAGAATTGCTCGATGGAGCGCACGTCGATCAGATCGGCGGCCTTGAGTTTGCGATAGATGTCTTGCGCAAAATCACGGGTCTCGTCGGAATTGGTCGAACCGTAATGGTCGAATTCGACGTGAAAAGCCGCAAAATCGTCGTAGTGTTCCTGCCACACGCGCGCGATCAGTTGTTCAGGCGTGATGCCTTCCGCTTCGGCGCGCAGCATGATAGGCGTGCCGTGCGTGTCGTCCGCACATACGTAATGCACCTCGTGCCCGCGCATCTTCTGGAAGCGCACCCAGATGTCGGTCTGGATGTATTCGACCAGATGGCCCAGGTGAATGCTGCCATTGGCATAGGGTAGGGCGGAGGTGACGAGGATTTTTCGCGTAGTCATGGAAACGAGCCGGATTCTAAAAGTGCGGCCATTTTAGCAAATCGCGCGCACCGGCGGCGAATTGGTTAGAATTACGCCCCAGCGATTATTTATGGCCAAAGAGGATGTGATGAGTTTTAACGATACTGATGTGCAAAATGCGCTGAAGAATCTGATTGATCCGAATACCAGGAGGGATTTTGTCAGCGGCAAATCCGTGAAGAACGTCAGAATAAGCGGAAACGATGTCTCGCTGGACATCCTGCTGGGCTACCCGGCAAAAAGCGTATGGGAAGAAATCCGCGCGCAGGTGACGGCGCATCTTGAAAGCGTTTTGCCGGATGCGGGCTCGATTAATGTGACGGTGTCCAGCCGTGTCGTGCCGCACGCGGTGCAGCGCGGCGTCAAGCTGGTGGATGGTGTGAAGAACATCATCGCGGTGGCCAGCGGCAAGGGCGGCGTGGGTAAATCCACCACCGCCGTGAATCTGGCGCTGGCGCTGGCGGCGGAAGGCGCGCGCGTCGGCTTGCTGGATGCCGATATTTACGGCCCGTCGCAACCGACCATGCTGGGCATTTCCGGTCAGACGAAATCGCGCGATGGTCAGTTGATGGAGCCGATGACGAATTACGGTATCCAGTCCATGTCCATCGCTTACACGATTCCGGGCGATGATGCGCCAATGATCTGGCGCGGCCCGATGGTGACGCAGGCGCTCGATCAACTGCTGCGCCAGACGCACTGGGATGATCTGGATTATCTGGTGGTGGACCTGCCGCCGGGCACCGGCGATATTCAGCTCACTCTGGCGCAAAAAGTGCCGGTCACCGGTGCCGTGATCGTCACCACGCCGCAGGACATCGCGCTGATGGATGCGCGCAAGGGATTGAAGATGTTTGAAAAGGTTGGCGTCAAGATCATCGGTATCGTGGAAAACATGAGCACCCATATCTGTTCACAGTGCGGGCACGAAGAACATATCTTTGGCGCGGGCGGCGGAGAGAAAATGTGTGCCGATTACAGCGTTGAGTTTTTTGGGGGTTTGCCGCTGGATATTCGTATCCGCGAGCAGGCCGATGCCGGACGACCTACCGTGGTGGCCGACCCCGACGGCAGCATCGCCCGTGCGTACAAACAGATTGCGCGCCGCATTGCGGTGAAGGTTGCAGAAATGGCGCAGGATCACAGCGCGGCATTCCCGAAAATCGTGGTGCAGAATACTTAATAAGGAGGGACGTGATAATTGATAATTGATAATTGATAATTGATAATTAAAAGCCAAATCAAGGTTTTGCATTATCCATTTTTCATTACCCATTATCCATTGCACTTAAAAATATGAGCATAAAATCAGATAAATGGATACGCCGCATGGCGGAGCAGCACGGCATGATCGAACCGTTTTCGCCTGTTCAGGTGAAAGAGGTGGATGGCAAACGCATCGTGTCTTACGGCACATCGAGCTATGGCTACGATATTCGCTGCTCGAATGAATTCAAGTTGTTCACCAACATCAACAGCACCATCGTCGACCCGAAAAATTTCGACCCGAATTCCTTTGTCGAGGTTACCGCCGACTACTGCATCATTCCGCCCAATTCGTTCGCGCTGGCGCGCACCGTGGAGTATTTCCGCATTCCGCGCTCCGTGCTGACGGTGTGCCTGGGCAAGTCCACTTATGCGCGCTGCGGCATCATCGTCAATGTCACGCCGTTCGAGCCGGAGTGGGAAGGTTATGTGACGCTGGAGTTTTCCAATACCACGCCGCTGCCCGCCAAGATTTACGCCAACGAAGGCATCGCGCAAGTGCTGTTCTTCGAGAGCGATGAGGTCTGCGAGACATCCTACAAGGACCGTGGCGGCAAGTATCAGGGGCAGGTTGGTGTGACGTTGCCGAAAATGTAATGGATCGCTATTCCGGCCCCCGAATGTAGCCGTCGGGGGCGGAATCCAGCGATTTTATAAAACTGGATTCCCGCTTTTGCGGGAATGACAAAGTCGGAGTTGGTTCGCAAGTGAAAAAAACTGATAGACCCATCATCTGGCGAGGCCCCAAAGGGGATGTGATCGCCTGTGTGGAAAAAAACAAGGTGATGGGAGAAAACTTCGAAGAAATTCGCCAGGTTTGCCAGGATGCGCTGGACGACGCCGTGCTGATGGGTTGCGATGAGCAGCAGGTGCGGCAGGCCATGATCGGGTTGATTGGCGAGCTCGCAGGCTCCTATGCGCCACAGGAATAGTACTTCGCTGAATAGCCGAGAAAAAACCTTCTCACGTAAACTTGTAAATCTGCGACAATCCGCGCCAATTCGTTATTCCCACTGGGAGCTCAAACATGAAATTTCGTTTTAGTTTTAGTTTCGGCTTCGCCTCACTGAACCTACGTTTTTCATTTGCTTTATAAAGCTGCAAGTATTTAATGTTATTTTTCCCGTTGGGAGTTTAAATATGAAGTTCCGTTTTAGCTCAGGCACAGTCAGGCTGTGCCTTCACTGAAGCTCTGCATCTACCCCGTATAATGATATATAGTCAATTTGTTTTTTGCTGTTTGCTTGTTAGGAGTTGTTCATGAAATTTCGCTTTCCGATCGTCATTATCGACGAAGATTTTCGCTCCGAAAATGCCAGCGGTCTGGGCATACGCGCGCTGGCTGCCGCACTCGAAAAAGAGGGCATGGAAGTGCTGGGCGTGACCAGCTACGGCGACCTGACCTCGTTTGCGCAACAGCAAAGCCGGGCATCGGCGTTCTTGCTGTCGATCGATGACGAGGAATTCGGCGGTGGCAGTAAGGAAGAGACCGAGGTCGCGCTTAAGAGCCTGCGTGCGTTCGTCGAAGAAATCCGTTTCAAGAATTCCGATATTCCGATCTATCTGTATGGCGAGACGCGCACTTCGCGTCATATCCCGAACGATGTGCTGCGCGAATTGCACGGCTTCATCCACATGCACGAGGACACGCCGGAGTTTGTGGCGCGCCACATTATCCGCGAAGCCAGATCGTATCTGGATTCGTTGGCGCCCCCTTTCTTTCGCGCGCTGTTGCATTATGCGCAGGATGGTTCTTACTCCTGGCATTGCCCGGGGCATTCCGGTGGCGTGGCATTCCTGAAGTCGCCGGTAGGGCAAATGTTCCACCAGTTTTTCGGCGAGAACATGCTGCGCGCCGACGTGTGCAACGCTGTGGATGAACTGGGTCAGTTGCTTGATCATACCGGTCCCGTGGCCGCTTCGGAGCGCAATGCCGCGCGTATCTTTAATGCCGACCACCTGTTTTTCGTTACCAACGGCACCTCGACCTCGAACAAGATCGTCTGGCACTCGACTGTTGCGCCGGATGACATCGTGGTGGTGGATCGCAATTGCCACAAATCCATCCTGCATTCGATCATGATGACGGGCGCTGTGCCGGTGTTTCTGACGCCGACGCGCAATCATTACGGCATCATCGGGCCGATTTCGAAGTCTGAATTCGAGCCGGAAAGCATCCAGCGCAAGATCGACGCAAATCCATTTATCAAGGACAAGACCAAGAAACCGCGCATTCTGACCATCACGCAGAGTACCTATGACGGCATCGTGTACAACGTCGAAATGCTCAAAGAAATGCTGGACGGGCGCATCGACACGCTGCATTTCGATGAGGCATGGTTGCCTCATGCCGCATTCCACGATTTCTACAAGGATATGCACGCCATCGGACAGAACAGGCCGCTCGCCCGCGAGTCGATGATTTTCGCCACGCAGTCCACCCACAAACTGCTGGCGGGTTTGAGCCAGGCGTCCCAGATTTTGGTGCGCGAACCGGAAAACCGCAAACTGAACAAATATATTTTCAACGAGGCGTATTTGATGCACACCTCCACCAGCCCGCAGTACGCCATCATCGCCTCGTGCGACGTGGCGGCGGCGATGATGGAGTCGCCGGGTGGACCCGCGCTGGTCGAAGAATCCATTGCCGAGGCGCTGGATTTCCGCCGCGCCATGCGCAAGGTGGACGAGGAATTCGGCCTCGACTGGTGGTTCAAGGTGTGGGGGCCGGATGTGATCGCCGAAGAAGGCGTGGGTTCACGCGAGGACTGGGTGCTCAAACCGTCTGACAAGTGGCATGGCTTCGGCAATCTGGCCGAAGGCTTCAATATGCTCGATCCGATCAAGGCGACCATCATCACGCCGGGTCTTGATGTGGACGGTGATTTTGCGGACAGCGGCATTCCCGCTTCGATGGTGACCAAATACCTGGCTGAACACGGCGTAATCGTGGAGAAGTGTGGCCTGTACTCGTTCTTCATCATGTTCACCATAGGCATCACCAAGGGACGCTGGAACACGCTGCTGACAGCGCTCCAGCAGTTCAAGGATGACTATGACAAGAATCAGCCTATCTGGCGCATCCTGCCCGAGTTTGCGGCCAAGCATCCGCGCTATGAACGCGTGGGTTTGCGCGAGCTTTGTCAGCAGATTCACGACGCTTACAAGTTGCATAACGTCGCGCGCATGACGACCGAGATGTATCTGTCGGACATGCAGCCGGCGATGAAACCGTCCGATGCGTTCGCCAGGATGGCGCATGAGGAACTGGACAGGGTGGAAATAGATGAACTCGAGGGGCGTATCACCGCCGTATTGCTGACGCCTTACCCGCCCGGTATTCCGTTGTTAATCCCGGGCGAAATTTTCAACAGGACTATCGTTGATTACCTGAAATTTGCCCGTGATTTCAGTCAGAAGCTGCCAGGATTCGAGACCGATATTCATGGTCTGGTCGCCGAGGAAGTGGACGGCGTGAAACGCTATTTTGTGGACTGCGTGAGGTAAGTACAGGAGGCAGGATCAAGGATTCGGGATGCAGGGAAGGTCAAAGGCGGTTCAGTTGGTTTTCTGAATCCTGATTTAAAACTTTTTCTTGATCAGATCAAAAAATGGGAGTATAAAGTCATCTTCGTGTTTGATTCAAAGTCACTGCAGTACTGGTTTTACCATGTGCAATCTTCGATCAAATGGTTTTGCGGGAGTTTTCCCGTGTTTTTAAAAAGGAAGTAGTCACATGGCAACTGGTACAGTTAAGTGGTTCAATGATGCAAAGGGTTTTGGTTTTGTTACTCCTGATGATGGTAGCGAAGATCTGTTCGCACACTTCTCAGCGATCAACATGAACGGTTTCAAGACCCTTCAAGAAGGTCAAAAAGTAAGTTTCGAAGTTACGCAAGGTCCTAAGGGCAAGCAAGCTTCTAACATCCAGGCTGCTTAATTAGCGCTTGAGTTGTTGATAAGCCCGGAACGAAAGTTCCGGGCTTTTTTACGCCTGTAAAACCTTCCGGCGATAGGTGACAAAGTGATATTCCAGCGGTTGCGGGGTTTCCTGCTGCCGTACTTCGCGCGACACTTCCTGCCATGTGTTGCGATCGACTTCCGGGAAGTGTGCATCGCCATCCACATCCTGCTGAATTTCGGTGATATAAAGCGTATCTACGTGTGCCATGGCCTGCGCGTAAATTTGCGCACCACCGACGATGAAAATTTGCGTATTGCCCGCACAGGCCGCAAGCGCTTCCGGCAATGAATGCGCGATCAGGCAGCCTTCGATCTTTAAATCGCGGCAGCGCGTCACCACCACCGTAGTGCGCCCCGGCAGTGGACGTCCGATGGAATCAAATGTCTTGCGCCCCATGATCATGGAATGCCCCATGGTAAGTTGTTTGAAGTGCTTCAGGTCTTCCGGGCAGCGCCAGGGCAGCGTGTTGTTCACACCGATGGTGCGGTTCTTCGCCATGGCAACCACGATACAGGATTCAGACCGCAAGGGTCTTCCCCGCACAACTAAGGGGCTATGCCCCAAGTTGTTGCGTGAAGGATTGAGGATTGAGGTCATACCGCTACTTTTCCTTTAATGGCCGGATGCGGATCGTAGCCTTCCAGCGTGAAATCCTCAAATTTGAAGCCGAAAATGTCCTTTACTTCCGGGTTGATATGCATTTTCGGCAGTTTGTGAGGTTCGCGCGACAGTTGCAGTTGGGTCTGTTCCATATGGTTCAGATAAAGGTGCGCGTCGCCGAAAGTGTGCACGAAGTCTCCGGGTTCAAGGTCGCACACCTGCGCCATCATCATCGTCAGCAAGGCGTAGCTGGCGATGTTGAACGGCACACCGAGAAAAATATCGGCGCTGCGCTGATATAACTGACAGGAAAGCTTTCCTTCAGCCACGTAAAACTGGAAGAACGCATGGCAGGGGGCGAGCGCCATTTGCTCAAGTTCACCGACATTCCAGGCCGAGACGATGATGCGCCGTGAGTCGGGATTATTTTTGAGCTGTTCGACCGCGATCTTGATCTGGTCGATCACCCGCCCGTCGAGGGCCTCCCAGGAGCGCCATTGTTTGCCGTAAACGGGCCCCAGATCGCCGTTTTCATCCGCCCATTCATCCCAGATTTTTACGCCATTTTCTTTAAGATAGCGGATATTGGTATCGCCCTGCAAAAACCACAGCAGTTCGTGAATGATGGATTTCATGTGGCACTTCTTGGTGGTGACCAGCGGAAAACCCTGCGCCAGATCGAAACGCATCTGGTAGCCGAACACGCTGACTGTGCCGGTGCCGGTTCGGTCTGATTTTTTTGTGCCGTGTTCCAGCACATGCTGCATGAGATCAAGGTAGGTGCGCATAGATTGTTTAAACCCATCATCCACAGATTTCGCAGATTCACACAGATTAAGAATCACGGGCAGATTGCCAACGTTGCTTTTAATTTTTTAATCTGTGTAAATCCGTGTAATCTGCGGACAAACGGTTTTTCCGAGATAATAGCGAATATTTAATGAATTCGAGGACGTAATGTTAGCACAGCTCACCGTTTTTCCTGCTCTGCCCAACACCCTGAAGGCGGCATATTCGCTGGTGATTTTCCCCAGGGGAAAAACCTTGCCTAAAGATATGCCGCATGCAGACCTGCTTCGCGCCGTGCTGGACAGGCGCGACATGAAGGTCGCGGAGCTGTCCAAAACACCTGTTGCCGCCAATGCCGCTGATGGCAGTCTGATCGCCTGGATGATGCTGGATTTTGACAAGGAGACCTTTGCTCAGCATGTGCAGGTGCGAAAAGCCTTGCAGTTGCTGCTGGACGAGCATCCCGGGGATATCGCCATTGTGGCGCTGGGTGACGATAAGGAACGGCAACGGGCTGCGGAACTGGCAGTTTACGTGGCCTGGGTGAACGGCGCGTCGCTACCCGTGCACAAGAAAAAAGACGAGAACAAACCGCTGAAAAATATCGTGCTATACGGTTTCGTTGATAAAAAATCCTTCGAGGGTATCCGTGCTCAGGCAGAGGGTAATCTGTTATGCCGCAGCCTGACGGTGCTGCCGCCGAACGAGCTGACCCCCGCGCTATACCGCAAGCGTATAAAGAAGCTGGCCGATACGCATGAATGGCGTCTCGAAGAATTCGACATGAAGGCGCTGCGCAAAATGGGTGCGGGCGCATTCGTGGCGGTGGCTCAGGGCAGCGAAATCGACGATGCAGCCATCGTACATCTGTCCTATAAACACCCGAAGGCGAAGCAGACGGTCGCGCTGGTCGGCAAGGGGATCTGTTTCGATACCGGCGGACATAACCTGAAACCTTCGCGCTACATGCACAATATGCACGAAGATATGAATGGCTCAGGCGTAGCGCTCGGCATCCTGCTGGGCGCAACGTTGCAAAAGCTGCCGGTGAACATCGACTGCTGGCTGGCGATCGCGCAGAACCACATCAGCCCGAAAGCCTACAAGCAGAACGACATCGTCAAGGCGCTTAACGGCACGACGATTGAAATAATACATACTGATGCCGAAGGCCGCATGGTGCTGGCCGATACGTTGACGATGGCCTCCCGGCAGAAGCCGGATCTGATGATCGATTTTGCAACGTTGACAGGCAGCATGGAAGAGGCGGTAGGCAATCGCTATTCAGGGGTGCTGGGCAATCGCGATGAACTGTTGCTGCGTGCGGTGAACATGGGCCGCGAGACGGGCGAGCGCCTGTGCGCATTCCCGATGGATGAGGATTACGAGGTAGAGCTTGAATCTAAGTATGCCGACATCAAGCAATGTACGCTGGAAGGCGGCGCCGATCATATTCTGGCCATGCGCTTTTTGAAACGCTTCGTCGAACACGATACGCCCTGGCTGCATGTCGACCTGTCAGCAAGTCGCTGTGAGGATGGACTGGGGGGCATCGCTACCGAGGTGACGGGCTTTGGTGTGGCATGGGGCTTGAAAATGGTAAGCAGTCAGTCGTAAGTTGCAAGTTGCAAGTTGTAAGTGGGGGTGCTACTCACCACTTACCACTTACGATTTGGTGCAACCTGGATCTAGCCGTGTGATGGGCTGTGCTGTGTTGAACCGTGCTGCGCTGTGATTGTGGAGTTCTGCGCACGGGACAGAATTGACAATTTTTCTTCTTTGTTCATCCAGGGCGTTGTGAGTGCGCGAGGACCATGGTCAAGCGGCATGACTGCCTCAGTTGCCACGGCTTGTTGCTCGTGCGATGCCGTCTGGCGCTCGGCATCATGGATGACTTGCCAGTCCGGACCCGCCAACGCAGGCAATGCAACAAAAGCTGACAATATGCCGGCAGCGATCAGATAACCCTTCTTCATTCAAACTCTCCTATACAACAAGAAACAATAGCCCGCCAGGTAATGGCGATACAGTGGCAACGCGTGTTCAGAGTTGAGGTGTCCGCAAAAGTTCAATGTCTATTGAACCTTAATGTGTAACGAAATGTTATTGGCTGATCGGTGCCTGCGCTGATGGCAGGCTTACAGGCTGGTTGATGCGATTGCAATGATCCAGTAGCGCACAAACTTGCCGATGGCCATGAACAGTGCGGCTTGCCACCCGTTGAGACGCAGCCAGCCGGCGGCCAGGCACAGTGCATCGCCGATCAGCGGCACCCAGGCGAGCAGCAGGGCCGGGGTGCCATAGCGGCGCAGTTTTTCCACATGTTTGAGTTGTTGGGTCTGAGGCAGCAACCAGCCCATGCCGAAACTGACCATGCCGCCCAGCGTGTTGCCCAGCGTTGCGACGCCAAGCGACATCCATAGCGTTTCCGGATAGTTTTTGAGCACAGCGAACAGCACCGCTTCCGAGCCGCCGGGTAATAACGTGGCTGCCAGGAAGCTGCTGACGAACAATGAATAGAGGCTGGCAGTTTCGGTCATGTATTAGCGATTTAAAAAACGTCATGCCGGTCTGCGCCGGAATGACGCGCTAACAGATTATGCGGCTTCTCAATAATTTCTTATTTTTTGCGCGGCGGCAGAAGGTCGGTGATCGTGCCTTCCGCCATTTCTGCGGCGAAGCAGAAGGTTTCGGACAGGGTAGGGTGCGGATGGATGGTAAGCCCGATGTCTTCCATGTCCGCTCCCATTTCCAGCGCCAGCACTGCCTCGGCGATCAACTCGCCGGCGTTCACGCCGACGATGCCGGCGCCCAGGATGCGGCGCGTCTTCGGATCGAGCAGTACCTTGGTCATGCCTTCTTCGCGGCCGACGGACAGCGCGCGCCCCGATGCCGCCCAGGGGAATGAACCCTTCTCATACTCGATGCCTTGTGCTTTCGCCTGGGTTTCGGTCAGCCCCATCCATGCGATTTCCGGGTCGGTATAGGCAACCGAGGGAATGGTCAGCGGTTCGAAGAACGCCTTGTGTCCTGCGATGTTCTCTGCCGCAACTTTACCCTCATGCACTGCCTTGTGCGCCAGCATCGGGTCGCCGACGATGTCGCCGATGGCAAAGATATGCGGCACGTTGGTGCGCTGCTGTTTATCCACCGGAATAAAGCCTCGCTCATTCACGATGACGCCCGCAGCTTCGGCGTTGATCTCGCGTCCGTTCGGGCGGCGGCCTACCGCCATCAGCACGCGGTCGTAGAGTTGCGGCTCGGGCGCCTGTTCGCCCTCAAATGTCACGCGCAAGCCTTCAGGTAATGACTCGATTTTGGTCACTTTTGTTTTCAGGTAAATCGCCTCGTAGCGACGTGCTATTCTTGCGTGCAGCGGCTTGACCAGATCCTTGTCAGCGCCGGGGATCAGTTGATCCATCAGTTCGACCACGGAAATCTTTGAACCCAGCGCGTCGTAAACGGTGGCCATTTCCAGTCCGATGATGCCGCCGCCCAGTATCAGCAGGCGCTTCGGGATATCCTGCAAGGCCAGCGCGCCGGTGGAGTCGATGATGCGCGGATCGTCATAGGGAAAACCCGGAATGCGGGACACTGAGGAGCCTGCGGCGACAACGGCGTGATCGAAGGTGATGATCTTCTCGCCTTCAGTTGTTTGCACGGAGATGGTTTTGGGAGACGTGAATTTCGCCGTGCCGTGTACGACCTGAACCTTGCGCTGTTTTGCGAGCTGCTTCAATCCGCCGGTGAGCTTGTTCACGACGCCCTCTTTCCAGCCGCGGATTTTGTCGATGTCGATCGCAGGTGCGGCGAAGGTGACGCCGTGATGCGAAACCTCGTCAGTTTCGGTGATGACTTTCGCGACATGCAACAGCGCCTTGGACGGGATGCAGCCGACGTTCAGGCACACGCCACCCAGACTTGCATGCTTCTCGATCAGGATCACCTGTTTGCCCAGGTCTGCGGCGCGGAATGCTGCGGTGTAGCCGCCGGGACCTGCACCGAGAACCACGACTTCGGCATGCAATGAGGATTGAGGATCGAGGATTGAGGATTCAGAAGGCGTGATGAGTTCTGGAACGGGCGTGGAAGCCGGTTTTACTGAATCCTCAATCCTCAATCCTGAATCCTGCGTTTCAAGCACCAGGATGACGGTGCCTTTCGATACTTTGTCGCCGACTTTGACGCGCATTTCCTTGATCACGCCAGCGGCGGGACTTGGAACTTCCATGGCGGCCTTGTCCGTTTCCAGCGTGATGAGCGACTGTTCCGCCGTTACGGTATCGCCCGCCTTGACTGAGATTTCGATGATGGCGATATCCTTGAAATCGCCGATGTCGGGTACTTTGACTTCGATTGTTTGGCTCATTCTGTTCTCTCTGTAGTTAAACGCGGATCTGGCCGCTGCCCAATACGATGTATTTCTGCGACGTCAGGCCTTCTAAGCCTACCGGGCCGCGCGCATGTATCTTGTCGGTGGAAATGCCGATTTCTGCGCCCAGTCCGTATTCAAAGCCGTCGGCGAAGCGAGTCGAGGCGTTCACCATCACAGAGCTGGAATCCACTTCGCGCAGGAAACGCATCGCTTTGGTGTAATTTTCCGTGACGATGGCATCGGTGTGCTGCGAACTGTAGGTGTTGATGTGACTGATGGCCTCATCAAGGCCGGCTACGATGCGCACACTCAAGATCGGCGCGAGATATTCGGTGCGCCAGTCTTCCTCGTCTGCCGCTGTCATGGCAGGCACCAGTGCGCAGGATGCGGCATCACCGCGCAGCGCCACGCCCTTGTCCAGATAAATCCTGCACAGCGGTGGCAGCACGGCAGCCGCAACGCTCTGCGCCACCAGCAATGTTTCCATCGCATTGCACACCCCATAGCGATGTGTCTTGGCGTTGTCGGCGATGCGGATTGCTTTGACAAGATCGGCCTCGTCATCGATGTAGACGTGACAAATGCCGTCCAGATGCTTGATGACAGGCACTGTGGCTTCATCGGAGATGCGTGCGATCAGACTCTTGCCGCCGCGTGGCACGATCACATCCACGTACTCCTTCATGGTGATGAGTTCGCCCACTGCCGCGCGATCTGTGGTGGATATCACCTGAACGGCGGTCTCGGGCAGACCGGCAGCTTTAAGACCTGCATGCACACAGGCGGCGATGGCACGGTTTGAATGGATCGCCTCTGAACCGCCGCGCAGGATGGCCGCGTTGCCGGATTTCAGGCAAAGACCTGCGGCATCCGCCGTGACATTGGGGCGCGACTCGTAAATGATGCCGATCACCCCCAGCGGCACGCGCATCTTGCCGACCTGGATGCCGGAGGGGCGGAAATTAAGATCGCTGATGCCGCCTATCAGGTCGGGCAGTTGCGCTATTTGCAGCAAACCATCCGCCATCGAGCGCACGGTCTTGTCGGTCAGTGTCAGTCTGTCTATTGAGGCCTCATCCAGACCGCTGGAGCGAGCAGCAGCCACATCTTTGGCATTGGCAGTAAGCAGCAGCGCCGACTGAGCCTGTATTGCTGCGGCGATCTCTGTCAGCGCGCGATTCTTCAATGCGGTGTCGGCCCGCGCCATGATGCCGGACGCCGCTCTTGCCGCCTGCCCGACACTCTTCATGTATTCCTTGATGTTTTCCATAATGTCTTTCTTGCCGGAATGGTTGCGCATTTTAGCATTCAGCTTGAGGTAAAATACGCGTCTATAGCTTAGGAATGCAAAATGTCGGACATATTAAACAAAATTCTCGCAGTCAAAGCCAGTGAGGTGACCGCCGCACGGGCGATTAAACCGATGGCAGCCATGCGCGCCGAGGCCGAACAGACGGAGCCCGTCCGCAATTTTACCGGCGCGATACGCGCGAAAATCGCCAAAGGGTTGCCGGCCGTCATCGCCGAAATCAAAAAAGCCAGCCCCAGCAAGGGCGTTTTACGCAGTGACTTTAATCCCGCCCAAATTGCCGCAAGCTACCAGCAGCATGGGGCGGTCTGTCTGTCTGTGCTGACCGACGAGCAATTCTTTCAGGGGAGTGCGGCCTATTTGCAACAGGCGCGTGCCGCCTGCGAGTTGCCGGTGTTGCGCAAGGACTTTATGCTGGACGAGTACCAGATCTACCAGGCGCGTGCGATGGGTGCGGACGCGATCCTGCTGATTGCCGCAGCGCTGGATGTCAAAAAGATGCAGGCGTTCGAGTCATTGGCCGCCAGCTTGGCTATGGCCGTGCTGGTGGAGGTTCATGACGCGATTGAACTTGACGCTGCGCTGCAACTGGCCACCCCTTTAATAGGTGTGAACAATCGCAATCTGCGCACCTTTGAAGTCAGCCTGCAAACCACGCTCGATTTGCTGCCGCGCATACCCGCCGATCGCATCGTTGTAACTGAGAGCGGTATTTTGACAGCGGAGAATGTCGGGTTGATGCGCAGCAACGGAGTCGGCGGCTTTTTGGTCGGGGAGGCATTCATGCGCGCTGCTGATCCGGGGGTTGAGCTGGCCCGTGTGTTCGGCTAGAACAGGAGTTAGTAATTCGAGTGAATCCTCAATCCTGATTATTGTTGCAAAAATGCAACAGTTTGTTAATGTTTTGTTACAAAAGCGCGATTGTGGTTGCATCCGGTTTTTATATCAGCATAATTCGCTCCAGAAATTCCTGTTCGGGAGTTTTTACTTGATTTATCGGTTGGATGCTGGCGGGCGCTGCCCAGCCGGTATCCAGAAAATAATTTCTTAAGAAAGAGCAAACAAATGAAAATGAACAAAACTCTGCTGGCCATCCTTGCGATGAGCTCTGTTGCCGGTGTGGCTCAAGCCCAGGTAAACCTGGCAAACGCTGATCAATCTACATTGAGTCTGTACGGCATCCTGGATGCAGGCGTGGTCCAGATGACTAACGCCGGCAATATCAGCCCTAACTTTGTGACCGGCGCCAATCCAACTGGCAGCAACTCACGTATCGGCACAGTGCGCGGCATGATGAACGGCGGCGAATCTCAGTCTCGCTGGGGTATCAAGGGCAGCGAAGACCTGGGCGACGGCAACAAGGCCTTCTTCCAGTTGGAATCTGCATTCAACGTGGCTAGCGGTAATCTCGCTACATCCGGCCTGGCAGGCGGCGCTGGTACGCCAAACATGGTTGCAGATACTGCCCTGAACGGTCAGTTGTTCAACCGCATGGCACTGATCGGTGTTTCCAACACAGATATGGGCGCACTGTCTTTCGGTCGTCATTACAGCTTGGCACTGGACGTTATCGGTTCTATCGGTGGCGGTTATGATCCAGTCAATGCACAGATGTTCTCGCCTATCAATTTCTCCGGCTCTTACGGCGGCGGTGGTGCAACCGACAACTCACGCGTGGACAGTTCCATCAAGTACGCCAACAAGTTCGGCAACATCAACGTTAACGCACTGTACGGCATGGGCGGCGTTGCTGCTGCTTCAACAGCACGCAGCAATGCACAGTTGAACGTGGGTTATGAAGCGGATGCTTTCGGTGTTCAGGCGACAGCACAGCAAGCCAAGGATACGACAGGTCTGTCAGCCAACATAACTCCTGGTATGGTCAATGCAACGTTTGAAAATCTGACTTCCTACATGCTGGCCGGTCGTTTTAGCGCTACTGAAGCATTGACGCTGAAGGCAGGTTACGAGCGCATGCAGATCTCTGCGCCTAGCAACTACGCACAAGATGCGCTGATGACAACCATCTACAGCTACAACCTTGGTACGAAAACAGCATTTACGGGCGCGCAGCGCAATCTGAATGTGTACTGGGTGGGCGGTAACTTTCAGTTCACACCTAAGACCAAGCTGTCTGTCGGTTACTACGACATTGAACTTCCTTCCGGAACCGGAACAGGAGCTAATACTGTTACGACTTCTACCGGTAGCGACAAGTACCTCTCTGCAATGGTTGAATATAACCTGAGCAAGATGACCAATGTGTACGCAGCGATGATGCTGGACAAGAAGTCAGGCTCGTTCTTGGGTGCTGGTACTGGCGCTATCAGTACCTTCAACACCTACGGTGCTGGTCTGCGCATCAAGTTCTAAATTACAGCTGACCCAGGTCAGTTAAGGTTTAGAGCATGAAAAACCCACTGCGGAAACGCAGTGGGTTTTTTCATGTGGGCGACATCCCTGCCAAACCCACTTTCGTGTATTTCGTACCTTTCGTGGACGGCTGCGGTTTTTAGAATTTCCAAGATGAAATTTTGTTCATCTTTCGCCACTTCGATTGTGTTATTTTGTGCCGTAGTTGAATCCTGAATTCCAACTAGAGGCGCGGATGGCAAAAATTCTGGTAATTGAAGATGACGAGATCACGGCACAGGAAATTGTGACCGAACTGAGTTATCACGGTCTTGAGGTTGAATGGGTGGACAATGGACAAGACGGGATGGACCGCGCGCTTTCAGGTGTTCATGACCTCATCACGCTCGATCGCATGCTCCCTTTTGTTGACGGCTTGACTATCGTCACAGCAATCAGGGATAAACATATCGACACGCCCGTGTTGATGATCAGCGCGTTGAGCGATGTGGATGAGCGGGTTGACGGTCTGCGTGCGGGAGGGGATGACTACCTGGTCAAACCCTTTGCATCGGAGGAGATGGCGGCGAGGGTGGAGGTGCTGTTGCGGCGAGGAAACCGGCCGGGTCGTCAGGCCAGGCTTTGCGTCGCCGACCTGGAGCTTGATCTGGTGGCCAGGCAGGCCAGTCGCGGTGGCCGGGTGCTTGATTTATTGCCCACGGAATTTCGCCTGCTGGAATACATGATGCGCAATTCCGGACAAACTCTGACCCGCACCATGTTGTTCGAGTCGGTCTGGGGCTACCACTTCGATCCGGGCACCAACATCATCGATGTGCACATAGGCCGCCTGCGCCGCAAGGTGGACACTCAGGATTTATCGCCGCTCATCCATACGGTGCGCGGCTCGGGTTACACGCTCAGTGAGCATTTCTAAGGTCTCACGCACGGTTGTTTTCAGGCTGACACTGTTTTACAGCCTGTTTTTCGCCATGTGCGTGATCATGCTGCTGGGTTTCGTCTATTGGCGGACGGCAACGGAGATGACCCGGCGAGTGGATCAGATACTGAGGCTGGAGACGAGGCATTTTACTGCGCTGCGATCCGATCAGTTGCACGATGAAATAGACAAGTCGATCCAGCGCGACCAGCGCCATGTCTATTTATACGGGCTGTACTCGCAGGATAAGCATTTGATTGTCGGGAATCTGGGCCGGCTGCCGCAGGGCATCCCGCTGGACGGCAATATTTACGAGACCGTGCTGCTGGCCGTCAATATCCAGGCCGAGCCGCTTTCCGCACGCGTGCTGATCCTCCGCCTTGATTCCGGGGACTTCCTGTTAATAGGGCATGACGTGAAACAGCTCATCGAGTTCGGAGAGATCATGAAAAGGGCCTTTTTCTGGGGCGGGTCGCTGACCATCCTGCTGGGAATGATGTTCGGTGTGGCCTTGAGCTTTCGTCCGCTGCGCCGCATCGAGCAGATCCAGCACGCTTGCGAGCTGATCATGCTGGGAGACATCAGGCAGAGGCTGCCGGTAGGCCGCCACCATGACGAGCTGGACATGCTCGCCGCCATCGTGAACAGGATGCTCGATGAAATCGAAAGGCTGATGTCGGAGGCCAAGAGTGCCGGCGACAATATCGCGCATGACCTGCGCACGCCGCTGACCCGGTTGCGTTCCATGCTCTACCGGGTGCAGCAGCAATTGATCGATGCGCCTGTTCAGCGCCCGATGGTGGATCAGGCGATTGTCGAGGTGGATTCGCTGTTGTTGCGTTTCCGTGCACTGTTGCGCATCTCGGAGATCGAAAACAAGCAGAGGCGCGCCGGTTTCAAGATGATCAGCTTGCAGGAAATTCTGGAGCAGGCGGTCAATTTCATCGCGCCGCTCGCCGAAGACAAATCAATACATTTGTCCATGACGGCCGCGTCCGTCGATCCCATTCAGGGCGATGGCGAGCTTTTGTTCGAGGCGATTGTCAGTCTGCTGGATAATGCGGTCAAGTTTACCCCGGCTGGCGGGCGGGTTGAGGTGCGGCTCTTGCGTGTGGACGGGGGGGCGCAAATCGACATTGTCGACAGCGGAATTGGCATTCCCGAGAGCGAACGGGTTTCAGTATTCAATCGCTTTTACCGCAGTGAAAACGACCTGAACGCGCCAGGACACGGACTGGGACTGTCCATCGTGATGGCCATCATCAAGTTGCACGGTTTCGGACTTGAGCTGGGGAATGCGAACCCCGGCACCCGCGTGACGATTCTTTGCTGGCCGCACAGCCTTTAAATTCTGCCGGGTGATAGCGGGCTATCCTGCCGGGTTATTTCCACGGATTCCCTTGTATATTAAACTTTCTTCATGTTCGGCTCATCTCCGTTTACTTGGGTACAATGCCGCACCTTTGGGAAGCTGCGACCACTCGTGCTGGACTGAGTCCCGGAAGAGAATATTTTTAGACTGGAGTAGCCTTATATGTTATGGATTGTCCGGGTCGCATTAAGTCGCCCATATACTTTTATAGTGCTGGCGCTGCTGATTTTGATTCTTGGCCCGCTGGTTTATGTGAACATGCGCACGGACATTTTCCCGGACATCAAGGTGCCGGTGGTCAGCGCGGTGTGGACCTATAACGGCATGCCGCCGGCAGACATGTCCAACCGCATTGTCACCTTCTATGAAAGGCAGCTGTCGACCTCAGTCAACGATATCGAGCACATCGAATCCCAGTCGCTGCCGGGCGTGGCCATCGTCAAGATTTTCTTCCAGCCGGATGTCAATATTAATGCCGCCGTCAGTCAGGTCACCGCGTTGTCCCAGACGGTGTTAAAACGTCTGCCGCCCGGTATTACTCCGCCGCTGATCCTGAGCTATAACGCATCGAGCGTGCCGGTGCTGCAATTGGCGTTGTCCAGCGACACGCTGCTCGACAACCAGCTGTTCGATATTTCAAACAACTTCATCCGTCCCCAGCTGGCGCAGGTGGAAGGCGCGGCCGTGCCTTCGCCCTACGGCGGCAAGAACAGGCAGATATCGGTGGACCTGGATATGCAGGCGCTGCGCTCCAAGGGGCTGACGCCGCAGAATGTCACTGACGCAATCCTGAACCAGAACCTGATCCTCCCGGCGGGAACCGAGAAAATAGGCCGGTTTGAATATAACGTGCTGCTCAATGCCAGTCCGGATGCGCTCGACGAACTGAATGATCTGCCCATCAAGTCGGTTAACGGGGCAACCATCCTGTTGCGCGATGTGGCGCATGTGCGCGATGGGTTTTCGCCGCAGCAGAACATGGTGCGGGTCAACGGGCAGCATTCGGTGCTGACCACCATCCAGAAAAACGGCAGTGCGTCCACGCTGGACATCATCGCTCACGTCAAGGAGTTGCTGCCTCGCATCGAAGCCGGTGCGCCGCCCGGTCTTATCGTCAAGATGGTCGGCGATCAGTCGGTGTTCGTCAAGTCGGCGGTGGACGGCGTGATTCGCGAGGGGGTGACCGCAGCCGCGTTGACCGGCCTGATGATCTTGCTGTTCCTCGGCAGCTGGCGTTCCACCCTGATTATTACCATTTCCATCCCGCTGGCGGTGTTGTCTGCGATCATGGCGCTGTCCTTTTTCGGTCAGACGCTGAACATCATGACGCTGGGCGGACTGGCGCTGGCGGTCGGGATACTGGTTGACGATGCCACGGTGACCATCGAAAACATGAACTGGCATCTGGAAAAGGGCAAGCATGTGGAGGAATCCATCATGGATGGTGCGCATCAGATTGTGGGGCCGGCATTCGTGTCGCTGCTGTGCATCTGTATCGTGTTTATCCCGATGTTTTTCCTGACAGGCGTGGCGAAATATCTTTTCGTGCCGCTTGCAGAAGCGGTGATATTCTCGATGGTTGCCTCATTCATCCTGTCGCGTACGCTGGTGCCGACGCTGGCTAAGTACTTGCTGCGCGCCCATGCACAGGTGCATCACGAGGAGGGCGCGCATGCTGCCCCGTCGAAGAACCCGCTGGTCCGTTTTCAGCATGGGTTTGAAAATATATTCAACAAAATTCGCGATAAGTACAAGGGGTTCCTGCTGGTATCCCTCAGTCACCGTCCTCGCTTTATCATCGGTTTCCTGAGCTTCGTGCTGCTCTCCTTCGCGCTGGTGCCCTTCCTGGGACGAAACTTCTTCCCTGAAGTGGATGCAGGTCAGATCAAGCTGCATATCCGGGCGCAGACCGGCACGAGGCTGGAGGAGACGGCGCGGCTATGCGACGAGATCGAGCGTCGGATCAAGCAGCAGATCCCCGCCGAAGAAATCAAGAATGTCGTGGACAATATCGGTTTGCCGGTGAGCGGGGTTAACCTGACCTACAGCAACTCTTCGCCGATCGGCCCGGGAGACGCGGATATTCTGATTTCGCTCAATGAAGGTCATAAACCCACGGCGCAATATGTAAAAATCCTGCGTGAGCGACTGAAAGACGACTTTCCGGGCGTGTCGTTTGCCTTTTTGCCTGCGGATATCGTCAGTCAGATATTGAACTTCGGTATGCCCGCGCCTATCGATGTTCAGGTGGTCGGTTTCAACCGCAAGGCCAATCAGCAATATGCAGCGGCAATATTGAGCCGGATCAAGAAGGTTCCCGGCTTGGCCGACGTGCGCATCCAGCAGGCCTTCAATCAGCCCGAGCTGCATGTGGATGTGAACCGTACCCGCGCCATGGAAATGGGCATGACACAGCGCGATGTGGCGACCAACCTGCTGGTCTCTCTGTCCGGCAGTTTGCAGACCGCGCCCGGATTCTGGGTGAACCCGAGCAACAACGTCTCCTATCCGCTGGTGGTGCAGGTGCCGCAATACCGTCTCGACACCCTGAACGACTTGCAGAATCTCCCCGTCGCAATGGGTCAGGACACGACCTCATCAGCACAGTTGCTGGGCAGTGTGGCGAATATCAGCAGGAAACAGGGTGAAGCGGTTGTGTCGCATTACGACGTGCAGCCCACGATTGACATATACGGTGCTACGCAGGGACGGGATTTGGGCAGTGTCGCGTACGACATCAATCAGATATTGAAGGATACCGCCAAGGATGTGCCCAAAGGGTCGTTCGTGGTCATGCGCGGGCAGGTGAAAGCCATGAACGAGTCCTACAGCGGGCTGATGTTCGGCCTGCTGGGTGCCATCGTGCTGATCTACCTGCTGATCGTAGTCAACTTCCAGTCCTGGCTTGATCCGTTCGTCATCATCACGGCCTTGCCCGCAGCGCTGGCAGGAATTATCTGGATGCTCTTTGTGACCAACACCACCTTGTCGGTTCCGGCGCTGATCGGTTCGATCATGTGCATGGGTGTGGCGACCGCCAACAGTATCCTGGTGGTCAGCTTTGCGCGGGAACGGCTGCGTGAGGGCGACAGCGGCTTTACTGCCGCGATGGAAGCCGGCTTCATGCGCTTCCGTCCCGTGCTGATGACGGCGCTGGCGATGATTATCGGCATGGCGCCTATGGCATTGGGTCTGGGCGAGGGCGGCGAACAAAATGCACCATTGGGCAGGGCTGTGATCGGCGGACTTGCATTCGCGACATTCGCCACCTTGTTTTTCGTGCCGGTGATATTCAGTCTGGTGCACAGGAAGCACGGAATGAATCCGGATACCGGGCACAACCTTTTAATTGCGGAGCAAGAATGATGTCCAAGAATACCCCTCATGATATTTCGCCCAAGCCGCTTAACATCGCCGGATTGGTTCTGGCAGTTGTCGCGGTCGTCGTCGCGGTCGCCGGTATTATCATTCGCTTCAGTCATACGGATGATTTGCAGAAAGAAGTCGAGTCGCAACATGTAACGGTCAAGGTTGTATTGCCGGAGACGGGTTCCAGCATCCAGAAACTGATTTTGCCTGTTAACGTCCGTGCGGATATTGATGCGCCGATTTACGCGAGGGTGAACGGCTATCTGAAGGCGTGGTATACCGATATCGGCGCGCGCGTGACCAAGGGGCAGCTGCTGGGAGAGATCGAAACGCCCGAGCTTGACCAGCAGATACTGCGTGCGCGTGCGGATGTGGCGAGCGCCCAGTCCAACTGGGAAATTGCCGATGTGACGGCGAAGCGCTGGCAGAACCTGTTGGCGACAGACTCGGTATCGCAT
>DFWZ01000011.1:0-4796 GCA_002381565.1 Gallionella sp. UBA4121
TCATGATTGATCACGACGTACGGAAAGTGCATCTTCCGGTGCGCCAGAAAGCGGCATCATCTCACCGACCAGCGACAACATCACATCGCCAAGCGTCACAATACCTTCGGTAACGCCAAACTCACTGACAACCAGAGCTAATGTTGTCCTGTACTGACGCAATGCACGCAAAAGGTCGATCAACGTCAGTGAGGCCGGCACAAACAGGGGTAGATTTAGCGGGAGTTCTGCAAAGTCTACTTCACCATCTATCACCGCCTGCTAAATATCGTGACTTTCTGCGATGCCAATGACATGCTGCATATCGCCCTTACAGGCCGGCAGCTGTGAGTGAGGCGTTTCCTGCAATAGTTTCAAATTACGTTCACGCAGAGCGAGAAGATCAAGATAGCACCAACCAGCACCGTTACTGCTTTGCCAGTCGACGCAGTTGCGCTACGCTAGCGCACAGATCCTTGTATTTACACAGGTTAACCTGAAAAACAGAATTATTTACTGAAGGATTAAGTGATGAAAACAAAAATAATTGTGGCAATTCTCATCGCTTGTACAGTTGGCACATCATCGCAAGCCACCCAATCATTCTCCCCTGATACGCTCAACGAAACTGAGCGCGCAAGTTCGGTTGGTCCAAGGATGAAGGGCGTCTTGGTATTGCGCGGCCAAGTGCTGCTGGATCGGGCGCATTTTTCATCTGGAGAGATCGACGCATCTTACGGGAAGAATTTGCGCATGGCGATAAAGGGTTACCAAAAAGCGAATGGCCTGAAAGTTACAGGCAGTATCGACCTCCCAACCTGGGGTACACTGAGTGCTGACACGGCACCGATTTTAATCCCTTACACCATTCTTGAGGCAGACATCGAAGGCCCGTATGTACCGATTCCCAAAGCATGGGCGGACAAGGCTAAAATGGTAACGCTTGGTTATGAATCAGTCGAAGAAGCGTTGGGCGAAAGATTTCATGTAAGCCCAAAGTTACTCAAGCAACTCAATCCCGACAAAGATATGGGCCACGTTGGTGAAGAAATTGTCGTGCCCAATATCGCCACAGGCGACTTGCCGAAAGCGGTAGAAGTGATCATCGACGGCTCGGATGGCACGCTGGTTTTGCTCGATGCCAATGGAAAAATCATTGCCCAGTTTCCTGCTACGACCGGTAGCAAACATGACCCTCTCCCACTGGGTAAATGGAAGGTTACAGGCGTCGTACACAATCCGGTATTCCAGTACAACCCGAGCTTGTTCTGGGACGCCAAACCTGGCGAAACCAAGGCCACTATTCCAGCGGGTCCGAACAATCCGGTTGGTGTGGTATGGGTCGATTTGTCGAAAAAACATTACGGAATCCACGGTACGTCGGAACCATCGACCATCGGCAAGACCCAGTCACACGGATGCATTCGACTCACGAATTGGGACGCGACTGCGCTGGCGCAGTCAGTCGTCACTGGTGTAAAAGTTTTGATTAAAAAATAGACCTGGGTGAAATGTCATGAAATGGATCTATATTTTTTTATCCGGCGTGCTGCTGGGTGCGCTCGTGTTATTTTTGGGAGCAGGAACGCCCGATCCGGCAGTCATGCCCGCCATGCGCGCATCTACCGCAGTGCTCCCGCCCATCGCAATTTCTGATCCCGCTCAGATCGACAAGCCTGTGCCAAATTCGATTCAGAGGGGTGCAAGCGCCAAGCCAGCGCCCGCAGTCGTCATCGTCGAACCCGCGACCAGTCAACTACTGATCCCTGTTGCCGGTGTGAGTGCCAGTCAGCTTAGCGATACGTTCAACCAAGCGCGCGGCAATGATCGCCGTCATGAAGCAATCGATATCCCTGCTCCGAAGGGGACGCACGTGTTTGCTGTGGCTGATGGGAAAGTTGCCAAGCTGTTTGATAGCAAGCCAGGCGGCTTGACTATTTACCAATTCGATATCAGCGAAAAATTTGTGTATTACTATGCACATTTGGATCGCTATGCTGAAGGTATCGAGGAAGGGACCATCCTGAAGCGCGGCGATCTTATCGGGTATGTTGGCGCGACTGGCAATGCTGATGCTGCAACACCTCATTTGCACTTCACCATTTTCGAGCTTGGACCGGAGAAAAAGTGGTGGCAAGGTACCCCAATTAATCCTTTCTCGCTATTGGGAGGTGTGCAGCACCCATGATTTCCACAGCACTGGCGCTATTCTGGCGGCAGACGTTCCTGATAAGTGGCCAACCTGACATGACGATCAGGCTGTGCAGTATCAGCCAAAGGTTCTGCATGATGATCCTTTTGAAGGTCCTGCGCAGAGGACGCCCGTCACCATTGTATCGGCAAACTGGCGCGCTCTGTCAGACTGTTGGCCGCTGTTAGATGAGGCTTTAGATAAGGCTAAAGCGACTTAACGTGCACCCTTGTGATCTTTTTGTCCGTCATTTTTATGCCTGCCGGCTACCTCACGTGTTTCCGCTTTTTGCTTGTTCAGCTCTTCTTCCAGATTGTAAGGCTGGGGTTGCAGCGGTTTTTGGAACTGCTTTGTTGGTTTTTGTGCCACGATAATCTCCTTGAAAGTCTTTCGTCACTCGCATCGTATCCGATGGTGACGTTGCGCTACCTTATGTTATGCCGGTTTCATCTCGAATTCCTTGCGGCAGATAACATAGCTGCCGCAAGGTGATTCGACTGTTTTGATTTATGGGTTCGTTACCGCACAGAAACGATGCGAGTTCGCGTTCAATCTTCAGTTCCTGCAGGGAGAACCTGTTAATTCAGAAGAAGGAGTTTGAAATGAACAAGGATCAAGTCAAAGGCGTTGCAAAGGATATCGCAGGTAAGGTGCAGGAAGAGGCCGGCAAGCTTGTGGGCAGCAAGGAACAGCAGGTAAAGGGGGTGGGTAAGCAAATTTCCGGCAAGACCGAAAAAGCCTTTGGTGATGCAAAGGAAGTCATTAAGGATGCGAACAAGCATTCCTGATGCGTTGCTGATGAATGGCCGCACGGCCATTCATCCTGCGTTTAATCTGATATTCAAAGGTGCTTGGCTGATCGGCAGGAATATCAGCATTATCGGCAATTAGACGGGAGATGACGGTGAGCATTGAAGCGGAACTCTTGTTGAAGAACTTTCCGATTGTTTGTGTCGGCGGTTCGGCCGGTGGCCTCGATGCCTATATTCGGCTATTGCTCCGGACTGCCAGTCGCATTGGCACGGTTTGCAGCAAAGATCGTGACAAGCGGTTGACCAACCGGATTCCAATCCGCTCATAGACGTTGGGAGACTTTTCTTTGCATCCAGAGTGGTTAAATACTAAGGAGGATTTTCATGGGAACCATACTGTTAATTATTATCGTACTGATGCTTATCGGAGCATTTCCCGCTTGGCCACACAGCCGTGGCTGGGGATATGGGCCGAGCGGCGGGCTGGGGCTGATATTGATCATATTGCTCGTGTTGATGCTACTGGGGCGGATATAATTTCATGTTCAGCCATGCTTGTTCTTCATGCTTAAAATACTTGACTGATTATTAAATGCAAAACTCAGAAAGCAGTTTTAGCGGTCAACAGTATGAGGTGAGATGTAATGGCGGCGCAACCGTGACGAGTAACCAATGGCTGATCGACAAATTTGTGCGATTTCGAACGTTTCAATAAAAGGCTGGCCTCGATGCTGTTGGAACCGGGGCCAACCCGCGCAGGCATGAACTATGCGCTGCACGCTTTTGGATTAGCTGGGTCTCAGCTTTGAACCAGAACTTTAATCTTCCTTCTTGATTTGAATTTTGCTCTTGACCGAAGTTACGCCTTCAGTCTCGCGCGCAATTGCAACAGCTTTGTCCGCTTCTTCCTGGGTTGTGACTTTTCCGCTCAAAACCACCGCGCCCTTGCTGTGGGTATCGACTTTGATATGCGCCAGACTGCTTATCTTTTCGTCAGCCAGCTTTGCCTTGATTTTGGTTGTGATTACTGAGTCTTTGACGAATGTCTTGGGGTGCATATGGTCCGTGTCAGTGGCTGAGTCGGCGGCATACGCCGCAACTGGGGCCAGCAAAGTGCCGATAATAAAACAGGTTGTCGCGAGTTTGCTGTTCATGGTCTGTCCTTTCTGTAAGAGGGTGTCCGGATGATCTGGCAATCTTTAAAAAATATCTGTTCGCTGGCGCACATTGAGCAAGGCGGAAAAATTTATTGCGAGCTGATACCGGCCAGTCATATTTTGTGGAACCACGCCGACAAGCTGATGTGCACCTAATTACCTTGATGGTTCGTTTCGGAGGATAGTCTGCTTCCTGTCTCATAGCAGACTGTCACAAGTCCAAATTTCTATAACCGCTACCGGAGTCGAATTTTTTGAAGGTAGTAACAAAGCTGAAATGAAATCGACTCCGGTACTTTTGTTATTTTCTGCACCAGACTCGGCAATATGCAGCATATTTACCTCAGGTGCAGTATAATTATGCATCTGATTTAATTGATTTAATTGATTGACGCTCCGGTGGTGGCTTGAGAATACGACCGTTAATTCGCAGGTCGTAGATTCGAAGCCTGCCCGGGGAGTCAGACATAGCAAGTAATCAGGCCATCCTTTGAGGTGGCCTTTTGTTTTTTCGAGCGGATCAGTCCCTGACTGCCGGCAAGGATGCGTTCAGGAACGACCCGGGCGCAAGACATGAACGCGTCGATGCTGTTTTGGCAGTCCGACAGGCTGCCAGGAGCCCAGCGGGTGATCCCTTCAGCGAGGGGGGAACACAGCGGGTTTCAACTAATTTTAAGGAGCAATACCAGTGACCAACGCACAACGCAAAGCACTCAG
>DFWZ01000011.1:5105-8570 GCA_002381565.1 Gallionella sp. UBA4121
CGCATGAGGCAGGCGCGTATTACTTGGCAACGGTGGGGACTGTCGGCAAGATCATCAAGCTGTTCGCCAGGGAAATCGAGCCGCCCGTTTACACCTACACCATCACCACCGTTCATTTTGAACAGGAACCCGATACCGGCAAATGGATCTGGTTTGATGGCAAGGAAAAGCTGTCCCCGCGCAAAAACCAGGATGGTTGGCGTCTTGGCAGCAAGAAGTTATATGACACACGCGAAGGCGCAGAGGCTGAGCTTCAGCGCGTGATGGACAAAAACGGCGACCGGGTGACCGAGGTACATGACCTGCCAGATTGCATGACTAAACTGAAAAAGATCCGTAGCGCCCACCATCCAGACCGCAATAACCCCGATTCCAACCACGATCTCTATCAGGCGGTTATCGAGAAAATTGACAGGATGCGTGCGGTGAGCGTGTGAACCACAGCCTGACCGGGTAACCTATCCATTATTCAGCCCGCCAGTTTGCCGGCGTTCGCCAAAGGCGGAATCAAGGGCGGGTTCACAACGCCAGCTTTTCTTCTTCCGCCTGTTGCTGCATCGCCCACATCAGTGCGTATACCCCGTTTTGCGCCAGCAACTCGGTATGCCGCCCACGCTCGACGATGCTGCCTGCTTCGATCACCAGTATTTCATCGGCTTCCACTACGGTGGACAGGCGGTGAGCGATGATCAGGCTGGTGCGACTCCTGGCAATTTCCAGCAGTTCGGCCTGTATGGCTTTTTCGGTTTTGGTATCGAGTGCGGAGGTGGCTTCATCGAGAATCAGAATGGGCGGATTTTTCAGCAATGTGCGGGCGATGGCGACGCGCTGTTTTTCGCCGCCGGACAACTTAAGGCCTCTTTCGCCGACTATCGTTTCCCAGCCTTGCGGCAATGACTCGATAAATTTCAGGATGTGCGCGGCGCGGGCAGCAGTGACTACTTCATCGCGGGTGGCATCGGGCCTGCCATAGGCAATGTTGTAGTAAATGCTGTCGTTGAATAACACCGTGTCCTGTGGAACTACGCCGATGGCCGCACGCAGACTTTCCTGGGTGACGCGCCGTATGTCCTGACCATCTATCAGGATGCGGCCTTCATTCACGTCGTAGAAGCGAAACAGCAAACGGGCCAGGGTTGATTTCCCCGCGCCGCTGGTACCCACTACGGCCAGGGTTTGGCCTGCCGGGATGGTGAAGTTCACCTCTTGCAGAATAGGACGGTCGGCGTTGTAGGAAAAGCTGACGTGTTCGAAGGTAACTTCACCGCCGTGCACGGACAACTTGCCGGCGTCACGAGCATCTTCAATTTCCCTCGGGCGCAGCAACAGGGTGAACATGCGTTCGACGTCGGTGATGGATTGCTTGATCTGGCGGTACATCACCCCCAGAAAACTCAAAGGCTGGAACATTTGCAGCAGGTAGGCGTTGACCATCACCAGGTCGCCTAATGTCAGCGTGCCTTCAACCACGCCGTTGGCTGCGCGTATGATCATCAGCGTGACGCCGATGGCGATCGTGCCGGCCTGTGCCGCATTCAGCAGCCCGAGTGACCGCTGCGATTGCAAGGATACTTCTTCCCACTCCGCTAGGCTGCTGTCGTAACGCGCCGCTTCATAGCGCTCGTTGCCAAAATATTTCACTGTTTCATAGTTCAGCAGGCTGTCGATGGCACGGCCATAGGCCTCTGAGTCCAGCGTGTTGGCACGGCGCACAAACTGGGTGCGCCAGTCGGTAATGGTGACAGTAAAACCGATGTAGGCGGCCAGCGTCGTCAGCGTAATGAGTCCGAACACCCAGTCCAATTTTACGAACAGGATGACGGCCACCATCAGTATTTCCAGCACGGTGGGCGTGATGCGAAACAGCAAAAATCCCACCAGGCTGGAGATGGCTTTGGAGCCGCGTTCAATGTCGCGGGTGATGCCGCCCGTCTGTCGCTCCAGATGAAAACGCAACGACAGGGCGTGTAAGTGTTCGAAGACCACCAGGCTGACTCTACGCATGGCGCGCTGGGTTACCTTGGCGAACACCACATCGCGCAGATCGGCAAAGGTGGTGCTGGAAAAACGCAGTATCCCGTAAGCGATGATCAGGGTCAGCGGTAAAACCAGGGTGGCCTGGGACTTGCTCAGCGAGTCTATGATTTCTTTGAGCACCAGTGGCACGGAAACCGACGCTAACTTGGCGCCGAGCAACAGGGCAAGCGAGAGCAAAACCCGGCCGCGAAATTCCCACAGATAGGGAAACAGACGGCCGATGGAACGCAAATCGGTTCGCTGCTCTGATGTACTTTCAGAAGGATCAAAAGAGGGAGAATGCGGGGATTGTGACATCGGGCGAGGGGGCGTAATTAGACTAGTCAAGGATGTTACCTTAATAACGCTCACCTGAATTGACCTTGCCCCTGAAAAACGTATTTCTTAACTGAGGTTAAAATTCAAGCTGCTGAAAACAGTGAACGGAAGGTATTAATGGCGAATTTCGCTGGTTGCAAGCGTAGCGGTCGCAGAAAACAGCTGTGCCGCATCGACCTTGTCGAATTCAAAGCTGTGATTGCAGAACTCGCATTTTACCTCGATGGTTTGTCGTTCGGTCAGGATAGCCTCGACTTCCTCCTCACCCAACATCCGCAGCATCTGCCCGACGTTGTCGCGGGAACAGGTGCAATAAAAAGCAACCGGCTGCGCCTCAAACAGGCGCACTTCTTCCTCGTGGAAGAGTCTGTGCAGCAAGTCTTCCGTAGGCAACTGCATCAGCTCATCAGCATGCAATGTATCGGCCAGCTGGGTGAAGCGCGACCAGGCATCGGCATCACCTTCGGTGTGATCGGGCAGCTTCTGCAGCAGCATGCCTGAGGCTGAATGCTCGTCGACCGCCAGCCACAACCGGGTCTCCAATTGTTCGGAACGGGACATGTAGTTCTGCAAAATTTCTGCAACACTTTCCCCTTCCAGTTCTACGATACCCTGATAGGCCGGTTTGCCATCCTTCTGGACGAGCGTGATGACGAAACGACCGTCCCCGAGGAGTTCGGGCAGACTGCCCTGCAATGGACCTTCCCACTTTGCGGTTGCACGCAGCTTCAGGTCTCCGCCACATTCCACCACCAGCAATTTGATCGGACCACTCCCCTGTATTTGCAACAGGAGCGAGCCGTCCAGCTTGAGCGTGGCAGCCAGCAGCACAGCGGCCGCAGTCAGCTCCCCCATCATCTGGCGCAACCGTGGCGGATAATCGTGGCGTTCCAGCACGCTGCGCCATGAGGTATCAAGATGCACCCGTTCACCTCGGATCGGAGCGTGTTCAAACAGGAAGCGGCGCAGAGAGTCAGGCTGAGATTTCATGGCGGTAATGATAACACGCAACTGCATTAACCCAGCTCAACGGCTTCCGGCACCTTATGGCGGGCCACGACAGTCAACTTTCTCGCTGCCTGTTATTAACCTCGACAGACTGCAGTTGGT
>DFWZ01000007.1 GCA_002381565.1 Gallionella sp. UBA4121
GGCTCTATGTGAAATACAGTGGGTAACTGAATTTCATTTTGCCGCACAAAAAGTAAATCATGTTGATAAAATTCCCAGTATTGCGGTAACCCCTCGCACGTCTTTTTGCTAGTTGCGCCTTGCTGTTAATTCCTTCGAGGATGCCGTTGGTGATGCGTGATTCGACGAAGTGAATGATGCCAGACCAATGCCCTCTGACCGTTTTTGAGAAGGCCATAAAGGCGGGAATTTTGGCCTCTTCGACCTCGTTACACCAGTTGGTCAGAAACGTGGTTGCCGCTGCCTTGTTGGGCATTTCCCACAGATCATTGAACAGCACTTTCAACCGATAGGCTTTACCCAGATTGGGATAAAGTTCGATCATTTCTGATAGCGATTTTTCCTGTTTATCGGATAAATTTTGTCGGTTTCTCAGGAACGTGTACTTATGTCCCTTCAGCGCCGCATGCTCAATGCGTTCAACTCTGCGTACCTTATCCATGGCCTCGTTGAGCAATTTGACGACATGAAACCGGTCAAAGGTGATCGCCGCAGATGGGAAGGATTTCGCAGCACCAGCAATGAATGCCGGTGACAAATCCATGCTGAGCTGCGTAATCTGCTCCTTCGGAACGCCCTTATATTCAAGGTATTGCTGGATGTTATTCAACGTTTCTTTGCCTTTACCCTCGCACGCATGAATGACGCGAGAGGTCGTCAGATCAACGCCTAGCGTGACGTACTTATGGCCTTTACGTGATGAAGTTTCGTCCACACCAAGTTGGGTGATTGAGGACGGATCATCTGCATCGCGTGCCTGACTAATCCAATGATTGAACACGGCCCATACGCGTTGAGGGTTAACTCCCAATATTTCAGCCACCCGATTCACGGGCATTTCTCGCTCAATCAGCGCCATCGCAAACGCCTCAAACAGTAGCGTAAATCCGCTGCCAGGACGCGACCATGGCACATCAACCGTTACCACTTTGCCGTCGGCTGTTTTGATACGCGGCACACCACAATGCAAAAAACAGTGGTGTTCAAAGAAGTTCAAATGCTGCCACTCACGCTCCACCGTATCGTGCACAGGGCACGCAGTACCCGTCTCATCTGGAAAGCGCGAACCACGAACAAAACCGATATGCAGGTGAAGTTCTTTGCGAGAGGATTCATCGGTAGAAAACGAAAGGTCGTTAACTTGCCAAGGCGATTGCAGGCCGAGCGCCATGCTAAATAAAGTTGAGCTATTCACGCTGCAATTATCGCATTACCCACTATGAATCACATAGAGCCATTTATTTATGCAGTCAGCGGGCAAAGCCCGTAAAATGTGCGCCCCTTTGTTTGGTTCCCCAGTTCTATGACGATACGTACCCGTTTTGCTCCCAGTCCGACCGGTTATCTGCATATAGGCGGTGCGCGCACAGCCTTGTTCTCATGGGCGTATGCCCGCAAGCTGGGCGGCACATTCATCCTGCGCATCGAAGATACCGATCTTGAACGCTCCTCGCAGGCGTCGGTTCAGGCGATTCTGGACGGGATGTCCTGGTTGAACCTGGGCTACGACGAAGGCCCTTTTTACCAGATGCAGCGCATGGATCGCTACAAGGAAGTGCTTGGGCAGTTGCTTGCGGAAGGACATGCGTATTATTGTTACACCACGCCGGACGAGTTGGAACTGATGCGCGAGGCGATGCGAGTTCGCGGCGAGAAGCCGCGCTACGATGGCAGATGGCGGCCTGAGTCGGGCAAGGTTCTGCCAACTCCGCCTGAAGGCGTCAAGCCGGTGGTGCGTTTCAAAAATCCACTGCATGGTGTCGCGGCCTGGGATGATATGGTCAAGGGGCGTATCGTTTTTGAAAACAGTGAACTGGACGATCTGATCATCGCACGTCCTGACGGTACCCCCACCTATAATTTCTGCGTGGTGGTGGACGACCTGGATATGGGCATTACCCAGGTCATCCGTGGCGACGATCACGTCAATAATACGCCGCGCCAGATCAATATCCTCAAGGCGCTGGGAGCCAGCTTGCCGCAATATGCGCATGTGCCGATGATACTGGGCAGCGACGGTGAGCGACTGTCCAAGCGTCACGGTGCGGTGAGCGTGATGCAATATGCCGAGGACGGCTTCTTGCCTGAGGCCTTGATCAACTACCTGTCGCGTCTGGGCTGGTCGCATGGTGACGAGGAAGTTTTCTCGATGCAGCAATTTGTCGAATGGTTTGATCTGGAGCACATCAGCAAATCGGCAGCGCAGTTCAATCCGGAAAAATTGCGCTGGTTGAATCAGCACTATATCAAGCTGGCGGACAATACGCGCCTGGCGGAGCTGACAGGCGGGCACCTGCTGGGACGCGGCGTGTCGGTGGGCAATGAACCGAAGCTGGAGGCGGTGATTGCCTTGTACAAGGGGCGCGTGGGAACGCTGGTCGAGCTGGCGGATGAAGCCGAGGTGTTTTATATCGACGTGCATCCGGATCAGGCGCTGCTGGATGAGCATCTTGTGCCTGAGGTTTTGCCTGCGCTGCGTGAGCTGGCCGATCGTTTTGCCGATGTCATATGGGAGGCGCACGAACTGGCCGCGCTGATCAAGGAATTGCTGACCCGTCATAATCTTAAAATGCCAAAACTGGCGATGCCGTTGCGCGTGATACTGGTAGGGCAGACGCACACGCCGTCGGTCGATGCTGTGCTGGCTTTGTTCCCGCGCGAGACTGTATTGGCGCGCATGCGAAGATATCTGTAATTTTTTTGCAATATGGCTTTACAAGCATGAATCACCTCCCTATAATGCGCGCTCTTTCGAGGTAAGGGGGGTATAGCTCAGCTGGGAGAGCGCTTGCATGGCATGCAAGAGGTCAGCAGTTCGATCCTGCTTATCTCCACCAAAGAAGAGAAAAAGCAACACAACGTCCCTATCGTCTAGAGGCCTAGGACATCGCCCTTTCACGGCGGTAACACGAGTTCGAATCTCGTTGGGGACGCCAGATTAAACAAAAAGCCCGTAGATTACGGGCTTTTTTGCATTGTGCAGATTGTCTTCCGCCTGATCGGTATTCATGCGTGCTTTTGAGCGTTTATTTCTGGATGCGCTCGTGGTGCAGGAGGTAAACTGTCACCTTACCTGAGGGCAGACTTATGGCACATCAACACTCACATTGCGAACACGGACACCACCACGGTGATCCGAACAGTCGCGCCTTTGTCATCGCCATTGCCTTGAACACGCTTTATGTCGTGGTCGAGTTCGTCTATGGCTTCATTGCCAACTCGACTGCGCTGATGGCCGATGCCGGGCACAATCTCGCCGATGTGATGGGCCTGTTGATGGCAGGGGGGGCTGCAATCCTCGCCCGCCGTGTTCCGAGCGGGCGTTATACCTATGGGTTGCGCAGCACCTCAATTCTGGCCGCATTGGCAAACGCCATGTTTCTGCTGGTGGCGTGTGGCGCCATTGCATGGGAGGCAGCGCTGCGATTCTCCCAGCCGCCTGCCGTGGCGGGGTTGACGGTCATGGTGGTTGCAGGTATCGGTATTGTTATCAACGGGCTGTCGGCCTGGATGTTTGTGCGGGGCAGCGCCGATGATATTAACGTGCGGGGTGCCTATCTGCACATGGCTGCTGATGCGGCAGTCTCACTGGGCGTGGTTGTTGCCGGCGTCATCATGATGTTCACAGGCTGGTACTGGCTTGATCCGGCAGTCAGTCTGGTGATTGTGGTTGTTGTGGTGATGGGCACATGGGGGCTGCTGCGCGATTCGGTGCATCTGGCACTGAACGCGGTACCGGCAAACATCGAATTGTCGGAAGTGGAAAGTTACCTGCGATTATGTAAAGGCGTCGCCGACATTCACGATCTGCACATCTGGGGTATGAGCACTACCGAGAGTGCATTGACCGTTCATCTGGTGATGCCGGATGGCTACCCGGGCGATGTGTATATGGATGCCATCGTGGCAACGCTCAAACAGCGCTTTTCCATCCAGCACAGCACGCTGCAAGTGGAGCTTGGCATGACTGACCATGCCTGCACCCTGCATCCGGAAGCTGCGCACGTACACTAAATGATGATCAAAAAAAGCACTCTGAGCCAGATCCCATCAGGCGTATGGGTGCTCGGCTTCGTCAGCCTGCTGATGGATATCTCCTCCGAGATGGTCCACAGCCTGCTGCCTTTGTTCATGGTGACAACGCTGGGCGCCAGTGCATTATCTGTCGGGCTGATTGAAGGGCTCGCCGAATCCACGGCCCTGATCGTCAAGGTGTTCTCCGGCACCTTAAGCGACTATCTGGGCCGGCGCAAGGGACTTGCCCTGTTCGGGTACACCCTGGGCGCATTGACCAAGCCGCTGTTTGCGATAGCCCCCACCCTCGGGATTGTGCTCACGGCGCGCCTGCTGGATCGCGTCGGTAAAGGTGTCAGAGGTGCGCCGCGAGATGCGCTGGTGGCTGATATTACGCCGGTTGCTGTCCGCGGGGCGGCATTTGGCCTGCGCCAATCCCTGGACACGGTAGGCGCGTTTTTAGGTCCCCTGATTGCGACAGGTCTGATGCTGCTCTGGGTCAATGATTTCAGGGCCGTGTTCTGGGTAGCGGTGATTCCCGGGTTGATGGCAGTAGTGCTGCTGCTGTTCGGCGTGCGCGAACCGGAACGCCATCAGGCTGGACTGCGTTCCAATCCCATCAAAAAAGAAAATCTCAGGCGTCTGGGTGCGTCCTATTGGTGGGTAGTCGGTATCGGTGCCGTGTTCACGCTGGCCCGCTTCAGCGAGGCGTTTCTGGTGCTGCGTGCGCAGCAAGGCGGCATTCCTGTTGCACTTGTGCCGCTTGTGATGGTGGCGATGAACCTGATCTACGCTGCATCGGCCTATCCGTTCGGCAAACTCTCTGACCGCATGAGCCACACCAGAATGCTGGTTCTTGGTCTGGCTGTGCTGATCGCGGCTGACCTGGTGCTCGCCAGTAACGATCACTGGAGTGTCGTCCTGGCTGGCGTCGCGCTCTGGGGAATACACATGGGCATCACGCAGGGTTTGCTGGCAACGATGGTCGCCGATACTGCGCCCGCTGACTTGCGCGGCACTGCCTACGGTTTTTTCAATCTGATGAGCGGAATCGCCATGCTGCTGGCCAGCGGCGTCGCAGGTCTGCTGTGGGATCAGCTCGGGGCATCATTCACGTTTTATGCAGGTGCCGTGTTTTGTGTTGCGGCACTCGCTGTGCTGGCAGTCAGGCCGGGCGGTTTCAAGAGGCTGCGCGCAGGTTAAACTCGTAAAGTTTATAATCTGACCTGTCAATAATCGAAAAATCCGGGCATGAACGACGACACTAGTAAACTGCGCATCGATAAATGGCTGTGGGCCGCACGTTTCTACAAGACGCGCAGCCTGGCGGTCGATGCGGTGGAAGCAGGCCGGGTGCTGGTCAACGATGTGCGCGTCAAACCGGCCAAGGCGATAGCGGCAGGCGACAGGCTGGACATCCGCATCGGTCAATATCAATTTCTGCTTGAAGTGCTGTCGCTATCCGACAAACGCGGGCCTGCGCCTCAGGCGCAAAAACTCTACCGCGAGAGCGATGCGAGCCGCGAGCGACGTGTCTTGCTCTCCGAACAGCTCATGGCTGAGCCGCCTGCTTTAAAGGGCAGGCCGACCAAACGCGACCGCCGTCTGATTGAGCAGTTCAAACATGGCGAATAGTCGTAGTTTAGCCAGCTGGCGCGGGTATGCCATCAACGTTCTGCTGTTCATCGTCGTCGTCGTGGGCATCCGTGCCTGGCAGCAACGCGACATGGTCAGCGGAACAGCGCCTCCCCTGCAGGGTATTACGCTCGCAGGCATGCCCTACAAACTGTCTGCGCACCCCGGAAAACCGGTGCTGGTGCACTTCTGGGCGACCTGGTGTCCGATCTGCCGCACCGAGCAGGGCGCGATCGATGCCATCGCGCGTGACCATGCCGTCATCACGGTCGCGATGCAGAGCGGCAAGCAGGAGGACGTGATTCGCTTCATGCGTGAACAGGGGCTTAGCTTTCCCGCGATGAACGATCCGGACGGCAGCATTTCGCATGCGTGGGGGGTGAACGCCGTGCCCGCCAGTTTCATCATCTCGCCTGACGGCAGGATACGCTTTATCGAGATCGGCTATACCACCGGCATCGGTATCAGGCTGCGCCTCTGGCTGGCCGGGCTTTGACCGTGGATGGGCAGTTCTGACGAGGTGCTACACAATGCGCCCGGTCAGTGTATGCTGTCGATTGTTGCAATACAGATGCAGGACTATGAATACAGGTTCTCTGAATTCCGGCAAGCTGGTCTCGGTGCGCGGCAGTGTTGTGGATATCCGCTTCGAGGGTTATTTGCCGCCGATCTATTCGTTGCTGCATGCGGGTGATGTCGCCATCGAGGTCCTGACTCAACTGGACGCGCATCGGGTGCGCGGTATCGCGTTGACCCCGACGCAGGGGCTGGCTCGCGGCATGACAGTGCTTGATACCGGTGGCCCGCTGAAAGTGCCGGTCGGCCGTGCAACCCTCTCGCGCATGTTCGACGTTTTTGGCAATGCCATCGATCGCCTGCCGGCGCCTCCTGATGTCGAATGGCGCAGTGTGCATCGCGCACCGCCGTCCTTGTCGCGGCGTTCTACCCAATCCGAAATATTTGAAACCGGCATCAAGATCATCGATGTGCTCTCCCCGCTGGAGCGTGGCGGCAAGGCAGGATTGTTCGGTGGGGCAGGGGTAGGCAAGACCGTGTTGCTCACCGAGATGATACACAACATGGTCGGGCATCATGAGGGGGTGAGCATCTTTTGCGGCATCGGGGAACGCTGTCGCGAGGGAGAAGAGCTCTATCGGGATATGAAAGCGGCGGGTGTGCTGGAGAATATGGTGATGGTGTTCGGCCAGATGAACGAACCGCCCGGCGCCCGTTTCCGCGTCGGCCATGCAGCGCTGACAATGGCAGAGTATTTTCGCGATGACGAGCATCGGGATGTGCTGCTGCTGATCGATAATATTTTCCGTTTCATCCAGGCCGGCATGGAAGTGTCTGGTCTGATGGGGCAGATGCCGTCTCGCCTGGGTTATCAGCCGACCATGGGCACCGAATTGTCGCAGCTGGAGGAGCGCATCGCCAACACCGACACGGGTGCGATCACCTCCATTCAGGCGGTGTATGTGCCGGCGGACGATTTCACCGATCCGGCAGCGGTGCATACATTCTCGCATCTGTCAGCCTCCATCGTGCTGTCGCGCAAACGCTCGAGCGAGGGCCTGTACCCGGCCATCGACCCGTTGCAGTCCAATTCAAAAATGGCAACCCCGGGCATCATCGGTGAGCGGCATTACGCCATTGCGCAGGAAATCCGGCGCACGCTCGCGCAATATGCCGACCTGAAAGACATTATCGCGATGCTGGGGCTTGAACAACTGTCACCGGATGACCGTAACGTGGTGGGCCGCGCCCGGCGGCTGGAGCGTTTTCTTACCCAGCCGTTTTTCACCACCGAACAGTTTACCGGCATGGGCGGCAAGCTCGTCAGCCTCGAGGACTCACTGGACGGCTGCGAGCGCATCCTGAAGGATGAATTCAAGGACTACCCTGAAAGCGCGCTTTACATGATAGGCGCGATAGCCGAAGCGAAACAAAATGCCGCACCCGGCAAACCGGCAGCCAGCGCAGAGTCTGCGACAAAACCCGCTGCGACAGCTGACCCGAATCAAGAGCCGGAAGTGGAACATGCAGACAGCACACATGAATCTTAAGATTCTTCTGCCCTTCAAAATATTTGCCGAGAAGACCGGGGTATTTCGCATCGTCGCGGAGTCACGTGCAGGTTCGTTCGGGCTTTTGCCGCACCGCCTCGATTGCGTGGCGTCGCTGGCGCCAGGGATACTGATATTCGAAACTGAAGCTGACGGTGAGGTTTGCATAGCCGTCGATGAAGGCGTGCTGGTCAAGACAGGCACTGAAGTGCTGGTCTCGGTGCGCAACGCGATAGGCGGTACGGATCTTGGCAAGTTGCGCGAGAAGGTAGAGCAGGAATTTATGAATCTGGACGAGCAGGAAAAGAGCGTGCGTTCGGTGCTGGCTAAACTTGAAAGCGGATTTGTTCGCAGATTTGCGGCGTTTCATCATGAGTGACGAGTTGAAAACGAAGCCTGTCGCGGGCGAGACGGAGTTCAGTCAGCAGGTGGGCGAAAAGGCGGCGCGCAGGCTGCACGCGCAGCGTCATGTCACGCAGACTGTCTGGTCTGGTCTTGGCATGATGGGCCTGGTTGGCTGGTCGGTGGCGATGCCCACGCTGCTCGGCGCGGCACTCGGACTTTGGCTGGACAAACACTATCATGGCAGCCATTCATGGACATTGATGCTGCTGGCCATCGGCCTGGGATTGGGTTGTTTTAATGCGTGGCATTGGGTGGCCCGGGAATACCGGGAAATACACGAGCAAGAGGAGAATAACCATGAATGACTGGCCTGGTCTGGCATCAGGTTTTGCAGCAGGGATTTTGCTGGGAGCATTTTTTTTCGGCGGGCTCTGGTGGACGATACGTCGGGGTATTTCGTCCAGGCAACCGGCGCTGTTGTTTATAGGCAGTCTGCTGTTGCGCACGGGCATCGTCATGCTCGGCTTCTATTTTATTCTGGGGGACGACTGGAAGAGGCTGCTGGCAGGGCTGCTCGGATTCGTCGCAGCGCGCCTGATCGTAATGCGGCTGACGCGGACAACGGGCGGAAATCCTGTGTCGCAGGAGGCCGATCATGCATCTTAGCCCCGACACAGTCATCTTCTGGCAATACGGTTTTTTTAAACTCAATGCCACGATTGTCTACACATGGGGGCTGATGGCCGTGCTCGCGGTCGGCTCAAAACTTGTCACGAGCAGACTTTCAACGGGGCTGCATCGTTCACGCTGGCAAAATCTGCTGGAAATCGTCATCACCGGCATCGACAAACAAATCGAAGAGGTAGGCATGCGTGAGCCGCAGAAATATATCGGCTTTCTGGGTACCTTGTTCCTGTTTGTCGCGATGGCGAGTCTGTTCACCATCATTCCCGGTTATGAGCCGCCGACAGGTTCACTCTCGACGACAGCGGCGCTGGCGATCTGCGTGTTCGTGGCCGTGCCGCTGTTCGGCATCGAGGACAGCGGCCTGGGCGAATATCTTCGGGACTACCTGAAGCCGACGGTCATCATGCTGCCGTTCAACATCATCAGCGAGCTTTCGCGCACCCTGGCCCTGGCCGTCCGGCTGTTCGGCAACATGATGAGCGGGACGATGATACTCGCCATTTTGCTGACCATCACGCCTTTCATTTTTCCGGTTGCGATGAGCGCGCTCGGGCTCTTGACCGGCATGGTGCAGGCATACATCTTCAGTATTCTGGCAGCGGTTTATATCGCGGCAGCCACGCGAGTCAGCAAGACCAGATCAGCGCCGGCAGCAAAACATTGAAGCACCAATTACGACAAGCAAAGGAGATTATATGGACAGCATGACTATTATCGCGGTGGCATCCATTGCCACAGCCGGCATGACGATCGCCATCGGTGTTATCGGGCCTTCGCTTGGCGAAGGGCGCGCAGTTGCAACGGCACTGACCTCGCTGGCCCAGCAGCCCGATGCTTCGGCCACGATCACCCGGACGCTGTTTGTCGGCCTGGCGATGATCGAGTCCACCGCCATTTACTGCTTCGTGGTCTCGATGATACTGCTGTTCGCCAATCCGTTCTGGAACCACGTTATCGCCCAAGCGGCAGGAAAATGAGCCATGCTGATAGACTGGTTTACCGTGTTGGCGCAAGTCGTCAACTTCCTCATTCTGGTGTGGCTGTTGAAGCGTTTCCTTTACCGGCCGATTCTTGACGCGCTCGACGCGCGCGAAAAACGGATTGCCAAAGAGCTGGCGGACGCCGACACGAAAAAAGCCGAAGCCCAAGCGGCGCGCGACGAATTTCAGCACAAAAACGAGGCGTTCGAGCAGCAGCGCGCTGCGCTGATGAACAAGGCGATGGAAGAGGCAAAAGCCGAACGCCAGCGGCTGCTCGATGAAGCGCGGCAGGCGGCCGATGCCCTGAGCGCCAGGCGACAGGAAACACTTCGAAGTGATGCCCATAATTTAAATCAGGCGATCAGTCATCGGGCGCAGCAGGAAGTATTCGCCATTGCGCGCCGTGCGCTGACTGATCTTGCCGACAGCAGTCTGGAAGAACGCATGGCAGGTGTATTTATCCGCCGCTTGCAGCAGATGGACGAGCAGACAAAAAAAGGGCTCGGCGATTCCCTCAGGAGCGCATCTGAACCTGCGCTCGTGCGCAGCGCTTATGACCTGCCTGCGGCGCAGCGCACAGCGATACAACAGACGCTCAACGAAACCTTCTCGGCTGAAATCAGCATCCGTTTCGAGACCATGCCGGAGCTGGTCAGCGGCATCGAACTCACCGCGAATGGACAAAAAGTGGCGTGGAGCATCGCGGATTATCTGTCGTCGCTGGAAAAAGGGGTCGACGGAGTGCTGAAAGAGAAGGAGCAGGCCGAAGTCCAAGCCCAGGCAAAAAAACCGTCAGTCTTGACACAGCAGATCGGCAAACGAGCTTATGCGCTCTATGAGGAGCATGGCCGCAAGACCGGCCATGCAGCTGAGGACTGGGAGCAGGCAGAGCACGAGATTCGGGAAGAGATTCATGAACCCGTCAAAACCGAAGCTGGGCCTGAAGCCAAAGTCAGGCCTGAAGTCAAACCAGAAGCCACAGCGGAACCTGAAGCCAAAGCGGAAGCTGAACCAGAGGCTGAAGCTAAGCCCGAAGCAAACAGCCAATGACCATGGAACCCGATAGCCTCCAAAATGTTTTCGACAGTACCTTTGCCGGAATAAGCCAGACGCGGGCGGCCTACACGCCGCAACTCAGGATGCGCGAAGTGGGCACGATCACCAGCATCGCCACGGGTATCGCAAAAGTGTCAGGCCTGCCGGGTGTGGGTTTTGAGGAAGTGCTCAGGTTTCCCAACGATGAATATGGCATCGCATTCAACGTCGATGAAGATGAGATCGGTGTCGTGCTGCTGGGCGATTACTGGCAGTTGCACGCGGGCGATGAGGTCGAACGCAGGGGGCATGTGATGGACGTGCCGGTGGGCGACGGACTGATCGGGCGCATCATCAACCCGATGGGTCGACCGCTTGACGGCATGGGTCCGCTGGCATACAGCGCGCGTTTGCCTGTCGAACGTCCGGCCGCCGCCATTATGGATCGCGCGCCTGTCACGGTGCCGTTGCAAACCGGCATCAAGGTCATCGATGCACTGATCCCCGTCGGGCGCGGACAGCGCGAATTGATACTCGGCGACCGGCAGACGGGCAAGACGGCGATCGCGCTCGACACGATACTCAATCAACGCGACCAGAATGTGTTGTGCGTTTATTGCGCCATCGGTCAGCGTGCGTCCGGCGTGGCCAAAGTAGTCGCCTCCCTGCGCGAAAACGGCGCGATGGAATATACCGTCGTGGTCGTCACCGAAGGCAACGATCCGCCGGGCTTAGCTTACATCGCACCTTATGCAGCGACCAGCATCGCGGAATATTTCATGGAACAAGGCCGCGATGTGCTGATCGTTTATGACGACCTCACGCATCATGCGCGCGCCTATCGCGAACTGTCTTTGCTGCTGCGCCGTCCGCCCGGCCGGGAAGCTTTTCCCGGTGATATTTTTTACATCCACTCGAGGCTGCTGGAGCGCGCAACGCACCTGCGTCCGGAGCAGGGTGGCGGATCGCTGACAGCGCTGCCGATTATCGAAACCGAAGCGCAGGATATTTCCGCCTACATTCCAACCAACCTGATTTCCATTACGGACGGGCAGATATACCTGTCGCCGTCGCTGTTTGAATTGGGCGTGCTGCCCGCTGTCGATGTCAGCAAGTCTGTTTCGCGTGTCGGCGGCAAGGCGCAACGGGCAGCCTACCGCGCCGTGGCGGGGGACCTCAAGCTCGCCTATGCGCAGTTCGAGGAACTTGAAGCATTTTCCCGTTTTGGTGCTCGGCTGGATGAAAATACCCGCAAGATTATCGAGCATGGGCGGCGCATCCGCGCCTGCCTCAAGCAGCCGGAATTCGCGCCGGTGTCGGTTGCTGCGCAAATTGCCGTGCTGCTGGCATTGAGTGCCAAACTTTTCGATGATGTGCCGCTGGCTGTGATGGCGGATGCTGAACACGCCGTGCGTGTGGCGGCAACGGAGATACCGGCCGATGTGCGCGCGCGCTTCGATGCGGCTGAAAAGCTGAGTGATGAAGATCAGGCGATGATTATCGCCGCCGCCCGCAAGGCGCTCGAGCCTTTTCATGCTGATCCGGAGGGCAGGGAAGCGTCATGAGCGATACCGCCGTGAGTCTGCGCCGCAAGATCGCCAGCGCCGGAGAACTGGAATCCGTGGTGCGTACGATGAAGGCCATGGCCGCATCCAGTATCGGACAATACGAGAATGCGGTGCGTGCTCTGGATGATTATTACCGGACGGTGCAACTGGGCCTGGTCGCCTGTCTTTCGCAGAATGAACCACGTGCTCTGAGGCAGGTTAAACAGAATGAGGCGGGGGCGACAGGGGTGGTGGTGTTCGGCTCCGATCAGGGGCTGGTTGGTCAGTTCAATGAGGGAATAGTCGATTTTGTCGTGAATACGCTGGACATGTTGCCGGGTAAAAAGACGATATGGGCGGTCGGTGAGCGTATTCAGTCGCGCCTTGCGGACAACGATCTGCTGCCGGGAAAAAGCTTCACCCTGCCGAATTCCATCAGTGCAATTACGCCGTTGGTGGGTCAGATTCTGACCGAGATTGAAAGTCAGCGCGAAAAAGGCGAGATCACGCAGATTTACCTTTTTCATAATCGCCCCAGGACAGGTGCGATTTATACCCCCGTCAGTCAGCGGCTGTTGCCGCTGGATGATGCCTGGCGTCGCGAGCTGGCTGCAATCCGCTGGCCGACAGGAAGTCTGCCCGAGGTTATAGTTGACCGGGAAAGGACGCTGCTGGCGTTGATTCGGGAATATCTTTTTGTCTCGATTTTCAGGGCTTGCGCTGAATCTTTGGCGAGTGAAAATGCCAGCCGCCTGGCCGCGATGCAACGCGCCGAAAAAAATATCGATGAACTGTTAGAGGACCTGAACAGGAACTTTCATCGTCTGCGTCAGACCGGTATCGATGAGGAGTTGTTTGATGTGATCGCAGGTTATGAATTGCTATCCCCACTACCTGGCGGCGGTGATGTTGTTACTTGTAAAGAAAAAAACTAGCTTTCCAATATCCCAACGCTTATCAGGGAGAGGCCGGCATGCACTACCCGATGGGCGACAGCTGTCCGACCCTCCGGGTCGATTGCACTGTGTCAGGTTTACAGGGGCTTGCCGATTTATATGCCTGGTTGGACGATTCAGCCGTACTCACAGATGATAAACTTCCCGGCATGAAAAATATTCACCTGGTTGTTGCTGATTTATTTTTGCCACGTGATTTTGCTGCCGAGGTGTGCGCGGGGTTGCGTCTGCCTGCACTCGAAAAAATCCTGGCGCGTGGGGAGGCTGAAACACATCAGGCTGTTTCGCTGGAAGATGCGTTATGTACGCTGTTTTCGGCACACAGTCTGTCAGGGATTGCACCGATTTCGGCTGCGTTTGACGGACTGGAACCGGGCTGTTGGCTGCGTGCCGATCCGGTGCATGTGCGCTTGCAGCGCGAGCAGGTGGTATTGCTGCCAAATGTGGCTATCAGTTTAGAGGAGGCGCAGCGCTTTTGTGTCAGCCTGAATGAACACTTTGCAGCAGAAGGACTGACGTTTTTTGCGCCAGATCCGATCCGCTGGTATGTACGACTGGATGCGCTGCCCGACATGACAACGGTGCCGCTGTCGCAGGCAGCCGGGCGAAATATCCACGGCAACCTGCCGGAGGGGGCCGACGCGCGGCACTGGCATCAGCTGTTCAATGAGATTCAGATGTTGTTGTTCGCACATCCGCTCAACGAGGCGCGTGAAGCGCGCGGTGAGGTGCCGGTCAACAGCGTGTGGTTCTGGGGTGGCGGCGCTGAGGTGAATGTTTCACCTCCTTGTAACAGCGCGAGCTCAGATGAGGTGCTGGTGCAAATGCTGGCTACTGCGGCGGGAGTTCCATTTTCCCGGTGGCAGCCGGTATGGCACGTAGGAGATGAACTGCTGGTCTGGACGGGCTTGCGTAGCGCATTGCAGCGTGGTGATTTTGCGGCGTGGCGCAGTGCGTTGCAGGATTTCGAGACAGGCTATGCCAGGCCTTTATGGCAGGCGCTGTGTAAAGGTCAAATCGCGCGTTTGCAGGTAGATATTCTAGGCGGCGATAGTCTGCGGAAAATACGTCTGACGCGCGGCGATAGCTGGGCATTCTGGCGGAGAACCCGGCGGCTGGCGGATTATTCTGTAGAATCCACGAACGGTTGAGCGGAGCAGACATGAATTTTTGGCACACAGCAATACAGTATTTCTGGCGTGAAGAAGCAATTTTTGTGATTTTGTCCGCACTCTGCCTGTCATTTTTCCTGGTTTATTTTCTCAAGGAAGATCGCAAGAGCGTCATCAATACGCTGATTTTCTTTCTCGCCTGCCTGTTTTTGCAATTCATCAGCGGGCTGGTTTACGCATTGCAATTTACCTTCGCCGCATCGGTATGCCATGAAGCTGCCGTGATCGGAGCGGGCGTCGCGGTAATCCGCCTGTCAGGCCTGCTGCTGTTTCGCATCGTGTTGCCTTTGATCCGTTTGCAACCGCCGCGCATCACCGAAGATATTTTCGTCATCATCGCCTACATCGCCTGGGGTCTGGTGCGGCTGCGTTTTGCGGGGCTGGATCTGGGCAGTATCGTTGCGACCTCTGCGATGATTACGGCGGTGGTCGCGTTCGCCATGCAGGATACGCTGGGCAATATTCTGGGCGGGCTGGCGTTGCAGTTGGATAATTCTGTCGATATCGGCGACTGGATCAAGGTGGACGAGGTGGTCGGGCGTGTGGTGGATATACGCTGGCGATCTACACTGATCGAGACGCGCAATTGGGAGACGGTGGTGTTTCCCAACAGCCAGCTGATGAAGAACAAGTTTCTGGTGCTGGGGCGTCGCACGGGCCAGCCGATGCAGTTGCGCCGCTGGATCTGGTTCGATGTCAGTCTGAATACCACACCCCGGCAGGTGATCAAGGCGGTAGAGGAGACTATCCTTCTTGCCGATATTAATAACGTGGCCAAGTTGCCTGCGCCCAATTGCGTGTTGATGGAAATAGACAAGGGGGTGTCGCGCTACGCGCTGCGCTACTGGCTGACTGATCTGGCGGTGGATGATCCGACTGATGCGGTGGTGCGCTGGCATGTCTACACTGCACTTGAGCGTGCCGGTATACGCCTGGAAGTGGAGAAACAAAATGTCCACTACGTCAAGGAGAATGAAAAATACGAGGTGGTGGTGCATCAGCGTGAATCGCAGCAACGCGTCAAGACACTTAAACGCGTTGAATTATTTGCACAAATGACTGATGAGGAGCTGAGCTCACTGGCCGAGCGGCTCAAGTACGCGCAGTTTGCCAAGGGCAATATCATTTCCAAACAGGGTGCAATTGCGCACTGGTTGTACATCATCATCAACGGCGAGGCAGAGGTTTATCTTGAAATGCCGAATGGTGAGCGGCGCAGCGTGAACGTGCTGTCCAAAGGCAGTTTTTTTGGCGAGATGGGCATGATGACCGGTGCGCCGCGTTCAGCTTCTGTGATCGCCATCACCGATGTGGAATGTTACCGTCTGGACAAGGAGGCTTTTGCCGGAATCATGCAGGCCAGGCCCGGTCTGGCGGATGAAATCACGCATATCCTGGTGGAGCGGCGTGTGCAGCTGGACAGTGTGCTGCACCACCTTGACGAACAAACCAGACGCCAGGAGAAAAGTTCTCAGCACAATGAATTGCTGGTGAATATCAAACGATTCTTCGGTTTGTAGTATCATCGCGCCGCAATCGATGGACCACCCGTCGAACGAATTAATTAAACAGCTTGTAGCGTGCAGCTTGCAGCCCGTAGCCAAACCATCAGAGGAGCTACCGGCTGCCGGCTGCCGGCTGCCGGCTTACAGCCAGGATCAAACATGAAAGTTACATTTTTAGATTTTGAAGGTCCCATCGCGGATCTGGAAGATAAAATCGAGCAACTGCGCAGCGTACATGACGATACGGTCGCACTCGATATCGCGGATGAAATTGAGCAGCTGTCGAAGAAAAGCGAGGCGCTGACCAAAGATATGTATGCCAAGCTCACGCCCTGGCAAATCTCGAAGGTATCGCGTCATCCGCAAAGACCCTATACGCTCGATTATATCGAACACTTGTTTACCGATTTCGAGGAGTTGCACGGCGACCGGAGCTTTGCCGATGATAAGGCGATCGTCGGCGGCCTTGCGCGTTTTAATGGCCAAAGCGTCATGGTGATCGGCCATCAAAAGGGGCGCGATACCAAGGAAAAAATTGTGCGTAATTTTGGCATGCCGCGACCCGAGGGCTACCGTAAGGCGCTGCGTCTGATGCGTCTGGCCGAAAAGTTTGGCATTCCCATCATGACATTTGTTGACACCCCTGGGGCATATCCTGGCGTGGGTGCGGAAGAGCGCGGCCAGTCCGAAGCGATCGGGCGCAATTTGTATGAAATGAGTGAATTGCGTGTACCGGTTATCTGTACCATCATCGGCGAAGGCGGTTCAGGCGGCGCACTGGCGATTGCGGTCGGGGATGCCATGCTGATGCTGCAATACAGCACGTATTCGGTGATTTCGCCGGAAGGCTGTGCGTCTATCCTGTGGAAGAGCGCCGAGAAGGCGGAGGATGCGGCGGCAACATTGGGTATTACGGCGGCCCGCCTGAAGTCGCTGGGCATCGTGGACAAGATCATTCATGAGCCTCTGGGTGGCGCGCACCGGGATTATCCTGCGACCATGCAGAGCGTGAAAAAGGCTTTGCAGGATGCACTGAAAATAGCACAGGACAAACCAGTCAATGACTTGTTGCGTGACCGCTTCAATCGCCTGATGAGTTATGGCAAATTCAAGGAAGTTGAACTCGGTTAATCTGGCCCGGCAGGTCGAGGAAGGTCTCTCGACGTTGCTGCCCGCAGGCAGCTCCATTCTGGTGGGTCTGAGCGGCGGGGTAGATTCGGTTGTGCTGCTGCACTTGTTGCATCAGATCGCACCGCGTTTTTTCTGGAAAATCAACGCACTGCATGTTCATCACGGCATCAGCCCGAATGCGGACTGCTGGGCTGATTTTTGTGCCGCGCTGTGCGCACGTCTGAACATTCCCCTGTGCATCGAACGGGTGGACATTGCTCCGCTGCGGGCGCAGGGACTGGAAGCGGCTGCGCGCACGCTTCGTCATGCTGCATTTTCCAATCAGTACTGTGACTTTGTGGCGCTCGCGCATCATGCCGACGATCAGGTCGAGACTTTGTTTCTGCAACTGTTGCGCGGCGCCGGCGTGAAGGGTGCGAGCGCGATGCCTGTCCTGAGCAAAGCCGATGGGCCTGCCCTGTCCGGTTACACCGGGAGGCACAAGGTTGTTCGTCCGCTGCTGCACAGCCCCCGTCAGGAAATCCTGGTCTATGCTGCAGAGCACGATCTGCAATGGGTAGAGGACGAAAGCAATGCGGATGACAGCTACCCGCGTAATTTTCTGCGGCATCAGTTGCTGCCCTTGCTGGGCGAAAAATTCCCCGCTTATCGCGACACTCTGACGCGCAGCACGCAGCATTTTGCCGAGGCGGGCGAGCTGCTCGATGATCTGGCGCGCATCGATGCCGGGCAGGCCATGTCGGCTGAGACATTGTCTGTTGCGGCTTTGCAGGCATTGAGTCTGCCCCGCGCCAAAAACCTGTTGCGCTATTACCTGCATCGACTCGGGGCGAGTATGCCGCAAGTCGTGCAACTGGACGACATGCTGCATCAACTGTGCGGCGCGCGGGACGACGCGGTTGTTTGCGTCAGTTTTGGCGGCGGTGAATGGCAGGTGCGCCGCTATCAGGGCAGGGTCTATGCGTTGCGCGCGCCGGGTGAATTTGACCGGAATCTTGTTTTGCCGTGGCAGGGTGAAGCCGCGCTTGACTGGCCGGCGACAGGAACAAACATCAGATTTTTGCAGGCAGTAGGGCAGGGCATCAGTCTGGCAAAACTGCAGCGCGCAAAGGTTACCTTGCGGCAGCGTCGGGGCGGTGAATCGCTGCGTCCATCGTCCAACGCGGTAACCCGTACGCTGAAAAATCTGCTTCAGGAACATCGTGTCCCGCCGTGGCAGCGCGATAGATTGCCGTTGCTTTACTGCGGTGAAGAGCTGGTCTGTGTGCCGGGCGTGGCAATTGCAGCGGAGTATCAGTCCGCAGAAGGTGTGGCGGGTATTTTAGTGCAGTTGGCATAACCATCCTGAGTTCGCTGGTTGCAGGCTCGCGACCGGATTTTCAGGAGTCGCCCTGTTTTTTTGACCATTCGATCTGTTTCAGTTTGATGGTTGATTTGCCAGATGCGGTGGCGTCCGGAGTTTGGGGCTCGTGCATCAGCGGATGCTCCAGTTCTTCATCGGTCAGTTCAGTTTTCGCCGGATATCTTGTCTTGACGTGGTCATTTGTCTTGATTGCAGTTCTGGTCTGACGCTGCTCCTTCACTGTTCCGGACTTTTCACGGACATTTGCTTGTTTGACAGGATCGGTTTCGTGCCTGATCGTTGATGGATGCTTATTGATCAGCACACCCTCCGGTGTCTTCGGCTTGCTTGAGTGCTTAGTCTCGGCGTCGCTGCTTTTCGCCGATTTAGCGTGCCGGGCTTCTGCCAGTATTTCCTGTTTGCGCCGCCTGGCCTCTGCGTTGATCTCGGCGCGGCGCCTGGCCATCTCGGTTTCAAGTTCGCTTTTGCGTCGCGCTGCTGCCGTTTTTCGTTCGGTTTTGACTGATTGTTCGGCTTTGAGCCTGGTTGATTTTTCCTCGATCTCGGCCAGCTTCCTGGACTGAATTTGCGCATCGAGTGCAGCCTGCGCGGCGGCTTTTTGTCTGGCTTGCTCGGCAGCCAGAGCAAGTGCTGCCTGCTCTGCTTTAATGCGTGCAGCATCGGCACGGGCGGCATCCTCCGCCTTGACGCGTTCAGCCTCAATATGAGCCCGCTGTTGTGCCAGTGCCAGCTGACGGTCCGCATTGCCCTTGTCAATCACATCGCGCCGGGCCAGGTAGGTATCGCGGCTGCGCTGGTCGCCGGCATTGTTTGCCGCGGTGCTGAGCCATTTGGAGGCAGCAATACTGTCCTGTGCGACGCCTTGCCCTTTTTCATAACATTCGCCCAGCTGGGCGTGTGCGACGGCATTGCCCTGGTCAGCAGCCAGGCGATACCACTTGATGGCTTCATTGTTGTCTTGCGTTACACCCATACCCGCCGCATACATCTGTCCGATGTGGAGCTGTGCGGATGAATTGCCCTGCCTGGCAGCCAGTGCCAGCCAGTGCATCGCTTTCTTGAAGTCTTGCGGCACCCCCATGCCGTTCTCGTACAGTCGACCCAGATTTGCCTGTGCTTCTGCATAGCCTTGTTCCGCCGCAGCCAGATACCACTGCACGGCCACAGGATAGTTTTGCTGGATGATTTGACCTTGCGTATATAACACACCCAGATTGAACTGAGCGACTGGATCCCCTCTTTTTGCCAGTGGCAGGAACAGCGTCACGGCTCTCGCGTAGTCACCCGCTTCCTGAGCACGCTGTGCTTCATTCAGTGAGTCAGTTTCAGCATGCGAGACGCCCGCTAGCAGCAACATCATCATCATCATCAATGCAATCAATATCCGCATAACTGATTCGTTCAGGTTCTGCGGTATAGCGATCTGATGGCCGCATAAATTTCGACCGATGTGATTTCGGCGCCGTCGCGGCCAGTCGGATAAGCCCGGTGCTCGTAGATTGTTTCGCTCATGATCGCTGTTCCTTGATATATTGCCGGGGGCCTGGGCGATGGAACTTGTCCGATTGCCACCTGCCTGATGTCAATATCGGCAAAGATCGGGGAAACTTTACCCAAGCGAGGTATTCAGAAAAGGCATAACGGACAATACCCTCGCGTATTGTCCGAATGCGGCCTGATTTCAGGGGTTTTTATCGGGTGAAAACAGTTTTTTAAGTTTGTTGCGGAATAGAAACAACAGCAGCGCAGTGCAAATTGCCAGAATTTCCTTGAAGAACTTCATGAAGGCAGTCCATATTTCCTGATAAACAGAGTCCGGGGGGATGCCGACAACCACTTTTACGGCTATCGGCTCTGCGGTTCTGGTGATGATGTCGCCCAGACAACCCTTTTCCCCATAAAGCCTGACGCTTGCACCGACCCGGAATTCGCCTATCATTTTCGGAATCAGTTTGAATGATACCTCGGTGCCCTGGGGCTCTACTTTCTGGCATTCGCTCTCCTTGGGTTCCACACCGAAGGCCAGTGGATTGTCAAATTCAGGAGTGATCTTCGCGCTGATCGCATCTGTGCCGGTCGGCGGCAGTATGCCGGTTTGCGCATTCATGCCTTGCCGAATTGGCGGTTCATAGCCTGGCTGCCCTACCCATACCTGAAGTTGGCCCGCAGACTCGATTGAGGGATCCAGGTTTTTTTTGATTGTTCGGGTCGCCTGCACCTTGACGGTATATTGGTAGGCAGCCTTTGTTGTCTGGAGAGTTTTGTCGGCAGTAGCCGGCATGCCGGTGTCAGGAGTGGCAATGCCGGCGATGTCATTCTTGCTCTGCTTCTCAGGCAGAACCATTTTATACATCGCGATTTCAGGCGCGGTGGTGGCAGGCTCGGCAGGCGCGATTGCCGGGACAGACTCGGTTACAGTTGGCGCCGGCTTGGCAGTGTCAGGCGGTGTGGTTCCGGCAGGTCGCGTCTCGGCCGCTTTTTGAGAGCATCCATTCAGCCAGATTAAGAGCATAATCATGCAGGTTAATCGAATCGCGTTCATGTGCTTGTCCTTCACCAAGGTATTAAAAAAACGCAAGCGGGCGGATTCCCCGAGCGGGAGTTTTTATTTACTTTATTTACTTTCTGCCTGTTGCGAAAGCTATCCTTTCGCGGGGTTAAGGTCAATATGCCGGATGGCCTAGCGGTAAACGCTGGCGGAGGACAGGGCGGGCAAAGCCTGATAGAATGCGCGGTCGTAATTTTATTAAACTTTAAGTTGGAGAATTTAGCATGGCTGTTGAACGTACCTTGTCGATTATCAAACCTGATGCCGTTGCAAAAAATGTCATCGGTCAAATCTATTCCCGTTTCGAAGGCGCTGGCCTGAAGGTGATTGCTGCACGCATGGTGCAATTGTCCCGCTCTGAGGCGGAAGGTTTTTATGCTGTGCATGCCGCACGTCCGTTCTTCAACGATCTGGTGAATTTCATGATTTCAGGCCCGGTGATGATCCAGGCGCTGGAAGGCGAGGGCGCGATTCTGAAGAACCGCGACCTGATGGGTGCGACTGATCCAAAGAAGGCAGACAAGGGCACTATTCGTGCCGATTTTGCCGACAGCATCGATGCTAATGCAGTGCATGGTTCAGATGCGGCTGAAACCGCAGCGGTAGAAATCGCCTATTTCTTCCCGGCGATGAACGTTTATTCACGTTAATGTATAGAGTCGCCAGCAACCGTGATGAGCAGCCCGAAAGCATGGGGTCGCGCAGTGAATGACGAGACATACCGTATGGGTAGGCGAGTCGTGAACGAGCACGTGATGCTGCTATCTGGCTGCGTAATAGGTTTGTTGCGATGACAAAACAAAACCTCCTCGATCTGGATGCGCATGCGCTGACCGCTTATTTCACTGAAATGGGCGAGAAGCCGTTCCGCGCGAAGCAGTTGCTGCGCTGGATCTATCAGGTCGGGGAGTCCGATTTCGCTGCGATGACAGACATTGCAGCTGCACTGCGTAATAAATTATCGCAATGTGCAAGTATTACCGTGCCGGATATCCTGAAGGAGGAGTTGTCCGATGACGGCACGCGCAAGTGGTTGCTGAACGTCGGTACTGGCAATGCCGTGGAAGCGGTGTATATCCCTGAAGCGACACGCGGCACGCTGTGCATTTCCTCGCAGGCCGGTTGTGCGCTGGATTGCTCGTTTTGTTCGACCGGCAAGCAGGGCTTTAACCGAAACTTAAGCGTTGCGGAAATTATCGGGCAGCTTTGGTGGGCGAATCACAGGCTGGGCAAGAATGCCGATGGCAACTGGGCGATCAGCAATGTGGTGATGATGGGGATGGGCGAGCCGTTGCTGAATTTCAACAATACGGTGAGTGCGTTGCGCCTGATGCTGGACGATCAGGCATATGGCCTTTCTCGCCGCCGCGTGACGGTTTCAACGTCCGGTATTGTGCCGGCGATGGACAGGCTGCGCGAAGAGTGTCCGGTGGCGCTGGCGGTGTCGCTGCATGCGCCGAACGATGCGCTGCGCGACAAGCTAGTGCCGATCAACCAGAAGTATCCGTTGAAAGAGTTGCTCGCCGCCTGCCAGCGATATCTGGAGCGTGCGCCGCGTGATTTTATTACCTTTGAATATGTGATGCTCGATGGGGTGAACGATTCTGTGCAGCAGGCGCATGAACTGGTGCGGCTGGTTCGCGATGTGCCTTGTAAGTTTAACCTGATTCCGTTCAACCCGTTTCCGCAGACGCCCTATCGACGCTCAAGGCCGGATGCCATCGCGCGTTTTAGGGATGTGCTGATGCAGGCTGATATTGTCACCACGACACGCAAAACGCGCGGAGATGATATTGCGGCTGCGTGCGGGCAACTGGCCGGTCAGGTGCTGGACAAGACCCGTCGCACCAGTCCGATCGTATTTCACAACGACGAGGTGGGACGATGAAGCGTTTTTTGCTGGGATTGATGGCGGTGTTGCTGGCCGCGTGTGCAGGGGGTGGGGCGGTGAAGCAGCAGGATCAGGATCGCGCGCAAAACAGCGCCAAGATTCACACCGAGTTGGCGGGTATGTATTTCGAGCGCACTCAGATGGGCATCGCGTTGTCCGAAGCGGATCTGGCGTTGAAGGCGAATCCCAATTATGCGCCGGCCTATAATGTGCGCGGTTTGATCCATATGTCGCTGCATGAGGACAAAGAGGCGGAAGAGGACTTCTTGCAAAGTTTACGTCTGGATAAGGCGGATTCTGAAACGCACAATAATTTCGGGTGGTTTTTGTGCCAGCGTGGCCGGGAACAGGAATCCATCGCGCATTTTATGGCGGCTGTGAAAAACCCTTTGTATTCCACACCGGAGCGGGCTTATCTGAATGCCGGCCTGTGTTCGCAGAAAGCAGGAAAAAATCAGGATGCTGAAGATTTTTTGCAGCGCGCCCTGCGTATTCAGCCTGATTTGAGGCAAGCGTTGCTGGCGATGGCTGAGTTGAAATTTGCCGGGGGTGATTTTCAGGGTGCCAAAAAATATTTGGTGCGCTTTGCAGATGAAAACATGACGGCTGAACAACTCTGGCTGGCGGTGCGTATCGCGCGCCGTGTCGGCGACGGAAATGCGGAAGCAAGTTATTCATTGCGGCTGCGCGAACGTTACCCTGATGCGCATGAAACTCAATTGTTGATGCATGGTGAATGATGGAACAAGAAAATAATTCAGGGATGAGTGCTGCGCCGGACGATAAGTCGATGCCGTCGGTAGGGCACTTGCTGCGCGAAGGGCGTGAACGTCTGGGATTCAGTGTTGAAGATGTGGTTGCCAAGATAAAACTTTCGCACCGTCAAATTGTGGCGTTGGAGGAGGATGACTTTCAGGCCTTGCCTGAAACGGCTTTCCTGCGTGGCTTTGTGCGCAGCTATGCCAAGCTGTTGCAGCTGGATGCAGAGCCGTTACTGGATGCACTGCCGGGTGCGGAAGCAGCACAAATCGTCCTCCCGCAGGTTGAGGCTCTTTTTCCGACAGCGAAATCAGCGCGCAGGCAAAACGTAAACTTACTGCTTGCTGCGTTATTGGTTGCGCTGGTTATTGCCGGATTTTCGGTATGGCAGGGGAGGACGCCGCATCCCGTCGCGCAGGTAACTCAACCGGATGCAGCGCTGGTGGAAACCCCACTGCCTTTACCTGAGCAGGCTGAGATTCTGGATGCCTCAGGTGTGCCCGAGGCGGGTGTGCCCGAATCAGCCGTGCCTGTTGTGATTGCGGCGGAGCGCGTTGTAGCTGTCTCGGCCCCCGTGGTCACAGAATCAACCGCAGCGTTGCGTCTGATATTTGATAAGGAATCCTGGGCGGAAATCAAGGACAAGTCGGGCAAGACGCTGTCCAGACAGGTCAATTCGCCCGGCACCGAATTGCGCCTCGAAGGTGCAGCACCCTTTAGCCTGGTAATCGGCCATGCCGCAGCGGTGCATTTGTATTACCGTGAAAAGCCGGTAGATTTGACTTCCTATATTAACGCGAGCAGCGATGTGGCGCGCCTGACGCTGGAGTAACGCGCATGGACGTGATTAAACGCCGCCCGTCGCAACGGGTGCTGGTGGGAAAAGTGATGCTGGGAGGCGGTGCGCCCATCGTTGTGCAATCCATGACCAACACGGATACCGCTGATGTGGATGCAACCACCAGGCAGGTCTTTGAACTGGCCCGTGCCGGGTCGGAGATGGTGCGTATCACTGTCAATACGCCGGAGGCGGCCGCACAAGTGGCGCATATCCGCAGGCGGCTTGATGCGCTGGGGTGTTATGTGCCGCTGGTAGGGGACTTTCATTACAACGGCCATCGTCTGTTGACGGAGTTTCCCGACTGCGCTCAGGCACTGGCGAAATACCGCATCAATCCCGGTAATGTCGGGCGCAATCGTGCCGAAGAAGACCCTTTTACCATCATGATAGAAACGGCGATACGCTACGACAAGCCGGTACGCATCGGGGTGAACTGGGGGAGTCTGGATCAGAAGCTGGTGGTGCGCATGATGGATGAGAATGCGCGCCTGCAAGAACCCAAAGATGTAAAAGAAGTCACCCGTGCCGCACTGATCGCGTCAGCATTGGATAGCGCGCAACGTGCTGAACAACTGGGTCTGGCCCACAACCGTATCGTGTTGTCCTGCAAGGTCAGCGAAGTGCAGGATCTGATCGCTGTTTATCGTTCGCTGACTCAGCAATGCGATTACGCCCTGCATCTGGGCCTGACGGAAGCTGGCATGGGGTCCAAAGGGATAGTGGCGTCCACCGCAGCCCTGGCGGTGCTGTTGCAGGAAGGCATAGGCGACACCATCCGCATCTCGCTGACGCCCGAGCCGGGCGGCGATAGAACGAAGGAGGTGCTGGTAGGGCAAGAGATATTGCAGACCATGGGTATGCGCGCCTTCGCACCCATGGTAATCGCCTGTCCAGGCTGCGGCCGTACCACCAGCAGTTTTTTTCAGGAACTGGCACAAAGCATACAGCACCATTTGCGCACACAAATGCCGATCTGGCGAGAACAGTATGATGGCGTTGAGAATATGACCGTCGCGGTGATGGGGTGCGTGGTGAACGGGCCGGGGGAGAGCAAGATGGCGAATATCGGCATCAGTCTGCCCGGTACGGGAGAGACCCCCGCAGCCCCCGTTTATATCGACGGCGAGAAGGCGATGACCCTGCGCGGTGACAATATTTCGGCGGAATTCACCGGCATTGTGGATGACTATGTCGCAAGAAAATATATAAGACGGGGAGTGGCGAGTGGGGAGTAGGGAGTAGAAAGTAGGGTTTCCCCACTTACTACTGGCCACTTACTACTTGCCAGGTTTAAAACATGAGCAAAGAAACACTGCAAGCCGTGCGCGGCATGAATGATATCCTGCCGGACGAGGCAGAACTCTGGTTATGGTTTGAGGAAGTGGTGCGCGACTGGCTGGCTGGCTACGGCTACCGCAATATCCGCATGCCGCTGGTCGAACCCACTGCGTTGTTCTGTCGTGCGATCGGTGAAGTCACCGACATCGTGGAAAAGGAGATGTACAGTTTCGAGGATAGCCTGAACGGCGATCATCTTACGCTGCGTCCTGAAGGGACGGCATCCTGCGTGCGCGCGGTGCTGCAACACAATTTGCTGTATAACGCGCCGCAACGTCTGTATTACAGCGGGCCGATGTTCCGTCATGAGCGTCCGCAAAAGGGGCGCTATCGCCAGTTTCATCAGGTAGGCGTGGAAGCGCTGGGGTTTGCAGGTCCGGACATGGATGCCGAGCAGATTATGATGTGCGCCAGGCTTTGGAAAAAGCTGGGCCTGACGGATGTGACGCTGCAACTGAATACCCTGGGCGATGCGGAAGCACGGCATAGACATCGCGCCAAACTGATTGCGTATTTCGAGCAGCATCTGGATATGCTGGATGCGGAGGCAACCCGCCGCCTGCACAGCAACCCGCTGCGCATACTCGACAGCAAGAATCCGGCGATGCATGAACTGATTGAGGCTGCGCCGAAGCTGATGGATGAGCTCGACGAGGATGCGCTGACGCATTTTGCGGCGGTACAGGCGATTTTAACGCAGCATGACGTGGCGTTCGAGATCAACCCGCGTCTGGTGCGTGGACTGGATTATTACAACCGCACCGTGTTCGAGTGGGTGACGACAAGGCTGGGCGCGCAAGGCACGATTTGCGCCGGCGGCCGTTACGACGGGCTGGTCGAACAAATAGGCGGGAAACCTGCGCCCGCAATGGGTTTCGCGATGGGGGTGGAGCGCCTGCTGGTGTTGTTGCAGGAAGCCGGCATGGCGCTACCGAAAGCCCCATTGGATATATACGTGGTGCATCAGGGCGAGTTGGCCGCTCAGCTGGCCAGCCTGGTGGCAGAACAGTTGCGCGACGGCGAGCTGCGCGTGGTGTTGCATTGCGGTGGCGGCAGTTTCAAGTCGCAAATGAAAAAAGCCGATGCCAGCGGGGCGAAGCTTGCGGTGGTGATCGGCGACGACGAAGCCCGTGCGAACGAGGTGGGTGTCAAGCCTATGCAGGGCGGTGCACAGGTGCGGGTTGGCGTGCAGGATCTGCTCGCTACAGTTAACGAATTAATCAAGCAGGAGTAAAACCATGGCAGTTTTGGATTTGCAGGAACAGGAGCAACTCGACACACTCAAGGCGTGGTGGAAGGACAACGGCACCTGGATGCTGGGTGTCGTGCTGGTCGTGGTGGTCGCGATGGGTGGCTGGCGCGGCTGGCAGTATTATCAGAACAAGCAGGCAACTGAGGCGGCGACGCTGTATCAGCAATTTGTCGAACAACTGGCGAGCAATGATGCCAAGCGGGTCAACGATGCGGCAGCTGCGGTGATGGACAAGTACGCTTCGACGCCGTATGCGCCGCGTGCGGCGCTGATTGCAGCGCAGGTGAATGAGCTGGGCAAGGATCCGTTGCGTGCCAAGTCGCAATTGCAATGGGTCATCGAACATAGCAGCGAGGAGGGCTTGAAGAGCGTTGCCAGTCTGCGCATGGCCTCGATGCTGCTGGATGAAAAAGATTACGCCGGTGCGTTGAAGTTGCTGGATGCCAAACACGCGACCTCGTTTGATGCCTTGTACGCCGATATGAAGGGCGATGTGCTGGCCGGCCAGGGCAGGGCTGCTGAGGCACGTGCCACATACCAGCTGGCTTATGACAAGCTGGATGCGAAGAGCGCGTACCGGAACCTGGTTCAGATGAAAATGGATGCGTTAGGGGCAACAAAATGAAAGCGTTCCCCCTGCTGTTAGTGTTGCTGGCCTTGAGTGGCTGTTCCACGATCAAGGGTTGGATGGGATCTGCTTCGACTGGACCGCAGCCTGCGAAACTTGTCGAGTTCAAGGAAACTGCAAAATTTAACCAGCGCTGGCATGAAAGCTTCGGAGATTCGGGTGCGAACCCGCTGCAACCCGCACTGACCGCCGATGCGGTTTATGGTGTGTCCGGCAAAGGAACGCTCACGCGTCTGGATCGTGCGACGGGCCGTCAGGTATGGCGCGTTGAAAGTAAAATGCCCGTTTCAGCAGGGGTCGGCAGCGGCGAGGGACTGGTGCTGATAGGCAGCGATAAAGGCGAGGTGCAGGCTTTTGGAGAAGATGGCAAGCTGCGCTGGAAGCATATTGTTTCCAGCGAGGTGCTGGGAGTCCCGCAAGTGGCCGACGGCATGGTGATCGTGCGCAGCGGCGACGGACACATTACCGCGCTGAGCGTGGCCGAGGGAAAGCAGTTGTGGATGTATGAACGCAGCACGCCTGCGCTGGTTGTGCGCAGTCATGCCGGTGTGACGGTACATCGCGGCGTGGCTTATGCCGGTTTTGCCGGCGGAAAACTGGTTGCCATCAAACTGACCGACGGATCCTTGCTATGGGAAAATGCGGTGTCGCAGCCGCGCGGCAATACAGAACTTGAACGCATCAGCGACATTACCAGCAATCCGGTGATGAGCGATGCCGAGGTGTGTGCGATCGCTTTTCAGGGGCGTCTGGCCTGTTATGAGGCAGGCCAGGGAAATCCCCTCTGGAATCGCGAGATTGATAGCGATAATGGATTGTTTATATTCCATAAAAACATATATTTGAGCGATTCAACGGGGATCGTGATGGCGCTGGATAAAGACAGCGGCAGCACGGTTTGGAAGAATGACCAGTTATTGTTGCGTAAACCTTCCGCGCCCTTTGCACAGGATGATGTCGCCATCGTCGGCGACTATGAAGGCTATTTACATGCCATGAGCCGGACTGACGGGCATTTCGTCGCACGCATCAAGCTCGATGGCAGTGCCATTGACACTACCCCCGTCGCAATGGATAACGGACTGCTGGTGCAAACGCGCAGCGGCGGTGTTTATTCTTTGTCTATTCAATAGCGTTACAGGTTATGCCCGTTGCGCTGAACCCTTAAAGGTTAAAAATGTTACCCACACTTGTATTAGTTGGTCGTCCGAATGTGGGTAAGTCCACTTTGTTCAATCGTCTCACCCGCAGTCGTGATGCACTGGTCGCGGATCAACCGGGACTGACCCGCGATCGCCATTACGGACGCGGCAGGGTAGGCGAGCGTCCTTATCTGGTCGTCGATACAGGCGGCCTGGAGCCTGTCGCAAAAGACGGCATCATGTTCGAGATGGCCAGGCAAAGCCGTCAGGCCGTTGATGAAGCGGACATGGTGCTGTTTCTGGTGGATGGCCGCGCGGGCTGTACGCCCCAGGATCTGATTATCGCCACTGAATTGCGCAAGACCGGCAAACCGATCCTGCTGCTGGTCAACAAGGCTGAGGGCATGGCACGCGCCCGCGTCACCGCCGAGTTCTTCGAGCTGGGATTGGGGGAACCGTATCCGATTTCTTCCGCGCATGGCGACAATGTCGTGGAAGTGGTCGAAATCGCGCTGGAAAACTTCCCGGAAGTGGTTGAAGAGGAAGAGGTCAATCATGACAAGCCGCCCAAGCTGGCTATTGTGGGGCGACCCAACGTCGGAAAATCCACGCTGGTAAACGCGATTCTGGGTGAACAGCGCGTGATCGCGTTCGATCAGCCCGGCACCACCCGCGACAGCATCTATATCGACTTCGAGCGCGACGGAAAACAGTACACCATCATCGACACCGCCGGCGTGCGCCGCCGTGGCAAGGTCGATGAGGCAGTTGAGAAGTTCTCTGTCATCAAGACCATGCAGGCGATTGAAGACGCCAACGTGGTGGTGCTGGTGGTGGATGCGCGCGATCAGATCACCGAACAGGATGCACACGTCGCGGACTTCGTGTTGCAGGCCGGGCGCGCGCTGGTGCTGGCCGTCAACAAGTGGGACGGTCTGGACAATCACCAGCGTGAGATGGTCAAAAGCGACATCGAACGCAAGCTGCATTTTCTGGGTTTCGCCAAACGTCATTACATTTCAGCGCTGAACGGCAACGGTATTGTAAACGTGCTCAAGTCAGCCGATGAGGCTTATGCTGCGGCAATGTCGAAAATGTCCACGCCTAAGCTCACCCGCGCCTTGCTGGGCGCAGTCGAAAAGCAGGCGCCGCCTAAAGTCGGACGTTTCCTGCCCAAGATGCGTTACGCCCACCAGGGCGGCAGCAATCCACCCTTGATCGTGGTTCACGGCAGTGGTCTGGACAATATACCTGCCAGTTATGCGCGCTATCTGGAACGTTCTTTCGCAGAGATTTTCAAGCTCGAAGGCACACCGTTGAAAATTCAGTTCAATTCCAGCAAAAATCCGTTCGAGGGCAAGAAACCACGTGCCCTGACCGAAGCTGAACAACGCTCCGCACACCGCGCGCGGATACGAGGCCGCAAGTTGTACGGGAAACAATAACTGTAATTTCCTGTTGCCCAACTCGCCAGTCTCACCATGATCGCTGCGTAGCCGGGCAACGCGGCGCTGCTCACTGGGACGAGAAACCTGTTGTGCCTGGCCACTCAATGGCACAAGTCTGTCTTTAGCGCTGCCGAAGCAGATAGCTTATTCCGCCGGTAGTTCTGTCGTTAAATCCTGGATTGCTACCGGGACACGTTGTTTCCTGTGTTTGTCGAAATGTGCCAGCCAAGGTTGCCAGGCCTTGTGTTGCTGTGCCTTGCGCGAGTTATCGCCCAATTGGTTATCGTTTTACCCCCTCATGTTTTTTGATTGCTGGCTCATTTGTGATAAATTTTGTTATGTACCAAATCGCATAACGAAAATGCAGGCATATCAGCAGACGCTGAGCCGATTTTGTTAGTGCAAGGTTATAACTTGTGAGGTCATCATGGAATTATCGGTCGCAGAGCAAACTGAATCGGGAATTTTACCCCGGCTGAAAATTGCCAAGGGGCGGCGCTGGGATCATCTGGAATTGTTGGAACACATTGATGCGGCCGGCTCTATTACGGCGGCTGCGAATGCAATGGGTATGAGCTACAAAGCAGCCTGGGAGGCGGTTGAAGCCATCAACAATCTTTCCGAGCAGCCGTTGGTAGAACGCAAGACGGGTGGGCAAAAGGGCGGTGGCACGACACTGACTTCCCATGGTCGTCGGCTGGTTGGTGTGTATCGGCGACTGGAGCAGGAACGCGAGCAGGTGCTTAAAAAGATGGCGCAGGTGATGGGCGATTTTGATCAGTATTATCATTTGATCAGGAGATTTGACATGAAGACGAGTGCACGCAATCAGTTTCTGGGTTCTGTAAAAAGTATCAAGTCTGGCGCGATCAATGCTGAAGTGGTGATGGATATTGGTGGCGGCCAGTTACTGGTTGCAGTGATCACCAATGAAAGCGTGGAACATCTTGGATTGAAGGTAGGTTCGGAGGCTTATGCGATGGTCAAGGCCCCCTGGGTAATTGTGACCACTTCCGAGGGCATCAAGACCAGCGCGCGCAACGAATTACGCGGTACTGTGGTGCGTTGTCAGGAAGGCGCGATTAACGGTGAAGTGATCATCGAGTTGGCGGGGGGGAAAACGGTGGTGGCCATCGTAACGAATGACAGCATCAAATCTTTAGGTCTTAAAGTAGGTGTGAAGGCATGTGCGCTGATTAAAGCATCACACATCATTCTGGCCGTCACGGCTTGAAGAGAATTAAATTTATTCCTTGAGTTACAACCAAAATTCATTTCAACCGCGACTCGTGCTGTTGATGGATATCTGAATCAACAAAATTCTGTCCCTCAAACAAATGTTCATCGATGCCGCGTAAGTATGTTTGCAAAGCGGCGGGGTAAATACCGACAGCTGCCGTCCGGCCAGGCGTCATTGATGTGCAAATTCTTATAAATGATCAGTTTCGCTGTCTGATAATCGTCAAATTTCCCATGTAGTGAAACTGCTGATTAGTCATTCTGATTGCTCTAGCCTTTCATTTTCTTAGCTTATTTTTCGTTATGTAGTAAACTACATAACGAATTTGCAGTTCTGCAGCTGCACATCGTCTGGATGAAGTGATGTGCAGCAAGTTTAATTTTGCTAAGGAAGTATCATGCATAAAAATCGTGGCTACAAATGGTCTCTTGGCTATGCCATGCTTGTATCCGGCACGGCATATGCCGATCAACCTGTCGATCAATGGCTGCAAGGTATTCATGTTTCCGGAAACATCCGGGCATATTCCTTCAGCCGTGACTACAACAGTCAAATGACTGATTTGCATTCATCCTCATTGGGTGGAAAGCTTAAAGTTGAAACTTCAAACCAGGATGGTATAGGCGGGGCGCTGGGAATGTACTTTGCCCAGGACATCGGTTTGAATAATCACGAGCAGAACAACAAATACATCAACCCGCTGCTTATGGGGACGAATTATGGAATATATACGCTTGGGGAAGCTTATCTTCAGTACAGGAAAGCCGACTTTCTGACACGGGTCGGCAACCAGCGTATCGACAATCCCTGGATAAATTCGTCCGACGGCTTCATGATTCCCAATTTGTACCAGGCGGGCTTAGTATCGTTTCAGCCGGTCGAAGGCATCCAGATCGAAGCAGAGCGCATCTTGCGCTTCAAGAATCGCACGGCATCCGGCTTTGACAACAGCAACCTGTTCGTAATACCAAATTACAAACCACATTATACTGGCAGCGATAATGGCGCGAGCGCCTTCGGCATGACGTACAAAGGTGACAGTGTCAATGCAAAAACATGGTTTTATCGCTTCAATGATTTTGCCAAAATGGCCTATTTACAGGGGGGATACACGTTAACGAGAACTGGCGTCTCTCCATTCGTGGATTTCCAGTTTATGCGTGAAACGAGTGATGGCGCCATGCTGCTCGGAGCCGTCGACAGCAAGGCCTACGGTGCCAGGATGGGAGGCGCACTGCCGGACAAGCTGGGCAGCGCTTATTTCGCCTATAACATGGTTCCCGCCAATATGGTTGCCGGCATCTCCAACGGCAACATGCTCTCTCCCTATACCCAGTTTTATAATACTGATCCGCTCTACACGACTGTGATGAACTATGGTCTTGTATCCTCGCGTGGCGCCGGTAATGCCTGGAAAATGGGTGCCAACATGAAATTGCTCGATGAAAAACTGGACGCGGAGCTTACCTATTCAAAATATAACACTGCCCCTTATGTGGCAAATGTCGATGCCTACATGCTGGATATTGCCTATCACCTGAGCGGCACACTTAAAGGCGTGACGATACGCGATCGGCTGGGAATTGAACACGGCATTCAGGAATGGGGCGGAGCCTATGTAGACAACCGCATCATGCTGCAGTATGAGTTCTGATGTTATGGCAGGGAGCCGTTATGCTGCTTCGCTTCCGGCGTGCCTGAGTTCGGCCGTGCGGGTCGGCGTCTGGGTGCACTGACGCTGCCAAGTCATGGCTTCCGGCCCACCAATGAGTTTCTTGATAAATGTCAGTGCCGACGCCAGATTTTCCCTGGCCTGAGATGAGGGTGCATCGCCCAGTTCGAATGACTCCCCGCGTATGCACAGGATGAATGCCTCGGGAGACGTTTCCCGATAGAACTGCTCATATACCTTCAGCAGAGCCTGAGGTGTCAGTGCGTGGCTGTATAGCGCTGGCTCATTGTTCGCTTTTACGCAGTAAAAAGAGAAAGGCGAGGGCGTATCCATCCCCGCATCGATGAACAGCACCCGTTTCCTGTTCTTCATGTCCATGGCATGCTCGATCTGCAACTGGAAATCTTCCAGCAGTTCGAAACCGTCAGCATGACCGCTTGCAATTAACCAGTTACTCAAGTCTCGCAACAGCAGGGGGCCCAGCGCATCATCTCCGCGCGATTCGTTGCCGATGGCAAAAATCAGCATAGGCGCGAGTTTCACGATACGATGCCTGCGCCTGAACGCAACCGTCTGGACAGGCGCTCACCTGCCTCATTCAACACTTCGATTTCCAAAGGCATCTTGCCCAGCGCATGGGTCGCACAGGACAGGCACGGATCGAAGGCGCGCACCGCCACTTCGATATGATTGAGCAAGCCTTCGGTGATTTCGTGGCCATGCAAGTATTGCTGCGCGACCCGGCGCACCGCCTCGTTCATCGCCTGGTTGTTATGGGTGGTGGAAACGATCAGATTGCACATGGTAACCAGATCGTTTTCGTCCACGCGATAGTGATGGATCAGCGTGCCGCGAGGGGCTTCGAGCACGCCCACCCCTTCAAAACTACGCTCACCGCTGACCACCAGTTCGCTGCCCGTGATGTCAGCATCGAGCAGTAAATCCCTGATCGTCTCTGACGCATGCAGCATCTCGATCATGCGCGCCCAGTGGTAGCCCAGCGGTGCGTGCATCGGTATTACCCCGCTGTAGGCGATGAACTCACGACGCTCAATCTCCGCCAGAGGCGTTGTGATGAAATCGCAATTCTGTATGCGCGAAAGCGGCCCGACACGATACCAGCCACGCTCGCGGCCTAGCGATTTGAGATAGGGGAACTTCATGTAACTCCAGTTTTTGACTTCTTCTTCGATCAGCTGCGTGTAGTTTTGGTAGTCAAAGCCGTCGAACAGGATGTTGCCATTCTCGTCCCGACCGCGAAGATGACCGTGATACAAGTCAAATGAACCGTCGACACCCACCATCGACATGTAGTTGGCGCGGAATGCACCGAAGCTGTTGTACAGTTCGGGGTTCTGATGGTGCAACTCTTTCACCAGATGCACGGCATCCCGGCTCCATGCCACGATCTGATCGATGTCTTTGAGCAATTCGTCTCGCTCAGGCTGAGTCAGCGACTTGTTTACGCCACCGGGAACGGAACCTGTGCCATGCACGCGTTTTCCTGCCGTGTGCCGGATTACTTCCTGGCCGAACTTGCGCAACAAAATACCGCGACGGGCTGCATCCGGATATTTTTCGGCGATGCCTGCGATATTGCGCCGACTGATTTCGCTGTCGAAACCGAACAGCAGATCGGGTGTGCACAAATAAAATAAGTGCAGCGCATGCGATTGCAATATCTGCCCATAGTGCATCAGACGACGCATTTTTTCAGCCGTAGGCGTCAGATGCTTCGCTCCGACAATGGCGTCCAGCGCCTTGCTCGCCGCCAGATGGTGGCTCACGGGACAGATACCGCACAGGCGTTGCACCATCACAGGTACTTCCCAGTACGGACGACCCTGAATGAATTTTTCAAAGCCGCGAAACTCGACGATGTGCAAACGTACCTGGTGTACCCTGTTTTTGTCATCCAGCAGGATGGTGACCTTGCCGTGACCCTCGACGCGCGACAGCGGATCAATGGCGACGCGGCGCAGATTGTCGGGATTCGCCGCAGTTTCCAGAAGGGAAGTCATCAAGCCACCTTTAATCGTAATGAATCAGACTGTAGTCTAATTCAGGTTTATGGCCGGCTATCAGATCCGTCAGCACTTTCCAGATGGCATCAGCCGATGGCGGGCAGCCGGGAATGAAGCAGTCGATCTTCACCACTTCATGCAGGGGGTATACCTTGTCCAGCGGCAGCGGCAACTCAGGATCGTTCGGAATGAAGCCGTCGACCAGGCCTAGCTGTGCGTGATAGACCTCTTCCAGAATGCTCGCAATGGATAAATGGTTGCGCTGTGCAGGCAGGCCGCCGTTGATGGCGCACGCGCCGATGGCAATCAGTATCTTGCAGCTGGCGCGAAATTCACGCAGCACATGCACGTTCTCGGCGTTGCACACACCGCCTTCGATGATGCCGATGTCGCACGGGCCGCAATGTTTGATGTCGGTCAACGGCGAGCGGTCGAGTTCGACCCGTTGCAGCAGATCCAGCAGCCGCTCGTCGATATCGAGAAAAGAGGTATGACAGCCGAAGCAACCTGCCAGCGAGGTCGTCGCAACCCTCAACTTTCGCTGAGACTCGCGTAGCGAGTCGTTTGCTCTCTCGTCCGCTTGCGGGAGAGGGTTGGGGAGAGGGGAACGGGCATGGCTATCTTTATCAAGAGTGGCATCGCTCTCCTGCCCGTTAAGTTTTTTGGCCGGCGCAATCATCTCAATCACCTTCCACGTTCGGGTGCTGAATCGCGCTGATGGGGCGTTCATCGTAAGTACGTTGGCCGATCGGCACGGTGAAACCGACGCGTTTTCTGAGGATGACGCCTACCGGGCAGATGTTGGCGGCCTTGTCATTCCCGGAAAAGTCCGTATCCGCCAGCAGACCCGATTTCGCATTGACGATCAGGCGGCTCCTGATGCCGCGCCCCGAGATGGCAAACACGTTTTTTTCATCGACATCGCGACTGGCTTGAACGCACAGCGAACACAGTATGCATCGGTTGAAGTCGAGCAGGTACTCCGGATGCGATGCGTCCAGCGGGCGGTCGGGGAAGAACTGATCGAAGTGCGGCGACATCATTTTCAGCTCATAGGCGGTGGCCTGTAACTGGCAGTTGCCGCTTTTCTCACAGGACGGGCAGAAGTGATTGCCTTCAACGAACAGCATCTGCAACAGCGCCCGACGCTCATCGTTGATCTCTTCGGCATCGCTCTCGACCACCATGCCGTCCTGCACCTGATGGGTGCATGATGACGACTGCCTGCCGTTGACTCTGACCGTGCACAGCTTGCATGAGCCATGCGGCTTGAGTTCCGGATTGAAACACAGGTGCGGAATATAGACGCCCGCCGCTATTGCAGCCTCAATGATGGTCTGCCCTTCACAGAAGGGAATGGTCTTGCCATCGAGAATAAAAGTGTTAATCATCGCTTCGCTCTCCCCCTGTCCAGCTTTCCCCCGGCTTGTGAGCGAAAGGGCAAACGTGAAAAACAATATTTAATCATCGCTGCGCGCAAGGTGTGCGCCCGTGTCGTTGCGTCCCGTCATCTGGCGTGCCTGTGACAGGGCGCGATCGAGATCGAAAGCCGGAACGAAGTCCTTGTGTACCAGGCGTTTATCGTAAGCGGGGCGGAACTTTGCAATTGTTTCCAGCACGGGGTTGCAGGCCGACTGGCCCAGTCCGCAGTGGCTGGTGGACTGCAACAATACATTGAGTTTTTCGATTTCGGCAAAGTCGTAGGGTGAGCCGTGACCCTCGCCCAGCTTATCCATCATGTTGGATAATAAGGAGGTGCCAACCCGGCACGGCGTACAAAAACCGCAACTCTCGTGTGCGAAGAAATGTACGAAGTTGCGTGCCACTTCAAACATGTCGCGACTCTGATCGAACACCATGAAGGCGCCGGCAGTCGGGATGTCCTCAAAGGCGATGTGTCGCGCGAATTCATCCGGCGCAATACACACGCCCGACGGGCCGCTGATTTGTACCGCCTGCGTATCGCGCGCTCCGCAATCGGCCAGCACCTGGGCAACTGTCACGCCGTAGGGGTATTCGTACAGTCCGGGGCATTCGCAATCGCCTGACACAGAAAGAATCTTGGTACCGCTGGACGCCTCTGTCCCGATGCCGGCATACCACTCCCCACCTTGCAGTGCAATCAGGCTGGCAGCGGCGAAGGTCTCGACGTTATTCACCGCGGTCGGCAGGTTTAGGTAGCCATGGGTCACAGGGTATGGGGGGCGATTGCGCGGCGTGCCGCGTTTGCCTTCCAGTGATTCGATGAGTGCCGACTCTTCACCGCAGATATACGCACCCGCACCGAGATGGATGTCGATGTCGAAGTTGAAATCGCGATTGCCCAGTATGCCATTTCCCAGTAAGCCCTGCTGGCGCCGGCGCTTCAGTACGGCCTGCAGATGTTCCAGCAGATAACGATATTCGCCGCGCAGGTAGAGAAAACCCCTGGCCGCACCGATGATGCGGGCGCACAGCGTCATGCCCTCGAACACCATGTCGGCGAAGTTATTTAACAGCACGCGGTCCTTGAACGTGCCCGGCTCGCCTTCGTCGGCATTGCACACCACGAAGCGGGCATTGCCCGCAGCTTGCCGAGACAGTTCCCACTTCGCGCCGGTGGAATAGCCTGCGCCACCGCGTCCGCGCAGGCGAGAGACTTTGATCTCCTGCAAAGTCTCGTTTTCCCCGCGTTGCAACAGGGCTGTCAGTGCTGAGCCTGCCTGGAAATGACTGCCCAGCAGGATGTCACGGCGTCTGATGTTATTTTCAATGGAGAAGAATCCAGCAGGCCATTCGGATACCGGCACGCGCGCGCGTATGAGATCACAGATGGCCGTCAGACGAGTCGGTGTCAGCCGGTTGATGGCCAGGTTGTTCACCAGCATGGCGGGCCCCTGATCGCACATGCCGGTACAGGAGGTGGTGTCGATGCTGATCAGACCGTCTTCGGATATTTTTCCGGCTTCCACCCATAACTGACTGCACATGCTCTCCATCAGGGCCGTGCTGCCTGACATGCGGTCGGTGATGTTGTCGGAGAACAGCACGCGATAGACGCCGCAGGGTTGCAGGTAGAGAAATGAATAGAAGTCGGCCACGCCTTCGATAGTCGAGCGCGGCAGCTTCAGTTGCGAGCTTAAGTAATCGATGGCATCGGGATGGATATACCCATAGTGTTCCTGTACATCGATGAGTATTTGCAGCAAATCGCGGTGTTGATGACGTACGAGTATCGGTTCCAGATACACTGCATGCGTGCTGATTTGACTGACCATGAGCATTCTTTCAATGGTTACGGGAAAACTTACGCGACGCGCTTTGAGTTTACGCCCATGAAAACAGATTTGATAGCATGCCTGATAGTTATACAATCGCGCTCTGGATGCGTGAATCCCCGGTACTTGCAAAAAATATTAAGGAGCTGACATGACAACTTCATTGCATGATCGATCAATTCTCAAGCTGGTGACACCGTTCCTGATGCTTGCCCCGAATCTTGCCGACGCTCATGCAGGTATCGGTGCCGCGAGTGGCTGGGCGCACGGCATGCTCCATCCTTTCTCAGGTCTCGACCATTTGTGCGCCATGATCGCCGTAGGCTTGTGGGCGAAGCAGATGGACGGTCGCGCCGTGTGGCTCGTGCCACTCACCTTCGTTAGCGTCATGGCGCTGGGCGGACTGCTTGGCATGAACGGAATCCAAATTCCTTATGCTGAAAGTGGCATTCTCATGTCGCTTCTGGTGCTTGGAGTTTTGATCGCAGCAGCAATTCGCCTGCCACTTGCCGCGAGTGCAGCGACTGTCGGTATATTCGCGCTGTGCCACGGTTATGCGCACGGTATTGAAATGCCTCGCAACGCATCAGGCATGAGCTATGCGCTGGGTTTCATGCTGTCTACCGTCACGCTGCATATGGCCGGCATCGGCATGGCAGCGTTGCTTGCTATTGCAGGCCGTCCGCAATGGTTGCGTCTGGCAGGTGCTTCGATTGCACTGTTCGGTGGTGCACTCTATTTCTCGAGCTAACGGGCATGGCAAGGATGCCATCCAAAAGCATGCAACTCACCATGCCGGTTTGCATCTCACCGCCCTCGCCCGCAAACGGGCGAGGGCGGTCCGGCTTCGTTACGCTGGTTTCACGCTGATATGCATGAGATGTCGCTGGCGCAAAACGTGCGGCAAATCATCGAGGAATCGGCGCGTTCACAAAACTTCCAGCGCGTGCGCTGCGTGGTGCTGGAAATAGGCCGCCTATCCGCCGTCGAGCCCGATGCGATGCGCTTTTGTTTCGAGGCGGTAATGGCAGGGGGGATCGCGCAGGGGGCAAGACTGGAAATCGTCGAGACCCCCGGGCAGGGATGGTGCGAACAATGCGCGTGCGACGTGCCGCTTGCGGCACTATATGATGCATGCCCGCACTGCGGGAATTATCAAATCCGCGTGACTGCGGGCGATGCGATGCGGGTCAGGGAACTTGAGGTTGAATAGTGGTTATGCGCCGCTCGGAACTAATGGACACGCCGATGCGATGCAGCAACACGGACATCGGTATGCTCGCTGATCTTGAACCGGTTGACCACTTCACTCATTTTGAGGGAGATGTCGCAAATCATGCTGGCTGAGTCTTTTGTATGATTGGCTGCAATATTAGAATTTTTAATGAAGTCAGCAACATTTCCTACCTGGGCGACAATTCCGCGGCTTGAACTTTGGCTGGTCGAGGCCAGTTGCTTGATCTTGTCAACCATGGCAATCACATCCTGAGAGTGTCCCTCGATGGTGTGCATGGCAGCGCCGGCAGAGTTTGCCAGTTCCATCGTGATATTCATTTCACAGACAACTTTATTCATCATTTCGGTTGAGGTTGAGGAAGCGCATTGGATTTCCGCTATCTGCGCCGAAATCGAGCGGGTGAGGGCAGATGAGCGTTCGGCCAGTTTTCGTACCTCATCGGCAACAACCGCAAAACCTCTGCCAGACTCACCTGCACGCGCGGCTTCGATTGCGGCATTCAGCGCCAGCAAATTGGTCTGGTCAGCAATCTTGCGAATTTCCTCGACGACCAAAGAAATGTTGTTGCCGGATTGAGCCAGTGCGAATACATGTTCGGCGGCTGTCGCAACGCTGCCTGTGAGAGACTGAAAGTGATCAACCGCAGTGCGGATCGTCTGCGCATTATCAGCGGCCTCCCGGCCTGATTTTATGGTCAGCAAACCGGCTTCCTCGGTACGGATGGTAATGCTCTCAATCTGATCTTGTATATGCATCGCGGCAGAGTGTATTTCTGTTGCGGAGTTGCTCCCCTGTCTGGCAATGTGTTCCAGTGTGACAGATGCCTGATGCATGTCGGTCGAAGATGCCTCGTTGCGTTTTATGACGCCCAGCATGACCGATAATGTATTCTGCAGTGTGTCCATCAGGCTGTTGAATGACTTGATCGAATTGCCAATCTCATCATGGTATGTGATGGGTACGCGATGCGTGAAATCAAGCGTAGCCGAGATTTTTTGCATGGCCGATTCCATTGCTCTCGCGGGCAGGACAGTGCTGCGGAATAACCATATGCCACACGCCATGACCAGCAAAAGCGTGACCGAAATGGCGATCGCCAGGATTCTTAAGTTGTTTGAATTGTTTGAGCGGAACAGATTGACTGCCTCGTCATTTGAACGCAATTTCTCTATTCTTAACGTTGCCAGCGTTTGTAATAACTCGTTCTGGTAGGCCATTGCATTTGATTCAAAGTCCGCAATCGCCAGATCATTTTGCCCGTTGTTCTTGAATGAAATGCTTTGTTTGATGGCTTCAATGTATTGCTGGTACTGATCACGGAGCTGATCGATGATCAGTTTTTGCTTTGCGTCATCGGCATACTTGGTTTGAGAAGCCAGATGTTTTTGAATGGACTCACGGATGGCAGGCAGTTTATTGACCAGCACTTCTGCTAGCTGCAAATCAGTGGAATAAATAAAAGTCATCCCTTTGATCTGCATCTCCTTGATATCGGATTCGAGATCAGACAACTCCCCCAGGGCAGGTACCGTTTGGCCGAGTATCGCGTCGATGAGCGTGCTGTTATGCTTGAATTGCAGAAAGGCAGTCATTCCAAGCATGATAATCGTCAGTGCGGAGACGGCGACCAGCAGGAAGATTCTGGCGCTTATTTTCAGACTTTTTAAATTTGGTGACGTGATGGACATTGGGATTTGTATGACATTGGTTTTTCGACGATTGCAGACGTAATTCTCAAGTTTGATTATTACGCATAAATATTACAAATAAATTACGACAACCGACGGGACAGTTGAGCCGGATGCAATGCGGCATACAGCATACAGCGAACAGGCGAGGACAGACCCGGATCTGTCGGAGAATAAATTGAGCGAAAATGTTTTCAGCGCTTACCATCTGTTACCCGATAGAGTATGCTTCAGCGCGTGAGTGAACTGTCCAATTTATTGATAATAGAACTACATGCCCAATCCCAGCACCCCGGAAAATGGCCAGTCTCCTGACCAAAATGCACATGCGGATCGAGTACGCCTGATACTCAAGTCGTTCGAGAGTATTCAGGAAGGGGTTGCGATCAGCGATGTCACGGGCAGTGTCATGCATGTCAATGCCGCGTTCAGCAAGATCACCGGCTATCCTCGTGAAGAAATCATAGGCAAAAATCTGCGTATTCTTCAATCCGCTCACCAGAGCCCATCGTTTTATGAGTCTATGTGGCAAGCTATCCGGACGACGGGTTATTGGGCGGGAGAGGTATGGAATCATAAAAAGGAAGGCGAGATGTATGCAGAGTGGCTGAGCATTTCAGCCATCAGAAATGATGAGGGAGAGGTGACCAACTATATCGGCATCACTTCGGATATCACATGGTACAAGCAACACGAAAAGCAGCTGGATCACATTGCTCACTACGATACGCTGACAGGTCTGCCGAACCGCACGCTGCTTAACGACAGATTGAAGCAGGCCGTTGCACAGGCCGCGCGCGAGCAGAACATGATGGCGCTTTGCTATCTGGACCTCGACGGATTCAAGCTCGTCAATGACAGCATGGGACACGATGCCGGAGATGGTGTATTGATCGAGGTTGCCAGGCGCATCCAGAACACGATCCGTGGCGGTGATACGGTCGCCCGTCTGGGCGGAGATGAATTTGTCATTTTGCTGCTGGGGCTCGAACGTGGCGATGAATGCAGTACTGCGCTTAATCGTTTGCTCAGCGTGATCGCCGAACCCGTCGATATCGGCGGGAAATATTTTGTACTCGGTGCCAGCATCGGCGTGAGCATCTATCCTCTGGACGATGAGCATACCGATACGCTGTTGCGTCATGCTGACCAGGCCATGTATTCGGCCAAGCAATCGGGCAAGAACCGTTTTCATATCTATGACCCCGCGCTGGATCAGCGGGCACGCAATCAGCAAGAATCATTGAAGCGCATCGAGCAAGGCTTGCAGGAAAATCAGTTCGAGCTTTATTACCAGCCTAAAGTCGATTTGCGGACACAGACTCTGGTCGGTGCAGAAGCGCTGATTCGCTGGAACGATCCGGAACGTGGCCTGCTTACGCCGGCAAGGTTTCTTCCCGACATCGAAAATACCCAGTTCGACATTATGATCGGGGAATGGGTGATTGCCACTGCACTGCAACAGATTGCCCTGTGGCGTGCAAACGGGCTGGATATTGAAGTCAGCATCAATATATCCGCTTATCATCTGGAGTCCGCAAATTTCTCTGACAAGTTACAGCAGCAGCTTGCGCGGCACCCGGGTATTCCGGCTAACAGTCTTCAGATTGAGGTGCTGGAGACTGCGGCGCTCGAGGATATCGCTCAGGTACGGCTCATTATCGAAAACTGCACGAAGCTGGGAGTGGGCTTTGCGCTGGATGATTTCGGCACAGGCTATTCCTCCTTGTCATACCTGAGCAGTCTGCCGGTTAATACGCTCAAGATAGATCAGTCCTTTGTGCGCAACCTGACGGTGAATAAAAGCGATCACACCATCGTGCAGGGTATCATCGCGCTCGCCCGTGCGTTCGAACTCAAAACAGTGGCGGAAGGCATTGAAACAAAAGAACATTTTGATGGTTTACTCAGGATGAATTGCGATATCGGTCAGGGGTATGTCATCGCCCGTCCGATGCAGGCTGCGGCACTGCTCGATTGGGTTAAAAAGGCCGCGCCGATTTTCGGCCCCTGCCAGCAGGCTGCTCACGAAAATAAATGAAACCATCCATGAATAATATGCACAAAGCAGTTGAGTTTCTGAACGTGTTGCCACCTATGCCAAAAATAGCACAGGAAATCTTGTCGATCAATCTGGCAACAGACGAAGGTGATGAATTGCTGCTCAAGCTGATTGTGAAGGATCCTGCGATTTCTGCTAGGATCATCGGTCTGGCGAACTCCCCGTTGTTTCATGCCTCGGGAAAGATACTGACGGTCAGCGATGCGGCGACTGTGCTGGGAATAAAGCGCATCAAGATGATTGCCCTGAGTTTCGCGATGACCTCAGTCCTGGCAAGGAAGCCGGCCGGATTGCTTGATGTGATGCAGTTGTGGCAGCACAACATGGCTGTTGCCATGGCGATGGACGTGCTCTCAAAGGCTATGCCGAGTGAAATTCGCCCGACGGATGAGGAAACTCATCTTGCCGGACTGTTGCACGATATCGGTTTCCTAGTGCTCGATTATGTTGATCCGGAACTCAGCAATCGTTTTCACAGCCGTCTCGCCGCCGAAGGCGGGCGATTATTGGCCACAGAAGTTGAAGCCCAGATGCTGGAGATGAATCACTGTGAGTTGGGTGCGTTATTGGCCGGGCACTGGAATCTGACATCATCCATCATTGCCGTATTGCGTGACCACCATTCAGTAGCTGTGCCTAAAGATACGGCAAGACAACCGCTTATCGCGATGACTAATCTGGCGGAAAGGCTGCTGCCCACTTTTGGCATGACGGAGTCCGTGGCTACGGACATTGAAATCGGGGAATGGCAAGCGCTGGGTATTGCCGCCGATCGGGTGGCTGAAATTGAAGCGGGTATGCGCAGATGTGTTGATGAAATCGTCTCTATCCTAGACTGATTGCCAGCAACAAGAGAGCGGTAAGGTTGTCGGTGTGTCGGGCATCAGCTTGCGGAGATTTATCCTCTTCTTTTTTTCGCTGCATAGAGCGCCTGATCCGCCCGTGCGACCAGGGTGGCCATCGAGTCAGTCTCGGCGATATAGCTGGCAACTCCGATCGAAATGCCAACGTTGACCCTGTTGCCAGTTGAAAGGATGATGGGTGTCGATACCGCCTGAGTGATGCGCCGGGCCAGTGATTCAGCTGACACTTCTGCACTTGGGCGCATGAATATGCCAAATTCATCGCCGCCCAGGCGGACCAGCAGGTCTTCGCCGCGTACCTGCTGTGTCATGCGCAGTGCAACTTCGCGCAATACTTCGTCGCCCGCAGTGTGACCGTAAGTATCATTGACTTCCTTGAAGCTATCCAGATCCATGTAAAACATGGTGAATGACTCGCCCGTGCGTTGAGCATGAGCTATTTCGGAATTCAGGGTTCGTTCGAATTGAACCCTGTTAGCCAGTCCCGTCAGGTGATCGGTCATGGCCATCTGGCCTAACAGGCGCGCACGGTTCCGGCTTTCCAGTGCCGCGATTACCAGGCTGGATAAATCCCGAAGCAAGGTACGTTGCGTCTCGCTGAATGTGCGTGGCTGCGTGTCAACCACGGCGATGGTGCCCAATGCATAACCGTGGCGGTCAATGAGTGGGGCGCCGGCGTAAAAGCGCAGCAGAGGCGCTTGCGTCACCAGGGGATTTACCTTGAAACGATGATCCTTAGTCAGGTCTTCCACGACAAGCGGCTCATCGGGGCGCATGATGGCGTGAGCGCAAAATGCGATCTGCCGATCGAGTTGCGGCACCCCCAGTCCAAGTTGTGATTTGAACCATAGTCGGTCCGCATCCATCAATCCGATGACTGACGCCGGCGTGCTGAAAGCATAAGACGCTACGCGTGTCAGCGTATCAAAATCGACCTCCGGCAGCGTGTCCAGAATATCGTAGGAATGAACAGCACGCAGTCGCTGAGTTTCATTCGCGGGCAGGGGGCACGCCATAACATTTTCTAGCATATTCGTATTCCGAGTAAATCATCGCCAAGACAGGGTGAGGAGCTGCGCTCACGCGTTCTTGTATTTAAACTACGGGCAGATCTGTGCGACGTCATAACACGAGCCAGACTCTATCTGTTTTAGTAAGTTATTACAATAAATAATGTATGGTACGCAGTAGCGGGGTTTAATCATGGAGCATGGGTGGTACTTGCCGAATCGGCATCACACTCAAAAGGACTGCAATAGTGGTAAGCTTCGAGCTGCTGTGCAAACGTACTTGAAATTCTCCATGAGGGTTCTGCTATGTGTTCTGTTTGTGGGTGTGGTACCGGGCTTGCGCATGTGCGTCGTCCGTCACGCAAGGCGGGCGATGCGGTGCGATTCAAACTGCATCAGCAGGATAGGGCGCATGCCCACACCCATGACGCTCCTGAAATGGCTGATATGACACCGGCGCGCCTGGTGAAGATCGAGCGCGATATTCTCGCCAGGAACAATGATTATGCGGAGGCAAACCGTCGCCAGCTGGCCGGGCAGGGGATTTTTGCGCTCAATCTGGTGTCCAGTCCCGGATCGGGCAAGACCACGCTGCTGGTAAAAACCATCGCCGCCCTGAATGGTGCGCTGCCGCTCGCGGTGATCGAAGGCGATCAGCAGACTGAAAACGATGCCGCGCGCATTCGCGCCGCCGGCGCACCTGCGCTGCAAATCAACACCGGGAAAGGCTGCCATCTGGATGCGCAGATGGTGGGGATTGCCATGCAACGACTGAACTTGCAGGATGACAGCCTGTTGCTGGTCGAAAATGTCGGTAATCTGGTATGTCCTGCCAGCTTCGATCTGGGCGAGGCGCACAAGGTGGTGATTCTGTCGGTGACCGAAGGGGAAGACAAGCCGCTCAAGTATCCCGACATGTTCCGTGCCGCCGACCTGATGCTGCTCAACAAGTGCGACCTGCTGCCCTATCTGGAATTCGATGCCGAACTTGCAATTTCCTATGCGCGCCGCATCAATCCCGAGTTGCAGGTGATTCGCATCTCGGCCACCAGCGGCGAAGGCATGTCGGCGTGGCTGGACTGGATCGGGGCGGGGTGCCGCCATGCAGCCAGACAGCGTGTTGCAGATGCAGCAGCTGCGCTTGAGTGATTTTGTTTTATTGCCGTTTGCCGGGCCGTCGGTGCTGGCCTGCGGCGCCTGGCTGAAGAACACGGTCTGCGTCACGCATAACGATAAAGCATACGTCTCGGAACTGATCGGCGATCTGGATAGTATTGATGCGCGCTTGCTGCTGGACCAGACCGTGGCGGACATGTGCAAAATTTTTGATGTGAAACCGGAAATCATCGCGCATGATTTGCATCCGGATTTTTACAGCACGCAGTTTGCACTAAGCTATGCCGCGCAACGTGGTTTGCCGACCATCGCCGTGCAACATCACCACGCGCATATCAGTGCGATCTGCGCCGAACATCGCATCAACGAAACCGTGCTGGGTCTGGCGCTGGACGGGGTCGGGCTGGGGATGGATGGCACGCCCTGGGGCGGCGAACTGCTGAAGGTCGCGGGCGCTGATTTTCAGCGCCTGGGACATCTGGCAATGATAGCGATGCCGGGTGGTGACAGGGCTGCACGGGAACCCTGGCGCATGGCGGCTGCGGTGTTGTTCCTGCTGGGGCGGGGCGGCGAAATTGCGCCGCGATTTCCCCGCCAGCCGGGTGCGCAGACAGTGCTGGCGATGCTGCAACGCGGTTTGAATTGTCCGATGACGTCCAGCATGGGCCGGCTGTTCGATGCCGCCGCAGCTTTGCTGGGCGTGAGCGAAATTCAGACTCTTGAAGCGCAGGCGGCAGTTCGCTTGCAGGAGTTGGCGCAGCGTCACGGGCCGGTTGCACCGCTCGCCGATGGCTACAGCATCGATACGGGCGGCGTGCTGGATTTTTTGCCGTTGCTCAGCGTGATGGCCGATTGTCGCGATGCAGAGTATGGTGCGGCACTATTCCACGCCACGATAGCCGCAGGACTGGCCGAATGGGCGGTAAGTACCGCCGACTTGTACGGCATTACCCATGTCGCGCTGGGCGGAGGCTGTTTTTATAACGCAATTCTGTCGCGCAGTTTGTCGGACAGGCTCGGCGCGCGTGGACTGAACGTGCTGCGTGCAGCGCGGATGAAGCCTGACGACAGCGCGATTTCACTCGGCCAGGCGTGGGTTGCCATGCAGAGCATCAATAAAGGAATTTGACATGTGTCTTGCCATACCCGCGCGCATCGAACAACTCACAGATCAAGACAGAGCCATCGTCAATCTGGGCGGGGTGCGCAAGGAAATCTCCCTGGCGCTGGTGGACGATGTTGCTGTGGGCGACTATGTGATCGTGCATGTAGGTTACGCGCTGCAAAAGCTCGATGAGGAAGAGGCCGAACGCACGCTGGCGTTGTTCGCCGAGTTGAGTGCAATGAATGAATCGCCGGATGACTTGCCTGCATGAAATACGTCGACGAATTTCGCAATGGGGAGTTGGCGAAAAATATCGCCGCCAGCATCGCGCACGAGGTCAATCCCGCCAAGATGTATCGGCTGATGGAGTTCTGTGGCGGTCATACTCACGCCATATCCCGCTATGGTCTGGTGGATTTGTTGCCCGCCAGTGTGCATCTGATACACGGCCCTGGCTGCCCGGTGTGTGTGTTGCCCATCGGCCGTCTGGATCAGGCGATACGTCTGGCGCAGCAGCACGGTGTGATTCTGTGTACCTACGCAGATACGATGCGGGTTCCGGCGTCCGGCAACCTTACGCTGATGCGCGCCAAGGCTCAGGGCGCCGATGTGCGCATGATTTATTCCACACAAGACGCGTTGAGGATCGCGCGCGATAATCCGGACCGTCAGGTGGTTTTTCTGGCCATCGGCTTCGAGACCACCACGCCGCCTTCTGCGGTGGCCATCAACCAGGCGGCGGCAGAGGGACTGAAAAACTTTAGTATTCTGTGCAACCATGTGCTGACGCCGGCTGCGATGCACGCAATTCTGGATACAAAGGAGGGCGTCTCGCTGGACGGTTTCATAGGTCCGGCGCATGTGTCCACCGTGATCGGCAGCAAACCCTATGAAGTATTTTCTGATGATTACGCCAAGCCGGTGGTGATCGCCGGATTCGAACCGCTGGATGTGATGCAGGCCATTTTGATGCTGGTACGCCAGATCAACGAAGGCCGTGCCGCAGTCGAGAATGAATTCACACGGGCTGTGACGCGCGATGGCAATCAGAAGGCGCAAGCGCTGGTTGCACAGGTTTTTGAGTTGCGCGAGGTGTTCGAGTGGCGAGGGCTTGGCAGCGTGCCATACAGCGCCCTGAAGTTGCGTCCCGAATTTTCCGGGTTTGACGCAGAACTGAGATTCTCTGCCGGGTACGTTGCGGTGCCGGATCATAAGGCGTGCGAATGCGCGGCCATCCTGCGCGGCGAAAAGCGTCCCCGGCAATGCAAAATTTTCGGCACGGTATGCACCCCTGAAAATCCGGTCGGCTCCTGCATGGTGTCATCTGAGGGCGCGTGCGCCGCGCATTATTCCTACGGACGGTTTCGGGAGATGAGTTAATGGGAATCATCAAACCTGGCTATACCCGCCCGCTGGATTTCAGGCAGGGGCGCGTCGAGATGTCGCATGGCTCAGGTGGCCGTGCGATGGCGCAGTTGATTACAGAGTTGTTCGCGGTGCAATTCGACAACCCCTATCTGGCGCAGGGCAACGATGGCGCTGTGTTGCCGCCCGCAGCCGGACGGCTGGTCATGTCCACCGACAGCCACGTCGTCTCGCCGCTGTTCTTTGCCGGAGGCGACATCGGTTGCCTGTCGGTACATGGCAGCATCAACGACGTGGCGATGATGGGCGGGAAACCCTTGTATCTGTCTGCGGCCTTCATACTCGAAGAAGGATTTTTGCTCTCGGATCTGCAACGCATCGTCGCGTCCATGGCCGAGGCGGCGCGGGACGCAGGTGTGCCGATTGTCACCGGCGACACCAAGGTGGTGGAGCAGGGCAAGGGCGACGGTGTGTTCATCACGACCACCTGTGTAGGCTCGGTTCGTGAGGGCATCGTTCTGTCCGGCGATCAGGCTGTGCCAGGCGACAAGATACTGCTGTCGGGCACGATAGGCAATCACGGCATGGCGGTGTTGTCGCAACGCGAAAATTTGAGTTTCGATGCGCAGATCTCATCAGACACGGCGGCGCTGCACGGCCTGGTCGCAGCGATGCTCGATTGCGGCGTTAAACTGCGCGTGTTGCGCGACCCGACGCGCGGCGGACTTGCCACCACCTTGAACGAGATTGCAAAACAATCCGGTGTGGGGATGACGCTGGATGAATCCGCGATTGCGGTGAACAGGTCAGTGGAAGCCGCCTGCGAGTTTCTGGGGCTGGATCCGTTGTATGTCGCCAACGAAGGAAAACTGGTCGCGATCTGTGCGCCTTGTGACGCGGCGCGCCTGCTGGGCGTGATGCATGCGCATCCGCTGGCAGGTGATGCGGCCATCATCGGTGAGGTCGTGGCGGATGCGCATGGCTTCGTGCAAATGATTACCCGACTGGGTGGGCGCCGCATCGTCGACTGGCTGGCGGGTGAACAGTTACCAAGGATATGCTAGAAAAGTGCTGATCAGCGTCGTTCAAGCACGGGTTCATAGCCCAGTCGGGTCTTCAAACCGGCAGCGATGCGATGCGCTTCGCTCTGGCTGGAATACGGGCCAACCTGGATGCGCACCCAGCCATCAGCGGTGAAAATGCTGTACGGCTTACCGATATCACCCAGCCTGGCGTGCATTTCCGTCATGAACCTCTTTGCGTGGTTTTCCGCCTGACTTTGAGATTTGAACGCACCAAGCTGTATGTAAACATCGCCGCTCACCGGCGCAGGAGCGCTAGCCGCCGTTACAGGCTTGCGGCCAGTTGCCGTCGGGGTCTGTAAGGTGCTGGCAAGAGTTTGCTGCTTGTCTGTCATTTTTTGGCTCAGATCAATCAATAGCAACTTGGCTGTTTTGTGTCCCTGATCTGCCGCGAGTTTGGCGTAGCGAAAGGCTTCAAGCAGATCCTGCTTCACCCCCTGACCCGTCGCGTACATCACGCCGAGGTTGAACTGAGCCTGTGCCTCACCCCGGGTCGCGGCAAGGCGAAGCCACTTTATTGCCTCGCCCTCGTTCTTTGCCACACCTGAACCATCTGCATAGGCTACGCCAAGATTGAGTTGTGCGATGGCCAGGCCCTGATCGGCGGCAAGGCGGTACCAGCGTGCCGCCTCAGTGTGATTTTGTGCGACACCCAGCCCCGTGTCGTACATCATGCCCAGGTTGAATTGAGCCTGAGCACGGCCTTGCCGTGCGGCAAGGCGAAACCACTTTTCCGCTTCGGTGTAGTCCTGCTCGACATACTGACCCTTGAAAAAAATGCCGCCCATATTTAACTGAGCATCCGCATCGCCAGCGTCGGCGCGGGCGCGAAGTTCACGCAAAGCCTGAGGGTTTGCTGTGGTGGCGGACAAGTCCTGTTCAAAGTCCGCCCGGGTAGCAGCGGTGGCTAAAGTCAGTAAAATGAAGAGTAAGGATCTGATCATGGTCTTTGTTCCGAGCAAGTCAAAAATCAGGCGGCTTTAGTGTATCAATAAAAGCATTGCGCTATGTTGCCGGCTTATTCGTTACAATCAGCAAATCCATTCAGACGCACAGATAAAATGTCGATCCCCAATCTGACCCCTGCCGAGCTTCGCCTCACCATTGATCCCGATACGCTCGGGTATTCAGATACGACCGAATTGTTGCAGTATCCCTTGCCCTGGATAGGTCAGGAGCGAGCACAAATGGCGGCACGGTTTGGTCTGTTCATGGACCAGCCCGATTACAACCTGTTCGTGCTGGGCGAGGTGGGCAGCGGTCGCTCATCGCTGCTCAGACAGGCGATGCGCACTGCTGCCACAAGCAAGACAGTGCCCCCCGATCTGTGTTATCTGCACAATTTCGATGCGCCGGAACGCCCGCGTGCGCTGCGTCTGCCTGCCGGGCAAGGACGCGTGCTGCGTCAGTTCATGGCGCAGATGACCAAATCACTGCAGACGGAAATATCGCAGCGTCTGGACGCACAGGATTTCAAGGCCGAGAGTTCCCGTATTGAAATGAAGTACAAGGTTGAGGAAACGCAGGCATATGCCGAACTGGATGCTTTTGCCGAAGCGCGCCACTTCGCCCTGCACCGCGAATCCGGACACCTGGTATTTACCTTGCTGGATGAAAAAAAACACCCGCTCACCGAGAATCAAATGCTCAGCTTGTCCAAGGCGCGCAGGGCAGAAATTGAAAAGGCCGAGCAGGAACTGCGCGCGGAAATTACGCTTTTTCTGGACAAGACGCGTCCGATGGAGCGGGTGATGAACGAGTCGCTGGCGGCGTTGCGGCGCCAGATGGTGGGGGCGCTGCTGGATCACGCATTGCAGGAAATTCGCAGCAAGCTTAAGAAACAAATCAAGGATGCCATCAAGCTTGGCGCGTATCTGGAGCAGGTGGTACAGGATGTACTCGACAATCTTGAGCTGTTCGAGGTCTCTGATGTGGACGAGGTGAGCCGACAGGAAGAGTTGGCGCTGGTGCTGTCACGTTACCGTGTCAATCTGGTGGTGGACAACGATAGTCTGGACGGCGCGCCGGTGATCGTTGAGGATAACCCGCTGTTCCGCTCGCTGTTCGGCAGCATCGAATATCAGACCGAGAACGATGTGCTGGTGACGGATTTTAGTCGTATTCGTGCCGGCAGTCTGCTCCGGGCGCATGGCGGATTTCTGATGCTGCATTTGCGTGATCTGCTGGTGGATGGACTGGTGTGGGAAAAGCTGCGGCGCTTCCTGCGCAGCGGCAAGCTGCAGATCGAGGAGCCGGGCAATGCCTATGCGCCGATTGCAGCCGTATCGCTGGAACCTGAAGCGGTGGATGTCGATGTCAAGATTGTGCTGATCGGCTCGCGCGAACAGTATTATGAATTGCAGGAGGAAGACCCGGAGTTTGCGCGCCGCTTCCGGGTCAAGGTGGATTTTGCCGAGAGCTTTTCGTCCACGGATGAAACACGCCGGGCCTTTGCTGTTTTTGTCGCGCACAGTTGCAAAAAACTGGGCTTGCCGCATTTTTCCTCTGCCTCCGTTGCACGCCTGCTGGAGGATGCGCACCGTGAGGTGGATGACCAGTCGCGCCAGAGCGCAATTTTTGCCCGCTCCGAGGCGCTGTTGATGGAAAGCGCCGATCTTTGCCGACGGCGGACAGGTGTGCTGGTAGAAGTCATGGATGTTGAAGCCGCCCTGGCCGCGCGCATCCGGCGTCACGATTATCCCGCTCAGCGTTTGCAGGAATCGATCGCGGATGGCGAAGTGCTGATCAGCGTAAATGGCGAGCACGTGGGGCAGCTCAACGGGCTGACTGTGATCGATCTGGGCGATTATCGTTTTGGCTATCCGGTGCGGCTCACGGCGCGCACCTTTGCCGGTAACGACGGCTTGCTCAATATCGAGCGCGAAGTGGAGATGTCCGGGCCTATACACGATAAGGGCGTGCTGATTTTGCACAATTACCTGTCCGCGCTGTTCACTCACATCGCACCGCTGGCGCTCAACGCCTCCATCGTGTTCGAGCAGGAATATCACGGCGTGGAAGGGGACTCGGCGTCCTGTGCAGAACTCTATGTGCTGCTGTCGTCCCTGTCGGGTTTGCCGCTGAAACAGGGCATTGCCGTGACGGGGGCTGTCAATCAGCATGGCGAAGTGTTGCCGGTGGGCGGGGTTAACGAAAAAATCGAGGGCTACTTCCGGGTCTGCGAGGCGGCCGGGCTCAATGGCAGTCAGGGCGTGCTGATTCCATCCCGCAATCGCCGCCACCTGATGCTGGATCGCCGGGTCATCGAGGCCGTGGAGCAGGGTTTGTTTCATATTTATTCTGCGGAGCATGTCAGCGCAGGCATGGAACTGCTGATGGGGTTGCCGGCGGGAGTGCCGGACGGTGAAGGTAATTATCCGCATGGCAGTGTGCTGGGCCGTGCCCAGAAAACCTTACATGCCTATCGACGCGCCTGCTTGGCATCCGAACATCCTAAGCCTGGTCGCAAGCATTTGCGTTAACGAAAGAGTCGTTTGCCGGTTTTTTATCCAAAAAAGGAGAAATAACATGTTTCGTGATCGTCAGGATGCTGCAAACAGGCTGGCACGTGCACTCGAGGGCTATCGCGGTCAGAATCCGCTGGTGCTGGCGATTCCGCGCGGTGCGGTGCCTATGGCAAAAACTATCGCCGCAGCGCTGGATGGCGAGCTGGATGTGGTGCTGGTGCGCAAGCTGCGTGCCCCGGGTAATCCGGAATTTGCTATCGGTTCTGTGGATGAAACCGGCTGGACCTATCTTGCCGATTATGCCGCTCATGTGTCGGGCGGCCAACAATACATAGAGGCCGAGAAGGCCGCACAGCTTGACGTGATGCGTGAGCGGCGTGCCAGCTATACTCCGGTGCGCCCGCCGCTGGATCCCGCAGGGCGTGTCGTCATCGTGGTGGACGATGGCCTGGCGACAGGTGCCACGATGATCGCAGCCCTGCATGCACTGCGCGCAAAACACCCGAAAAAACTGGTTTGCGCCGTGCCGGTTGCCCCCCCCGATACACTGGAAAAAGTCTCGGGCTACGCGGATGAAGTGGTCTGTCTGGCGGCGCCTGAACTGTTTTATGCAGTGGGTCAGTTCTACCAGTCCTTCCCGCAGGTCGCCGATGAGGAAGTGATCGAATTGCTCAACCCCACACCGTGAGAGTCCCCTTGCTTTAGCCATGGGGAGGAAAGCGGGAATTTGATTTAGATTTTGCTTGAAATGTACGGTAATATGCTATACATTTGTAATCATGAAAATCTCATGTAGCTATCGTTTATCAGATGAAGCCATTCGGTTGCTAAAGGCGTTGGCCGAAGCAAAAGGGATAAGTCAGGCATCCGTAATAGAAATGATCTTGCGCGAAGCAGCTAAACGAGAAAAAATTAAATGAAACGCACCGGCACGCCCACCTTCGTTCTCACTATTCCCCTGGTTGTGAAGCCCGGCGAAGACCGGACATTGATCGGGCGCATGGAAGCTGGAAGGCGCTTGTACAACGCCACGCTGGGCGAAGCACTGCGCCAACATGGATTGCTGAAACAATCGAAAGACTGGCAGCACACGCGAACCATTGCAGACAAGAAATTGCGCGGAAGCGAATTTCAGCGGCTCTCGAAAGAGGTTGGGTTCACGCCTGCAGCCATCATCACCTTTGCCCGGAATTGCAAGAACGAAGCAGGCTGGAAAGACCGGCTCGGTTCTAACGTCACCCAGCGCATTGCGGAGCAGGTCTTCGCGGCCATGCAGCAATACTCCTTTGGGAAGCGCGGTCGCCCACGGTTTAAGGGCGCGTCACGTCCCCTGCATTCGCTTGAAGCAACCACTAATGCGGCCAACATCATCTGGAAGCCGGAAACGGGCTGTATCGAGTTTGGGAAGCTCACACTGCCAGCTTTATTGCCGTCTAAAACACAAGACTCATATCTGCACCAAGCGTTGATCGGCAGGACGAAGTATTGCCGCGTGCTGTGGCGCAACGTGGACGGCGCACGCCGCTGGTTTGTGCAACTCATGCAGGAAGGCGTTGCCCCGGTAAAACATGATTACGCTTGTGGCGAAATTGTTGGTCTGGATATCGGACCGAGCACCATTGCCGTTGTTGGTGATAATTCCGCATCATTGGTAAAATTCTGCGATACCGTCGTTCAGCCATGGAAGGAAACTCGCCGCCTGCAACGCGCCATGGACCGGTCTAAACGCGCCACGAACCAGCATTGCTTTAACGCAAACGGGACGTGGAAAAAAGGCCAGAAGTTCACACCATCCAAACGCTATACAGAAATTCGCACCGAATATGCAGAAGTAGAGCGCAAGCTGGCCGCCGAGCGAAAACGCGCCCATGGCGAACTTGCTAACCAGATTCTCGGGCTGGGTAATGTTGTCCAGTCCGAAACCCTGTCTTACCTCGCTTTCCAGAAGAATTATGGCAAGAGCGTGAAAGTCAGAGCACCCGGAATGTTTGTCGAACAATTGCGTCGCAAGGCTGAAAGAGCCGGCGGCAAATTGATTGATTTGCACACTTGGTCGCTGAAAATGTCGCAGTACGACCACACCACCGAAGTTTGCACAAAGAAGCCGCTCAGTCAGCGGTGGCATGTGCTGGGTGATGGGTCGGGAGTTGTGCAACGGGATGTGTACTCCGCATTTCTCGCACGCTGCGTAATGAGCAACACGCACCACCCATCCCATATTGAAACGATGTGGGCGGCTCAGAAACCTGTGCTGCTGCAAACGGGGTGGCTGCGTTCCGAACCTGCGAAGATAGAGCCTTCGGGCAAAATCACGGTAGCGATACCGTTAGAGCAGGTCGTTTGTGATAGAGGGTTTGCCGCTGGTCATGGCCGGGATGCTGTAGTCGCAAGACGAGAGCCCGGAGACACCAGCGGGTTCGCCCTTAGAACCCCCTGCCTTTAGGCATGGGGAGGTTTAGACAGTAATCAGCTATCAGCTGCCAGCCTGGAAGTGTTTGACGAACCAGTCCGCTGCGCTTTTCGCTGCCTGTTGCAGCGTGCCGGGTTCTTCAAACAAATGGATTGCACCGGGGATCAGTGTCAGTTGCTTCTCGCAGTTCATAAGCGCATAAGCTTGCTGGTTCAATTCGACTACACCGTAGTCACAGTCGCCCACGATGAGCAAAGTGGGCGATGTGACACGATCCAGAGCAACTTCTCCCGCCAGGTCAGGGCGTCCGCCGCGTGACACCACTGCAGCAATGTCGCCGTCCATTTTTGCGGCGGCCAGCAACGCGGCTGCAGCGCCGGTGCTGGCGCCGAAATAACCCAGTTTCAGGTTTTTTGTCTCGTCCTGCAGCCAGCTTGTTGCAGCGAGCAGCCGGCGCGTGAGTAACCCAATGTCGAAGCGTGTGGCGTAATCCTGATCCTCCTCCTGCGTCAGCAGGTCGAACAGCAGCGTGCCGATGCCGCAGTGTTGCAGCACCTGGGCTACATAGGTGTTGCGCGGACTCAATCGGCTGCTGCCGCTGCCGTGGGCGAACAGCACCACGCTGTTGGCCGTCGGCGGCACGATCAGTTCTCCATCCAATTTTAGCGGGCCGGCTGGAATATGTACGGTGTTCATCTGTAATCTCCCGTTGTTTTACCTGCGACATCGATCAAAAAATCGTGAAATTTCGAGCTATTGCTTGTTTTCTGTGGCGAGTTCAGAGCGGAATTGCTCAACTTTGTCATGGAAATCATCCGCGTTTCCATAGTCGAGGAAATGCTCGTAGCGCGAGTGCGAGCTTAAGATTTTGCGTGCGTGTTTGATCGGGCAGAAATATTGCTCGGTGCGTGCCGTGATTTCGCCCGCATAGCCTAACATGCCGACGGCATAGGAGCAGTACATGCAATCGACTTTTTCAATGATATTCAGGTAGGCCAGATGCTGATGATCCATCACGATATAGTTTGCGCGCTTGACCCTGGCAATGCCGTAAATTGGAAAACAGCTTATCTGATAGAAGCTGATACACAGATCGAACAGGACCAGCGGGACGATCATGCCGTAGATGATGGGCATGGTGATGAAATTTTGCGGGCGGACGGTCAGAAACCAGCGAAACACCCCCAGCTTGACGCGCTGGTGTGCATCCTTGATGGTTTGTTCGAAAATGACGCGCTTGTCATTTATCCGGTAGCGCAAGTGACCTTCCTGTTCTTCGATGGCTTTTTGCAATTCATCTTCGAGTACAGTGATCTGATCGAGAATTTGACGGATGGTCATGACGGACTCCTGCGGTGGCGAAAAGTTGCTCTACGCTTACAGTATAGATGCAATTTAGCGGATCCCGGCATATGTGGCTGTCAATATCTGTCCGCATGACTGGTTTAATCATCTGCGCCGGGTGAAATTATTAAAGACTTTAATATGTATCTCAGACAGGGGTGTTAATATTACCTTGCCTGATTTACAAGTTGCTTTCAGGCGGTTTATTAACCAATTCGGAGGTTATTATGAGCAGGAAAATGATACTTTCAACGCTGGCTGTTGCGATGTTTTTCTCGGCAGGTTTTGCGGTGGCGGCAGATGTAGCGCCGGACCAGACTCAGGATCGCGCGCAGAACCGGCAGACGGTGGGCCGACAAATCATGACCGATGAGGAGCGCAATGCGCAGCGCGCCAAAATGCGCAGCACGACTTCTCAGGAAGAGCGGAATAAAGTTCGCGCTGAGCAACACGAAAAAATGAAACTGCGCGCCAAAGAGAAGGGCGTGACCGTGCCGGATAATCCGCCGGCTCAAGGTCAGGGCGGCGGCATGGGTGGCGGGCAAGGTGGAGGAATGGGTGGCGGCATGGGCGGCGGACAAGGTGGTGGAATGGGCGGGGGAGGACGCGGCGGGCGTTGACCGTCAGTTTTCAATTATTAAAAAAGGCCTGTCAGACAGGCCTTTTTCAGTTTACAACGCAGCAAAACTATTTAGTCTCAGAGGGCCATTCCGATCACAGCCACGCTCACCGTCAGCAATCCCAGTGCCAGATTGAGTCCGACCAGCTTGCGTATCTTGCCCAGCATCTCGCCCGCTTCTTTCCAGTTTTGAGCGGCGACATGCCGGTTTAACTTGCGGTAGGCGGCGAAAAACACATGGCCGTAGAGCGCTATCATCAAAAGTCCCAGCGCCAGCATGATGTGCACGTGACGGCCTGCGTGAGCCATGCCGCCATACAGGTAGATCATGTAAACGCCGCTGATGAGCAGTGCGACTATCGCAACCCATACCCAGTTGAAAAAACGGCTGAATACCGCATCCCACAGTCGCAGGCGTTGCGGCGGGTCAAGCGTTTCAACGGCGGCGGGACGCAGCACGACATAGGCGAAAAACATGCCGCCGACCCAGATCAGCACGGATAACAAATGGATCAATTTCAACAGCATCATAACAACCTCCAGTTTAAAAAATATAACTCAATTTTACAGGTTCAATCAGGAACTGCATGACAACATCGAACAGCCAGGCTTGTTGATTGCCCAGTCCGGGCGCTTGGCCGTCAGCTCAGATGAAATGTCATCGTCATAAGGATGGCGGGCGGCTTCCATCAGTTTGTCAAGCAAGGTCAGATCGTCCTGCATCGCGGCATCGATTGCCTGCTGTGCGAGGTAATTGCGCAGAACGAATCGCGGATTTACCAGGTTCATGCGCCGCCGCCTGGCTTCATTCGTGTCCTTTTGCCGGGCAAGGCGGGCAGCATAACGCGCAAGCCAGGCATTGAACTGTTCACTGTAATCCCGATAGAGGGACTGCTGATAAAACGCGCTGTGCAAAACGACGAGATCCGGTGCCTGTTGCTCGATATTGGCCAGGGCCCGGAACAATTCCGTCATATCCACCTGGGCGCGCTGCATCAGTTCAAAAACCTCCTCCACCAGACTGGCATCTTCATTCATCCATTCAAGCCATCCGAATTTTGCGGCCAGCATGGCCGACAGGCTTGTCTGGAAGGTGGCATCAAAATGGGCGAGTCCCTCGTCGAGTATCTCTCGGGAGGGCGCGACCGTTGCCAGCGCATCGGCAAGCCGCTCAAGATTCCAGCGCGCCACAGCCGGCTGCTTGGACAGCGTATAGCGGCGCCAGTCTTCATCGGTGGTGTTGGGTGTCCAGTCGGGGTCGAAGTTGTCTGTCCAGCCGTAAGGCCCGTAGTCTATGGTCAGCCCGATGATGGACATGTTGTCGGTATTCATCACGCCATGCACGAACCCGACGCGCAGCCATTCTATGACCAGCCTGGCGGTCCTCTCGCAAATCAGCCTGTACCAGTTCGCGAAGTAATCTTTCGATTGCATGTCGATCTGCGGGAAATCCCGCGCGATGGTAAAAGCGATCAACTGTTGCAGCAGCGCATGCTCACCCCGGGCGGCCAGTAACTCGAAATTCCCGAAGCGGATGAAGCTGGGTGCTGCCCGGCATACGATTGCGCCGGGTTCCAGACCCGGATTGCCGTCGTAGAACATATCGCGCATGACGGTTTCGCCGGTCGAAATCAGGCTCAGCGCACGTGTCGTTGGAATGCCCAGATGATGCATGGCCTCACTGCACAGGAATTCGCGCAGGGAAGAGCGCAACACGGCGCGGCCATCTGCCCGGCGCGAATAGGGTGTCATGCCTGCCCCCTTGAGTTGCAATTCCCATCGCTCGCCGTTTTTGTTGATCACCTCGCCCAGTGCGATGGCGCGGCCATCACCCAGTTGACCTGCCCAGTTGCCGAACTGGTGCCCCCCGTAGCAGGTGGCATAGGGCGTCATGCCGGGCAACAGGCGATTGCCACAGAAGGCGGCCAGGAAATCTTCCGAATGCACATCATCGGCTGATAGATTCAGGATGTCTGAGACATCACTCGAATAGGCCATCAGGACAGGCCGTTTGACCGGAGTCGGCTTGGCGGCAGCCCAGCACACACCCGGAGTTTGCCGGGATTGCAGCATTCCCGTCTCGTCCCCCGGCAATTCGGCGACGAAGCGATTGTTGAAATTCAGTTGAACCACGAGGCTTTATCCCTCCGGAGATTATTTGTGTACCCAGAGCGTATATTACCTGACAAATATGGTCGGGAAATAAATACGGGAAGAAATATCTGCTTGCAGGGCGTGATTCAAACTGATGTTTAAGGTTTGTCATGCAGCTAGCTTCAAATCCTTCGCCTAATACGCATCCCACTGACGGTTTGCACGATTGAGCCGCAAGGACAGCATGTAATCGACATTTGCAGCGCACCACCACGACCCTGGGAGTTTGAGTCGTTTCTGAACGATGTTGCGATGCGCACTTTCGATTTTCCCTGATCCAATCGGCAAGTTGCTGGCCAGCGCGTTTTGGTAGTCGAGCTGTTTGCGTCGATGGCTAAAATATAGGTGGCACTGCCTTACGGGCGCATCGCCGTCCTCTACACCCGGCTCTTCGAGATGCGGCTGTAATATTGGCAATCCGACACTGTAACCTACAAACACTTGTTTTCCGATATGTCGATGCTTGCAATAATGCATTCAAAGTATTAATATGAATGCATATAATGCATTTTTGTGAGGTGATGCTATGGCAATGCTGACAGTACGCAATCTGCCTGATGACGTGCATCGCGCGTTACGGGTGCAGGCCGCTCAACATGGGCGCAGCACCGAGGCCGAAGTCCGCGAGATTCTTGCGATCGCAGTCAAGCCAGAGACGCGCGTTCGCTTGGGTGAAGCCCTCACGGCACTTGGCCGCAAGGTCGGCCTTACGAACGAGGATTTCGATGTCTTGCAGCAAGTGAGAGACAAGACTCCGGCCGAGCCGCTGAGGTTTGGATGATCGTTCTCGATACCAACGTCGTTTCCGAGGCGATGAAGCCGGAGCCACACCCGGCTGTACGGGCTTGGCTGAATGATCAATCAGCCGAAACGCTGTATCTGTCCACCGTGACGTTGGCTGAGCTACTGTTTGGCATCGGGGCACTCCCGGCTGGCAAGCGCAAGGACATGTTGGCACAGACCCTTGACGGTCTGATGGGACTGTTCAGGGATCGGGTGCTTCCATTCGACATCGATGCAGCACGGCGCTATGCCGAACTGGCCGTGGCAGCCAAGGTCGCCGGACGAGGATTTCCAACACCAGACGGCTACATTGCCGCAATCGCAGCCTCGCGAGGGTTCATCGTGGCATCACGCGATACTGCTCCATATGAGGCAGCTAGCGTTACGGTCATCAATCCGTGGGAAACTTAAAGGACCCCAACAAAACATGAGCACGAATTTCGCCGGCTGGCAGCGAAGATCGATTAGCATATGCAACTGATTTTCGGGTTTGCATTAAGTCCTCTCAGAATCGCTTCGTCACTCAACATCGTTGATTCCATCATGGCTCCCCTTTCGTTTTGCTCCGGTATTATATGGTAGCTTACGTCACATCAGTTTGAATCGCACCCGGAAGAAATATCTGCCCGCCGGGTTTCAGGTAATCGCTTACCTGCGGTATATACTTGTCGCCTTTAATATTTTGCTTAGGAACCGCTGATTTATTCGTCTTCCCCGCAAAAGTGGGGAACCAGCGCCTTTATTCAACTGGGTTCCCG
>DFWZ01000005.1:0-1453 GCA_002381565.1 Gallionella sp. UBA4121
CCGCACTTCGTGGATTTCGACGACAGCCGCATGGGCCCGGCGATACAGGATCTGTGGATGCTGCTGTCCGGCGAGCGTGCCGACCAGACCCGGCAGTTCGGGGACTTGCTGGCGGGGTACGAAGATTTTTACGACTTCGATCGGCGCGAGTTGCACCTGACCGAAGCGCTGCGCACCTTGCGTCTGATTCACTATGCTGCCTGGATCGCGCGGCGCTGGGATGACGCGGCGTTTCCGGTGGCCTTCCCCTGGTTCAATACCCAGCGCTACTGGCAGGACCGTATTCTGGAATTGCGCGAGCAGATAGCGCTGATGGATGAGCCGCCGCTGCATTGCTGAAACTGCCATGTTATTAAATCAACTGGATTCCCGCCTTCGCGGGAATGACGAATAAGGAATAAACATGATCAACGAAACCATCATCGCCGATACGCAGGACTGGCTCGATAAAGCCGTCATCGGCCTCAATTTGTGCCCGTTCGCCAAGGCCGTGCATGTCAAGAAACAGGTACGCTATGCGGTAAGTTCAGCCACGACAGAGGAGGCCTTGCTGGCGGAATTGATGACCGAGTTGCGCTATCTGCAAAACACCGATCCGGAGCTTGTCGACACCACGCTGCTGATCCATCCTTACGTGCTCACCGATTTTCTCGACTATAACGATTTTCTGGATACCGTGGATATCGCCACCGCCGAGCCCGAGTTCAACGACGCGTTCCAGGTTGCCAGCCTGCATCCGCAATATCAGTTTGCCGGCACAGAGGTGGATGACATCGAGAATTACACCAACCGCGCGCCCTATCCTACCCTGCATCTGCTGCGCGAAGACAGCGTGGACCGAGCGGTGGCGGCTTTCCCGAATGCGGACCGGATTCCCGATGTCAACATCGAGACGCTGAAAAAGCTGGGGCATGAAGGATGGGAAGCATTGGGCCTGCGCAAATAGTTGTTGTTTTGCTCTGAAGCTACGGTCTGATTTTCATCTGCGTAGCCGTTACGCCTTGTTTGCCGCGATCTGCTGAAACAATTCCAGTCGGCGCGGGTCTATTTTGCCTTTTGCAACTGCGTCGAGCAGCGCACAGCCCGGCTCATGCAGGTGATGGCAGTCGCGGAAGCGGCATAACCCGAGGTATTGCGCGAATTCGATGAATCCCTGCTCTATCCTGCCCAGAGTCAGGTGATGCAGGCCGAACGCCTGTACGCCAGGGCAGTCGATCAGGCTGCTGTTCTCGTCCAGGCTGTACAGTTTGGCGTGGGTTGTGGTGTGTTTGCCGGAATCGAGTACGGTGGAAATTTCGCGCGTGGCAGCTTGCGCGTCCGGCAGCAGGGCGTTGATCAGGGTGGACTTGCCCATGCCGGACTGACCGACCAGCACGCTGGTATGACCTTGCAACAGGGGGCGCAACGCAGATACATCCTGCACTGCTGAAAGTTCCAGCACGTTATAGCCGAT
>DFWZ01000005.1:1714-8836 GCA_002381565.1 Gallionella sp. UBA4121
GCACTTGTTCAGCACGATCAGCACGGACAGGTTCTGGTCAAAGGCGGCGATCAGGCAGCGCGTCACGACCTCGTCGCTGAAGGACGGCTCGGCTGCGACGACGATGATAATCTGGCTGACGTTCGCCGCGATGAGCTTTTCGCGGTAGGCGTCCGAACGATGCAAAAGTGAGCTGCGTTTTGCGGTGCGCTCAATCACGCCCTGATTGTCGCCGCTCCGTTGCACTTCGACCATGTCACCGCATACCACATCGCTCTTTTTGCCGCGAGTCAGACAGGGCAGCAGGCTGTTATCGGCCAGTCTCACCAGATATTGGCGACCGAAGGCCGCAACGACGCGGCCCTTTTGAATTTCGCTCAAAGCTTGAACAGCGCGTCTACTTTCGCGGCGCAGTTGAAGTCGTTGATCGACAGGCCGCCGATGTCGTGGGTGCTGTAGTCCACGCGGCAACTGTTATAGGTAACGGTAAGGTCCGGATGATGATCCTCGCGGTGCGCCATCCATGCCACCGCATTCACAAACGTGATGGTCTGGTAATAGTTCTTGAACGGGTAGGTTTTGCTGATGCGCAGGTCTTGCCGCTGCCAGCCTTCCAGCTGACGCAACAAGTCGTCGATTTCAGGCTGGGACAGCGGCAGTACGCCTCCACCGCAAGATTTGTTCTGGTCAGTCATAATATCTTCTATTTGAACTTGTAATACTGGTTGAGATACGCGCCGAGATGCTGTTCTTCCTGCGCCGTCAGATTTACGCCGATATTGGCGCTGCACAGTTTGAACTGCGCCAGCATCTCGGGAGGGCTGTGTACCTTGCGGTCAGCGCGGGTGAAAATTGCGCTGCCGGTCGGGAAGGGGTTGGCCATTGCCGTCGCGGCAGTGCACAGCAATATCAACGCAGTGATCAGTTTCATGGTGTTTCCCTCAAGTTGATTGCAGGTTGGCGATGCGTACCGCAGCCGGCGGATGCGAGTCGTAAAATTTGGAATACAACGGGTCGGGGGTCAGGGTCGCTGCATTGTCCTGATACAGTTTGACCAGCGCGTTCACCAGATCGCCTGCGCTGGTTTGTTTTACAGCATAAGCATCCGCCTCGAATTCATGTTTACGCGAATAGGCCGACATGACGGGGCCGAGCAGGAAGCCTAACACCGGCATCACCATGAAAAACAGCAGCAGTGCCAGCGCGGTGCTGGGTGTGCTGACGCCTAAACCCTGATAGAACCAGCTGGTTTTCATCAGGATAGCCAGCAGCCATAAAAAGCCCAGGCTCATCGCAAAGGTCGAGGCGATGCGTTTCATCACGTGGCGGTGTTTGAAGTGGCCGAGTTCATGCGCCAGTACGGCTTCGACTTCACTGATGTTCAGGCGGGCCAAAAGGGTATCGAAGAACACGATGCGCTTGGTCTTGCCGAAACCGGTGAAATAGGCGTTGCCGTGCGCGCTGCGTTTGCTGCCATCCATCACGAACAGGCCGCTGGTCGTGAAACCGCAACGGGTTAACAGGGCCTCGATGCGGGCCTTCATCGCTTCATCTTTAAGCGGGTTGAATTTGTTGAACAGCGGCGCGATGAAGGTTGGATAGATAAATAAAATCAGAAGATTAAATACAACCCATACGCCCCACACATACAGCCACCAGTATTCGCCCATGCGACCCATCAGCCACAGCACGCCTGCCAGCAGCGGCAGTCCCAGCACGGCGCCCACCAGCAGGCCTTTGAGCGCGTCTGCCAGATACAGCTTGAAGGTCATGTTGTTGAAGCCGAAACGCGCCTCGATGGCAAAGGTGCGGTACAGATTGAACGGGGCTTCCAGCAGCGATGAGAGTATCAGTACGATGACGATGGTTGCCATGCCCTGCATCAGTGGCTGGCTGAACCAGCCCTGAGACAGGTTGGCGATCAGTTGAATGCCGCCTGCTACGGTAAAGAGCAGCAACAGCGCGGCATCGAACAGCATGCCCAGCATGGAGAAACGCGTCTTCGCCGAGGTGTAATCCGCTGCCTTCTGATGGCTTGCGAGCGGAATTTGTTCGCGGAAAGCGTCGGGCACCTGGTTTCGATGCGCGGCAATATGTGCCAGATGGCGGCGTGCCAGCCAGAACTTTGCGAGCGTGGTGAGTGCGAGTGTGACGATAAAAATACTGGTGAATAGCGAAGCTGACATAAAGGTTATATGTTTTCAGTGGTATGGGTAAGTCCGGTTGTGACACAATACGCGTCTCAATGTTCAATCGAAGCGCACGAATTATGGCACAAAATCAAAACTACCTTGTCTGGATAGATATGGAAATGACCGGGCTGAATCCGGATACCGACCGCATCATCGAAGTCGCGATTGTCGTGACCGACAATAATCTGGAAACCATCGCCGAAGCGCCGGTGCTGGTTGTGCATCAGCCTGACGTTATTCTGGACGGAATGGATAGCTGGAATAAATCCACGCACGGCAAGTCCGGTCTGATCGAGAAGGTCAAAGCATCGACGCTGGATGAGGCGGCTGTGGAAGCTGCGATGGTCGCCTTCCTCAAGGAATACGTGCCGGCCCGCACTTCGCCCATGTGCGGCAATTCAATCTGCCAGGACAGGCGCTTCATGGCGCGCTGGATGCCCGCATTTGAAGACTACTTCCATTACCGGAATCTGGATGTCAGCACGCTCAAGGAGTTGGCCCGCCGCTGGAAACCCGATATGGCGAAGGGTGTGAAGAAACACGGCAAGCACGAAGCGATGGCCGATATTTACGAATCGATTGAAGAACTGAAGCATTATCGCGAGCACTTCATCAAGCTTTAACCCAGATAGTTCATTAGCACAAAATTGCGTCATACCGGCGAAGGCCGGTATCCAGATGATTAACAATTTCCCACGTAAGTGGGACAGCATCATGGTTTGGCCGTTCCTCGAAACTCGCCGTGATCGGTAATCGGCTCGTTTTGCCTGCTTCGCAGAGTATTTTTTATGACTGGATTCCGGCTTTCGCCGGAATGACGGCCTAATGGATTATTTGGCTTTAACACGCTCAACTAAAGAACGAGGGAGATTGTCATGTACAAACGCATTCTGGTTCCGATAGACGGCAGCAGCACTTCCGACAGGGCGTTGCAGGAAGCCATCAAGCTGATTGATGCGCAACCCGTGCAGTTGCGTCTGGTGCATGTGATCGATGACCTGCAGTTTCTCAATGCCGAAGGCTATGTGGATTATGCGGAATTGCGCGAACTGACCCGGAAAATCGGCGAACGCGCGCTGGCCCGCGCAGAAGAAATCGCACGGCAGGCCGATATCACGGTAGATACCTCGCTGCTCGAAGCGAACGGTGAGCGTATCGCGCACGTCATTGATGCCGAAGCCACCAGCTGGGCCGCCGATCTGATCGTGATCGGCACGCATGGCCGTTCCGGATTCAGCCACCTGCTGTTCGGCAGTGTGGCCGAAGGCGTGGTGCGGGGGGCATCGGTGCCGGTATTGCTGGTGCGCAGCGAATAACGCTGTTTTCCCGGCAGCCTGTCCGGTATTGGGGCTGTCTGGGGCGTGACTGTGTTACTGTTTCGCGCCCATCGCCAGTGCGCGCAGCCGGCCTTGTTCCAGCTCGGCGGCATCCGCTAACGGTAACCAGCCTTGCAGGTTGTCCATCACCAGATCCGTCAGCGCGTGCATCCACTTGTCATTGTCATTGAGGCAGGGGATATAGTGGTATTCGCCTCCGCCCGCGTGCTGAAAATCCTCGCGTCCTTCCATGGCGATTTCTTCCAGCGTTTCCAGGCAGTCAGCGACAAAACCGGGGCATACCACATCCACGCGGCGGATCTGCTGCCGGCCAAGTTCTTTTAGTGTGGCGGTGGTGTAGGGTTTGATCCACTCGGCACGGCCAAAGCGCGACTGGAAACTCACGGTATATTGTTCGGGCGTTAAACCCAGCGCCAGGGCCAGCAAACGGCCGGTCTTGTGGCATTCGCAGTGGTAAGGGTCGCCCTTGTCCAGTGTGTATTGCGGCACGCCGTGGAAGCTCATCAGCAGCTTTTCCGGGCGGCCGTGGCGTGTCCAGTAGTCGTTGATATTGGCCGCCAGTGCCTTGATATAGCCCGCATCATCGTGAAAGTTTTTGATGGTGCGCAGCGCCGGCAGGTTGCGCATCTGTTGCATCGCGCCAAACACCTGATCAAACACAGGGGCGGTTGCGCTGGCCGCGTATTGCGGAAACATCGGCACGATCAGGATGCGCTGGCAGTTCTGTTCTTTGAGTCGGCGCAGTGCGTCGGGTATGGACGGGTTGCCGTAGCTCATCGCGAAATCCACGATGAACGGAGCGCGGGTGCGCTCCCCCAGGAAACCCTTCAGTAACCTTGCCTGTTTCTCTGTGTAGACACGCAGCGGCGAACCCTCTGGCAGCCAGACGCTGGCATATTTTGCCGCCGATTTTTTCGGGCGGACGTTTAAAATGATGCCGTTGAGTATCAGCCACCAGAGCAGTTTCGGGATTTCCACGACGCGCGGATCGCCCAGAAATTGCCTGAGGTAAGGGCGCACGGCTTGCGCGGTGTGCGCTTCCGGTGTGCCGAGGTTGACCAGCAGAATGCCGGTATTCTCTGGTACGCCATGTTTGTATGCGGGTTCAGTCTGGTAGGCCATATTGTCTTTCAATTTTGCGACAGTGCATTGCCGGGCAGGCGCACGGTAATGCCCGAGAGCGCAATCAAGCGCCCGTAGTCCATGCGTTTCGGGCCGAACGCGGTGAGGGTGTCGATCACTTGTTCGTCGGCGAAACAGGCAGGATTTTCGCGCGGTTGTTGAGTGCAGGATGAATTCTACCATTGTGCTGGCAGCCTGTCGGCCTTAAAGGAAATCGGTGCAAACTTACCTGCAAGAATTTTTGCGCTTCGATTCTTCAGCTCTTCAAGTCAGCCAAACTGCCAGTCTGAGCAAAATATTTACAACATTTTTACACACACGGTAGCTATCTTTACACCGTTTTAATCTGCCGTTTTCTATTATGCAGCCTGTATTTTTCCAGCAGGGGTTAATGAAATGGACTGGTTATATATATTTTTGATTCTGGCCTTCTTCGGGCTTTCCGTGCTGCTGGTGCATGGCATCGAAAAATTGGGGAGATCGTCATGACTTTCTATATTGCAGGCGCCATCGCGGCACTGTTGCTGACGGTGTACCTCGTGGTGGCTTTGCTTAAACCGGAGTTATTCTGATGGGACCGCTAAAAATTCATTTTAGTGGCGAATCGCGGCGTCACGTGCTCGTTCATTCCTCGCCTATCCGTTTGATATGTCTCGTAATTCGCTGCGCGGCTCCTTGCGCCTCATCCAATAATTCCGAATTTTTAGAGGTTTCATTATGATTAACGGACTCTTTCAAATCGCGCTGTTCCTGGGTGTATTGCTGGCAACCGCCCGTCCGATGGGCTATTACATGTTTCGCGTCTATGAAGGCAAACTGCCTGTTTTTATGCGCTGGATGCAGCCTTTCGAGAATCTTTTATATCGCCTGTGTGGAGTTGACAGCAAACAGGAGATGCGCTGGACGCAATACGCGCTGGCGTTGCTGTGGTTCAGCCTGCTGGGTGCGCTGGCAGTGTATGCCCTGCAGCGCCTGCAAGTCTGGTTGCCGCTCAATCCGCAAGGCTTCGCTGCGGTAACGCCTGACTCATCGTTCAACACGGCGCTCAGCTTTGTAACTAACACAAACTGGCAAGGCTATGCGGGTGAGTCAACCATGAGCTACCTGACGCAGATGCTGGGGCTCTCGGTGCAAAACTTTTTCTCCGCAGCCAGCGGTATGGCGGTACTGATCGCGCTGATACGCGGCTTCGCGCGTCACACGACAGAAACCATCGGCAACTTCTGGGTGGATATGACCCGCGGTACGCTGTATATCCTGCTGCCTATTGCAACGGTGCTGGCGCTGGCGCTGGTCAGCCAGGGCGTGCTGCAGAATTTCTCCGCCTATCAAACCGTACCGACGGTTGAGACGATCACCTACGACAATCCGAAGATGGATGCTGAAGGGCTAGCGGTGAAAGATGCTGCCGGCAATCCGGTTGCCGAGAAGACGACTACCCGTGAGCAGGTCATCGCGATGGGCCCGGTCGCGTCCCAGGAGGCGATCAAGCAACTCGGCACCAACGGCGGCGGGTTCTTCAATGCCAACTCGGCGCATCCGTTCGAGAACCCCACGCCGCTGTCCAATTTTCTGGCGATGCTGGCGATCCTGCTGATCCCCGCCGGGCTTTGTTACACCTTCGGGCGCATGGTCGGCGACACCCGTCAGGGTTGGGCGATTCTGGCAGCGATGACGCTGTTGTTTGTGGGCTTCCTTGCCGTTGCCGAATACGCAGAGTTGCACGGTAATCCTGCCTTTACAGCGCTGGGTGTGGATCAGAACCTGTCCACCATGCAATCCGGCGGCAACATGGAAGGCAAGGAGACGCGCTTTGGTATCGTCAACTCCGCACTGTTCGCCACGATCACCACGGCGGCTTCCTGCGGCGCGGTGAACGCGATGCACGATTCCTTCACGCCGCTGGGCGGCATGGTCACCATGGCGCAAATCCAGCTGGGTGAAGTGGTATTCGGCGGAGTCGGTTCCGGTCTTTACGGCATGCTGGTTTATGCGGTGATCGCGGTGTTCCTGGCAGGGTTGATGATAGGCCGCACCCCGGAATATATGGGCAAGAAGATAGAAGCGTTTGACATCAAGATGGCCTCACTGGTGATCCTGTTGCCGCCGTTCATCATACTGGGCGGTACCGCGCTGGCTGTGATGCTAGCAGCAGGCAAGAGCAGTATCTTTAACCCCGGTGCGCATGGCTTTTCCGAAGTGCTGTATGCCTTCTCGTCGGCGGTCGGCAATAACGGCAGTGCTTTCGCCGGTATCTCTGCGAATACGCCGTTCTATAACATCGCGCTGGGTTTTGCCGTGTGGGCGGGACGCTTCTGGCTGATGATTCCGGTACTCGCGCTGGCAGGTTCGCTGGCAGCCAAGAAACGCATCCCGGTAAGCGTGGGCAGCATGGCGACGCACACGCCGATGTTTGTCTGGCTGCTGGTTGGCACGGTGTTGCTGGTAGGGGCGCTGACCTTTGTGCCTGCGCTGGCATTGGGTCCGGTGAT